>JARUHP010000001.1 GCA_030005635.1 Deltaproteobacteria bacterium IMCC39146
CCGTGTCGGTGGCAGTATTGTTATTCGGGGCAAGCAGATAGGGGATCCATTCACTAGCGACAATGGTCGAGACACCACTTTCAATGCCTGCATCAGTAACGGCCGTAACTGTGAAATAGTAGACGTTACCGTCATCCGGCAGATCGATCGGCAGAGAGGTGTTGGCTAAGCCGTCAACTGCAATCGGCGAAGCCCCTTCTGACAGGCTTGTACCGTTAAACGGGAAAGTGGGAGTGTCGGTCCGGTAATAGATATTATAGCCGACAACCTCTGGTTCAATGTTTTGGTCCCAGGTCAAGGTAACATTTTGTGCTGAGGCCTGGCTGACTGTAGCGATGAACAAAAAAATGCACAGGGAAAGCAGTTTGATTGAGTTTTTCATTTTGGGTTTGGTTGTCCGATGTCACGGTGGGGAAGATAGTTGTCTGCGCCCTTTTCCTTTTTAATATTTGTTTCTTTTGGATTGTGCTTGCGAAGTTGATGCCAAGGTTTGGGCGGGAGTATTCAAACCCCTGAAATGACCTGCTGAAAAATCTTTGGCGGGACTATTCTTAAACTTTGGTAGGACTATTCTTAAACTTAGGCAGCTTCTCTTTTGTGTGTTTTTGACAACTTTTGACTAGGCTTATGGCAACTATGCCACAGAGGTGATGCTTCCGAACGCTACAGCGTCATGATCTTAAGCTTGTTGTCGGTAGGTGGTACCGGCGGTGCCCAAAATCACTTTTCCTGCTGACTATGCATTTAAGGAATGGGCCGTTTCAAACTTCTACAGAAGTCACTAGGCTATCTCAAACCCAAAACTAGGCAGAAGAAAACTGTAAGCGTCTGGGTTCTTAAAAGTCCCGACTTCTAAGAAGAAAAACGGCTTCTTATTGATAGAGGTATTCAGGAAGCTCTTTAATACACAAAACTATGGTCACCAGGGTTTATGCCTTGGTGACCTTTTTTACTGGAATGCAGGGTTTCTAAGGATTGGCAGTTTCTCACTGAATCCAGACAGCTAAAGCCAATAACACAGCTTATGGGACTCATGTACGAGTCAAGAACATAGGTAACCTATATTTATGAACCGTACCCCCACTGATAACACTATTGACAATTTCCATGATTTAACATCAAAAAAATCGTGTACAATTGACAGCCACAAACTACTCATCAGGAGCTTTTCAATATGGAGAATGTTTGGATCGCGTTTGGACTCACCATCTTTGCAGGTTTAGCAACCGGCATAGGTAGCGCTATAGCTTTTCTTGCTAAACGATCAAACTACCGATTCCTCTCCATCTCCACCGGATTTTCTGCGGGGGTAATGCTCTACGTCTCCTTTGTTGAAATCTTCGTCAAAGGGACCGACGCACTGGTGGAGGCCTACGGTAACTACTGGGGACACTGGATAAATGCCGGATCGTTCTTTTCTGGCATATTACTGATCGCCTTGATTGATAACCTTATCCCTTCTGCTGACAATCCTCATGAAACTCACACTGAAGAGGAGCTGGCCCCACTGAAAAACTCCGGTGCACCTCTACCCGACTTTGAGTCCATCCACGATACCCCAAAAAAAGACCTGGAGTTCGGTGGCCACGACCACGGATCACAACGTAAATTGATGAGGATGGGACTCTTCACCGCCCTCGCTATAGGTATACACAACTTCCCAGAGGGTTTAGCGACCTTCCTTGCTGCACTGCAAGACCCTACCCTAGGTGTAGCCATCGCCATCGCCGTTGCTCTGCACAATATCCCTGAAGGAGTCTGTGTATCGGTACCAATCTTTTACGCCACCGGTGATCGCAAAAAAGCTTTTTTCTACTCCTTCCTCTCCGGCGTTGCCGAACCTATCGGGGCTGGACTTGCCTACATAGGACTACTCTTCTTCTTTGGCGGCGATTCCGGTGTTATCCCACCACAGGTAATGGGGATACTTTTTGGCGGTGTCGCAGGCATTATGGTCTATATCAGTCTTGATGAACTTCTACCAACCAGCCGCGCTTATGGCAAAGGGCACGATAGTCTATTCGGTTTGATCGCAGGGATGCTAGTTATGGCGCTGAGCCTGTTGCTTATGCGTTAAGCAGGTTCCTTTAAAGGGTTTGTAATGCCTTGACCAAATCTGTGACCGAATGTGAATGTGGACTGTAGAAAAAACCGTTCCTATAAGTCACGATAAACAGGAAAACTCCAAATTGTTGAAAGCTTGTCCCCATAAGGCCTCCCGCAACTGATTCCTGTAAATCCTTAGGATTTACAGTAAACCCTGCCAAGGCTCACATCTCTTTAGAAAATTCATCTTATCCTTTTTTGAAACGACCCCAGAGACCTTTGGTAATCAGAAAATCAGTTAACAGAAAAAACTCATTTCCAAAAAGTGAACTTCAAAAAATTGAGACATTGTAAATGGGGGAGTTTATCTTTTTTAGGATGCTCTATGGCAGAGGGGGTCTGGGGTACCCATGGGGGGGGCTTGCATTTCAATGTATATGCAGAGATGAATGTTTCCACTTTTATTTCCACCCGCAGCTACGAACCAGAAAAAAGGCAAAACAAAGGGCCTAACCATTGATGGCTAAGCCCTTGATATTATGGCGGAGGGGGTGGGATTTGAACCCACGGTACGCGTAAACGTACAACAGATTTCGAGTCTGTCACCTTCGGCCGCTCGGACACCCCTCCAGGGGTTTTTATCTGCTCTGATGAACCATGTTCCCTGACTTTAACCAGTCACTATCCAACCAGTCACCAGTTACCGCCTTTAAATGGGAGAACCTTTATAAAGTCTTTTTCGATTTTTTTCCAGCTCTTAATTCTTTAAAAAAGCCGCTCAACATCTGGCTGCATTCTTCACCAAGCACACCTTCGGTGACTTCGACTTTGTGATTGAAGCGTTCATCCTGAGCGAAATCATAAATCGACCCAACAGCCCCGGCACGTGGATCGCGGCAGGCATAAACCAGGCGAGGGATACGCGCCAGGATGATCGCGCCCATGCACATAACGCATGGTTCCAAAGTTACATATAGCGTTGTTTCAAGCAGCCGCCAGTGACCGATCTTTTCGGCGGCCTGACGAATTGCCACCATCTCGGCGTGGGTGGTCGGATCGTTGCTGGTTTCACGCAGGTTGTGGCCACGGCCGATGATCTCGCCTTCGAAGACGATGACAGCACCGATTGGCACTTCACCGAGAGAGAGCGCAATATCGGCTTCTGCCATAGCAGCCTGCATATATGTGATGTCGATATTTTGAGTCATAGAATTATGGCAACATACTACTTGTTAATCCGGGGACAGTCCACAAAGGGACAGTCCCCTTTCTATTATATTTGAGTCTCGACATTAAGACGCTTGGCCATGTGTTCCTTGATACGAGCGAAGACCGCGTAAAGAACCGGCACGACGATCAGGGTCAACAAAGTAGCGATTGCGAGTCCGAAGATGACAGCAACAGCCATCGGCCCCCACCACTGGGCGGATGCACCACCAACGATCATTGAGAGGTTGCGGAAATCAAAGCTGACACCAACCGCCATCGGTAGCAGACCGAGGATGGTGGTAATAGCAGTCAGCATAACCGGCCGGAAACGGACCAGGCCGGCACGCAGAAGTGCGTCGTAGAGTTCCACCCCCTGCCGTCGCAGCTGGTTGATGTAATCGATCAGGACAATGGCATTGTTGACCACCACGCCAGCCAGCGAGATCACACCGATCCCGGTCATTATAATACCGAAGTTGGTCATGGTCAGGATCAGGCCGAGAAAAACACCTGACAAGGAGAGAACCACGCTGGTCATAACGATAAAGGTCTGCGAGATCGAGTTGAACTGAGTAATCAGCACCAGCACAATCAGGAACAGAGCGATGACAAAAGCCTTGGCGAGAAAAGCGGAGGCTTTCTGTTGCTCTTCCTGTTCACCGGAATAATCGATGCGGTAGCCGCCAGGCAGATCGATGCCCGACAAAGCGTTTTGCACATCGACAAGGACATCGTTGCTGTTACGACCGGTGGTATTACCAGAGATAGTCACCACCCGCTTTTGATCAATGTGACGAATCGAGCCGAAGCCGGCTCCTATCTCCAATTTTGCCACCGTCGTCAAAGGGACCGGTGAACCGATGTTGGTCGGCACCAGCAGGCTCTCGATGTCTGCGATTGACTGACGACGCTCTTCCGGAAGACGCACGATGATATCGTACTCATCCTTGCCCTGACGGTAAACCCCCATCTTGCTGCCACTGATGGCTGCCTTGACCAACACCGAGATATCCGCTGTAGAGAGCCCTAACAGAGTGGCTTTTTCACGATCCACCAGAACACGGATCTCCGGCTTGGCCCGCGCAAAGTCATCCTTGAGATCGACGAGACCCGGGATGCCTTTAATTCTTTCGCGAGCCTGGTTGACCAGGCTTTCCAGCACGACGACATTTTCGCCACTGACTTCGATGCTTACCGGCGCTCCGGTCGGCGGCCCTTCTTTTTCTTTCTCGACCTTGATTTCCGCACCGGTGAAATTGCTCAGGGCATTACGCACCCGGTTGAGAACCAGATCGGAAGACTCATGACGATCGTCACTGTCGACAAACTCCAGAGAGACCTTGGCCATATTTGACTGACCGCCACTGTCGGAACCGGCTTCGCCGCTCGGCGCGACACCGATTTCGGCAATCGTGTACTTAACGTCCTGTTCAGGAGCCACTACTTTTTCAACGATGCGTGCATAGTCATCGGAAGTGTTCAGACCGGTGCCTTCGGGAGCTTTGATTTCTACAAAGGCCCGGTTCGGCTCAGTATCAGGAAAGAGTTCGACGCCGAGAATCTTGGCACTGACCATGCCGCCAAAGATGCCGCAGATAACCAGCAACACAGCCACGGAGAGACCAATCGTCGCGCCCTGATGCTTTAGCGCCCATTGCAGCACCCTCTTGTAAAAACGCACGATACGAGTCCGCTCAACGTCCGGCTGCACCTCACCTTTTTTCACGCGCATGAAGGTCGCGCAGACGGTCGGGTTAATCACCAGTGCGACAAACAGCGAAGAGGTGAGTGTGATAATCAGGGTCAGGGGTAAGAATTTCATGAACTCGCCCATCAACCCCGGCCAGAAGGTCATGGGGAAAAAGGCACAGAGGGTGGTAAGCGTCGAACTGATCACCGGCCAACCGACCTCACTCGCCGCGATCCGTGCAGCATCAACCCGGTTTTTGCCTTCCTGCATGTGGCGGTAGATATTTTCGACGATAACAATGGCGTTATCGACCAGCATACCGAGCGCCAGCATCAGACTGAAGAGTACGACCATGTTGAGAGTCATACCGAGCGCCTGAATAATCGAAAACGACATCAGCATGGAAAAAGGAATCGCCAGGGCAACAAAGAAAGAGTTGCGCAGACCGAGGAAGAGGAAGAGCACCGAGATCACCAGGAGCAGACCGGTGAGGATGTTGTTCTCCAGCTCCGAGACCATGTTGCGGATATCTTTGGACTGGTTGAGGGTCACCGAGAGTTCGACCCCTTCCGGCATCAACGGCTTGGCGTATTCAAGCAGGGCAAAGACCCGGTCGGTCAGCTCGATGATATTCTCGCCGGTGCGCTTCTTGACTGCCAGAGTCACACTCGGCTTACCATTGAGACGCGCGTAGCTTTTCGCGTCTTCAAAGGTGAAATCGATGGTCGCCATATCCTTGTAGTAGATCGGCTTGCCGTCGCGGACCACCATCACCAGATTGTCGATCTGTGCAGGATCGGTAAATTCCCCGGGGATACGCAGCAGATACTTACCCTGACCGATGTCGATGCTGCCGCCAGGGATATTGACGTTCTCGCGGGCCACCGCTGTGACGACCTCGTTGAAGGAGACCCGGTAAGCGGCCATGCGGTCAGGATCGATCTCTACGCGCACCTGGTTTTCACGACCGCCGGTCAAGACCACATCGAGTACGCCGGGAATCTCTTCAATATGTTCTTCGAGTTCCTCGGCAACACCTTTAAGGAGCGTTTCCGAGACTTCACCGGAAACCGCAACCATCAGTACCGGGAACTCGGCCAGGTTGACTTCGAGGATTTGTGGATCATTTTCCAGATCAGCGGGCAGGTCACCCTTGGCCTGGTCAACCTTGTCACGCACCCACTGGGTGGCGTCGTCGATATCGACCTCGGGGATAAACTCGACGGTAATCATCGAGGAACCCTCGGCGCTCACCGAACGTACCTCTTCAACGTTTTTCAGGCCGCGTAGTTTACGCTCGATCGGGTTGGTGATCAGCGATTCGATATCGCTTGACGACACCCCCTCGTAGGTAGTCACCACCAGCACGTAGGGGATGGTGATATCGGGTGTCGACTCGCGCGGCAGGGTGGCATAGCTGTAGATTCCGACCACGATAATGATCAGCATCAAAGCAAAGACCGTACTGCGCTGCCTGATTGCGGCATTGGAGATCAGCATATCAATCAGCCTCGACTTTCACTTTGGCGCCATCAGCCAACAGCTGATGTCCTTTGATAATCAATTTTTCACCAAGACTCAAGCCCTCCAGGAGGACAGCCTGGTCACCGATCACGCGATCAATCTTCACCGGACGCAGCCGTGCCTGCCCTTCGGCTTCGACGTAGACCACCTTGCGGCCATCGAGATCAACCACTGCATAGAGAGGGATTGCAATCGCACCTTTGAGTTCTCGCCGCAAGGCATCGATGCGCACGATCATACCGGGGCGCAACTGTCGATCCTGATTATCGACCTCGACCTTGGCCAGGTAGGTGCGGGTCAGCGGGTCGGCTTTGTACGCCAGATGCACCAGCTTGCCGCTGCGATGGATCTCTTCCCCGGTGTCGATTTGGGCCTGAACAACGCTCACCTCTTCACCGGGGTGGAAATAACGAACGTCTTTTTCCGGCACATCGATCAGCACCTTGAGGCGATCCACCTGCACCACCAGTGCCACAGGGTCTCCGGCTTTTACATATTCGCCGCGTTCCACCATGCGAACATCGAGAACGCCGGCGACCGGGGCCTTAATGATGCTTTTCTGCAAAGCAATGCTGGCAAGCTTCCGATTCTGCCGGGCCGCCTCATATGCTGTTAAGCTATTATCGTATTCCTGTTGACTGACCAGGTTTTCGGCCACCAGACGTTGTAACCGCTGCATCGCCTTCTCCTTGATCTCGGCATCAACCCGGTTGCGCTCCAGGTTGGCCTTCTGGCTCACGGAATCGATCGTCATAATCTTTTGACCGGAGGTCAACATCTCGCCCTCCTCGGGGCCGACCCAATCGACCGGCCCGGCAATCTCTGCAGCAAGGGTCAGATCCTCCCAGGCGTACAGAGAACCTGGTAAGCTGAAGCGCTCTTCAAGATCTTGAGCCGTAACAACCATCACTTTGACCGAGGTTGCCTTTTCATTATCCGTCGCTTGCGCGTCCGAATTTGTTTCACTCAATGAGTCATCTCCGCAGCCCACTATTAGAGGCAGTAGGCAGAGACTCAAGAGGACCAGATTTCGAAATGCGCTCATGGTGTAGCTCCTTCAGGCGGCAAGGCCGCGACAATATTATAGCGTTCAAGATTGGTGCCCATGGCCTCATACAAGCTGACCTGGGCCCGGTAGTAATCGGTTTTTGCTGCCACTTCGCGGACCTTCGCATCCACCAGAGCATTCTGAAAGGTCAGGACCCGGAAACTGTTGGACAGCCCCTCCTGCAAACGACGGGTTTCCTGCTCCAGCGTGGTCTGTGCCAGAGTAGCGTAGCGCTTTGCGACCTCCAGGCGTTCTTTGCCCAGATCGAGAACGGCATGTGCCGAACGAATTACGGTTTCTACCGAGATTTCGGCACGGCGCAAGCGATAGATAGACTGTTTGTCCTGTGCTGCGGCATCCCGATATTGAGCTTTTGCGGAGCGGTTCTGCAAGGGCACGCTGAAACGCAAGCCGGCATACCAGCGGTGACCATCCTGGTTTAAAGCCCGACTTGCTGAACGATACCATTGGCCATCGTAATGAGCCTCATCGCCGTCTCCAGAGAGGCCATTGACCCCGAGGCTGGCCTCAAGATTGAGGCTGGGCAAAAGCTGATTATCGGCATAAACCAGGGCGATCTTACGGTTCTCAATCTCCAACCGCGCCTGCTGCAGATCCGGTCGCTTTGCAAACCCAATTGCAAGGGCCTCTGTCAGGGCCGGTTCTTCTTCCTCTGCAACCTCAGGTAAATGGGGCTGCCAGCTCTCTGGCAATTGCGCATCGCCCTGTTCGATCAATTCAAGGAGTTGATTACGTGCAAGGGTCATCCGTTGTTCGCTGAGAAGCATATTTCCCTCGCGACCGGCCATGGCCGAGCGGGCCTCGTTGACTTCGGTAACGGGTATGAGGCCGGCGTTAAATTTTCGCTGGTTGCCATCGAGCAGTTCCTGCGCCAGATCGCGGGCAAGGATTGCGTAGCGAGACTCCTCATCGGCTTGCACCAGGTCCAGGTACGCCCGCTCTATTTCAGTTGCGAGTTGTTGAGCCTGAGCCAGGTAGCCGAGAGCAGCTTGCTGCTGTCGTGTTTTGGCAACCTGCAAACTAGCAGTGTTGATATCGATACCCATGTCCTTAAGCAAAGGCTGAGTGAAATCAAGAACTAGGTAAGTCCGATAGGCGGGATCAAGTCGATCGGCCAGAGCGTCCGTGTCATTACTCTCACCAATCAGGCTGAGACGTGTTTCTAAACCGGTGACAAAGGTTTTACTCAATGCCGCCTCGGCACTGCCCTGATCTGTAATAATAAGATCATCAGCAATAACCGCTGAATCCACATCCACAGGAAGTTCGCTACGGCTGACCCCAATTCCCAACTCGGCCAGGACATCAAAACGACCTTCTTCAGCCATGATGCCAGCGTCAGCTCGCTCCACATCGAGGCGTGAGATCTGCAGATCAAAATTGTATTGAAGACCCAGAGCCAAAGCCTGCTGCAGACTAAGGGTTTCAGTCTCGGCAAAACTCGTAGTTGAGAAGGCCAGCAGGATCAGGGCTATGATTATCTTTCGCATGATTGTCCTCACATTTCGAGCTTGCGCTGTTCTAAAAATTGCTGCCTCAACCCTTGCCAACCGGCTTGAACTTCCACCGGGGCCTGGGCTATCGCAGCCGGACCGTGCAGAGCCTGCAGGACAAGTGAGCGGCAGAATATTTTTGCATTTTCCAGGCTCGTCACATCGCCACTGTAAATGGTCGACAGAACCAGAATATAGAGTGCGTGCAGATGGGCGATCAAGAGCAAAAGCTCACTCTCCGCAGGGAGCTCTCCGCGAAGCTGCGCCCGGCCCAGGACTTCTCCGAGCTTGTTCATGTAGCGCATGTCAAGATCGCGGCTCCTCAAGCGGGTCTTCTCGCCGGGGAAGGTCATCTCGCGGGCGAAGATGCGACCAAACTCTCGATTCTCCGTGACAAAGGTAATCTGTCCCATCATGTGAGCAACCAGCTGGTCAACCAGGGAGGCCTCTTCGTCGACCTTGCGATCCAACGCGGCGAAAGCAAATTCGAGCTCAGCCTCGCAATAAGCCAGAAGAACCTCTTCCTTCGCCTTGAAATAGCCGTAAATTGTACTCTTACCAACACCCGCAGCGCGGGCCAGTTCATCCATACTGGTCTGTTCAAAGCCCTTTTCGGTAAAGAGTTTGACCGCCGCATCGATGATCGCCTTGCGTGTCTGCTTTTTTTTCTGTTCACGGACTCCAGACATAAGAACCTCCATTTAAAGTCGACTGCGGTCGAGATTTTACACCTCAAAAAGGTTATGTCAAGACAAAAGCCGACCGCGGTCGGCTTTTTCCCGAAGACCACTTTGTCAGGCAACAAAAAGGTGAGCCTTCTGACCCAGTCTGGTTTTGGTTTGACATGGTTTCGGGGGTAGGGTAGAAGAAACCTTGGCCCAACACTCTACCCTGACTTTTGAAAGGACATGACGATGAAAAGATTTGCTTTTTTGGCTCTTGCCATACTGATGATCCTGCCCCAATTGGCGACAACAGCCGAGGCAAACGACAAGAAGATCAAAGCCGGCTTTATCTACGTCGGACCGGTCGGTGACGCCGGCTGGACCTATGCTCACGACCTGGGCCGCAAGGAGATGGAGAAACTCTCGTTTGTCGAACCGTCCACCTATATTGAATCCGTTCCTGAAGGTGCCGAATCCGCTCGCGTTATCAATGGTCTGGTGCGCAAGGGCCATAACCTGGTCTTCACCACCAGCTTCGGCTACATGGACGCGACCCTGGACGTTGCCAAACGCAACAAGGACGTGGTCTTCATGCACTGTTCAGGCTTCAAGTCAGCCGAGAACGTTGGCAACTACTTCGGTCGCATGTATGAGCCCCGCTACCTCTCCGGTATCGTTGCCGGCAAGATGACCAAGAAGAACATCATCGGCTACGTTGCCGCCTTCCCGATCCCCGAAGTTATCCGCGGCATCAACGCTTTCACCCTCGGCGTACAGAGCGTCAACCCGGACGCACAGGTTCGCGTCGTCTGGACCCAGACCTGGTTCGACCCAGGTGTCGAGCGTGACGCCGCCGACAGCCTGCTTGATGTTGGCGCCGATGTGCTGACCATGCACCAGGACGCTCCAGCCACCCTGCAGGCGGCTGAAGCTCGCGGCGCTTACGTTATTGGCTACAATTCCGACATGCGCGAGTTCGCCCCCAACGCCTTCCTCACCGCGCCGGTCTGGAACTGGGGCCCGCTCTACTCGAAGATCGCTCAGGAAGTTAAAGATGGCACCTGGAAGACAGAATCCATCTGGTGGGGCATGAAAGAGGACCTGGTTCAGCTTGCTCCGCTTAACGACAAGGTGCCTGCCGACGTCAAAGCGCTGATCGCTGAAAAAACGGCGGCCATCAAAGCCGGCACCCTGCACCCATTCGCCGGCCCGATTAAAGACCAGGACGGCAAACTCCAGGTGGCCGCAGGCAGCACCCATAACGATGGCGAACTCCTCGGCATGAGCTACTTCGTCAAGGGCGTTCAGGGCACCATTCCCAAGTAGTTTCTGTCTGGGAACCGCCCTTTTCCGCAACCTCGGCGTCAATCTGCACATTTGATTGTGCGGCGTAAAGCACTACGCCTCTGCTCAAACGCTTGATTTCCTTGACCTTGCGAAAAACTGCTGGTTTCCAAACCAGAAACTTAAGCAAATCAACCTCTTTATGAACAGGGGCACGTACCGAAAACTTTGGTCTGTGCCTCTTTTTATTTAGACAAAACCCCTTTACCTCAAAGGTTCTAAACTATAATAATGGTTCTCTTTGCGTCTTTGCGTTAAACCTATTGGTGTTATGAGCAATCTTCTGCAGATCCAGAATATCCGCAAGACTTTTCCTGGCGTCGTCGCCTTGGACGACATCTCTCTGTCTATTGCTCCGGGTGAAATCCACACACTGCTTGGCGAGAACGGCGCGGGCAAAAGTACCCTGATGAATGTCCTGACAGGGCTTTACCGCCCGGATCGGGGTGAGATTCTGTTTGACGGCGCACCGATTCATTTCAACAGCCCGCGGGATTCCCTGGCCGTGGGCATCGGCATGGTTCACCAGCACTTCATGCTGGTGCCTGCCCATACGGTTTTTGAGAACATCCTCCTGGCACTGGACGGTGTTCCCCTGCTCTTCTCGAAAAAAAAATATAAACAGCAGGTGCAAACAATCCTCGACGACCTTGAGCTTGACCTCGACCTGGATGACCCGGTCTGGAAGCTGTCGATCGGCGCCCAGCAGTGGATCGAGCTGATCAAGCTGCTGGCCCGCGACTGCCGCCTGCTGATTCTGGACGAGCCGACAGCCGTTCTGACGCCCCAGGAAAGCGCACGTCTTTTTGAGGTTTTGACCCGCCTCCGTGACCGGGGCAAGAGCATCCTTTTTATCTCCCACAAGATGCGCGAGGTAATGGAGCTTTCCGATCGTGTCACCGTGCTCAAGAAGGGCTGCAGCCTGGTCACGTTAAAGCGCGGGGAGTACGACGAGAACCGCCTGGCTTCTTTGATGATCGGCGAAGACCAGATCCCCATGTGGATCAAGCCCGCCTGTAAACGCGACCAGTTGGCCCTTGAGATCAAGAACCTTTCGGTTCGCAATACCCGTGGCCGGGCGGATCTCGACAATTTCAACATGAAGCTCTACAGAGGCCAGATCCTTGGTGTGGCCGGAGTCGCAGGCAACGGCCAGAAGCCTCTGGCCGAAGTCCTCACTGGCCTTAAAGAAGCGACCAGCGGCCGGATACTGGCTGGCGATAAAGACATCACCAACAGCACGGCAAGAAGTTCCTATATCGCCGGCATCGCCCATATCCCGGAAGACCGCAAAAGTATCGGCATTGCTCCCGACATGACCGTCGGTGACAACTTGATCATGAAGAACTTCAACTCCAAACTGTTTCGTCGCTGGATTTTCCAGGATCGCGCCGCCATCCGAAAAAACGCCACCGCAAAGATCGACCAGTTTGCCATCAAGGCCGGCCCCGACGGCAACCCGGTTCGCTACCTCTCCGGTGGCAACATTCAAAAAGTCATCATCGCCCGCGAGTTATCGGAAAAGCCAGCCGTTCTGGTCGCCCTCTACCCGACCCGCGGCCTCGATATCGGCAGTGCAGAGTATGTTCACAAAGTCATCATCGACGGCGCCAACCAGGGCATGAGCACAATTCTGATTTCGGAAGATCTCGACGAACTACTCAAACTTTCCGATGAGATTGTGGTGATGTTTCGTGGTCGCCTGGTCGGCTGCGTCGACCCGCAGGAGACCACCCGCGAGGAGATCGGCTTGTTGATGAGTGGCGAGGTACAGACATGAAGTTGATCACGGAAAAACGTGAACTCTCCTCACAGCTGTTCAGGTTCATCGCACCGATCATCTCAGTGTTGGTGGCTCTGTTCGTCGCCGGCTTCCTGCTCCAGGCCGCAGGCGTTAACCCGGCGCAGGCTTATTTTGAAATCCTCCAGGAGGCCTTAGGTTCCACCTACGGCCTCTCCGAAACCCTGGTCAAAACAACACCGCTGATCTTCGCCAGCCTCGGCGTCTCGCTGGCGTTCCGTATGCAGATTTGGAATATCGGTGCCGAAGGCCAAATCTACATGGGGGCCTGTGGTGCCAGTGGAGTCGCACTCTTCTCCGGCATTGAGAGTCACCCCGTGATGATCACAGCCATGTTCTTGGCCGCGTTCCTCTGCGGCGGACTATGGGCTGGAGTTGCGGGAATTTTGCGGGCCCGCTGGCGGGTCAACGAAGTCATCGTCACGCTGTTGATGAACTACATCGCTATTCTCGGTGTCGACTATCTGATTTACGGGCCATGGAAAGACCCCAAGGGCTACAACTTTCCGCTGACGGCGCAGTTCAGCGACGCGGCCCGACTGACTGAATATTTCGACACCCGCTTCCACAGCGGTTTCTTTCTGGCGCTGTTTTGTGCCCTGGTGCTGTACCTCTTCATGGAACGCACGGTCTGGGGTTATGAGATCAAGGTCATAGGCAGCAACCCTAAGGCCGCACGCTACGCTGGCATGCGAACCGGTTTAGCAATCTTCGCGGTGCTCTTCTTAAGTGGCGCCATTGCCGGCATCGCCGGCTTTGGAGAAGTTGCCGGCTTGCAGCACCGCCTGCAGCACGGCATCTCCCCCGGCTACGGTTACACCGCGATCATCATCGCCTGGTTGGCCAAACGCAGTGCTTTGGGTGTTGTCATCGTCTCTTTCCTGATGGGTGTCCTTTTGGTCGGCGGCGACAGCCTGCAGCTCACCTGGCAGTTGCCGGTGGCTTTTGTTTATGCGTTCCAGGGGCTGATCCTCTTTTTCCTGCTGGCCTCCGACTTTTTCATTCATAACCGACTGAAGCTGGTCAAGGGAGATCACCATGCTTGAGATCCTGCTTGATGCAACAGTCAGGGCCGGCACCCCGATCCTTTTCGCCACCCTTGGCGCGATCATCAACGAACGGGCAGGCATTATCAATCTCGGCATCGAAGGTCTGATGTTAATCGGAGCCCTGGCTGGTTTCGCGGGCACCCAGGCCAGCGGTTCATTACTGGTCGGCGTTCTGGCTGCATTTGCTGCGGCGATGATTGCCGGCAGCATCCACGCCTTCATCACCGTGCAATTACGCGGCAACCAGATCGTCAGCGGCCTGGCTCTCACCATGTTCGGCATTGGCATCACCGCTCTGTTCGGTCGCGGCATGGTCGGCTTGACCATCAAAGGCTTTGAACGGGTTGCCATCCCCGGTTTGAGCCAGCTGCCGATTATTGGCAAACCCTTCTTCAACCAGGACCTGCTGATCTATTTCAGCTTCCTGCTCGTATTTGGCATTGCCTTCTTTTTCGCCCGCACCCGTTGGGGACTGGCATTGAGAACAGTCGGTGAAAACCCGGCGGCGGCTGACACCTGCGGCGTACCGGTTCTCTTGTTCCGTTTCCTCGCCGTCACTATTGGTTCCGGAATTGTTGGCATCGGCGGCGCTTACTTAAGTCTCGCCACCACGCCGATGTGGATTGAGAACATGACCGCCGGACGTGGCTGGATTGCTGTAGCGCTGGTCATCTTCGCCTCCTGGTCGAGCTACCGGGCGCTGGCCGGAGCCTACCTGTTCGGCGGCATCACCGCCATGCAGCTGCGCTTCCAGGCCATGGGTACAACCATGAGTGTACATATGCTGCAGATGCTGCCCTACTTCTTCACCATTCTGGTGCTGGTTATCTCCACCATCCGCTTGCAAAAAGGTGCTTCTCAGCAGCCCGAAGGTCTCGGCCAGGCCTACGATCGCGAGGACCGTAAATGAATCAGGTCGCCCAGGAACTTTTGCAACGTATCAGACAGGAAGGATCAATCAACGGTCAGGTCATCAAGGTCGATCGCTTTCTCAATCATATGGTTGATCCGCTGCTAATGAATCGCATCGGCGCTGAACTCGCCAGCCGCCTTACCGAGTGCCCTATCGACAAGATCATCACCGCTGAAAGCAGCGGCATCATGATCGCTCAGGCCATGGCGACTCACCTCGGCATCCCTTTCATTTACGCCAAAAAGAAACGGCCACTGACCATGACCGGTTTCTTCGCCGCGTCGAGTTACTCTTTTACCAAAGAAGAATCCACCACTCTTTATGTTTCGAATGAAGTCCTCTTGCCCGGTGATCGCGTTTTGCTTGCCGATGACTTCTTCGCCATCGGTTCCACCTACAAGGCGATTGAGCAGATCGTTGAGCAGGCCGAAGCGAGACTGGTCGGCGCTGCCGTGATTATCAATAAATCGGAACGGCGCGATATCGAATCGATTCTGACCCTCGCAGACTTAACAGACTAGGGACTGTCCACAAGTGGGGACTGTCCCGTTATCGAAAGAAAGACACCACCATGTCATCAACAACGCTTTTCATTTTAATGGCGATTCTGGCCGGCATCTCTGTTCCAACCCAGGCCGGCATCAACGCACAGCTGGGCCTCTGGACGAAATCTCCGGTCCTTGCGTCAACTATTTCCTTCGCGGTTGGCACGCTGACTTTGGTTACCTATTCACTGGCGACCCGCATCCCTCTGCCGATGCTGGCTTCAGCCGGAGGTCACCCCTGGTGGATCTGGTTCGGCGGCATGCTGGGCGCCTTTTTCGTCACGGCAACGATCATTCTGGTTCCCAAACTCGGCGCGACCGCCATGGTCGCCTTGATCCTGGCGGGGCAGATGTTCGCCTCGCTGCTCCTCGACCACTTTGGCGTCCTCGGCTATCCAATCCATCCGATCAATCTTGGCCGCGTTGCCGGCGTGCTGATGCTCTGCGGCGGGGTCTGGTTGATAAAGGTGTACTAGCCGCACTACGGATAAAATAGCAAAGCCCAACAATCCTATGATTGTTGGGCTTTTTTAGTGTAGAGCAACAGAGTTGATTTTTTTCTAAGTGAAGTCGACGTCCACCACTTTATCATCAAAGTAGACATGACTTTTAACCTCCGGCGTTTCAGCAATCACCTTTCCTGCACGAACAACCTTTAAGCGTGGTGCCTTCACTCGCAAAGCCTGCACCGGGTCGCTTGCCTGCAGAACAACCATATCCGCCCGGCATCCCGGTTCCAAACCGTAGCCTTCCAGCTGCATAATTTTTGCGGGATTGTAGGTGACCGCGTTGAAGAGCGACTCCATCTCCTGCCTGCCGCTCATGTGCAAGGCATGTATCCCCATATGCGCGACCTCGAGCATGTCATGCGTACCGAGAGGATACCAGGGATCGAGAACATCATCGTGACCGAGGGCGACGTTGATCCCCGCAGCCATAAGTTCCTTCACCCGCGTCAACCCGCGCCGCTTCGGGTAGGTGTCATGACGCCCCTGCAGCAGAAGATTAACCAGCGGATTACAGATTATATTCAGCTCGGCTTCTGCCATTAACGGCAAAAGTTTGCTGACATAGTAGTTGTCCATGGAATGCATGGAGGTCAGGTGAGAGCCAGCGACGCGACCCTTTAGCCCTGTCCGAACCGTTTCAGCCACAAGCGCCTCGACATGCCGGGAATGTGGATCGTCCGATTCATCACAATGGATATCCATCAGCAGGCCACGCTTCGAGGCCAGCTCGCAGAGCTGGCGAAGAGATTCGGCACCATCGGCCATGGTTCGTTCAAAATGAGGGATACCGCCGACGACGTCCACACCCATAGCCAGTGCTCTGGCCATGTTTTCTCTGGCCTTGGGGTCACGCAGGTAACCATCCTGGGGGAAAGCCACCAGCTGCAGATCGACGTAGGGACGCATCTGCTCACGAACCTCAAGTAATGCCTGCACAGCGGTCAGCTCGGGATCACAGATATCAACATGGCTGCGGATCGCCAACACACCCCGGGCGATCGACCAGTTCATCAGCTTGAGAGCCCGCTCCTTAACCTTCTCCACGGTTTGCTCCGGCTTGAGCTCTCCCCAGAGGGTGATCCCTTCAAGCAAGGTGCCGCTTTCATTCTGCCGGGACTGCCCCAGCATTGAGAGGGTCGCATCCATGTGAAAGTGGCTATCGACAAAGGGTGGTGTAACCAGACGGCCGGTCGCATCAATCTCCCGCTGTGCTTCGCCTTCAATGCGTAGCGCAACAGCGACAATTTTACCCTGCTGGCAGGCGATATCCTGGGGAAGTTGCTTGCCAACGATATTGGCCTGACGAACAATCAGATCGAACATGAAATTTCTCCTTTATCCTGTATGCGGACTCAGGGTTATCGCTCACCCCGCCGGAACGGCACAAGCAGCGCCTTGGGATATGCGGCGCGACGGGACATGATGATCAGGGCAACGATGCTCAAGACATAGGGTGCCATCAGGTAGAACTGGTAAGGGATCGCCGAAGACGCCTGCTGCTGCACGCGCATCTGCAAAGCATCGAAGACGGCAAAGAGCAGTGCACCGAATAGTGCTTTACCCGGACGCCATGAAGCGAACACAACCAGGGCGATACAGATCCAACCACGGCCATTTGTCATACCAATATAGAAAGCGTCGAAAGCCGAAAGGGTCAGGAAGGTGCCACCCACGGCCATCAGGGCGCTGCCGAAGATAACCGCGCCGCTTCGCACCAGGTGAACGTTGAGGCCCTGAGCTTCGGCCGCCATGGGGTTTTCACCGACCATACGAATGGCCAGACCGAGCGGGGTACGAAACAGGACGTAGCCAACCACGAAGACCAGCACCAGTGCCAGCCAGGTAAGTGGTGACTGTACAAATAAGGCCTCACCGACGACCGGTAGCTCGGAGAGAACGGGAACAGCATAGCTTTCAAAAGGTACAATCTTGGGCGGCGTCGTCACATTGGGAAGCATCATACGAAAGACAAAATAGCTCAGGCTCGAAGCCAGCATGGTGATTCCGAGGCCGGTGACATGTTGCGACAATCCAAGATAAACAGTAAACAAACTGTGCAGCAGACCGAACAGAGCGCCAACAAAAGCCGCAAAAAGGACGCCCCCCCAGAGGTCGCCACCCTGATAAACCCACATCCATCCAGCCATGGAACCTGCAGTCATGATCCCTTCTATCCCCAGATTGAGAACACCAGAGCGCTCGCAGACCAGCTCACCGATGGTGCCAAAGATCAGTGGCGTGGCCATGCGCAGGGTTGCTGCCCAGAAACCGGCAGTGAGTATAAAATCGAGAAAGTCACCCATGCTTTACTTCCATTTGATGCGGTAACGGGTCAAAAGCATACTGACCAATACTGCAAGGAGCGAAACAGCCGTAATCACTTCGGCAATATAATTGGAAACAGAGAGAGCCCGGCTCATGGAGTCGGCGCCGTTGAATACCACCGCGACAAAGAATGAGGAAAAAATCACGCCCAGCGGATTCAGTCCAGCCAGCATGGCGACCACGATACCGGTATAACCAAACCCCGGAGAAAGATCGAGAGTCAGGTAACCTTTGAGACCGATCAGTTCGCAGACTCCGGCCATTCCCGCCAGGCCACCACTGATCAAAGCAGTACGGATAATGGTCCGATTCACCGGGACACCTGCGAAGCCGGCAGCTTTCGGGTTGGCCCCGACCGCTCGAATTTCATAGCCCCAAACGGTAAAACGCATCAGCACCCAGGTGCCGATGGCAAACGCAAGGGCGACCAGAAGACCTGCGTGCAAGCGGGTTTTTGCGAGCAGCGGCGGCAAAAGGCCCTGATCAATAATCGGCGCCGCCTGGGGCCAACCCATGGCCATCGGATCTTTCCAGGGACCGAAAACCAGGTAGTTAACCACCAGCAGGATAATAAAGTTCAAAAGCAGCGTGGTGACCACTTCGTCGACCTTGAGGTGGGTCTTGAGTAAGGTCGGCACTATCAGAAGCAGACCACCGGCCAGGGCACCGGCCAGGAAAAGGGTCGGAATCAAAAGGTAGGCAGACCACTCCAGCAAGCCAGTGCCGAGCATGGTGGCCGCGCAGGCGCCCATGTAGAGCTGCCCTTCACCACCGATATTCCAGAGCTTGGCCCGAAAAGCCACAGCAGCAGCCAAGCCGGTGAAGATCAGCACCGTAGTGCGCGTCAGCGTTTCGCTGATAGCAAAGCGTGAGCCCAGCGCGCCTTTAAAGAGCAGGGCGTAGGCTTCGAGCACGGAACTACCGGACCAGACAATCAACAGTGAACAGATCGCCATCGCCGCAACAACGGCCAATACCGGGCCGGCGACAAGGGTCAACAATGAAACATGTTCACGTGGTTCAAGACGCATGGAGAAGAATTCCTGAATATGAGTTGATCATGCTGCCTGCGAATCAGATCGCTGCTGACCGCTCATCAATAGCCCTAATTCCTGTAACGAAATATTGTCCGGGTCGAGCGACTCGCTCAACTGGCCGTGGTAGATCACCTGGATGCGATCAGAAAGCTCCAGAAGTTCGTCGAGATCTTCCGAGATCAGGAGAATCCCGGCCCCCCGCTGGCGAGCGGCGAGCAGCTGTTCGTGAACATAGGCGGTGGCACCAACATCCAGCCCCCAGGTCGGCTGGTGAGCCAGAATCACCATCGGCTCTTTCGACAACACCCGGGCCAACACCAGCTTCTGCATATTGCCGCCGGAGAGTTTACGGACCTGTGCCGAAATGCCCGGACAGCGGACATCAAAAGCCTCTATCAGCTCGCGCGCATAACGCTGCAAGGCATTAAACCGCAAGAAGCCTAAACGAGAGAACTCCCGGCTCTTATAATTTTCGGACGCCAGGTTCTCCGTGATCGTCATGTCGCCGATCAGCCCGAGGCCGTTTCGATCTTCGACAATGCGACCGATACCCTGTTTCACCATATGGGCCGGGTTCGGCTTCAGTTCACCATGATCACGAAGGGTCATATGCCCCTCGGCCAGCGTCTGTAAACCAGAGAGCAGATCGGCAAGCTGAGCCTGTCCATTCCCTGAAACACCAGCAATACCAACTATTTCTCCAGCATGCAGCGTCAGGCTGGCTCGATCAAGCAGGCGCTTGTGGTGGGCCCCCAGAACTGTGACTTGATCCAGACTTAAGAGCGCTTCACCGGCATCCTGAGGAACCCGTTTCGGTTCCGGAATTTTCCGCCCTACCATTGCCTCGGCAAGGGCTTCACGGCTGGTCGCCTGGGTCTCAGCTTCAAGGACAACCTTGCCGCTGCGCAAGACCGCTACCCGATCACTGATCGCCATGACTTCGCCGAGTTTGTGAGAGATAAAGATAACCGCCAGTCCGCTTTTGATGAGTTGCCTCAGGGTGGCAAACAAACTATCGACCTCGGGGGGAGTCAGAACCGCGGTGGGCTCATCCATAATCAGAATGCGTGCATCGCGATAGAGGGCTTTGAGAATTTCAACGCGCTGCATTTCACCCACTGAAAGATCGCGGACCAAGGCTCTCGGATTCACCTCCAGCCCAAACTCAGTCGACAGTTGGTTGAGTTTAGCAAGCGCCCTGCTTTGGTACTGCCTGACACCCCAGAGGGGTTCCGTACCGAGAGTGATATTCTCCAGAACAGTCAGGTTCTCTGCCAGGGTAAAGTGCTGATGAACCATGCCCACCCCTGCATCAATGGCGGCACGAGGCTTGCCTGGCGGCAACTCTTCATCAAAAGCCGTGACCGTGCCTGCATCGGCCACGTAATGACCGAAGAGAATGTTCATCAGCGTCGTCTTGCCGGCACCATTTTCACCCAACAACGCCAGCACCTCCCCCTCGGCGAGAGACAGATTGATAGCATCGTTAGCCAACAAAGGGCCAAAGTACTTGCTGATGTTGTTCAGGCTCAACACGGTTTTTTGTGACACAGCGTTATCTTTCAAGTGCAGCAACAGGCCTGCCGCTACGGAACTTATCCGCAGCGGCAGGTCATGGGCTTATCTCGGCAATTCGTGTTTAAAGCCTAGAAGGTTGACTTAGGCTCTTCGTCATTGATCTTGACGGTCATGCTGCCAGCCAGGATCTGCTTTTTAACTTCCTCAACCTTGGCTTTGGCCGCGGTCGGGATTTTTTCGTCAAACTCGTAATAGGGCGCCAGAGAAGCACCGCCTTTGGCCATCATTGTCCATTCGCGGTAATCTTCAGCTTTGAAGGTCCCCTTATTAACCCGGGCAATCGCATGGGCGATCGCTTCTTCCATATGCCACATGGCAGACGTGACCACAACGTCTTTGCCATTCTCTTCCTTGTTCATGTCATTCACGTTACCAAACGCGATTATTCCCTGCTGACGTGCAGCATCAACCACTCCGGCGCGCTCTGCATAGAGCACATCAACACCTGACTCGACCTGGGCAAAGGCAAACTCTTTAGCCTTTGGCGGATCATACCAGGAGCCGATGAAGGAGACCTTGAACTCAACCGCAGGATTGATCGAACGAGCGCCCTCCATGAAAGCGTTAAAGAGACGGTTAACTTCACCGATCGGATAACCGCCAACCATGCCGATCTTGTTGGTTTTCGTCATGGAACCGGCAATGATCCCCATCAGGTAGCAAGGCTCATGGATGTAGTTATCAAAAACCGCGAAGTTTTCCCCTGCAGGACCGAAAGAATCGCCCATCAGGAAAGCAACTTCCGGGTAATCCTTGGCCACCTTGTGCGCCTCACGAGAGATGCCGAAGGCTTCGCCGACGACCAGCTTGACTCCGCTCTCTGCGTATTCACGCAAGACACGGATATAATCGGTGTTAGCAACCTTTTCCGAATAGACGTACTCAATTTCGCCTGCTTCCTGAGCCTTCAAAAGGCCC
Organism: Deltaproteobacteria bacterium IMCC39146; assembly: GCA_030005635.1. GTDB lineage: Bacteria > Desulfobacterota > Desulfuromonadia > Desulfuromonadales > BM103 > M0040. The sequence goes on from JARUHP010000001.1 coordinate 21,716, forward strand.
TTGTGCAAAACCGCATCCCATTTCTGCTGAATTGGCTGGGTATAAATTCCAGCGACCTTGATCTTTTCGGCAAAAGCGGAACCCGCGGTCAGGGCTGTGCAGAGCACGGCCAGACAGAGCATTTTACTAATCCCCGGCAAAAACTTTTTCATGTTTTTCTCCATGTGATAAAGATGACCAATGATGTGAACACTCTTGAAAGGAATCTTTCAAGCAAGGTGCAAGATATAACAAATCGGCCCTCACTGAAAGTGTCTTTACTCACTTACCGGTAGGTTTTTCATATCTTTGAAACAGAAGGGCTTCCTCGACTGTATAAACAGGGCCAAGAAAGGTGAAAACAACTTGCAAAGGCAAGATTAGCCATAATCAGGGCAGGCTCCGGAGATTCTCCCGAGGCCTGCCCGTTAAACACAATCGTTATACAATACAGATCAGAGAAGATTACTCAACTCGAGCTGTTCCACCAGGAAAGGAATAAATTTGTTAACACCGTCCTGCCTGGAATCTTCAACTTTGAGTTCGGCAAGATTCGACCAGACCGGGTTCTTGTTACCCACCACAAAGAGGTTGGATTCCACAGTCAAATAATCTGTCGTGTATCCCGCCTCTCGCTGACCCGACGAGGCGACAGTAGAAGAAGACCAACCATCTGGATAAAGAGAGGTTTCCTTAAAATAGAGACCACCAGACTGCTGGTTAGTGACTTCCTGCCTACTGATAGAACGGGTGACCAGAACATTGGTAACTCCGAGCTTCTTGACTTTAGCCACCACAATTTGCCTGTCGAGTTCCTTCGTGGACCGGAGCAGGACTTCATGACTCAGGACTACCTACAAACAGCGGCAGGACATTAAAGAAAATTATTTTCATGGAATTTGGCATTTTATCTTTACTCATAGTGTCAAAAAGTGAATGCTCCTAACATAACCCTAACAAAAGGCTGATATTTACCCTCGATTAAACGGCCTGTTCTTTAAATGCTAGGCCATAACACTTCTCAAGGATGAATCAAATGATCGAACCTTTCAAGATGGGTTACACCGCCATCGGCGGCCTCGGGATTTTTATCCTCGGCATGAAATACCTTTCCGACAGTTTGCAGTCGCTCTCGGGCGGCCTGATCCGTAAAGCAATCTCAAAAGTCACCACGAACCGTTTCCTGGCGGTCATAGTCGGCCTGGTCGTCACATGTTTCGTCCAGTCCTCATCGATCACGACCGTTATGGTTGTCGGCCTGACCAATGCCGGGCTTATGCAGTTAACCCAGGCAATCGGTGTCATCCTCGGAGCCAATATCGGCACAACCATCACCGGTTGGATTCTCGCTGTCAAGGTCGGCAAATATGGCCTGTTGCTGATTGCAATGGGTGTCTTCCCGATGCTCTTCTCGAAGAATGACAAGTTCTCAGCGAGCGCCAAAGTCCTGGTTGCTCTGGGGATGATTTTCTTCGGTCTTGAGATCATGAGCGGAGCTTTCAAACCGCTGCGCAGTGATGAAAGTTTTATGAACCTGATGCTCAGCCTCGATGCTCAAACGTTACTCAGCATCCTGGGTTGCGTCGCTATCGGTTGCATGATGACCATGATCATCCAGAGCAGTTCGGCGATGCTCGGTATTACCATCGCTCTCGCCACGACCGGAGCTATCCCGATCTATACAGCAATCGCCCTGGTCATGGGTGAAAACATCGGCACCACCATCACCGCACAGTTCGCTGCAATCGGTGGCAGTGTCCCCTCCCGGCGCGCAGCAATGGCTCACACCATATTTAACGTACTTGGGGTCGTCATCATTGTTTCTATCTTCTCGCCCTATGTCAGCTTTATTGAGAATTTCGTCCCTGGCCTTTCGAGTTTTGTTGATGCAGAAGGAAACCGCCCTTACATAGCCGCCCATATCGCCATGGGGCACACCTTCTTCAATGTGACGGCCACCCTGGTGATGCTGCCGTTCCTCAACCAGCTGGCAACACTCGTAACCAAAATTATTCCTGACAAGGCAGGCGAGGAAAAAGGAGTCTTCAAGTATATCGGTGCTCCCGGAACCATGCCTGTCGCTATGGGTCTTTCGATGGTTTTCGAAGAACTCAAACGGATGCAGGGGCGTGTTCACAAAGCCCTGCGCCATGCCGACAGCTTTCTGCATCGCGACCTCAAAGGGCGCGACCGTTTTTACCGCAAGGTGAAGGAACTCGAAGACCAAACGGATGTCATGCAGCATGAGATCACGAGCTTCACCGTCACCCTGATGCAATCCGGTGGCGCCAGCAAATTACAGTCAGATCGTGCTTATAGCTATGTCCGTGCCGCCGATGAGCTTGAGTCGATTGCCGACTACGCCGCTTCCCTCTGTTCGTACATGAGACGTCTCGAAAAGCACGAGCTTGATTACAGCGCCGAGGGTTGGAAAGACCTGCACAATTTTCACCATGAGGTGTTCTCCTTTTTTACCCAGGTCTGCCGTGCCTTCAATAATGAAGATGTGAGCAGTACACGCAAAATCTATGACGAAGCCAACCGACTTAACGATCTGGCTGATAAGGTTCGTAAAGCTCATCTTGCACGGATGAAAGAGGGCTCCTGCGGAGCCCTGCCGGCGCTGACCTTCAGCGATATGGCTGTTGCTCTGCGGCGCATAAAGAACCACACAGTCAACCTGCACGAGGCCCTTTTCCCCGAGGATTCACCTGCGACGTAAACTCAAACTAAAATATTCATCTCACTTAAAAAGGTGCGCTCAAGTTGAGCGCACCTTTTTTGCTCTCCTGTCAGGCCCATTATTTTCTGTGCATGGATTCTTCCATCAATGTGTTAACAATTAATGAGCTCTCTGCTAATTTCATTTTATGTTACGTATTTCGTCGCTTGAGTTTCGCAAAAGCCGTTAAAAAGGGTAAAGACTGAAATTCTAACAAAACCCTAACAATCCCCGGGTAAGTTTGACTTTATATCTACTTTTGCAAGAGAGTCATCAGTCCATGAGCAAAGAACGCATCCTGGTCATCGAAGACGAAGAGGACATTCTGGCCCTGATCCATTTCAACCTGGTTAAGGCCGGCTTCCAGGTGGAATGCGCCATGACAGGCGAAGAAGGCTTTACCAAGGTCCGCGAATACAAGCCGGACCTGGTCTTTCTTGACCTGATGTTGCCGGGCATTGATGGCCTTGAAGTCTGTCGACGCCTGCGCCAGGCTCCCGATACTCAAGAAACCCCGATCATTATGCTCACAGCCAAAGGCGAAGAAGACGATATTGTCCAGGGCCTGGAACTCGGCGCTGATGACTACATCACCAAGCCTTTCAGCCCGCAGATTCTGCAGGCAAGAGCACGAGCAGTACTGAGACGGCGGGTCAAGCCTGACAAACCTGCTGATTCGGAACAACCGATAGAGATCCACGACCTCTATATTCACCCGGGACGCAACAAGGTTAAGGTCTGCGGCGAGAGCATCGAACTGACCTTTAGTGAATTTCAGCTACTCTGCCTGCTAGCCGGCAGGCCCGGCTGGGTCTTCACCCGCACCCAGGTCGTCGACGCCATCCATGGTGAAGGCTATGCGGTCACCGACCGTGCCGTTGACGTTCAGATTGTCGGCTTGCGCAAGAAGCTCGGCACCTGCGGTGAATATATCGAAACCGTACGCGGCATCGGTTACCGCTTCCGCGAATAGTTTTTCCTTACCGCTTACAACTGAAAGCTTAAAGCTTAAAGCTGGCCTCTATGCCCCGTAAACGTCTTATATGGCAGATCTACCCGCCTTTCCTGGTGATCATCCTGATCGCACTGGTAACGATCACCTGGCTCTTCTCCAGAACTCTGGATGATTTCCATCGCGAAGAAGCACGTAGAGGGCTTGAAGCGCAGGCTCAACTGGTCGTCAATCAGGCACGAGAGGCCCTCGAGTCGGGCAATATCGGCTCTCTGCAAAGCTTGAGCGTAGCTTTGGGAAAACAATCTGGCACCCGTCTGACTGTTATCCTGCCGGATGGTCGCGTTGTCGGTGATTCTGAAGAAACCCCTGCCAAAATGGATAATCATGCCAGAAGGCCGGAAATCCGAGAGGCCCTTAGAGGGCATTCCGGGGCGGCGACCCGCTACAGCTCAACCTTACAACAGGAAATGATGTACGTGGCCCTGCCGGTCAGAAGCAACGAGCAGATTATCGGTTGCGTCCGCACAGCTTTGCCGATCGCCAGAATTGACAAGGCTCTTGAGACCGTCCTCTTCCATGTTATCAACAGCGGCATTCTGATTGCCCTGATAGCCGCCCTGATCAGCCTCTGGGTATCACGGCGCATCAGTCGCCCTCTTGTCGAGATGAAACGCGGCGCGGAACGTTTTGCCCGTGGCGAACTGGATCGACGTCTGCCGGTCTACAAAGGTGAAGAAATGGGCGGACTGGCCGAAGCCATGAATCAGATGGCGGCCCAGCTGAATGATCGACTGCAAACCGTTGTCAGTCAACGTAACGAGCAGGAAGCAGTCCTTGCCAGCATGATCGAGGGCGTTCTGGCTGTGGATCACCATGAAGGGATCCTGCGTATTAACCAGGCGGCGGCAACCCTGCTTGGGACAAACCCTGAATTGGCCGTTGGCCGGAGCATTCAGGAGGTTGTGCGTAAACCAGAGCTGCAGAGATTCATCACCGAGTCGCTGCAAAGCCGGACGAGCATCGAAGCTGACATGACTCTTTTCTATCAAGGCGAAGAGCGTTGTCTGCAGACTCACGGGACCCCTCTGCGAGGCTCAGACGGACAAACGATCGGCGCCCTGATTGTCGTCCATGACGTAACCCGACTGCGACGACTTGAGAACCTGCGCCGCGACTTTGTTGCCAATGTCTCCCACGAACTAAGGACACCAATTACAGCTATCAAGGGCGCAGTAGAAACCCTGTTGGCGGGAGCCAACGAGAATCCGGAAGACAGTCAGAGATTTCTCGAGATCGCCAACCGGCAATCCGACCGTCTCAATGCCATCATCGAAGACCTGTTATCCCTCTCACGCCTAGAGCGTGATGCCGAATCGGATGAGATTAGCCGTACGCATGAGAAGCTGCTACCCATTCTGGAATCAGCGCTTCAATCTTGTGCAAGCATTGCAAAGTCCCGGGAGGTAGAAGTCAACCTGTTCTGTTCAGAGGAGCTGGTGGCAAACGTCAACAGCGCTCTCTTGGAGCAAGCCGTCATAAATCTGGTCGACAACGCTATCAAATACAGTGCCAGTAGAAAAGTTGTGACCGTTGAGGGTTGGCAGGAGGGCAAGCAAGTCATGCTTAAGGTTCAGGACCGTGGCCAGGGCATCTCCAAAGAACATCTGCCTCGACTGTTTGAACGTTTCTACCGCGTCGATGCAGCCCGTAGCCGCGACGTCGGTGGTACCGGTCTGGGGTTGGCAATCGTCAAGCACATCATTCAGGCCCATGACGGCGAGGTGACAGTACACAGTACACCCGGTAAAGGGACTGTGTTTACGATTAGTCTGCCAGTTTCGTAGCTATCTCACATAACAACACGAGTAAGTTGAAAAAATGGGCTGCCCTCAACCGGGTGGCCCGTTCTTATTTGGCAGAACTTAGTCAGAGGCCTTCAGAAACGAGCTGTTATAACTTCTCAAATTCAACAATACCAGCATTAGAAGTACTCAGCATTTGACCGAATCCTATTGCCAGCTACAATTCGTATACGTAGAGAAGAAATAATGTGCGTCGTCATCAAGGCTTTTCATTGATGAGGCACAGGTTAAAGCGACCCAAATAAGGAGCAAATAATGAAAAAAGCATCCATAACACTACTGTTAGTCTTGTTAACAGTATTACCATTAATGGCCGCAGATGGCCTGATCAACGTTCAAAGTGATTTCAGCGTGAAGGAAACAACCGCCAGACTTGAGAACATATTGAAGGACAAGGGAATGACGATATTCAATCAAATAAATCATTCCGACGCGGCTCAAAAAGTCGGTGTAGAACTCCGGAAAACACGACTAATAATATTCGGGAACCCTAAAGTGGGAAGCCCCCTTATGCAATGCCAGCAAAGTGTCGCCATCGACTTACCTCAAAAAGCGATTATTTGGCAAGATAATACATCTAAGGTATGGATATCTTATAATGATTCCAGATACTTGGGGAGAAGGCATAATATTATTGGTTGCGATGAAGTATTAACCAAAGTTGAAAAAACATTGTCTGGAATAACAAAAGCCGCAGCAACAAAAGAATATACTGCGACTGAACACTGTGCCTGTCAGGGCACATGCTTCTTTGTTGTTAATGACTGTCTGCGAAATCGTCTTGGGCAAACGGCACGACCTCAAAAAATTGCAGGAGCAAAAACAGAAAGCCTTCTTCTTTGACCTCAGTCGATGACTGTGTATACTTTGCAGAGCCTTAATTATATCCACATAAAAATGTCGACAAAAAGCTTTCACTAACGTCAACAAACACAGAGATTTTCCACAAATCATGGAGGGACGAATGATGAAGAAATTGGTACTTGTATTGTTAAGCTGTTTTATCGCCACGGGGGCTTTTGCAGAGACCAAAGGCTTCCAATTGAGCTTAATCCCTGATGTAGCCATTCAGGCCAAAACGACTCACATCAAAGGCGTCTCACTTAGCATTTGGGGAGAAAATCCACAAACAGCTTTGGCGCTAGGGGTCGTCAACGGGTCGACAGGCGACAGTTCAGGAATTTCTCTCGGCTTATTGGCGAACTATGCAGAGAGTTATGAAGGGGCACAGATTGCCTGGATCGCAAATTACGCTGAGGTGAAGTTCACTGGTTTGCAATGGGCGGCGTTCAACTATGCGGAGAGATTAAATGGTCTCCAGCTTGGGTTTATAAATTTTGCAGCTACCACGGATAAAGGCGTTCAAGTCGGCTTGCTCAACTTCATGAGAAGCACACAAACATGGTTCACCAATTTTCCTGATGAGCTTGCACCCGCTATGGTCTTTGTCAACTGGCGCTTCTAGTCCTCGGTGGTCTTAAGCTTTCCTGAGGTAGACCTTCATAAAATGGGGTCTTAATAGTCATTATCTATATTTGAAAGCCCTCAATCTTCGGATCGGGGGCTTTCTTACATTGCACGATCACCACTAACGTCGGAAAGCTTCTGGAGTTGATTATTACAAATCCCCTCGCAACTCATTGCTGAAGCACCTGAGGATTTATTGGGCACACATTACAACAAATATGGCCGCCGGGAGGATTTTCCCAGCGGCCATATTTAACTCACTTCTCACTGTCCGCTAACCATCCGCTAACAGTTTCACGTCAAACTCGTGTTCAAATGAACGAGAAAACAATTAAGGAGATAAGTCCAATGGACGCAAAAAGCAACAAACTGTTTCGTACCATCTTGATCACCCTGACCGCCCTGATCTTAAGTTCCGGCCCTGCTCTCGCCGCAGCCACTATCAACGGCGCCGGCGCAACCTTCCCCTATCCGGTTTACGGACAGTGGGCCTGGCAATACAACAAAGAGACTGGGGTCAAGCTGAACTACCAGTCAATCGGGTCAGGTGGCGGCATTCGTCAGATCAAGGCCAAGACCGTCGATTTCGGGGCTTCCGACGCACCATTAAAAGCGGCTGAGTTGGACGAAGCCGGGCTGTTGCAATTCCCCATGATCATGGGTGGCGTGGTTCCGGTTATTAATGTTCCAGGTATTGAAGATGGTGCCCTAAAGCTCTCCGGAACAACCCTGGCCAACATCTTTCTGGGCAAGATTAGCACCTGGAATGATGCAGCGATTGCCAAGGAGAATCCGGGCCTGGCTCTTCCTGAAACTGCAATTACTGTCGTCTATCGAGCTGATGGCTCCGGCACAACCTGGATCTTCACCAACTACTTGAGTAAAGTTTCGCCGACATGGAAAGACTCGATTGGCAACGCTAAGGCTGTGAAGTGGCCTGCCGGAGTTGGTGGTAAGGGCAACGAAGGCGTAGCGTCTTACGTGCAGCGCATCAAGGGTTCGATTGGTTACGTCGAATATGCCTACGCCTTACAGAACAAGCTGAATTACAGCCTGTTGCAAAACCAGGCCGGCAATTACGTCGCCCCAACCAGCGCAGCCTTCCAGGCTGCGGCGGCCAATGCCGACTGGGCGAATGCCGAGGGTTTCTACCTGGTTCTGACAGATCAGCCAGGCGCTGAGAGCTGGCCGATCACCGGAGCTTCGTTCATCCTGGTCCACAAGGAGCAGGCTAAGGCCGCAACCGCCAAAGAGGTTTTGACCTTCTTTGACTGGTGCTATCGCAACGGAGCCAGCACGGCAGAAAAACTCGATTATGTGCCGATGCCGGAAGCTGTCGTCAGCCTGGTTGAGAAAACTTGGATGGAACAGATTAAATCAGCAGGCAAGCCGGTTTGGCCTTAAATTCCGGGACGCGTTTCGTGGGACGAGAGACGCGGCAATCAAAGTCGAAAAATTAGAGTCATTCTATGCAAACTAAAACCCATATCAATCTTGACCCGGCATTCCGTTGGCTGACACTAGCCAGCGGTCTAGCCGTTTTGTTGCTGGTTGGCAGTATCCTCTACACCCTGGTGATGGGAGCCATGCCGGCGCTCAAACATTTCGGCTTCGGCTTCCTGACTTCACAGGAGTGGAATCCCGCGTTCATGGAGTTCGGCGCACTGAGCAGCGTTTATGGCACTTTGATTTCGACCGCCATCGGCATGTTGATCGCCGTGCCCTTAAGCCTGGTGATCGCTCTCTTCCTGGTGGAGATTGCCCCACCGGCAGTGCGCCGTATTGTGGGCGGTGCCATCGAGTTACTGGCCGCCATCCCAAGCATTATTTTCGGCATGTGGGGCCTGTTCGTGTTTGCTCCGTTTATGGCTGATTATATACAACCGTGGCTGGCTAGCATCGCCCCCGGATTCCCTCTCTTCCAGGGCCCCCCCATGGGTATTGGCATGCTCTCAGCCGGCATCATCCTCGCCCTGATGGTGCTGCCGTTCATCACCTCGGTGACCCGCGACGTCTTCCAGATGGTCCCTGCAGTGGTTAAGGAGTCAGCCTACGGTATGGGCAGCACGACCTGGGAAGTGACCCGCAAGGTGACCATCCCTTACGGCATCCAGGGCGTGGTCGGCGCCTGCTTCCTCGGCCTCGGTCGCGCCATCGGTGAAACCATGGCGGTGACCTTCGTCATCGGCAACCGGCACGAGATCTCAGCCTCGCTATTTGCCGCCGGCAACAGTATCGCCTCGACCCTGGCCAACGAATTTACCGAGGCCTCCGACGACCTTTACCTCGCCGCCTTGATCGAACTCGGCCTGGTTCTGTTTGGCGTCACCCTGATCTTGCAGTGGGCCGCCCGCTGGTGGCTGCGCCGCACCGCGCGCAAGATGGGAGCCGTAAGATGAAACATCGCAGCTTGAAATATCGTCGTGGCGTCGACATGGGGATTCGCCTGATCAGCAGTCTGGCGGCCCTGTTCGGCATGGCCATGCTCGGCTGGATCCTCAGCATCGTTATTCTCAAGGGAATGCCAGCCATCAACTGGGAGTTTTTCACCGAGTTGCCGGCACCGCCGGGGATGCCGGGTGGCGGGCTGGCCAACGCAATCCTCGGCACCCTGCTGATTACCTTGTTAGCCGTTCTAATGGGTGTCCCGATCGGCCTTGCCGCAGGCGTCTGGCTGGCGGAATTCGGTCAACAGTCGAAAACGGCTGAAGCCATCCGCTTTGCGGCTAACTTGCTGATGGGCACACCGTCGATCATTATTGGCGTCTTCGTTTACGTAGTAATAGTCATGACGACGGGGCATTTCTCGGGAATTTCAGGCGCCGTAGCTCTGGCAATTATCATGTTGCCGGTGGTCGCACGCACCGCAGAAGACATGCTGGCCTTAGTACCGAGCGCTCTGCGCGAAGCTGCCCTGGCCCTCGGCGTGCCTCGCTGGAAAGCGACGTTGGGGATTGTTTTCCGCTCAGCAAAGACGGGTCTTTTAACTGGCATTTTGCTTGCCGTTGCCCGGGTCAGTGGCGAAACCGCGCCTCTCCTCTTCACGTCCCTAAACAGTCCATATTGGCCCGAGTCTTTCAAAGAGCCGACTGCGAATTTGACCGTCACAATCTTTAACTACGCCATGTCCCCATACGAAGATTGGCAAACCTTAGCCTGGGGGGCTTCTCTACTTATTGCGGGCAGCGTTCTTGGCACGACCGTTATTAGCCGGGGATTTCTCTGGTACAGGAGTAAATAATTATGATTCAGACTGCAACCGCAGAATATCAGGATCAACGCCTGAAGCGACCCTTTGCATTGCATGCAACGAAGATCGAACCCTTGGCACAGGAAACTCAGATCAAAATCGCGACCCGGGGTCTTAACTTCTATTACGACGATCAGCAGGCCCTCTTTGACAACAACCTTGAGATCGCCGCCAACCAGGTGACTGCGATCATCGGCCCTTCAGGGTGTGGCAAGTCAACTCACCTGCGTACTTACAACCGGATCTTTGAGCTTTACCGCGGCCAACGAGTCAGTGGCGAAGTTCTTCTTGACGGTCAGAATGTTCTCGACAGCAGCTGCGACGTTCTGGAATTACGCCGCAAGGTCGGCATGATCTTTCAGAAGCCGACGCCCTTCCCGATGAGCGTCTTCGACAACATCGCGTATGGCCTCAAGCAGCACTACCACATCAACCGCAGCGAGCTGCGTGACCGGGTCGAGAAAGCTCTGCAGCAGGCCGCGCTCTGGGATGACGTTAAAGACAAACTGAATCAGCCCGGCACAGCACTCTCCGGTGGTCAGCAGCAACGTCTCTGCATCGCCCGGGCGATCGCCGTGGAGCCGGAAATCCTGTTGATGGACGAACCGACCTCAGCGATTGATCCTGTAGCCACGGCACGCATTGAAGAGCTGGTCGACACCCTGAAAGAGCATTACACCATCGTCATCGTCACCCACAATATGCAGCAGGCTGCCCGCATCTCTGACTACACGGCCTTTTTCTACAAAGGGGAGATTATCGAGTTCGGTGCCACCGACAAGATTTTCACCAACCCTGACAATACCAAGACCCAGGATTACATCACCGGGCGGTTTGGTTGAGGAGTTAAACCATGACAAGTTTATTGCATAAAGAGCTGGGACAGCTTGAAAAACAGCTCCTTACTCTGACCGCAGTCGTCGAAGAGAGCGTTCAGCAGGCCATCAAGGCTCTGTCTGGTCACAACCGTGAACTGGCGCAGAAGGTCATCGACAACGATGACCACATCAATCGTCTCGAGGTCGACCTTGAAGAAGAGTGTCTCAAGGTTCTCGCCCTTCACCAGCCGGTCGCGAACGACCTGCGCATGATCGTTGCGGTTCTAAAGATCAACAATGACCTGGAACGCATAGCAGACCAGGCTGCCAACATCTGTGAACGCGCCCTGGCAATCAGTGAGTGTCCAAAGATGATCTGCCCCCTCGAACTTGACAAGATGGGGGAAAAAGTGATCGACATGTTGGAAAAAGCCCTCGATTCACTGGTTAACGCTGACTTGGAAATGGCTCGCAATGTCCTTGAACTAGACGATGAAGTCGACGCTATTCACAGCGGTAACTACAAGTCATTCAAAGACTATGTTCGCCACCATCCGGATTCGGTGGATATTGTCCTCAGCTACCTGACCGTCTCCCGCCACCTTGAGCGAGTTGCCGACCTGGCAACCAACATCGCCGAGGATGTCATCTACTTAAACGAAGGGACCATCGTGCGGCATACGATTGCCTGACGGAAAAAACAGTTGGACATCTCTTTGTGGAACGGAAAAGGCCCGGCACATAAACGTGTAGGGCCCTTTCTGCTAAAAAATCTTATCTGGTTATCTACTTCACTCCAGTCGTTATTGTCAGGATTAATGATCTCTTTACCACCCGTTCGTTTCTCTGTGGTGAAAGGTTTTCTTTGAATGACCCTCACTTGAGCGAAGGAGGTTACCACAAAATTTTATTACAGGCCTTGTCTTGGCCCTCGGTAAGAACGTTTAAATGGTTGGAGAATTGCGTCACCGCAGAAAGACAGAACCGTACGCAGAATTGCCAACCATCGGAAATTCGTCGGATGATTTCTCCAGAACAGCTCTCTCTTGTCACACACCGTAGAAACGCTAAAGTCATGGATCTCACCAAGGAGCATGTCTCGTTCGGTCGGCTTCAGCACAGTTTGATCAGCGTTCACCTGCCTGAGTCGATCTTTGAGCCCACGGGCCCGATTAATTCGTTCCGCAACCTCTTGACCGCGGCCGTTCTCAATCCGGCCGTATTTCAACTTTAAGCGGTTCAAGGCTTCAGCAGCATCATAGGTCACATCAACCAGTTCTTCACGCGACATCCAGGGCGTCTCATAATTCAAAATCTGTTCCCAGGAAGGCTGAACCAGAAGCTGACGATGTTCCTCAAGTGTTCGTGCGAACAAGGTATAGCCGTAACGCTCAGGCTCTTCAAAGCACCTGCTGCCCGGATCGACAAAAGGCCCCATCGGCGAAATGAAGCAAGATAACCGCGTGTCCGACGTCTGGAAAAGTTTTTCACAATAGTCGATGCTTTCCAGCACCGAAGCTCTTGTCTGTCGAGACAGCCCGACCATGAAGAACACATCAATGCGGTGGCAGCGCAACCACAAAGCTTCCCTGATAACAGCTTCCATTTCACTGTTTTTATAGAAAGCCTTTTCGTCCTGAACCCTGCGAATCTGCTCATCGTGGCTTTCCGGTGAAAGCTCCAGGCTCCAGTTGGCAACATGACCATCGATCGCTTGCAGATAACGGAGGGGCGGCATACCGAATACCTCAAAGACGATCTCATTTTTCACACGAGCAGACTTGAGACCTTTTAGAACTTGTAGAACATGCTCTTCTCCTGCCTGATACAGATCACCAACCAGAAAAACCGGCCCTTTCGAAAAACGGCTTATATCAACAATGTTTTTAACCAGGTTCTGCGGGCTGCGAAAGGTCGGGGCATGCCTTACATTGATCAGCTCATTCGCTTGATGGGAGCCACCGCAGGTTGCGCACTCGTGGGCACAACCCTTGACGGTGAAGACCGCCGTAATCGGATTCTGCCACCAGCCGTTAAAAGGCAGGACACTCTGCAGATCTCGATAACGCAGCACCATCTTCATGATGCGTTCCGGATTCAGGTCGGCATAATCGGCTGTTACCGGCAGAGGGCCCGGCGGATTGATCCGCACCTTGCCGGCAGATTTCCACGTCAGATTGGCTACCTCGTCCAGTGTCTGGCCGGAACTTAACCGCGTCAACAAATTAAACAATTGCGGCTCTATGGTATCTCCCCTAAGGACATAGTCGACTTGGGCAAGCTCAATAAGCTCGCGATGAAAATAAGTTGCTGAAAGCCCGCCAAAGATCACCGGCACATGCGGATGGCACTCTTTGGCCAGCTTGGCGATCTCGATCGAACCATGAGCATGGGGCAACCAGTGCAGATCGATAGCGATCACCCGTGGCTTGAGGCGGGACAGGAAGCGGGCAACATCAAACCCTGGGTCATTCATCATTCGCAAGGCGAGGTTGACGATTCTCACCTTGAGACCGTGCGACTCAAGGTAATCGGTCATGGTCAGAAAACCGAGGGGGTACATTTCAAACACGGGAGAGGAAGGGATCAGGTCGCTGATGGGACCATACATGATGGTTTTGTGCCTGAAGTCATAAACGCTAGGTGGATGCAGCAGGAGCAAATCAATGGCAGACATATCACCCTCGGCTTTATGTTTTCGTGGAGCCTTACAGATAGTTAGCCTTTTCACATTTATTATATCCTTTTACGCAGGATTTTCCGGAATTGATGAACACAGCCCCCTGAAGATTGCCGAGTGTACGAAGAGTGATAGAATCAACCTAGAGGTTTCTCATGACTGATTTTCTCTCACCAAACTACCTTCTGACGCCGTCCACTCTCGACACCCTTGCGGACGCCATCACCAAACTTTCTCCTCTCGCACCACAAGTCAATGCCGATGGTCTTTGCCGCCTGCAACCACTCTCGGAGGGAGTTCTGTCAAGCCAGGCTCTCTCCTCCTTTGTCCCCTTGAAAAAAGTTTTTTTACCCCCCCGCGAAAAGCTCTGGTCTTTTCAATCAGGACAATTCTCTGCGCTCAAACAACCAGAACCTTTTGCAGTTGTCGGCGTGCCTCTCTGCGACTTGCAGGCGCTTTGGTATCTCGACCAGGTCTTCGCTGACGATCTCCCCTACCAAAATCGCCGTGCACGTGCCCTGGTGGTAGGCATGCCCTGTGAACAGGACAAGGAATGTCGGTGCGATCGTCAGTTGATGCCGCTTGCCGGCGATCTCTTTCTGGACCAGGAACACGCCTGGGCTCTGTCTCCTGCAGGGGAAGCGCTCTTGAGGGCCTGCGGGGCCGGTGAGACTACAAACAAGCCCCTGCCGTGGCCCACAGCGAGCGCCGGGACGCGGCCGATGCTGACAGAGGAGCAATATCGCAGCGCCGCTGATGCCGCAATCTGGGCAGAAGCCGCAAAAGGCTGCCTGTCCTGCGGCGCCTGTTCGGTCGTCTGCCCAACCTGTTACTGCTTTGACATGCTTGATGAGAGTGCGACAGACGGGTCAGTCACCAGGAACCGCAGCTGGGACAACTGTTTTTTCGCCGAGCACGCAAAAGTTGCCGGCGGCCATGACTTCAGATCCGGACGAGCAAACCGTCTCCGCTTTCGCATGGAGCACAAGTTTTTTGGCTTCGGCGCACTTCACGGCCAAAACTCCTGTGTTGGCTGCGGCCGTTGCCGCACTGTCTGCCCTGTCGATATCGATCTCGACCAGATCGCTACGCGGCTGAGCGGCGAGGAGCTCGCATGAAAGACGCTCTGCAACCAGTTGCCGCCGTACTGCACAACATTGTGCCGATGGCCACTGATAACCACATCTTCTCCTTCCTTCCCGAGCAACCGATGGCTCTTGCCCCGGGGCAGTTTGTTGAGATCACCCTGCCTGGTGTCGGCAGTTTTCCAGTCTCTGCGTGCGATCAGGTCCGCGACGGTCTCATCACTGCGTGCATCCGCCGGGCAGGTCGAGTGACCGAGGCTCTCTATCAACTTGAGATGGGCGATGTCATTGGTCTGCGCGGCCCCTTCGGCAAGGGTTTCCCTTTGGAGCTGTTTAAGGACCAGGACGCCCTGCTGATTGCCGGCGGTCTCGGCATGGCGCCCTTGCGCGGCTTGCTGCAAGCCTTGCTTGATGACCCTCACCGCAAGGCCAGAATCATCGTGCTTTATGGCTCGCGGGAACCGGAGGCACTACTTTTTCGTGAGGAATTAGTTGAGCTGTCGAAAGAGGCCCAAATAGAGGTTCGATTCTCGGTTGATTTTGCCGAGACCCTGCCCAGCCTTGATGACCGCGTTGTCTGCAAAATCGGTCTGGTCAACGAACTCCTTACAGACCTGAACTTTGCTCCGCGTCAAACCGTTGCCGCGGTCTGCGGCCCGCCGGCTCTTTACCACTGCATCCTTGAAGAGTTGGCCTTGATCGGCATTCCGGCGGCAAAGATCTTTGCAACACTTGAGCGCCGTATGCGTTGTGGTGTCGGCGAGTGTTGTCATTGCGTGGCTGCCGGACGCTACATCTGTAAGGATGGCCCGGTTTTCAGCCTGGAACAGCTGCGCACGATGACGGAGGCGATATGAAACTCAAGCCGCCCATCACTCTGGCCTGGACCCGCTTTACGTCCTGCAGCGGCTGTCAACTCATGCTGCTCAATTGTGAATCCTCCCTCGCAGAGCTTGCCCAGGTTGTTGCCCTCCGCGAGTTCCCACTGGCAACCTCCACCGAGTGTAAAGATGAAGAGATCGATGTCGGACTGGTGGAGGGCTCGATCACGACCCCCTCCGAACTCGAAAGGTTGTTGGCCTTACGGCGCAAGGTGAATCTGCTGGTCGCCGTCGGAGCCTGTGCCCTGACCGGAGGCGTCAACAGCCTGGTGAGAGGGGAACGCCGTCAAGCCATGACAGAGGTCTACGCCGGGCAAGCTGACGAGTGGAACACCTTTCCGCCGCAGGGCATTGAGCATTTTGTGAAAGTTGACGGCCAGATTCCCGGCTGCCCACCGGAACAGGGAGAACTTCTAAACAGTATCGGCGCTTTGCTGCATGGCGGCTGGCCCGGCCACCAGGTCATGCCGGTCTGTATGGAGTGCCGCATCAACGAAAACCCTTGTCTGCTGGAGAGGGATTGTGCTCCCTGCCTTGGCCCCATTACCCTCGCCGGCTGCAACGCCAGATGCCCTAGCCTGGGGGTGCCTTGCGAAGGTTGCCGTGGTGTTGTTGCCGAAGCTAATCGCGATGAACTGCGCCGGCTGTTCATAACGGCGGGCCTGACCGAACAGGACATACGCCATCGGCTGGAACGTTTTGGAGAAGCGCCATGACCAGACTGGTTGTTGATCCCTTAACACGCGTCGAAGGCCACGGCCGGGTTGAGCTCCTACTCAAGGAGGGGGGCCTCCATGAGGTCAAGGTGCGCCTGCTTGAGTCGCCGCGCCTGTTTGAATCGCTGGTTGTCGGGCGACGCTACGACGAGGTTCCCGACCTGGTCTGCCGGATCTGCGCCATCTGCTCAGCGGCGCACAAGCTGACCGCCCTGCAGGCCCTCGAAAACCTCATGGCCATCAGGGTTCCACCACTTGCCGCGACGCTCCGCGAACTGCTGCTGCTCGGCGGGCACCTGCAGAGCCATGCCCTGCACCTGTTCTGTCTGATCTTGCCTGATCTGTGCGACACGCCTGATCTTCTGGTCCTATTGCAGCGCAAGGATCCTTTGGCAGAGGCCGGAATCAAATTGAAAGCGTTCGGCAACCGTCTCCAGGAAGTCGTCGGAGGGCGGGTGGTTCATCCGGTCAACCCGGTTTTCGGTGGTGTTTCCTATTTCCCCTGTAGGCAAGACATCGAAACCCTCTTAAAAGAGCTTCTCCACTGGCAAACCTGCTGGCCTGACTTGTGCACTCAGTTTTTACAGCTCGGCAACTATCCAGAAGCACGCCCGGTTATAGGCAATGCGCTTGCGACCGGACTACAGGAGTCGTTTGCCTTGAACGGTGAGTCCCTCTTCTATGGCAAAGAACAGCTTATCTCCTCTTCCGGTTATAAGGAGCTGCTCGGGGAGCGTGCCAGAGAGGATTCACATGCCAAGGATTCAAATGGGCAATCAGGACCATTTTTAACCGGAGCCCTGGCACGCGCCCGGCTTGCCGCCGACAGGAAACTGCGCTTCGACACGCCCGCAGAAGCTTTCGGCATTCACGGCAATAACCTTGCTCAGGCCAGTGAAATCGGTTGGACATTACAACGACTCGGCCAGCTGCTCGAGATCCTGCTAGAGGCAGATCCTGCCGAGCCCCTGCGAAAAACTCTGAAGCAAGTCAACGGGGGCGTCGGCACAGCGGCAACCGAAGCACCGCGTGGGCTGTTGATTCACCATTATGTTGTGGATGAATGGGGCAAGGTCGTGGCGGCAGACATCGTCACACCAACCGCGATCAATCAGCGCGTCATGGCAGCCCAGATCATGGCAGACCTCGCCGACGAAAAGGATCATGAACGTCTATGCAAGGGTGCGGAGCGCATTGTCCGTGCCTATGATCCGTGTATCTCCTGCGCCGTACATCTTGTCAGGGTGGAACACAGCAGCTAGAACGAAAGGTCTGTCATGTCAGAAAAGATCGAAATAAAAATCGTCATAACACCCTCCCTTGTAGAATATTTCGAGGCAGGAATGCGTAAAGATCATATCAACTACAGCGAAACAGAGGAGCTGACCCGTTTTCTGGCTTTGGTCCTCAACGACACCATGTATCCCCTTTCCTCGAGCATCACCGGCGAAAAAGAGATCAGCCTCAGCTATCGGCCAAAAGCCTACGCCGATCCAATTTTCTAGCAAGGGGCTTTCTTTTCAAGCATCGAAGCAGAACGGGCTTCTTTTCTTGTCCGTTATTTACGATATAGTTCGTGAATAATGAACAGGCGAGTAGCTGACTGAACACTTCATTCAAACAGGGGTGTGTTCAATTTCGCTATTCATGATCCCCTTTCCTGGCCACGGACAAAACATCTTGTTCACTAACACGACTCAGGAGACCCGGATGTTGGAGATTATAAAATCAGGACAACGACACTTTTCCGATTTCGGCTGGCTGAAAACCTTCTGGCTTTTTTCCTTTGCCAACTATTTCGATCCCAACAACCTTCAGTTCGGCCCATTGCGGGTTTTCAACGATGATGTCGTGGAACCGGGCACAGGCTTTCCCACACACCCCCACAATGAGATGGAGATTATTACTGTCGTACTCGAGGGTGAGATGACCCATGAGGACAGCATGGGCAACAAGGCCGTCATTAAAGTGGGGGATGTGCAGAGGATGTCAGCCGGAACCGGGCTGACCCACTCGGAAATCAACCTGGCCGACACACCCGTCCACTTCTACCAGATCTGGATTGTTCCCGACACTCCAGAGCTCAAACCCAGCTACGACCAAAGGAACTTTCAGCCGAACAAGTGGCACAACACATTGCTGCCGATCGCTTCCGGGCAAGGTTTGAACGATGTTGTCAGCTTCCATAGCGGTGCCACAATCTACCGCTGTGAACTTAAAGCCGGCCACAACCTCTCCTTCGACCAGACCTCTGGCCGCAGGATTTTTCTTTATCTTCGCACAGGAGAAATGACTGTAGATGGTCAACGGTTGCAAGCATGCGATCAGGCGCGCATCGATACGGATCAACCCCTATCCCTGCAAGCACTGCAAGACACCGACTTCATTCTGATTGATCTGCCCTCCTGCAAGGGCTGGGGATACAATCAGGAAACCCTTAAAGGCGAGAAGAAAGAGGCTTGATCATGAGTGACTTACTTGGCGAAAAAGTTGCCTGCAAGAAGATCGCTGGGAACTCTTGTACCGCTGTAAGAATGAGACTTGAGCCGAAAGACAAAGACCTTGGAGGTTTTAGCGTCCGCAGGCTTTTACCGACCAAAGAGCTACGCTCTGTCGGGCCCTTCATTTTTTTTGACCACCTCGGCCCCGCTCTCTTCGCACCCGGCAAAGGCATTGATGTTCGTTCCCATCCGCACATCGGTCTGGCCACAGTCACCTATGTCTTTGCAGGAGAGGTTCTGCATCGGGACAGCCTGGGCAATGTACAGCACATACGTCCGAATGAAATCAACTGGATGACCGCCGGCAAGGGCATTGCCCACTCGGAGCGCACTCCCCCCGAGACCCGCAAACAAGGACACACCCTGCACGCATTGCAGCTATGGCTGGCTCTGCCGAAAGAAGATGAGCAGACCGAACCAACCTTTTCTCACTACGGCTCCGAAGACCTGCCCTTGATTGAGGAGGGCAACAGATCGATACGGGTCATGATCGGTGAAGCCTACGGGATCAAATCTGCAGTGAAAACCTTTTCGCCAACCCTCTATGTCGAGGCGCAATTAAAAGCGGGACAAAGGATCGTCGTGCCAGAGCATATCGAGGAACGAGCCGTTTACGTCGTTACGGGAGAAGTCTCTGCTAAAGAGAGCCTGATCCCACAACATACCATGGCCGTTTTAGATGAGACTCAGGGCATTGAACTGGTCGCAAAAGAAGATACGACACTGGTGATCATCGGCGGATCCCCTCTGGGCAAACGGATCATGTGGTGGAACCTGGTCTCCACCCAGGACGACCTTATGGAAAAGGCAAAGCAAGACTGGCGAGACGGGCGCTTTCCGAAAGTTCCTGGCGAAACGGAATATATTCCCCTTCCCGAGTAAATCCATGCTTCAATGATTGTTGAGAATGCTGCCAATAGAAATTGAGCAAAAAGGAAAGGTCACCAATGCCACTTCTCAGCAACACCGATCCCATCCTGATCATCGAAGATGATCGCAACACCGCGGCCCTGATCGCAACCTATCTAGAAAAAGAAGGCTTTGCCACGCATCAGGTTCACGACGGTGGCGAGGCCCTGTCCATAGCGCGCCAGCAAGCACCTGGTTTTGTGATCCTTGATGTCATGCTGCCACAGGTCGATGGTTGGGAAATCTGCCGCGAGCTGCGTAAATTTTCCGATGTGCCGATCCTCATGCTGACTGCCCGTGAAGAGGAGATTGACCGGGTCTTAGGCCTCTCACTTGGTGCCGATGACTATGTGGTGAAACCTTTCAGCCCGCGCGAACTGGTGGAGCGGGTCAAGGCGATCCTGCGCCGCACGGCCCGCCGACCCGACCCGGTCAGCTGTTTCAGACATGCCGGTCTGGTTCTCGATGTCGAAAAACGCCGTGTCACACTCGATGAGCAGCCTGTCGATCTGACCGCTGTGGAATATAAACTGCTGCAGGCGCTGATGAGCGCGCCGGGCAAGGCTTTCTCCCGCGATGACCTCCTCAGTCATGTCTACGAGCGTGGCGAAACAGTGATCGACCGGGTGGTTGATGTGCACATCGGTCATCTGCGCCAGAAGCTCGACGACGACCCCGCAAAAGCACGCTACATCGAGACGGTGCGTGGCTTTGGCTACCGCTTTGCGGAACGGCAAGACTCATGAGACTTCGTCTGCACTGGAAACTGATGCTGGCCACCACAATCCCGGTCATCGCCGTAATCACCGGGATCATCTGGCTGGCCTTTGACCAACTGGCAGCCGATTACTTCATGGTGCTGATGGACAAGTACATGGTGTCACCCACCGATACCCACCGGGCCTTTTTAACCGCCGTACACCGCTATCTGCTCTGGGCGAGTCTGGTCGCACTGCTGCTGGCCTTTGCCCTCAGCTACCTGCTCACCAAACGTGTGCTGCGCCCCCTCGTACAGATGAGCGAGGCCAGCCACCAGATCGCTGCCGGAAACTTTACCGCCCGGGTGGATGCAAGCCAAGCCGACGAAATCGGTGAACTCGGCACGGCCTTTAACCTGATGGGTGATAGCCTCGAAAAACTCGAGCGGCTTCGCAAAACCATGGTCGCCGATGTCGCCCATGAACTGCGCACCCCGCTCACCAACCTGCGCGGCTACCTGGAAGGCTTGAGTGACGGCGTCATCCCCGCAGACAAAAAGACCCTCGAGATGCTACAGCAGGAGAATCTGCGCCTGGTCACCTTGGTCGAAGGACTTGGTCAGCTGGCAAGGGCCGACGCGGCCCACGCTTACCTCGAACGTCAACCGGTGGATTTGCAGGCCTGTCTTCGGGAAATATTGACTCTCTATCAGATGAATTTCGAAGAGAAGGGCATCAGCCTTACGACAAATTTTGTCGAACAGGTGAAGGTACAAGCAGACCGCGATAAGCTACTTCAGGTGATTCGCAACCTGGTGGAAAATTGCTGGAAATATACTCCGGTCGGTGGCAAAGTCACCATCTCCAGCACTCCTGCTGCAAAATCGATTCGCATTGATTTTTTAAACAGTGGCCCCGGCATCCCTGAACAGGACCTCCCCTTTATCTTTGAGCGTTTCTTCACAGCAGACCCTTCACGCTCCCGCGATGCCGGCGGAGCGGGCATCGGCCTGGCGATCGTCAAGCAGCTGGTTGAAGCCCACGGTGGCAAAGTCGGCGCGGAGAGCACGCCAGACGAAACCCGCATCTGGTTCGAACTGCCGACCTTTTGATCCGTAAAAGTTCTCGTATCAACCCAGTACCGTGTAACCCATAAACTAAGCAGATAGGGAGATGTAAGGCCGCACCTAATGTTTCACTGGAACCTTCAGGACACCTTTTGACCACATGAAGACCACCTTGCGGCGAGTTAAATCTACACGGGAGAACTCAATCACCCCACACTACCCAAACTTGCCAAAGACACCATACTTTTCAAATCAATCGATCCAATATCTCCATAAACCATCAGGGATGTCCGACCGGTGAACTGGAAGCCAGAAGAAGCACATACTGCCGGCAATGGTGACGAAACAAACGAATCGACAACAACAGGAGTATTAGGCTCTATCGCTGTAAGCATCCTCTTTAGCAAGGCCTTATGTGTATGAAGTGAGGCTTCATGTGCATACCATGGACCAACAATCTGAACGTCTGGCCCTGCCTGCAAAAGCGCAATGGTATCCTCAACAGTAAAAACTTTTCCGCCATTACAAAGGACTGACAATAAGGAGTCGCGATTCTCACTCCATGCCAACCGATCTGCATGCAACAGCTTCTCGCAGGATTTTTCGCCTTTTACAGGAAAGCCAATGGCAGCACCTGATGGCGGCAGCACCCAGCGCTCGATACGATCGACCTCAACAAAGCCTTCTCTTTCATAAAGGCTGCGTCCTTGATCTGAAGCAGTCAACCAGATCGATGTCATCCCCTGTTCAACAAGAGCTGCAAGCATAAACTTGAACAGGTGGCTCCCATAGCCCTTACCTCGCAGGTGATGCGGGACAATCAGGTTGCCGATCCAGGCACTCTTTTCATAAGCAACAGCGGTTACCAGTCCGCAAAATTTATCATCATCAAGCACGCGCACATAATTTGTCCAGGGACCTTTCAAGAGTTGCAGTTCGATGGATGGAACCTGCCAGTTTTCAAGACAAGCAAGAGCAGAGAACATCTCCCAGTCCGCTGGGTTCGGACGCCGAAAGATCATGCAACCTTCCTGTCGGCAGCATAAAGACGCACTAAATCGTTGTCAGACAATGGGCGTTTTTTCCCCTGTGCAATATTTCTTACTCTTGCCAGGAAAGCATCCGTCTCACAGGGCTCCAGATCTATATCGAGCGCTCTGAGCCGATCTTGTAACCCATGCCTGCCGGAATGCTTACCGATCACCATATGTCGACTCAATCCGACCTCGGCAGGATCGTACCCTTCGTAATTGCCCGGATACTTAATGACTCCGTCGGCGTGCAGCCCCGATTCGTGGGAAAATACCTTTTCACCAACGATGGCCTTCCATTCCGGCACTGGTCTGCAACTCGCCTGCCCCACCAATTTTGACAATTCAACAAATCGACGGGTCTCAATCGGCAGTTCGATGTTACACGCGTGCTTAAGCGCCATGACGACTTCTTCGAGCGCTGCGTTGCCGGCTCTCTCACCGAGGCCATTGACCGTGGTATTGACAAAGCGTGCCCCGGCACGGATACCGGCAATGGCATTTGCCGTGGCCATACCGAGGTCATTATGGGTATGAACTTCAAGGTCGAGGTCGACCTGTTCGGCCAGATAGCCAACCTTGTCATAAGTGGTAAAGGGGTCGAGTATGCCGAGGGTATCGCAGAAACGGAATCGGTCTGCACCGAGGCTTTTTGCTATCTGCATCAACTCTACGAGAAAATCGAGATCAGCACGACTGGCATCCTCTCCACCCACCGAAACGTACAAGTCGTGTTGCTTGGCAAAGCCGAGTGCAACTTTCAACTGCTCCCGGACCCAGTTGCGATCCTTGCGCAGCTTGTGCTGAATATGGATATCAGAGACCGACAGGGAGATATCGACGGCTTTAACGCCGCTGTCAATTGAGGCCTGAATATCGGCAGGGACCGCCCGGTTCCAGGTGATCAACCTTGCATTCAGGCCCAGATCAACCAATGCCTTGACAGAAGCCTGCTCTTCTTTGCCCATTGCGGGGATGCCGCATTCCAGCTCACCAACACCGATTTCATCTAGCATACGGGCGATACGGATTTTCTCATCGAGGCTGAAGACAACTCCAGCGGTCTGTTCACCGTCGCGGAGGGTGGTGTCATCAATGATTATTTGTTTTTCATGCATGTTTCACCTCATTTCGACTTGAAGCCGTATTCGCTGCTTCGAATAACAGATAACATCCGCCCTCATACAGGACATCATTCTTCAAAGCGTTACCCACCTGTTCCCAGTTCGGAAAGCCTCTCAAAACCAGCCCTTTATGAAGACGATGGGCAATGGCTTCACAGTGAAAATTGCCAATGATCACGTCATATTCATTTGCGGCTATTTCTGCATCTTCCAGGTCACCAACAATCACCTTGTCTGCAGCAATCTTTTCCAACTGAGGGGAATCAACTGTAGCGATAGCGATGGTCACTTTTCCCCCAGCGTCATGAAGCGACTGACAGATTGCAGCCAGTTGGTCAGGCTCAGCAGCGACCAGGAACCGCTTCTGGCCAAGGGAGAAATGGCTGTCGAGCATGGCGTCCTGCAAACGCTGCCGCCATCGGGCCACAGTTATTGGAGGGCGAGTAAATCCTGTTTCCTCCAGCAGCACCTCAACCAGACAGTCAGTTGCTACCAGGCCGTTCAGGTGAGAGAAATGATGATGTCGCATTTCCGAGTTTTTGTGCTGTAAGGCCACAGCAGATTCTTGCATCGAATCACCGACGCTGATCACAAGACCGGCGTCGCCCAGAGAACGTATCTCATCTACGGAAATCCCTCCGCTGGAGAGCGCTGCCTGCTTTTCACCCAGATGACCATCGAGAGAGGACGACAGGTCGGGCACAGCCAGGACATTGAAACCAAAGCCCTCTATGAATTCCTTGATCTTCTCAATTTCGATTGGCTGTAAGCTGACATGCGGCAACAGAACCAGCTTGTTATCGTTGACGACTTCAGATGTTTCAACCAGCTGTTCAATTAAGGCTTTGCAGGTCTTCGCCCAACCGCTCTCAAAGCCGCCCTCATAATCAGGAGTGTTGACCGTAACCATCGGAAACTCGATCTGCCTGGCAACTCCCCGAATATCATCCCCCTTGGTCTCCGGTAGACCCGTGGTATGCAGGCCGATCAGACTCGGAGTCACTTTTTTTGTGATGTTCTTCACCGACTCAACGATGCTGTAATCGCCGCCGTCGAGGATTGCGATGGCATCAGTCACAGCGCTGGTCTGTATTGCGATCGGCTCACAGAAATGTCGGGTGAAGAAGACCTTGGTAAAGCTGGTGCACCCTTGCCCGCCATGCATCAGCGGCATACATTTATCGACACCGAGAAACGCCAAGGTTGCACCCATCGGCTGGCTGAGTTTGAAGGGATTGACCTGTAGCGGCTTGTCTCTCTTATGGATCACTTCTCCCATGGTGCCCTCCGTGCAACGTTTTTGAAGACAGGATTCTGTAGTGCATTCTTGAGGTCTTCGGCGAGATTGAGCAGTCCGTCGTAGCCACCATAACTCCTCTTCTTCTCCTGGTTGACGTCGGCAAACGCAATGCCCTTTTTGATCGCCGTATAGAGGCTGCGCCCTCCGGCCAACAACAGATCAGCACCGGTTTCGTCGATCAATTTAGCTTGTTCAACTCCCGGGTTCATCATCAGCACACCCTTATCACCAAGGGTCTCGCGGGCTTTTTCTCGATCGTCTTCAGTGGCCTTCTTTACCGCTGTCGCAACAACCTCGATACCAAGATCCTGTAAGGCGGCAGCGATCGACCAGGTCTTGTTGCCGCCGGTATTCAATACGGCCTTCTTACCCTGGAAAAACGTTTTGTAAGGAGCCAGCTTCTCTTCCAAACGGGCTTCTTCGCGTGCAACCAAAGCTTTGGTGCCTACGTTCAGGTCGTCATCACCAAGCGCTTCTGCTATTGCCAGTAATCCCTTGCTGGTATCCCGCTTGCCATAGAAAGAAAGAGAGATCGACGGAATGCCGTAGCGCTCTTTCATCTTGCGAGTCAAAGAAACGAGAGACTTGGCGCAAACGATAACATTCAACTTGGCCCGATGGGCCGTTCTGATATCCGCAATACGGCCATCGCCGCTCAAGGTTGAAAGAACACGAATGCCAAGTTCCTCAAGCAACGGCGTGTATTGCCACATATCACCGGTGACGTTGTATTCGCCGATCAGGTTGATGTCGAAGGGAGTGCTTTCTTGTGGTTCTTTTGTTCCGACCAGATGGGCCAGCGCGGCTTCCCCACCGAGACGGCTGCCGAGGTTCTTGCTGCCGACAAAACCTGCCGCGTGGACCGGAACCATCGGCACGCCAAAATTCTCTGCTGCCTGCTTGCAGATCAGGTCTATATCATCTCCGATCAGGGCTGTGACACAGGTCGCATAAACAAAGACGGCTTCCGGTGAGTAATGCTCCATGATGTAATCAATCGCCTTGACGAGCTTCTCTTCACCGCTAAACACCACATCGTTGAGAGAAACATCTGTGGTGAAGCCCATCTGGGTCAGGTCACGGCCCTGCCAGCTGGTGCCGGTAGCTCGGGTCTCCCAGGATGTGCCGAGACAGGTCATTGGGCCATGCACCAGATGGGCGGCGTCGGCGTATGGGAAGAGCGAGATCTGCGCGCCTTCAAAGGCACAGCCCCCTGTCGTCGCTCCGGGAGTGGGAGCATTACACGCAACTTTCTTCGTCTTGTTGTGCTCACAGGCACTCTCGTCGAGCAGTTCTTTGATTTTGGGTTTGCTTGCCATGATGGGCTGACTCCTTTGAAATAGAGAAATCAGTCCCGTCGCATCATTGGGAGGGAGACCGGCTTTTCCGGCTGCGTTGGCGGGAAAGGGGGGTGATGTTCTATTGATCTTATATAGCAAGAGGCTTGCCATAAATGCCATGACTGGCAAAGTCAGTATTTATGGTGCCTAGAGTGTTACAGAAGTGCGCTTGAACGGATAGTTATCTAGGAGAATGATTTATTTTTGTGCAGTTCAATAAAAATTAGCATCTTATGTCCACAGATAAACACAGGGGCACTGATTGAGGCAGAGAAGAGGCTCTATCCGCTTTTATCAGATCTTATCAGCGGCCAATTATAGCTTTGCTTTTTAAGCTTACAGCTCCTCCACAAAGCAGAGGGCATAATCACTGCAAACCCCACAGTTGGGAGATTTACACATAACACCACCATTCAGTTCACAGACTTGTTTATAAAGATAGCGCTTCCAGCGCATATTGTGATGGTTGGCGTTAGCCAGAGAGGGCAGATGCCGGCGGATGGCGGCCGTCAATTGTGGACGCTCAGTCAGTCCCATGGCGACCCACAGGTGACCAGGAAGGGCTGCGCGAGCAGCAAGGATGTAAGCAAGCCAGACCGAGGTCTGCAGCTTATCGCGATCAGGTTCTTCTGGAAGGTGGGAAAGCAGGATTGAGAAGACGTCATCATTTCGCTCCGCCGGTTGCTCTGCTTCTAAAGACGAGTTCTGATTGAGAATGGACCGATCAATATCGGGGAAGTAGTGTGCCAAAAGAGACGTCAGCTCAATGCCGTCCAGACCAAGCGCCTTTTCTGGAGCAGAAGAGTCTTCAAGGGCGACAGAGAGTAGGCAAGCAAACAGGTGGCGATCCTCGTCAGAGATCGCGACCGGACATGGTGAGTTGATTAATTTTGCATAAACAGGATGTTCTTTGGAGAGCCGTGGGCCGTGGCCACCCTCTTCTGGTAGGCTTGCTTCAACTTTCCGGTTCCCCCTCTGGGCACTCAGTGCAGCAGCATGTAGGGCTTCAACAGCCAGGTTGGCGCAATAATCACGTTCAGGAGGCAAACCGTCAAGGACAGAGTCCAGTCTCTTCGCGTCAATTTTCTGGACCTCGTCCAAGGCATAACCAATGGCCATGTCTGCCGCTACGGCACAGGTTGCCATAGAGAACCCGCAGCCGAAAACCTCATAGCGGGCATCGGCGATACGATCAACATCTACCTTGAGCATGAATCGCACAGCCAGACGCCGGCCAATCTGCGCAGAATTCAACCCCACTTCTCCGACACCATCGGCATCAGGCAGCTGCCCCGCTCTGCGTGTATCCGTTGCCCACTTGCGGATTATTTCAGTGTATTGATTCATGTTGTTTGTTGCTCTCAATTAATCCAGTGACGGTGATCTCGTTTATGCTCTAACTGTGGAGAGGTGATATCTGTTAGCCTCTTTTGCGCCTGATCGGAGACCAAGTCCTGACGGTTCTGTTATAGAAACTAGATAGGCGCCATGGCTCGCGAGACCCTTCACGAACTGACCACACATGGACAATGTTTGGGATCTCGCTCGCCGACCGTTTCAAGTTTCAAACCGATCCAGTTGTGCACTTCCTGCAGGTCAAAGCCTGCCAGACGTTCATCATCGACCTGCATCAAGGGGCGCACGATCAACAAGGGTTCAGAAATCATCATCTCCAATGCGTCTTGTGGTGATACCTCCGCAGGAACAATCGCACCTGACTTAACCAGCGGGTTGGAGGAATTGAACCATTCATCCACAGGACGGACGCCAAAAAACAACAGTAGTTTCTCTGCCGTCCATGCTTCAGTGAGCAGATTCCTGACATCAAGTTCATGGCCGGATGCAATCAGAATCTCTTTTTGCCGCAAGTTGCCTTTGCAACCGGGCTTTTCCCAGAAAACCACCTGCTTCATCTTAATCGTCTCCATCTTGTAAACCGGAAGCAAATCGATCGTCTGATCGGGCTTCTCTTACCGGTGCAACGGGTTCAAGGAGCCAGCCGGACCGGACAGGACCTGTTGGCAGATCAAACTCCGGCACATACGGCTTAATATCCAGCAAAGGTGTTTCATCCATCATGTCGACGCCCTCGAGTTCAATCAGGTTGCCGACGACCTTGTGTAGTCGCAAAACAGAGAGACCGATCGGGTTGGGACGACAAGGTGCACGCGTTGCAAAAACACCATGGGAAGATTTGTCGAGGAAAGGTTCAACATGCAAACGCACTTCTGCCGTGTGATGAAAGTGATACAGCACGGTGACATGCGAAAAGCCGTCGAGATCTGTGAGGCCGTCAACCAGCTCGTGATTTAACTCAATATAACCGTAAACACCCTGCGCGCCGGCGGGTTGTATCGGCATATCAGAGATTTCTTTAAAGGGAGTTCTTAGAACTCCAATCGGTTGACAAACCATGCGGCCCTCTCGTCATCCTAAAAATAAGGCTTTAGGGGTTTATAGCTGACAGCTTATGGCTTACAGCTTTGTAGCTTCTTCAGATCAGAAACATCTTTCCTCCGGCCATTACCAGCATGATCGACATCGCCATGAGGATTGTCGCAACCGGGAGATGACGACTACCGCAGAGGGCGCCAATTGTTCCGCCAATCAAAGCCACACCGGCAAGAAGCGGCGCATATTCAGGGACATGCTGCAGGCTGCTCATATGTCCGAGAAGGCCGGAGATAGAATTAACCAGAATGAAAAGAGCTGCAATCCCGGAGACCTCGCGGACAGTGGCCCAGCGTAGCAGGATCATCAAGGGGCTAAGGAAGATGCCACCACCAACGCCTATCAAACCGGAGGCAAAACCAAGGACACCTCCGACTATCATGGCAAGGGGAATATTGGGGGCCGTGGCATCGTAATCATCATGCTTGCGGCGGGCAAACAGGCGCCAGGCAGCAAAGAGGAGGACCATCCCGAGAGCCGGCCGATAAAGCTCAGGTGACAAGATGAAAGTACCGCCGAGGAAGCTCATCGGAATCGAGGTAATCACGAAGGGCCAGAAGACTCGCCAGGAGAACTGTCCCGCGCTGCAATAAAGGTAGGTACCAACACCGGCCACAACGATATTGAGCATCAATGCGGTTGGCTTTAGCGCCTCGGGGTGCAGGCTGAACAGTGCCATTATGGCTAGGTACCCTGATGCTCCACCATGGCCGACACTGGCGTACATCATGGCAACAACAAAGATGCAACCGGCAAGATATGGGATCATTTCTGGAGTCATAATAAATCTCCTGAGTCGATTTATAGCTATAAGGCTGTAAGCTCGAAACTGTAGAGTTAAAAACCTTAAACCTTAAAGCTTAAAGCCCTACAGCTTACAGCTGCGCTTTAAGCGCTCAGCGCGTGCAACTCATCCAGATCGAGATCATCGCCGACCATGCCAACGGCATCGGCCCGACACTGCTGACAATGCCGTGCCTGGGAAAGAATCAACTCCGCCTGGTTGCGCACCATCTCCATCACGGCATCAGAAGGGGGCTCAAGATCCTTGAAAATCCCCAGGGGAATCATCGGGATGATATTCATGACATCAGCGCCGAGATCGCGAACCTTAACTGCCAGGTCGAGAGTCTCGTGATCATTAACTCCCGGGATGTAGACTGAGTTGATCTTGACCATCATGCCAGCCGCCGCCGCATAACGAACGCCTTCAAACTGGCGCTTAAGCAGTATCGCCGCTCCCTCTTCACCTTCGAGTTTCACACCGCCGTGCCGTATCCATTCGTAGACCTTGGCACCAGTTTCCGGGGTCAGGGCGTTGATGGTGACTGTTACGCTGTGTACACCGAGATTGATCAAACGATCGAGATTCTCGGTGAGCAGTAGACCGTTGGTGGAGAGGCAAAGGTGCATGTCGGGGAATTCCTTTTTTACCAACGCGAAGGTTTCAAACGTCTTTGGGTTGGCAAGTGGATCACCGGGGCCGGCGATGCCGACCACCTTCAACTTGCTGCCGACCTTGGGGTGCCGCGTGACCAGATGAACGCGCTCCAAAGCCTGTTCCGGGCTGAGCACCTTGCTGGTGACACCGGGGCGGGTCTCATTGGCGCAGTCAAAGCGCCGCTCACAGAAGCCGCATTTGATATTGCAGCCCGGGGCAACCGGCAGGTGAATGCGACCGGTATTGGAATGATCTCCGCCAAAACAGGGGTGATCGGTCTGTTTCTGCATTTTCATCATCGGGCAGCCTGTGGCCATGGTCTATCTCCTTAGTTAACGCAAACAGGCGCAATTCCATAAAAGGAAGAGCGCCTGTGCTCGTTTGACAGTGAATATAAAAAACCCCGCAGAGCATTTGCTCCCGGGGCATCTTTGCCGTCTTTAACCGCAGTACTGCTTTGTACTGCTGCATCAAATTGTTGTTAGTCTCTTAACTTATTAGCATCAGCTATGCCAATAGCTTTAATCCTTGCATGAAAAATTTTAAAGTAAGTAACAACAGTCTCTTACGAAAGATATTCGTCTTTAGTTATAGTGAAAAAATCAGGCAGGGCACCCCTATTGAGATAACCCTGCCGAAGCCTTTGGCAATTACATCTCTGGAAAGGGCATAAAATCAGCAATGTTGATTTTATGCTCATTGATTAAACTGTGTGCTCACATTTTTCAGGACGTCCCTGACATTGGCCATTGCAGACCATGTCGTGCGCCAGTTTAAGTGCAGGCTCGAGAGGACCTTCTGCACTGATCACCTTGAAACCCGCCTTTTCCATCTCCTGCTTCGGCAACTCACCAATCATGGCCGTTACCACAGCCTTGCAGTCTTTAAGAGCATCAACAATGCCGTTGAGCTGGGCATGCCGAAAAGGATGGTCTGGGTCGAAAGAGCAGTACTTCTCAACCTCGACTTCAGACACCTGAACCGGATCGCCTTTACGATACTTGAAGATGCGAAATTTTTCGGCATGGCCAAAGTGTTGATCGACCTCGATACCGGTTTTTGATGTGACTGCTATTAGCATAATTTACTCCGTAAATCGGGTCCAGGCCACAAGGTTCAAGGTTAAAGGTTTACCCCTTCTCCCTGGACCCTTACCCTTTCACCTAATCAAACTTCCATCGTTTTAAAAGTGAAGCACTTCTTCGGGCAAGCAACGCCGCAACCGGCGCAGCCGATACAATTGCTTTGGTTAGCAACGGTCATGATCATGCGGGTAGAATCGGTGTCTTCGTCCACAAGATCTTCGGGCATAAAAACTTTGCGTGCACATGATTTAAAGCAACGGCCGCAACCGATGCATTTTTCCGAATCGATGCCCATAACGAAGGTCGGGGTCCAGTCTTCCCCACCAAAGGTTTTTCCAGTTAACAAAGCCATTATTCATTCTCCTTTAAGATTCAGGTTAAGGGTCAAGGGTTAAAGGTTCAGGGTTTAACCCATAACCTTGCTCCCTGTGCCCTGAACCATTAATTTGGTCTTTCGCTCTTCAGCATCGCTTTGCGCAACCATGGTGGCGGATTCCCCTTAAGCACTTCCTGAAGTTTTTCAACGACCACCGCGATCGATTCATGCTCTTTGCTCTTGATCGGGTGAATCTTTTTCTGCACCAGTCGCGCTGCAGCAGGGCCACCGATTTCGCCAACGTAAACCAGGGCACAATCTGCAAGTACTGACGTGCGGGCCTCAATCTTATCGTCGATGTAGCCTTCCTCGGCCTTCAACTGCGCGACTCCGCTGAAGGAGGCTTCTTCCGGACCAATGTCCCAGATATAGAACTCTTCGGCCTTGCCGAAATGCTCATCGACGTGGACCTTGTCTGTGCTGGCGAATGCGACTTTCATGCTTAAACCTCTCTGCTGTGTATTACTGACAATTTCAAAACGCCTGGTTCTGATCATTGTTTTTCCTAGTTTGTTTCCCAAGCCCAAACATCCCTGATTCGGGAATGGGAGCGAGCAATTTTTCGTCAGGTCAAGGAAGCCAAGGAACATGCGGAGGCGTAGTACTTTCCGCCGCAGAAGCGATTCCACAGGCTGACGCCGAGCTGGCGGAAAAGGGCCGCTCCCAGCCCTAATCAGCGCATCATTTCGAACCACTGGTCGTCACAAGTCTCGTCTTTGATATCGAGAAACTTGTTAGCGAGCATACTCAACATGCTGATCGCACCGTTGTAGCCAACCACCGGAGTGCGGTGCAGGTTGACCCGGTCGATGATCGGGAAGCCGATACGGAACAGCGGGATCTTGGCGTCACGGGCGGCCCACTTGGCGTGGGTGTCGCCGATGATGCCGTCGACCGGATCGGTGACCAGCAGACTACGCATATGCCAGAGGTCTTTGTTGATGTAGATCGAACAGCCTTCACCGAAGACCGAAGTGTCGAGAAGAGCCTGCATCTCCTTCTGGAATTTCTTGGTTGAGCGTGAGCAGAGGATATGCCAGGGGCGAGCACCCATCTCGAGCAAAAAAGTGACGATACCGAGCAGGTAATCGGGATCACCGGCGATGGCAAATTTACGGCCATGCAGATACTGCTGGGCGTCGGTCATGGCATCAACTGCGCGGGCGCGTTCGGCCTTGAGCTCTGCCGGAATCGGCTTGTCGAACAGTTCGGCCAGCTTCATGAGCATTTCATCGGTCTTCTTGACACCGAAGGGCAGCGGCAGAATGGCTTTCTCGCCATCATATTCCGACTCAATCCACTTCATGGTCGTGACTGTGGAATATTTCTGCATGGAGATGGTCGCCTTGCCGTTGATCGACTCAGCAGCATCTTCCATTTTGGTCCCACCGGGATACAACTTGTATTCGCCGTCGCAACCCGAGTCAAAAACATCGGAGACGTCAGCCAGCATGGTGTAAGGGATGCCCATCAGATCGAGAATGCGCTTGTACTCGCGCAAGTTGCCGACGTTGCCGTCGAATCCGGGAATGATGTTCAGCTTGCCGGTACACTTGCCCTCAACCTTCTGTCCCTCAGTGAGGGTCTGCAGAATGCTCCTTAGCATGGCATCATAACCATGAATGTGAGAGCCGTTGAAGCTCGGCGTGTTTGCGTAAGGAGTCGGCAAATCCTCAGGTATAAAGCCCTGCGCCTTTGCGTTTTTGGTATAGGCGTTCAGGTCGTCGCCGATGACCTCGGGCATACAGGTCGTAAAGATCGGAATCATCTTCGGCTTGTAGAGGGCATAAGCGTTTTCCAGTCCCTCGAAGAGGTTGTTCTGGCCGCCGAACACCGCGCCATCCTCGGTCATGGCATCACAGGTTGCCGCAGCCGGCTCACGATAATGACGGCTGAAGGTGCTACGGAAATATGAGGCACACCCCTGGGAACCATGAATGAATGGCAGGGCACCCTCAAAGCCGGTGGCGACCATCTGTGCGCCGAGCGGCTGGCAAGCGTGAGCCGGATTGACCACCAGGGCGGTTCGTTCAAAGTTCTTCTCTTTATATTCTTCGCTATTGATCCATTCCTTGACCCGTTCGATCTCTTCCGGTGGGGTCTCAGTCACGAATTTTACTGCTGCTTCTGCTGCGCTCATTATCTGACTCCTTTTTATTCACCACGAAGAACACGAAGCTCTCGAAGAAACGCTTTAAAGCAAAGGATTTAGGCTTTTAAACCATACAAAGGTTTGCTTTTTCTTCGTGTTTTTCGTGATCTTCGTGGTTAAAGCTCGTTTAAAATGGCGACTTGACCAAATCCCAAGTCGGGCTGTTGATTGCCATATCGATATCGCGGGCGAAAATTTTGAAGCCCTCATACCCATGATACGGACCAGAGTAATCCCAGCTATGCATCTGGCGGAAAGGGATACCGGCTTTCTGGAAGACATACTTTTCCTTGATGCCACTACCAACCAGGTCGGGTTTTAGCTCTTCGACAAATTTCTCCAGTTCGAATTCGGAGACATCATCGTAGATCAGCGTACCCTTGGCCATCTCAGGGGCGGTGCGGTCGTAGTCATCCTGATGGGCGAACTCGTAACCGGCGCCGGTGATCTGGATGCCGAGGTCTTCGTAGGCGCCGATGGTGTGACGTGGGCGCAGGCCGCCGACAAAGAGCATGGCGGTTTTGCCTTCCAGGCGCGGCTTGTACTCGTCGGTGACTTCTTTCATGACCGGCTTGTACTTCTTGATTACCTTTTCCACATTCTTTCTGATTTTGTCGTCGAACAGCTCGCCGATGGCGCGCAGGCTCTCCTCGATTTTGGTCGGACCGAAGAAGTTGTACTCGAGCCAAGGGATGTTCCACTTCTCTTCCATCACTTTGCACATGTAGTTCATCGAGCGGTAGCAGTGGATCAGGTTGAGTTTAACCGAGTGAGTGGCGCCGATTTTTTCGACTTCGCCATCACCGGTCCAGACCGATTTGACGTTGAGGCCGATCTCTTCAAGGATTGGCTTGGCAGCCCAGACATCGCCTCCGATGTTGTAGTCACCGATCAGGGCAATATCGTAAGGACCAGCCTCTTCCTTGAACTTGAACTTGCCGATGATATGGTCACGGATCGAGTCATTAGAGATATGATGACCGAGCGACTGGGAGACACCGCGGAAACCTTCGCAGTTACAGGGCACGACCAGCTTGTCGAGTTCTTTCTCCATTTTCTTGGCTACAGCGTTGATATCGTCACCAATCAAACCAACCGGACACTCGGAGAGGACAGACATGCCCTTGTTGAGCGGGAACAGCTCATCCGCCTCACGCAGCAGCTTCTCCAGCTTCAGGTCACCGCCATAAACGATATCGCGTTCCTGAAAATCTGAGGTGAAGTCCATCGGGAAAGATGTGACTCCGGGAATGCCCTGCATCAGGTTGCGTCGGGTCCCCCAGCTGTAAACGCCACAGCCAACCGGGCCGTGAGAGACATGGATCATGTCGCGGATCGGTCCCCAGACCACTCCTTTAGCACCTGCGTAAGCACAGCCGCGCTGGCTCATTACGCCGGGGACGACCTTCTTGTTAGATTTTACGGCACAAGCAGATGCGCCCGGCTCGTTAGCTCCAAGGTGAGGTGCACGCTTCTTCTGCGCCTTCTCCGGCATTTCTGCCAGAGTATCGGCGATCAGTTTTTCAGTACTTTCTATTGTTATGCCCTTTATGGGCTTTCTTTCTGCCATGATCACTCCTATTCAGTCGCTAATTGGTAAAGGGCTCATGGTTAAGGGTTAAAGGTTAAACCCCTTACCCCTTAACCCTTATCCCTGAATCAGGTTTAAGCGTTCTCAGCCACGCCAACGATCGTCTCGTCTTCCGCTTCCATAATCCCGAATTCCATCAACAGGTCTTCCAGGTCTTCCATCTCAAGCGGGGTCGGAACGACAAACATCTCGTTGTCGACGATTTTCTGCGCCAAAGTCCGATACTCAGCGGCCTGCTTGTGATCGGGGGAGTACTCGATCACGGTCATGCGGCGCAGCTCGGCGCGTTGAACCTGGTTGTCACGCGGGACAAAGTGGATCATCTGGGTGCCGAGACGTGCTGCCAGGGCTTCGATCAGATCAGCTTCGCGATCAGTCTCCCGGCTGTTACAGATAAGACCAGCCAGACGCACACTGCCGGAGGCGGCGTACTTGACGATGCCTTTGCAGATGTTGTTGGCAGCGTACATCGCCATCATTTCGCCGGAAACGACGATGTAGATCTCCTGTGCCTTGTTCTCGCGGATCGGCATGGCGAAGCCACCACAGACAACGTCACCAAGAACATCGTAGAAAACATAGTCGAGGTCGGGCGTGTAAGCGCCTTCTTCCTCGAGGAAGTTGATGGCGGTGATAACTCCACGACCGGCGCAGCCGACGCCTGGCTCAGGACCACCAGACTCGACACACATGACCTCGCCGTAGCCGCGCTTGCAAACATCATCCAGTTCCAGATCCTCAACGGTGCCGAGCTCGCGAACCTTGTCCATAACCGTGTCCTGGGCTTTAGCGTGCAAGATCAGGCGGGTGGAGTCGGCCTTGGGGTCGCAGCCGATGATCAGGATCCGTTTGCCGAGGGAGGCGAGGCCTGCCACGGTGTTCTGAGTCGTAGTAGATTTGCCGATGCCGCCTTTGCCGTAGATCGCGATTTGACGTAATTTCTTTTCAGCCATTGTTTTGTCCTTTTCCTTTGGCCTCCCATAGAAGCCTTTAGTTGGTTTGTTTATGAGCATTCGTCACGAAACCGGCAAGTGTGTGTCAAATCAGGCATAGCGCTAAGATAAGCGTTGCAGGCGTTCTGATTGCCCGCCGAAACGCGCAGAGTGAGCACTGCCTGAGATGATGTGCAATTGTCGGTTGCAGTAGAATGATTCATGAACAATCCAGCTTAGGTTTGCTGTGCACCCGTTCTTCCCCGCGGCGGCATCGCCTTTGATGTGTCCGAAGAAAAACTTGATGCACAAAATACAAAACGCCCTACCCGGTCAATCCGGATAGGGCGTCAATGCCCGGCGGCGCAATCATTGTGCCGCGATATTTCACTCAATGTTCAAAAGGGTAAAGGCCCACGAGTGCCTTTTTAGACACGACATGGGCCTCTTCGCCTGAAGGAGGTACATCACTGTACCTTAAGGTGTTACATGGATTGTTCTTAGCATCAGGTGTGCCAAAAAAACAAAACTCTGTATTCTAGGATAGTTACGTTGGTGAAGGTTCCGGGCTGCGGTCTCAGGTGTGTACGAGGTGCACAGCAATTGAACACGAATGAGTAGAAACTGTTCAGACAATCTTAACCAATTGCAATGCAAAGGTCAGATCACATCCGGCCAGATCGTGATTACCATCGAGCAACACGTCCTGTTCATCAACCTGACGAATCCGCATCATCTGGTGATCATTGCCTGCCAGTTCAATGCTCAATTTCCGGCCGATCCGTAACTCCCGGTCAGCAGGAAACCTCTGCCGTGAAACTTTGAGAAGGTTCTCCTCGAGTCTTAAGCCGTACGCCTGTTCTGCGCAAAGATGAATATTTTTCACCTCACCGGCTTTCATACCGATGATGTCTGCTTCCATGGCAGGGAAAACTTCTCTTGCGCCAATGGTAAAGGACAGCGGTTCATCGTCATCACGTTGATCAAAGATACGACCATTGTCGAGTGTACCGATGTAATGAACCGTGACCCGGTCACCTTTTTGAGCCCTTTGCATATTATTGCTCCTGATTCGTAATCACATGGAAGCGTTGATCAAAATGCCGTTCAAGAATGGTCTTTACCTCCTGCCATTCCAATCCGCCACCTCCGCAACCAGGTCGCGGCACAACGATCTTCTGCCAGCCTTTGTAATCGGCAAGTGCGACCAACTCCCGGCAGGATTGATCGATCAGGCGCATTTCCGGAACCTGGTATGGATCGACCTCAACCGGGAAGCTGATGATCTGATGGCCGAGATCAAAAACATGATTGCCGTGTTGACGAATCAGCGCACCCAGGGTTTGCAATAACTCTGGGTAACGAGCCCTGGCCTGGCGTGCACAACCGCGCAACATAATTGCCTTGCCAACCTTGTTCACCGCACCGTTCGTGGTGATCGCCACGACAGCACCCTCGGCATGCTCCTGCCACATATCACCGATGATTTCTTTCATGCTTCTTTACTTACCTCGGCAATCGCACCGCGTCCCGTGGGCGCCCCAAGCATGTCACCCATAACATTGACCAGGAAATCAAACACCTCTTCACGACTGGTTATGAATTTGGGCATTTCGTCACCGGCCAACTCTTCCAGGCGATGCAAAACATTGGCATCTCGGCACTGCAGTTCATCCATCACGGCGCTGAGCATGGGAATGACATCATAGAGATCATCCCTGTCATAAGGTGTGGAATCCGGCTTGCCGGTAAATTTCGGCTCGTCGCGCAACTCTTTGTTACGTCGGTACTTGTAATAAAGATCGGATGGATTGATTTGAATTCCCATGGTAATCACTCACACCCTCCGCCGCAGAGGTGTTTTTTGGCACAACCGCTGGCGCAAATATCATCGGCCTTGCGACCACCTGTCTTCGAGACCAATGCCTCCAGACTGGCTTTAACAATCATCCAGCCGCCCTCTTCTTCAGTTCCATCCAACATACCACGCTTGACGTGCATGAGAACGTTCAAGGGGGTGGTATTCAATGTTTCTGCAACAACTGAAATTGGCACTTTTTCTTTCATAACTAATTGTCCTTAACTTTGATTTGGCATAAAAAAAGCCCGCACGGAATGATTCCGAACGAGCTTCGTTGCTCCTAATCACGGCCACTTCGTTGTGACCGTCATTATTACCTTAACTTTGGAGTCATTACCTGACAGCAGCGATTAGTCTTCTGTCAGTAAAATTGCTTCAGCAACATCACGTAGAGATTTACGCTTATCCATTGCCAACTTTTGCAATCGCCGAAAGGCCTGAGGCTCGTCCATGCCTTTTTTCATCAATACACCTTTGGCACGATCAATCACTTTTCTGGACTCAAGCGTCTCCTTCAGCTTGGAAACCTCATCACGCAGGCTGGAAAGCTCGACAAACTGGTGTATCGCAAGATCAACAGCAGCAAAGAGCTGCTCGGCACGAACAGGCTTAACAACATAATTCATCACCCCGGCCAAACGGGCTCGTTCAATGGTCTCTGCCTCCGTATTTGCAGTGACCAGAACAATAGGTAACGGCTTCACTTTGCCGATTTTTTCAGCAGCAGTGACACCATCCATAACAGGCATGCCAATATCCATAACAACCAACAGAACTTCCTGGTGAATAGCTATCTCGACAGCCTGAACACCATTTTCTGCCTCAAGGATTTCATCAAACCCATAGCCAGCAACGATTTCGGCGACCTGTCTTCGCAGTAAAGGTTCGTCATCAACAACCAATGCACGTCTCATAAAATGGAACTCCTAATCGCTTGATAAATTAATAGAATACATCCTTGCACCAACCATGCCCCTCTCCGTTCATGTACGGCTACGGAATGATTATCGTCACGCATGCTGGCTACCCCAGGGGGATAATTTTACCAACTTGACCGCCTGATTCTCTGCTTCATCCTTCACCTCTTTATTCAGTTTCTTCAACCAGCGCGCAGGGATCGCATCCATCCCATAAAAAGCACCGGCAATCATACCGGCAATGGCGCCCGTAGTATCGGCATCACCACCCTGATTCACCACGCCAATCAAGCACTCCTCGAAGTTGGCCGTACTGAAGAGATAATGAAAAACTGTCTGCAACGTATCAACAACATAGGGGCTGGCATTGCCACGATAATTATTGAACCGAAAGCTTGGATACTCAGCAACCAATTCCCGAGTTGTTTCATGAAGCTTATGCCGGTCCGTGCCAAGGATCCCTTGCTGTACCATACCTCCGATGACCACGCAGGCGGCATCGGACAAAGTGTGATTGTGAGTCAAATGCGCCTGTTTGATGGCATATTCCTTTAGTAGCAAGGAATCGCCCAAGGTAAAGAGCGCGACCGGCGCCATACGCATGGCAGCGCCGTTGCCAGCATCCCATTCGTTATAGGGAACTTCCAGTTGCCCCTTGAGCCTGTAATCACTAATACCGCGCCGGCAGGTTGCACCGATATCAATCGGCTTGCTCTTCATCCATGCTAGAAAGTTCTCCGCAATCCCTTTAAGATCCCACTGACCCGCCAGCAGCAATGCCTTGCCAAGGGCCAACGACATCTCGGTATCGTCTGTCACCATCCCCGGCTTCAGATAAAGCCAGCCACCGCCGATGATCTTGCGATGCACTTTGTGTTTCACCTTGATTTCACCGGGTGTCATGAACTCGGTTGTTGCGCCAAGTGCATCACCGATGGCCAGACCAAGATAAGCGGCTCGAGCATGGCCAAAAACAAGGGGCGCGGGACGAGGCACAAGGCACGGGGAAACCGTTAAGGCTTCAACCAAGCAACTTTCATCTTTATACCGCAAAGTGTCTTTCATTATCTTATTTTTGGCTTTCACATCACTCGTCACGCATCCTGGATATCGTCGTTGACGTTATCCCCCAATCAGCACCTTGACTTCAAACTCACCACCAATCACCATAACTTCGCTTTCCCCTTTGAAAAGGGACCTGGGCAGCAACCCACCCATAAAGAAGACTTTGGTCAGCGGCACTTCAACCTGCAGGACTCTGCTACCGAACTCCCAGGCCCTTTCAAAATCATCGGTAAATGAGTTCAGGTTGTTCAGACGCAGCAGGTATTTATTTTTGTCGAACTT
Organism: Deltaproteobacteria bacterium IMCC39146; assembly: GCA_030005635.1. Classification (GTDB taxonomy): domain Bacteria; phylum Desulfobacterota; class Desulfuromonadia; order Desulfuromonadales; family BM103; genus M0040. The sequence continues at coordinate 62,254 of JARUHP010000001.1, forward strand.
TTCAATAACCTGATGTTCGGCAAAATTATAAATGCCTCGATAGAGCTTCAGATGAGTCTGCTCCGGGAATATCCGTGCGAGTTCGTATTGGACAAACTCATAGAGCAGGTCTAACTGTGCCATGATCGCGCTGGTGCGCTCAGAACCTTTCATCCGATCAACCGTATAACGGAAATATGCCTCCGAATGAATATCGTTAATTCCTTCATAATGGAATGTCGGCATCAAACCAAGCCGCGACTCAACCCACCCTTTAAGTACCGCTCCCTCTAAGGAATTACTGTCAAAGAGCCAACCCCGCAAAAAGCGCAGATAGCTATTCTTAAGGCTTTTACGACTATTCTTAGTCTCTTCCCGTTGCCACTGGTGCAGTTGGTAGCGCACATCCATGAAGTCATGAAATATCAGCCCGCGTTTTTCTGGATCTTCCTCTGCATCGAGCTTTTCAAATAGAGGTCGGCCATTGTGCCGAACACCCTGAATTTCGATAACCTGGGGTTTGCTGTTGTAATGCTTTGACGCAATCGCCCACGGTGGCAAGTTGCATCTATTCATCGATGTTGGATAGTCCATAACAATTCTCAGAAAACACCATAAAGCTATGTATCAGCGCTTAATTTTCAGAAGCACATGCCTATTTTTTTTGCTTGCCAGACTCTAAACGTACTTCAACATACGAATTCATTACTCGGCTTTGAGTTGAAAGGTGCTGATATTCCGCGGCGTTGCGGAAAAGTCTGCAAATATTGTTGTGCAGAGTTACCCTACGAACATTAATGTCTTTGCACTGAGGATGCCAACTTCTAGCTATGTTCCAGCGGACCTAAATCGACTAACAAACAATGGCCTAAATATCCACTGGAACCTCCACAAACCTAGCAGCAAAAACACGAAAGGCCCCAGCACCGTTAAGTGCTGAGGCCTTTTTTAATGGCGCGCTGAGGAAATTGTAACTTTCGACTTTCTCCTCTGTAAAAAGCGAAGGCTAACCCTTGAACGCGGAAAGCATCAATTCAAAATCTTCAAGGAGCGCCTGCAGATCCTCTTCGTGCTCTATCTCCTGTTCGATAATCTGCAGCGCAATGTTGTAGGTAACCGGATCCTTGTCTTTGGTCATATCCATCAGCTCTTTGTAGACACCGATGGCACACTGTTCGCCCGCAATATTCTGCACCAGAAGCGTTTTCACAAAGGGATCGTCGGGCGGCTCATAAGCACAGTTTGTAAGCTTGAACCAGTCGCGTGGGTCTGTGACAGGATCGCCGCCCAGCTGGATGATGCGGTTGGTCACCAGCAGAGCATGATTCAACTCCTCGGTCGCATGCAGTTCAAGTTCAGCAATCACGGCCTCCTTCATCGGCCCTTTTGCCACTTTTGCACCGGCCCAATACTGATAGTAAGCCAGCCATTCGTCGCTATAGGCCTTACGCAGCACCGAGATCAGTTCTTCAACATCCAGCCCGACTATTTCTCGACCCTTGCTTCCCATAATTCCTCCTGATGTTTTGTTTATTATGATTACCTCCCCATAATACTACCCTGTTTGCGTTGACTTTCCAGAGCCGTCAGGACTTTTGGTCACAACTTATTGCAGGGCGCCCTTTGTTTTGTGTGTTTTTACGCTATAGTTGCTGGGAAAGGAGACAACTATGAAACGTATGATTCGTGCAGTAATCGTCATCGCAGTAACGCTGATGGCATCAAATGTAGCGGCCCTCGAGGTCAACGCTCCGGCACCAGATTTTACGGCATCGTCCACCCGGGGTGAAATTACCCTGAGTGAACTATTGGTCAAAGGACCGGTGATTTTGGCATATTACTATGCCGACTTCACCTCGGCCTGAACGAGTGAAATGAAGGCTTTTCAAAACGACATCGCGCGTTTTGAAGAGTTGAACGTCCAGGTTCTGGGCGTCAGTTCCGACTCGCTGAAATCCCACCAGGCCTTTTCTGATCAACTTGGTCTCAGCTTTCCCCTCATCGCTGATGACGGCAACATAAGCAAGCTGTACGGCAGCGGTCGGGTGACTACTCTGATTGACCAGCAGGGCATTGTCCGTTATGTCCACAAGGGCATGCCGGACAACGAAAAGTTGTTGCAGGAAGTTGGCAATTTACAGAGTTATTAGAATCGCCCCAAAACTCACTTCCGTTGTAGCCAGGGGATGAAATGTTCAGCAACCACAAACCTGGGGGGCCCTCATAATGGCGGATGCAGAGGAATGGCGTCTGGTTCTCAAGCTGCTCAAAGAACAGGCCTTTGGCGTTTTGGGCACCAACCACAAGGGAAGCGCGTATGCCAGCCTGGTCGCTTTTGCGGCCACGGCTGACGTACGCTTTATCTACTTCGCCACCACGCGCGCGACCCGCAAATACCTCAACCTGGCGGCCGACGACCAGGTTGCCCTGTTGGTCGATAATCGTGCTGATCAAGCTCTGGCCCTTTATGAGGCGGCTGCCGTCACCGCCTACGGCACAGCAACAGAAATTGCGGCCGCGGAGCACGCTGAAGTTTTGCAGAGCTACCTGGCCAGACACCCGCAGCTGAAAACCTTCGTCTCGGCACCGACCACCGCCATATTCCGCATCAAAGTCGAGAGCTATCACCTGGTCCAACGCTTCCAGAACGTCACAGAATTCCGGATGAACCGATGCGCTGGCTGATTCCTTTTGCAGACGTCAGCCGGGCGACCGTCAAAAACCTTGGTGGCAAAGCCTTGATGCTGGCTCGTTTGCAGCAAGAGGGCTTTCTGGTCCCTGCCGGGTACTGCCTGCCAGTCAGTGTCTATCATGAGTTTCTTGTTGAAACCGGCCTCGACGCGTTTATTGCCATGGAGCTACAGCGTAAGGATTTTCGGGAGATGCGCTGGGAAGAGCTTTGGGATGTCTCCCTGCGGATTCGCAACCACTTCCTCACTCGCACGTGGCCGAAGGCGATGAAAGAGAAGCTGCTCAAGGACTTGAGCGAAGGTCCGGCCAACTGGTCCTCGGTGGCCGTTCGCTCCACGGCTCCCGGAGAAGATTCCGCAAGCCAGTCTTTTGCGGGTCTGCACGAAAGCCGCGTTATGCTGCAGGGTGCAGAGGCGATCCTGGAAGCGATTCGTATTGTCTGGGCATCACTCTGGTCGGATGGCGCATTGCTCTACCGACACGAACTCGGGCTGGATCCTGGCAAGAGTGGTATGGCCGTAATCATCCAGGAGATGATCATCGGAGATGTGTCTGGAATCCTCTTCACCCGGGCCCCTCAGGACGGCAGCGTCATGATGGCAGAGGCGGTCTGGGGTTTAAACCAGGCTCTGGTTGATGGCTCCATTGAACCTGACCGCTGGCAATTCAGTCGTGCCACCGGCACCGTGACCGAAAAACATGAAGTTGTTCACACCGTCGCACTGCGACCTACGACACACGGCACCGAGTTGTCTCCACTCGGGGAGGCGCAAAGAGGGAGGTCGCCATTTGATACCGTTTTTTGTCAAGAGCTGTTCCAGGCAGGGTGTCAATTGGAAGCCAGCCTGGGCCAGGCCCTCGATATCGAATGGACCTCTTCCAACAAGAGCCTGCATATTCTCCAGGCTCGCCCGATCACAACGTCTTTACAGTCTAAAGATGGTGATGAGCGGCCCTGGTACCTGAGCCTCCATCGTAGCCTCGACAACCTTGAAGCATTGCGCATGGAACTTGAGCAGCAGGTCTTGCCGGGAATGGACCATGACGCAGAGAAAATGAGTGCTGTCGAACTGTCTCAGCTTAGCAACCGGAAACTTGCCGAGGAGTATCTCAACCGCCGCGGCATTCTGGACAAATGGCTGAGCATTTATAAAGATAAATGCATTCCTATGGCACACGGCTTGAGGCTGTTTGGTGAGTTTTACAATGATCTAATTAAGCCTGAAGACCCACATGAGTTCATCAACCTCCTGCATTCAGATGATTTGCTCGCGGTACAACGCAACCGGCAGTTGCACGAGATGGCAGAACTGCTGCGCAAGGACCATCGCCTTTTGCAGCAGCTTAAAGACGGCTGTGAGCTTTCAGAGGGAAGCAATCTAAAAGGGATGCTCGAAGTATTTAATCACGAGTACAGCGGCATTAACTGGGTTTTGCACCAAGATCTGGATCTGACCTCCTGGTTGGTGAAGTTGGCCGAACAGGATGGCGACGACAAAAACGAGGGATTAAAGCAGGCTGACAGGGAACACGCCTTTTTCGCCCAGGTGCCTGAAGCAGAGAGCGGTATGGCAGGTCGAATTCTGGCCGTTGCCAAAGCCAGCTACCTTTTGCGAGACAACGACAATCTCTACCTGGGTAAGGTCAGGGCCGGTGTTTCGGCCGCCGAGCAGGAAATTCGCAAACGGATCGATTCCGGGGCGTCAGAAGGCCTTGATAAAATTCTGCCCGAGACCACAGAAAAAAAAGTCTTTTCAAGGTATGAATCGCAGCGAGAGTCCGTCGAAAGTCCTGAAAACTGGCAACTTGCCCGTCAACTGGTTGGTCAACCCGCAGGGCCAGGGGTCAACTCAGGTCCTGCAAGGGTTCTAAATAACGCAAGCGTCCTGACCGATTTTAAAGCGGGGGAGGTGTTGGTCTGCGACGCCATCGAGCCGAACATGACCTTCCTGGCGCCACTGGCCGCAGCAATCATCGAACGTCGTGGCGGCATGCTGGTCCACGGTGCGATCATTGCCCGTGAATACGGAATCCCCTGTGTCACAGGCATTCCGGAGGCAACCAAAGTCATCAAGTCCGGAGACCAACTTACCGTTGACGGTTATCTCGGTATTGTCACGATCGATCGCGGTGACGGCTAACTCTTTTTTTTCTTAATCCGTCTCCAGCAAACGATCTCTGAAGCCTTTACTGATCGGTTCGTCACCCAGCCAGATCCCGAAATATGCCGCCGCAAAATCGGCGCCCGGAACATATCCCAAAGGGTTTTCGTTGAACCTTAGCTCGGTACCCTTTTCAGGAAGATAATTGATACTGTAGCGATCGCCCAGTTTTACATCCCGAAAGAAGCCATAAAAAGTCTGTAAGCGTTTTTCCAGTGCTTGATACTCTGCCGGCAAGAGATTATCTTGCAGGAGCTTGTCAGAAGCCTCCGCAAAACCTTTGCCCTCAATCTCACGAAAATAGGAGAGCTCGAGTCTTTTCGGGATATCGTTCGCCCAACTCTGCCCGGGAACACCCCTGGGAAGGTAGAGCGCCCCGGCGTAGACATCGAACAACATCGCCCACTTCAGAACCGCGACTCCGTTAAGTTTAAGCTCAGACTGCTCGACAACCACGGTATCACTGAAACGAACTCCCTTGATCTCAACAGCCTGACAATAGCCGGCCATCAAGACAAACAGGACCACGACCAAACAAAGTCTTTTCATAAGGCACTTATCTACCGCTCTCACTCTTTATCTCCTCTCGTTACCATTCTATTCATCATAACAGAGGCATGCCCACCTCTGCACGCAGTTAGCTTTTTTACCTGTTAAACCTCTGGAAATATTGCACTTTACAAATAATCGGCTAAACTTTCAACGGTTGACATTACAGCTGCAGGCAAACCCCTCATACAGAAAAGCAGGATCCTGGATGAATATTTTCTTCTTCAGCCTTATTGTGCTGCTGATCACTATGACCGCGATCTTTGGGCTCGCACTCTGGCTTAAGGACAACAGCATTGTCGATGTCGCCTACGGTCTGGCCTTTGTTCTGACCTGCGGCTTGGCTTTTCTGGTTTATGGCAACGGCCATCCCCGGCAGTGGCTGGTAGTCTCTCTCATCTCAATCTGGGGGCTGCGCCTCGCTTGCCATATCTTGCTGCGCAAGCAAGGCGAGGGCGAGGATTTCCGTTATCGTCAGTGGCGCGAAGAGTGGGGCGATACGTTTATTTGGCGTAGTTTCCTGCAAATTTTCATGCTGCAGGGATCGGTGATCTTTTTGGTAGCGCTACCCGCCTTGCTGGTCATCAACAGCCCAGGAGGCAAGCTCGGTGTCTTTGATGGTGCAGGAATCCTGATCTGGATGATCGGCTTCGGCTTCGAAGCGATTGGCGATTGGCAGCTTTTGGATTTCAAGCGCAAGGCTGAGAACCGCGGCAAGATCATCCAGAGTGGACTCTGGCGCTACACGCGACATCCTAATTATTTTGGTGAAGCCGTGCTCTGGTGGGGGCTGTTCCTGATCGCCCTCAAGGTCCCATATGGGGCGGTGGCAGTGCTCAGCCCGCTGCTCATAGACTTCCTACTGTTGAAAGTTTCCGGGATCCCCATGCTCGAGGCCAAGTACCAGAACAATCAGGAGTTTTCTGCTTATAAAGAGCAAACCAATGCTTTCTTTCCCTGGTTCCCCAAACCCGGAGGTTTGAATGACTGAAGCACATGATCTGCCGACCCAAGGCCAAAAGATTGCCGTGATCGGCGGCGGGGTTGCAGGCATCGTTGCGGCTCACCTGTTGCAGAAGCAACATGAGGTGACGCTCTTCGAAAAGAATGATTATCTCGGTGGCCACACCCATACGATCGAGATCACCGATGGGCCTGATGCCGGACTGGCGGTTGATACCGGCTTCATCGTCCTCAACGATGCCACCTACCCCCTGTTCCGGAAATTCCTCGGCCAACTGGGAGTCGAGGCACGGGTTTCGGAGATGTCCTTTGGCTTCCAAAACCATCAGACCGGTCTGGTCTATGCTGGCACCGACTTCAACGGCCTGTTCGCCCAGCGAAGCAATCTTTTCAGTCCATCCTTCTATCGTTTTCTGCTGGAAATTGTGCGGTTCTGCAAACAGGCCCAGCAAGATCTCGACCGGCACGATATCACACAGATCACTCTTGGCGAATACCTTGTCAGAGGACGTTACTCATCCGCTCTTATTGATAACTATCTGGTGCCGATGGCCGGAGCGATCTGGTCAACGCCGGCGATGCAGATTCATGATTTTCCAGCCGGCCCGTTCCTGCATTTCTTTCGCAACCATGGTTTGCTCGCTCTGCGGGATCGGCCTCTTTGGCGAACCGTGGTTGGTGGCAGTTCTGCCTACGTCAAAGCCTTTGCGCGCGGCTTCAGCGGCAAGATTCACCTTGAGCAACCGGTCCACACAATCAAACGCAATCCGGGGCAGGTACAACTCACACTCGCCGATGGTTCTTCACAAATTTTCGACCAGGTCGTGATTGCCACCCATGCCGACCAAACTTTAGCCCTGCTGCAAGACCCGTCTGATCTGGAACAGCAGCTGCTTTCTCCTTGGCAATACCAGCTCAACCAAACAGTTTTGCACACGGACGCATCGATCTTGCCGACCCGGAAACACGCCTGGGCCGCTTGGAATTTTACGCGCGAAGCGAGAGAAGAAGAGGACCGACCTGTTTATGTGACCTACTATATGAACCGCCTGCAGGGGTTAAAAGCAGAGAACGATTATTGTGTCACCCTCAACCGCGGTGAAGACTTCAGCCCGGAAAGTGTGATTGCCGAGATGGCTTACCATCACCCACTTTTTACCTTCGATTCGATGGCGACCCAGTCGAAACTGCCGCAGCTCAATGGGTGCAACCAAACCTATTTCTGCGGCAGCTATTTCGGCTACGGCTTTCATGAAGATGCCGTCAGGTCTGGTGTCGGCGTAGCTAAAGGATTCGGAATCGAATTATGAATTCGAAAATTTACCTCGGCGAGGTCACCCATGCGCGGCTTTCGCCGGTCAAACACAGCTTCCGCTATCCGGTTTACTTTTACGCCTTTCAGCTGGAAGATTTGCCCATACTTGCCCGGCAAACCCTCCTGTTTGGTTACAACCAGATACGCCCGGTAGCTCTTCATGACAAGGACTACCTGACCCCCGGAGATGCTCCGGTTCGCGAAAAAGTTGCAGAGGTTCTCAATCATGCCGGTATGACCTTCCCCCTGGGAAAAGTCATCCTGGTCACAGCGGCACGCTTTTTCAACTACATCTTCAACCCGGCCAGTTTTTTCTACTGCCACAACAAGGAAGGCCTCCTGGTCTGCATCATTGCCCAGGTGCGTAACACCTTCGGTGAGATGCACCTCTATCTGCTCGATGCGCAAGGGGCAGAAAAGGTTGATGGCCGATTGCGCTTCCGTGCCGACAAGCAGTTCCACGTCTCACCCTTTTTCCCAGTCCGGGGACACTATGAATTTCGGCTGACCGAGCCGGATCAAGCCATCGACAACACGCTCAACTATCATATTAATGACCAGCTGGCCCTGGTCGCCCGGATTCATGGCCAGGCCAAGCCATTGACCAGAAACAGCCTGGCAAGAACCATTATCGCCCACCCAATCTGCGCCGTCCTGACCATGCCCAGGATTCTCTGGCAAGCGGCCAAACTTCATTGGCAAAGGAGACTTCCCGTGTATCACAAACCAGTTCCCGATAGCGTCATGACAATCCGACCCGTGCCAGCAACCTTGATCGATCGGATCGGCTTTAAAATGGTGACGGGATTTTTGTCACGCTTGCCGCAGGGAGAAATAAAACTAAAGACACCCGACGGTTTGCATTATCATTTCGGTGAGGCAGGGGCCTCTCCTTCGATACAGTTGGCGGTCAAGGAGTTTCAGTTCTTCCGCCGCGTCATGTTCTCCGGCGACATCGGTTTCGGCGAATCCTACACGGATGGCGACTGGACAGCCTCTGACCTGGCGGGCCTGTTGACGCTGCTCGCCGAGAACGAAGACATCATGGATGACCGCAGTATCCTGTCGTCCCTCATGGGTCGACTGGTCAACTACTTCCGGCACCTGCAACGACCCAACACAATCAGAGGCAGCGCCCGCAACATCAAGGAACATTACGACCTGAGCAACGAGTTTTTCGCCACCTTCCTCGACCAGACTATGACCTATTCGTGTGCACGGTTTATCAACGGGGAAGAAACTTTGCAACAGGCACAGCGGAACAAACTTCAGTCAATCATTGCCAAGACAGGGATCAGCGCAGACCATCATGTGCTGGAAATCGGCTGCGGCTGGGGAAGCTTTGCCATCGAAGCCGTGCAACAGACCGGCTGCCGTGTCACGGGGATCACCGTTTCCAGAGAGCAGCTCGAGTTTGCCCGCCAGCGCGTTTTGGCCGCGGGCCTTGAGGATCGCATTGAGCTTAAGTTCTGCGATTATCGACATATCGAAGGGCAATATTCTAAAATCGTCTCAATCGAAATGCTTGAGGCTGTCGGCCATGCCGGTTTGCAACCTTTTTTTGCGGCCTGTGATAAAGCTCTGAAACCTGGCGGACACGCTATGATCCAGGTTATTACCATTCCGGATCGCAAATATAACGCTTATCGCTACAGCTCCGACTGGATCCGCAAACATATCTTTCCCGGTGGACATGTTCCTTCTGTCGGAGCAATCACAAAAGCCATGACAAAAGCATCGACTCTGCATCTGGACAACCTCGAACAACACGGACACGATTACGCAGAAACTCTTGTTCGCTGGCGCCAGACCTTGCTTGCCCGGCGACAGGAGATCCTTGAGCTTGGCTATGACGAGGCCTTTCTGCGTAAATGGGAATACTATTTCGCCTACTGCCAGGCAGGCTTTTCTTCCAACATCATCGATCTGGCACAAATGGTTCTAAGCAAGCCAGAGCACTCCTGAAGGACGGCCCGATGAGCCTGCCACCCCTTGCAACCAAACTTCTCAATGTCACCATCTACCAGGCCGGCTGGTTCTGTTGCGTGCTCGGTGCAGGCTGGGGCTTTCCAAACGCCGGCGCGCTGATTGGCTTGTTGCTTGCCGGTTTGCATCTGCTGTTGGCCGTGTCTCGGAAAAACGAGGCGTTATTGATGCTCGCGGCCTGCCTGCTCGGAATCCTGGTCGACTCCCTTCAGCAGGCCCTCGGTCTGTTTAGCTTCACGCGCGATCCTTCGTGGCCATTGTGGCTGCCTCTCTGGGTATTTGTCATCTGGGCGCAGTTTGCCACGCTCTTCCACTACGGTTTGCACTGGCTGTCAGGACACTACTTGCTCGCGGCTATGTTCGGGCTGGTTGGCGGGCCATTCGCTTATTGGGCCGGCATCAGAATGGGTGCCGCTTCTTTCGGCGACAACCCGATTCTCACTCTCGTGACCCTGGCCATGGTTTGGGCCCTGGTCACACCACTGCTCTGTCGGTTAAGTGATTTAATCGATACAGAAGAGGGTCGTTACCGCCTGGGCAGAAAACCATAATTTTCAGTTGAGCCAGCGACCGATCTGGTAGCTGATTGAAGCGACCAGGCTGCAGAGAACAACACCCCAGGCGATGTCGATAAAAACAATCTTGATCGGCCAATCTTTGAGTGTGGCCAGGTTGGTCAGATCGTAAGTCGCATAGGTGAAGAAACCGAACAGGCCACCCCAGAGAAGAGCTTTGAAAAAAGACTGCTCGGCCAAGGCCGGCTTGACCGCAAACAGGATGATGCCCACGATGTAGATAAAGTAGAAAGCAAAGGCTGCCGGCCAGTTCACCTCCGGGCTGAGCAAGTGACCAAGGTTCTTCTGGTAAAGACCCTTGGCAATCACACCCAGCCAAAGCAGGTCAATGGCGAAAAAGACTGGTATCGTCAAGAGGTAGAGTTTCAGGTAGAACCAAGCATTCATAATGAACTCCCACTAAAAAGGATTGCACCGCTGCAGTACATTCGGATGCAAGTTTAGATAGAACCGCGACCTTCACAAAAACTTCAGAAGAATGAAAATCAGGGCAAAGTTATCTGCGAGCTATCGCTGCCAATTACATTCTCGAAGTATTCTTTTAAAACTGCTCACCTAGTAAGTTTTTGAGCTTCTTTAAGCTTAACCGAAAAGAACGAAGGTACAATCCAGAGAACCTCCGCAAGCCATCTAAGACCAAAAACACAAAAGGCCCCAGCACCGATTAAGTGCTGAGGCCCTTGTTTATATAACAAACCGAGGGAGATTCGAACTCCCGACCTTCTGAGTCGTAAACCTTAGTCGCTTAGCCACCCCTCTAATAGGGCCACTTTGCTTGTCCACCTTCCAGAATTATCAAGCGCGACTCGGCAACACCCTGCTCTTTCAGATAATCATAAGCTCTTTTTGCTCCACCACCACCACGGGGACAGACAATCGTGATCGGCTCACTCTTTTCTTTCGCTTGAGCAATGAATGTCTGTAACTTCTCTTTGTCAGTGTCGGATTTGACCGGGAAAGCAAAGGTTGCAACCGCCCCCGGGATATGGTGTTCATCAAACTCACCTTTAACCTGAATATCGAGCAACAGCCCTTGAGCCTTTTTATCAATTTTATCCTTCAAATCAGCGGCACTGATATATTGGTAGTTACTGGCCAATACAGGCACGGAAAGCAACAAAGTTGCTACGAACATGACAATAATTTTTTTCATTGGAGGGTTCCTTTAAGTCAAAAAATCTCGTAATTGTTGAAGGTGACGTCGACATATAAACGTTGTGATCTTCTACTATTGACAAGGGATATGCAAACCGATAATTTCGATAATGTGAATGCTTAGTATTTACATTGTCAATAGGAGAGCATTGTGAATTTACGCCAGATAGAGCTATTCGTTGCTATTGCTGAAACAGGGAGTTTTTCACGTGGCGCAGAGAGAATCTGCTTAACCCAGTCTACGGCCAGTCAACATATGGCAACATTGGAAGAAGAAATGGGAACGGTATTATTCGACCGTTTGGGGCGGGGTGTGCTCTTGACGTCCGGCGGCGAAAAGTTTCTTCAGCATGCGCGCCGCATCCTTTCTGAACGGGACGCCTTGCTACAGTCTATGACGGACTTCCGTGGGTTTGGAAACACACTCTTAAAAATCGGGGCCAGTAATATTCCAGCAAACTACCTGATCCCTCCCCTCTTAGCGCCTCTGAAAGAAAATTTTCCAGGCATCACACTCAACATGATAACTGGTGACACACGTGACATCGTCGCTCGCCTGGAACAGACAGAAATTGAACTGGCTATTGTTGGTAATTGCTTAACCTCAAAAAAAGTGGAGTTTGTTCCACTTATGACCGACTCCTTGGTACTTATCGTTGGATCGAAGCACCGATGGAGAAACAAAGATTTTATTTCTTTGCACGACCTCGTGTCCGAGCCAATCGTGATTCGAGAAGAAGGTTCTGGCAGCGGCCAGACGCTTGATGATGCCTTGCGACTGATGGGCCATAACCCTGCTGACCTCAAGGTGGCGGCACGCCTTGGGAATAATGAAGCTGTTTTGCAGGCCGTGGCCAGCGGATTTGGTTGTGCTTTCGTCTCTGAATTGTCAGTCAAATACAATCTGGCTTCAGGTGCACTTTACAAGGTTAAGGTTAAAAAATTGGCTGTCGAACGACAGATTTGGGTAGCAAAGTTAAAGGCACGATCACAGTCGCCAGCAGCACTGGCTTTTAAAGAGGCGCTGGTATCATATTACCAAGGCTGAGTCCTGATCTTCGCTAATATCAGATTAAAAGACTGACGTCTACAGCGGCCGTTGTCTCTAACAGTAGTTGCCAAAGCTATTGTCTATTCAAGCAAAAGCACAAAAGGCCTCAACACCGATTAAGTGCTGAGGCCTTTATTTATATGGCGCGCCGCGGAAGATTCGAACTCCCGACCTTCTGATCCGTAGGCAGCTGGCCCCTTGATGTAATAGTCGTCGTAACACATTGAAATGCTGAGCATTTTCTTTAGTTTTGCTCAACATTGTCCTAGCTCTGATTTATGCGTAAAACGGGCTAAACGCCCATAAAACCTGAAGATGACAGCGCAACACAGGTGAAACATTTTCCACCACGGGACCACAAAATAGCGCCATCAATCAGGTTCTATTTGGTCACAGTTCCTCCCTGTAATTAGGACAGAGTTCCTGGGTTCGTCGGTTACTACTCCGCTTTCAAGGTAACGTACAGTGCGCTATCTCCCCTCCTGACCAGCAACAAAATCACTTTTCCTGCCCCGTTCTGTAGGCGTTTTATCGCTTCTTCAACCGTCGCTACCGCCTGCCTGTTAATCTGAAGGATCAGGTCCCCGCTTTTTAATCCCGCCCTGTAAGCGAACGAACCACCTTCAACATTGGAGATTAAGACACCCTTTTCATTCTCATAGCCATAGCGGTCTGCAAGTTCAGGAGTTAATTGGTGTAAGCTAAACCCCAGCTTTGAAAACTCGCTCTCCTGCTGGTTTTGACTCAGACTACTAGAATCCAGTTTGCCGATTCTAACTTTTACGTCTTTATTGACTCCATCACGCGAAATGGTTAAGTTGACATTACTCCCCGGAGGGGTCAATGAAACGCGGTTGCGAAAATTGGCAACGTTGACAACCTTGTCACCGTCAATTTCTAAGACAATATCACCTCGCTGAAGACCAGCGTCTTCTGCTGGAGATTTTTCCACAACCTGCGTGATCAAGATTCCTTCCACATTGTCCAGTTCAAAAGAATCAGCCAAGTCCTGGGTTATATTCTGAATATATATACCAAGACGTCCACGTCTGACCTCTCCATGTTCAATCAGTTGATCCCTGACGTCTTTTGCCATGTCTATCGGTATCGCGAAGCCAATCCCCATATAACCACCGCTTCGACTGAATATGGCCGTATTAATCCCAATAACCTCTCCTTCGAGATTAACCAATGGACCGCCTGAGTTTCCTGGATTGATTGCCGCATCCGTTTGGATAAAATCCTCGTAATCACTCAACCCGATACCGCTGCGACCCTTGGCGCTGACAACACCTGCAGTCAGGGTGTGGGACAATCCAAAAGGATTGCCTACAGCAAGAACCCAGTCGCCGACTTCCATTTTTCCAGAATTGCCCAGCCGTAAAAACGGCAAATCTGAGTCATCAATTTTAATTACAGCGAGATCGCTGCCTGGATCAACACCGATGATCTCGGCCTGATACTCTCGACCATCGAGCATTTGTACATAAACGCGATCCGAATCACCAACAACATGGTTGTTGGTCAGGATATATCCATCTGGAGTTGTCAAAAATCCAGAGCCCTGTCCGACCTCCTGTCTTTTTCTTGGAGACCGCTGGGGGCTGCGCTCCCGAGGAGGCTCACCGAAAAAATGCCGGAAAAATTCATCATCAAAGGGACTACCGAATGGTGAAAAAAACTGTGGAGTATTTAGCGTGCTCACTTCCTTTTCAACCTTAATAAACACAACGGCCGGTGAAACTTTTTTCGCTACACTTCGAAAGGCCAACCCGGTTTGTTTAAGGCTTTCAATGCCTTTGTCCTGACTCAACACTGTTGATTGGGTTGCTATGACAAGGGCGCCTGTTGTTAACAAGACCAAAAGTATAAATAGTGGTGTTTTCCAGCGCATAGTAATCCCTCCTTGTTTATTTTGGGATGATTTTTAAGCTTGAGATTAGCTCCTATTTATCTTTCATATTATCAGCCTTTACAGCAACTTCAAGTTCAAACAAACGGCTACGAATCAGCAACTTGACGGACTCTTCTGATTGACAGTCTGCCCCTTGCAACAAGGCGGTAACCGCTGTTAACACTTTATAAGCGTGATAGAATGAAAGTGACGGGGGGAGATAAGAGAGGCGTTATGCGACAAGGAAGTCTTTGGTCCCATGAACATCACTGGGGAGCATCAGAGAGCCGAAAGGAAAACTGGAAGATTGTCCTGCAGGTGACTTTGATTGCAGTGCTTGTTTTCATTTTAATCATGTTCCTCTTTCCCAGTTCAACTTACTGACAATGGCGAGTAAATTGTTCAGAACCATAATGCAAATCATTAATATCGTCCCGGTTCTCTTCATCTTGTTTTTTTGTGCCATTGCGACCCTCACTCAGGCTTCAAGTGTGGCTGAATTGTCCCCAACGTTTCCCGTTGTCTCTGGCGAAATAAGAACAACGGTAACAATCGGCAGTGAAACCTTGATGGAGGTTGCTCGCCGTGAAGGCTTTGGCTACGAGGTCGTCGCAAACAGCAACCGCTCGGTTGACCCGTGGATTCTCAAAAGTGGCACAAAGATTACCCTGCCGGGCCAAGTTATCGTCCCGAACGGAGCAATAACGGGCTTAAACATCAATCTGGCTGAACTGCGGTTATTTCACATTCTCGCCTTGAAAGACGGACACTACCAAGTTAGCGTTTATCCTCTCGGTATTGGCCGAGCGGGGAGAGAGACGCCTGAAGGGGCTTCTTACATCACGACCAAAAAGCAAAAGCCTCAATGGCAGGTTCCCGAGAGTCTGCGCATGCAGGATCCAGATCTACCCCAGGTTATGCCTCCTGGACCGCAAAACCCTCTGGGCGATTTCTGGCTTGGCTTGTCGAAGCCCGGCTATGGCCTTCACGGCACCAACCGCCCTTTTGGGGTGGGCAGGCGCGTAAGTTACGGTTGCATACGTATGTACCCGGAGGACGTTGCGGCGCTTTATGATCAGGTCGGAATAGACACACCTGTTAGGATCAGTTACCAACCGGTCAAGGCGGCAATCCATGGTGACCACCTTTTGCTTGAGGTTCATCCAGACTATCTAGGACGATTTGACGACCTTTTTCAGCAGGCCTTAACTGTGATTTCGAAAACGAGATGGGCTGGTGCGATCGACTACTCGCGGGTAAGAGCTGTTGTCAGCGCGCAAAACAGCTTATCGGAAGTCATAGGGCAGAGGTTAGACGAGTAGCAGGCTCTCGGCGCCTCTGGCGGGAGTACTTTCAAAGTAAGCACAGATAAGGTGCACAAGGCACGACCGAAACGTGACTGTTCCAGGCTTGATTCGCGCAAACCACCACACCACGTAAGCTGTTGCGTTGGTTTAGATCGCTGCCACGCAAAATCCTCTGCTGTGTTGGAACTATTTTCGCAAACCCATTTCAAAAGCCTTGGCGGCTTTGTCCGCACTGTCCTGCGCGGAGGTTGCAGCTTGTTCGGCACGCTTTGCAGCAGATTCTGCGCGATCAGCTGATGAGGCAGAGCTTTTTGCCGAAGTCGCTGCACTCTTTGCTGCAGCCTCAGCACTTTGAGCGGAGGTCGCAGCGCTTTGCGCCGAAGCGGCCGCTGCGTCTGCAGCCTTAAGAGCGGCATCAAGCTTGGCCTGATCATCCTGACTCAACTGCGCCATACAGCCACCTAAAAGCACTCCCACTATTGCCAGTAACGCCAAAGATGCCCCTTTTGTTCTCATAATTTGCACTCCTTTCAACATACTGTAATTTTGTTAGTATACTCAAATAAAAGCATAAAAAATGTCGATGTCAATGACTGGCTTCTCGGTGAAAGAATTTATATGAAGGCTTCTGGGTAGTTGTCTGGGCGATATTGAGGACGATTATGGCAAAACAACTTAAAATTGGACTAGCACTCGGGGGTGGTGCGGCGCGGGCTTTTTCCCACATCGGAGTCCTTGCCGGGTTGACCAAGCATGGTATCCCCATCGATATCGTGACAGGCACCAGCATGGGAGCGATTATCGGTGCCATGTTCGCGACAAAGCCTGACGTAGTTGAGATCAAGGCACGCTTTGCGTCTTACTTTGAAAGCGCAGTCTTTGCCAGGTCCGGGTTCAACTTTTTTAAGGAGCTTGATTCTCACGACGAAGGGCTTCTCGCTGAGATGGGTCGATTGGCGAGACGCGGTCTGTTTAATACCATGATGGTGACCAAAACCTCTCTGGTCAATGGGGATATTGCTGCGAACAGCTATGCTTATCTCCTCGAAGATTTATGCGTCGAACAGACATGTATTCCCTTTGCGGCTGTCGCCCTCGATCTGCGGAGCGGCGAACCAGTTGTTCTCAGGCATGGACGACTGCGCGATGTGATCGCCGCCTCCTGCGCCATGCCAGGAGCACTCAATCCTGTTAAACTAGAGGGTCGATTGTTGGTCGATGGCGGCTGGACTGAAACTGTCCCGATAGCTGCTGCCCGCCAACTTGGAGCTGACTTTGTCATCGCAGTCGACGTGGGAGACGCACCCGATGCGTTCAACGAGCCACGCAACGCGCTCGATGTCATTGCCCGCGCTGATGCCCTGGCACGCGCAGCTCTTAACAAAGAACAACTCAAGGACGCCAACATCGTTCTCTCGCCAAAAAACGGAGTTGCTCACTGGGCCGATTTTACCACGACTGCTCGAGCAATTGACCGCGGTGAAGAAGAAGTTGAGTTACAGATTGGTGCTTTGCAGAGCGCGCTCAAAAAGGCGTGCAGAACGACATTGTTTCCCTGGACGAAACGGAAATAGTACTGACGCTTTTTTAAATCTGGCCAAAGCCCTTCTCACGGGGGTGTCGACTCAATTTTCACATTGTTGCAAGTTCCGACAGAGAGCGACAACCTCGGCTTGATGTTGCTGATCCTTTTGGCGAAGTTGGCGCTCCATATCATCAATCTGGCGTTGCATCATCTTGAGTCGCTCACGATATCGCAATACAAAATCTACAGCACCAAGATCCAGTCCCATATCCTCATGCAGGTAACGAATTAATTTAAGCTTTCTTACATCTTCACAACAAAGGCCTTTCACACCGTGAAGCATGGTCCGACCCTTGATCAGTTCTTCGCGCTCGCACTGTCGAATGAATTCTATGGAAACTCTTGCCAGCTGGGCTACCAGGCTATATTCAAAATGAGTTACGAGAGGATTAAAGGAAATTGCAATCGGATATTGCTTCATTGTCCTTCTCCCTGCCGACAGAAGCATAAATGCGTCCCTCCCGGACACACCCTTTGTTCAATGGATTTTCTTCCACTTTTCAATTATTTTTTTCTCTTCGTCTGTCAGATTCTGCGGTAGAAGAGTGTCCACGGTCACGTAAAGATCACCCCTCTGGCTTGGGTGACTGGGCTTTGGCATTCCCATGCCTCGCAGGCGGAAAACCCGGCCATTTCTAGTCTCGGGCGGGATCTCCAAAGTGACTGTTCGGTCGACGCCTAGTACCGAGATTTTGCCGCCCAACAACATTGTGAATAAACCAACTTGAACAGTAGTCTTCAGATCATCATTGTCGCGCAGAAAACGTTTGTCGGGTAAAACTTCGATGAGAAGATAAAGGTCCCCTGCTTTGCCTCCCCCGACACCGGCTCCACCTCGTTCTTTAAGTCTAACCCGCGATCCGGTCTTGACCCCACGAGGAATTTTTACATCAATTTTTCGGCCATCCGACCATTCCAGTACGCGCTTTGAACCGTGGAAGGCTTCATTGAGTGTCACCTGTAGGGAATGTTCTTGATCTCCGCCCTGCCTTGATCGCGTTTCACGGTAGAAACGTTGCTCTCCAAAACCACTTTTAGTTTGCCGCTGGCTTGCTCCGCCGAAGAGGTTGTTGAAAAAATCGGAAAACCCACCCCTGGCGCCAAACAGTTCTTCGAATTCCTCGGGATTGACCGTTTTATAGCTATAACTTTTGTTTTGCGCGAAGGGACTTTCCCCCCAGCTAAAACCTTCAGGAGTTCCTCCACTTTTCTGATATTGTTGCCACTGCGAACCAAGTTGATCGTATTGCTGACGTTTTTCAGGATCGGCGAGCACTTCGTGAGCCTCGTTGATATCCTGAAATTTTTGTGCGGCCTCACTGTTTCCAGGGTTAACGTCGGGATGATATTTCCGCGCCAGCTTACGATAGGCTTTTTTGATCTCCTTCGTATCGTCTTTGCGATTCACACCCAGGATCTTGTAATAATCTTTAAACTCCATGGTGGCCCGACATGTCGCAATAGCGCAGCGAGAAACATTTGGTTATTTCAGTGTAGCGTTCTCGATAATCTCTTCGTTGTTCGCGCCTGAATACGTTGCTACCAACAATTAACACCCCGAACAGGAGGAGACAAACGTTAAGACGTGACACCAGAAGAACAAGCATCACGCCTTGGCGAAGACAACCAGGTTGCTGGTCTCAATGAATCTCGATCTGTTTGCGAGTTCTGATTACATCTTGAGCTTTGGGCAAATGCACCGTTAACAGGCCTTTTTTGTAAATCGCTTTTATCTTTTTATCGTTGATTTCGCAAGGCAATGGAATCACGCGATAAAAAGAGCTGTAAGCCCTCTCTACTTGACAATAGGTCTTCCCTTTTTCCTCATTTTTTGACTCTTTATTGCCACGAATAACAAGGGACTCCCGCTCCAGAGAGACATCAATATCTTTCTCATCCAGACCAGGCATCTCCGCTGTGACAGTCACTTCTTTATCGGTTTCAGAAACGTCGATGCGCGGAGAAAGCACTCCCTCTTCAGTCGTTGTCGGCCAATCTAGGTCTTGCATAAAGTCATCGAACAACCGGTCAATTCCCCAGTGGAGCTGTTCCAGAGGGTGACTCGATCTCCTCTCTATGCTGACATCCTTGTTGTGCTTCCATGGAATCAAATCTCGGAGTGTCATCGCTTTCTCACCTCCCTTAGTGTCGGGTTACATTACAGTGATTTCTATATGACGAGGCTTGGCTGCTTCGGACTTGGGCACGCGAAGAGTCAGAACCCCGTTTTTCATTTCGGCTGAAATCTTTTCCGGATCAAAGATATCTGCCAGTTGGAATTGCCGATAGAAGTTGCCAGGCAGGAATTCGCGCTGAATAGGCTCAGCCTTAAGATACGATTTGCCCTTAGCCTGAACCGTCAAAAGCCCCTGTTCTATGTCAACGTTCAAATCTTCTTTGGTAACTCCAGGTAAATCGGCCAGCAAGGTTATGCCCTCGTCTGTTTCAAAGATATCAACAGCGGGCCGGATGAAAAGATCGTGAGTCTGTTCACGGCCTTCAATTTCGTTACCACTTCTTACCGACATATCTTTTTGTCCCATGATGTCACCTCCACTGTCGTTTTTACGTCGCCCTTATGTTAATGGGTTTTGACTGAGATTTTCTTTGGTTTGGCCTGTTCCTGAATCGGCAGCGTAACCAAAAGGACGCCGTTGCTAAACTTAGCGATAACCCCATCCACATCTACTTCGTTGGGTAAATCTATGGTGCGCATGAATTTGTCATGTCCGCGTTCACGACGATGCCAGGTTCGTTGAGAGTCTGTTTCCTCTTTACGTTCGCCGGTAAGAGTTAAAACCCCACGCATTACCGTCAGGTCAAGATCCTTGGCGTCGACACCCGGCACCAGGGCTTCCACGTAGACGTTGTCCTTATCCTGAGCAAGATTGACCTGTGGAAACCGTTGCAGGCCAACTCCGGGCAAGAATGAGGGCTCTAAAAATGATCCCACTCCAAACTCTTTAAAGGCACCATCAATTCCTCGACGCAAGCTTTCCATTTCTTTCAAAATGTCCATTTCCATGGCTAGCTCCTCCTCTCTTGGCTTTGCCTGTTAAATAGCTATTAAGACCTTCTAACTCCACTCTATCACCAGCTTTTAGCTTGTCAATATACTAAGAATGAAACGTAGAAACAGGCAGTTGAAGCAATTTGTTCGCTGTTGTAATTTCACAAAGCGGACTTTCTCTTAAGACAAGCTTTGTTCTTGTAACTGCATGAAAATGACTGATTTTGTTGCCTGCTTTTGAGTGCGGCTTAGCAAAGGAGAACTGTTCTAAATATAACAATCGCCATTGGCTTGTTTATTAGACCATAAGATCTCGAATCCGTGAGGCTGGATATGGCGAATTAACATCCCATCATTTTTGGGTATAGTGCCATTACTGCATGCCTCCTCACTGTCA
This sequence comes from Deltaproteobacteria bacterium IMCC39146, assembly GCA_030005635.1. Lineage (GTDB taxonomy): Bacteria > Desulfobacterota > Desulfuromonadia > Desulfuromonadales > BM103 > M0040. Next base: position 82,873 of record JARUHP010000001.1, read on the forward strand.
TTGGCTTGTATCTTGACGTTTCAATGAGATAATAATTTTATGGTTTTTTGAGAGGTGCTTATGGACGAGGTTAGTTCTTTTCTCTTGTCAGTCATCGAATCCTCTGATGACGCAATCATTGGGTTAAACAAACAAGGCGATATTGTGAGTTGCAATCCAGCCACAGAAAAGACTTACGGATATTCAGGTAAGGAACTGATTGGAGAGCAAATTACCAAACTCTCTTTACCTGACAGAATTAAAGAGATATCGCTAATTCTTTTACGTACATTTAATGGAGAGAGAGTTGCACATTTCCAAACTATTCTCCTTCGGAAGAATGGGACTACAATTCCAGTCTCTCTTTCCATTTCACCCGTTACTGACAAACACGACCTTATTGTAGGCGCTTCATTTATTGCTCGCGATTTAAGTCGACACTTTACTTTTGAGAAGACGCTCCGGGAAACTGAACGTCGATACCAACAGCTCAAGTCTTCTCTTGAGCTTGCACATGAGGTTCAGGAAACCTTACTGCCATCAATAAATAATATGACATTTCCTGAGCTTGATGTTTATGCGAAGACTCTGTACTCAGAAGATGTCGGTGGTGACTATTTCGATTTTTATTATCCGGAGACAGTTTCCAGGAACATCCTCGGTATTGCTGTCGGTGATGTTTCCGGACACGGAACTTCTGCCGCACTACTTATGGCTATGGTCAAGGGTGCACTACAGACCGAGGCGGAACACTCACAGGACAATCTTGAAAAGATAATGGATCGTTTAAATAAATTTTTCTCTCGCCATGCAGAGAATGGGTTGCTTATGACTCTTTTTTTAGGCGTGGTAGATGTCCGTTTAAGGTCAATAAAATGGTGTTCCGCTGGTCAGGGGCCAGTTTACATCTATCATACGAATGGGCAGTGTTTTGAGGAACTTAGCTGTACTGGTAGCCCGCTAGGAGCACTTGACGAGATGAAAAATGAGTGTCAATCTTCAAAATTTAGAGAGGGTGATATTTTGATCGTTGGCACAGATGGTATATGGGAGGCATTAAGTCCTGCTGGAGAGATGTTCTCTGTTGAACGTTTTAGACAATTGTTAGCGACTTGGCATCAAAAGTCGTCAAAAGAGATTTGTACTCGTATGCTGGCCAGAGTTAAGCAGTTTACTGCACAAGATAAACTGTATGATGACACCAGTCTTATGATCATCAAGTTTCCCGTTGTTATTAACTAGCAGGCATCAAATGTTGTGCCAAACTCAGGAAAAATCCCTGAGTAATTTCTTGAACCGGAGATGCGGGGGTTGGTTTTTCCGCGAACCCAATTGTAGTAAGAAATTTCGCAAACGGGTCGAAAGGATCTTGTAAGCCAAAAAGCATGAGCTACCCATGCCTCCAAAAGCAGATGTGCTACCGGATTGAGCTACCTTCTAAAACGTAACGGCTTATGAGACGAAAACGGGCTTCTCAAGCGCTCACTGATTGCAAGTGGTGAGGTCCAAACGAAAATTCCGGCTACTGAAACAAGAAATATCATCTGTAAACCGTAAGAACTTGGAGCTTGTTTTGTGTTTGTTGTCCATAAACTGAGAGAGAGAAAGTTGATCTAAGCATAAAGGATGAAATGAAATGCTTCTTGTACGAAAGGATTGAAAGCATGGAAGGGAAAAGACACAAATGGATAAAGAAGAAAGGGTACTTTCAACGACTTGCCACCGTACTGAGCGATTCGGGTGACTCGATCTCCTCTCTACACTGACATCCTTGTTGTGCTTCCATGGAATCAAATCTCGGAGTGTCATCACTTTCTCACCTTCCTCTGTGTCGGATTACGTTGCAGTGATTTCTATATGACGAGGCTTGGCTGCTTCGGACTTGGGCACGCGAAGAGTCAGAACCCCGTTGTTTATTTTGGCTGAAATTTTTTCCGCATCAAAGATATCTGCCAGTTGGAATTGCCGATAGAAGTTGCCAGGCAGGAATTCGCGCTGAATAGGCTCAGCCTTAAGATACGATTTGCCCTTAGCCTGAACCGTCAAAAGCCCCTGTTCTATGTCAACGTTCAAATCTTCTTTGGTAACTCCAGGTAAATCGGCCAGCAAGGTTATGCCCTCGTCTGTTTCAAAGATATCAACAGCGGGCCGGATGAAAAGATCGTGAGTCTGTTCACGGCCTTCAATTTCGTTACCACTTCTTACCGACATATCTTTTTGTCCCATGATGTCACCTCCACTGTCGTTTTTACGTCGCCCTTATGTTAATGGGTTTTGACTGAGATTTTCTTTGGTTTGGCCTGTTCCTGAATCGGCAGCGTAACCAAAAGGACGCCGTTGCTAAACTTAGCGATAACCCCATCCACATCTACTTCGTTGGGTAAATCTATGGTGCGCATGAATTTGTCATGTCCGCGTTCACGACGATGCCAGGTTCGTTGAGAGTCTGTTTCCTCTTTACGTTCGCCGGTAAGAGTTAAAACCCCACGCATTACCGTCAGGTCAAGATCCTTGGCGTCGACACCCGGCACCAGGGCTTCCACGTAGACGTTGTCCTTATCCTGAGCAAGATTGACCTGTGGAAACCGTTGCAGGCCAACTCCGGGCAAGAATGAGGGCTCTAAAAATGATCCCACTCCAAACTCTTTAAAGGCACCATCAATTCCTCGACGCAAGCTTTCCATTTCTTTCAAAATGTCCATTTCCATGGCTAGCTCCTCCTCTCTTGGCTTTGCCTGTTAAACAACGATTAACCTCTTCTAACGTCGACATTATCACTACGTTTTTAGATGTCAACTTACAATAGAATAGACGCAGAAACAGCAAGTTGAGTTTTTTCCACAGTTGCTACTTGACAAGATGGGTTTTCTCTCAGTGCATAGTATGCTTTGTCTCAGCAAAAGAAATCACCGATTTTGTTGCCTGTTCTAAGAGAGTCGCACGGAGAGGGAAAACCGTCCTAAATATTGATGAGCTGACTCACGAAAACAAAAGATGAGGGAGTAACGCTAGAGGAGAACAGTAAGGCTGTAAGGCTGGGAGAAAAACGAGAGACTGAATGAAGGTCTAAGAGATGCGCAGGCAGAAGAAACAGTGCCTACGTGAATTTAGGCGAGTGGGCCTTTAAAGGCTTAAATTGACTCTTCACGTTAAACTAATGAGACATGAGTACAGGTATCGTCATTGATTCCAGTATGGTGCGGGTCGCACCACCGAGAATCCATTCCCTGACGCGAGAATGACCATAACAACCCATGACAAGCAGGTCGGCAGATAAATCTGATGCTCGTGACAGCAGTTCATTACCAACTCCAATTTCGACACCATGGCTCTCTTCCACCTCGACGCCGACATCATGACGAGAGAGATACTGAACGATCTGTTCAGTGGAGATGTTCTCGTTCTCGCCAGCGTTGGATTGGACCGCCATGACATAGACTTTGTCTGCCATCTTGAGAAAAGGGATCGCATTTGTAACGGCTCTTGCTGCTTCCCGACTAGCATTCCACGCAATAATAATACGCTTTCCTACGCAGGGAAAATCACCAATTTCCGGCACAACCAAAACTGGCCGCCCGGCAACAAGGATTAAACGTTCCGGGAAAACCTTATTTACTTCCGAGTCGTCCGCAATACCACTCTGACCAATTACAATAAGATCAGCATACCGTGCTTGCAATGACAGTGCAGAGACTGGGTCATCATGAGCAGTGTGCCATTCCTTGTTTTCTAAGCCTGCGGCTGATGTTTGTTTGCGAAAAGCCTCTCCAGTTTGTGACATGGACTCAGTGGCAGCCTGCTGCTGGGCCGCAATAATCTCCGCCCCCATATGAGCCATTATGTATCCAGGTGGGGTATATGGGAAAAATGCATGCAGCCCAACCAGACAGGCATCGTATTTCTTAGCCAACTGAATGGCGACTTCAAGACGCGCTGTGCAACGTTTCTCCGAATTGATGTGAACAAGTATGGTTTTATAGCTCATGGGGCCCCCTTATACGACGGTCTTCTTAGAGTTTGGTTTCACCAAGCCGTGTTCATTTTGCAGTAATGTTCGACAACTTTTATCCTAATATTTCGGCCCTAATCATGGTTAGCCCACACTAATCCTTATAGCAGACGGAAGGTTCATGTCAAACAAACCCATGTCATAGAGATCCGGAGAATCAGGTCTTCTCAATAGACTGTTTTTCTTTCTGGCGTTCCACATGCAGGATCAATGCATCAGTCGTCTCCTTGAGTAAATCGAGTTCCTCAATAGAGAGATCATAAAGCTGTTCGAGGTTATACTCGATAGATTCGACAATTTGTCTGGCTGGGCGCTGTAGGGGTCGCATAAAAGTAAGTTGTGATCGTAGCGACTATTGTTCCAAAGAAAACTGATGACCCGAGAACTATCCAAATCCCACCAATTAATTGCGAATGTCCAGAAAGAGGTGTGCCTGCTATACCGGCGGTTGAAAAGGCAGCAATCCCCCAGTGAAGAGCATTTCCATAGGAGGTGATGCTCGATTCTGTCATCCTGCTTTCTGTTACATATAAGGCCGCAGAAAAAATCAGCCACAGGAGAACTAACAGAGAAAGCATTCTCCAGAAAGGTGTATGAATCAAAATATCTTGATAGAATTTTTGATACCGAAATTTATGTTTCATACGATGGCGAGCCCATTAGATCTTTACAGTGCTTTGTTTAAAGTGACCCCTTTAGCCATCCGCAAAAAAATAATGACAATGAAGCCTCAGTCAGAAAGAACGTGGCCCAAAGTGAAACAGAAACAGGATCCTTTTCCTAAGCCTTCAGATTCTACCCAGATTCGTCCTCCATGCGCTTCAATGATTCTTTTGATAATGGCCAACCCGGTTCCGTTTCCATTGCTGTCTTTATCAAGTCGCTTAAAGAGTTCAAAAATAGTGTCAAAATGTTTTTGCTGAACACCGATACCGTTATCTTTGACGAAAAAAACGGTTTCGGCTGGTTCAAGCCGACAACCGATTTCAACCTGGTTTGGTTGTGGACCAATATATTTGATGGCGTTGTCCAGCAGGTTTTCAATGACTTCAAGCAGGCGCGTACGGTCACCCAGAACCTTCGGGAATCTCTCATCCCTTTTTACCTCTATGTGGTTATCGTTCAATCGTGGTGTTAACACGTTGATCGCTTCATCAACGATTTCCCCAAAATTGATTTCATCTGTCGGCTCGATAATTTTCCCCATTTTAGCAAGCTTGAGGAGTTCGCTGATGCGGTGTTCCATTCGCCATACGATCTCTGATATACGCTCAGCACAAATATGTGCCTGAGCAAGGTCACCTACCGCGAGTCGGTCATTGAGTAGCTCGGCAAAGCCGGCAATTGCTGCCAAGGGAGTATTTAAGTCGTGCGAAATGGTGTGAGCAAACTGCTCGAGTTCTTCCGTTTTGGCCGTAAGCTCATCGAGCAGCTTTAGATCCTGTTTAGCCAAAACATGGCTGATGGTCCTTGATACCTGTAATGATATTTCATCGATCAGCAGGCGTTCCTCTAACAGGAAAGGGCCCTCTGCCATGGGAGGGTGTTGCTCCTTGTCATAGATTTCTATAAGTCCTACTTTCTGGCCGCGGACACTCAGGTCGCTTGAAAGCCTCCATGCTGATACAGCAAAAGCCTCGCTCTGGAAGATCTTTTCTTTAAAAACAATCCGGGCACAGGTTGTTTCCGGGTAGTGCCAGGCCGGGGGAATGATTTCAACGACATCCTGAAGGAATTCGTCAAGATCAAGATTGGGACGGTTTGACCTAACAGAGAGTTTGTAAAGACAAGTTAACTCCTTGACGCGCTCGTGTAATTTTCTTTCTGCTTCTTTACGGGATGTTATATCAATACCGACGCCCCAATTTGCCCACTCCTCAACAGGATGACTCTGTGAGATATTTGAAAAAGCGATGTCTTTCACCTCGCCGTCTTTTGCGACCAGCTGCCATTCCCAATTACGGTAGCAATCTCCTTTGTTTTTGTAGAGGTCTAACATTCTCTGTCGATATTCAGGGTCTGGGCAAAGCAGTTCCATTGCCTCCGGATTACCAATCATCTCACTGGCCGTATAGCCTGTAATCCGTACGGCTTCATTGTTCCATGCACATAATCGAGCTTGAGGATCAAAGGCAAACAAGAGCACCGGCATTTGTTCGATGATCGTTTTGAAATGTGTACTGAGCTGCTCCAGGTCAACGAGCTGCGTTTTGCTCTTGTCGATATCCGTTATCGTTCCGATGTGTCCGGTGACAATTCCGTCTTCCGAGAGGACCGCACGGGCATTGCCAACAACCCAAGTGACTTTCCCCTGAGGTGACGAAAAGCGATACTCGGCCCAAAAGGGTTGGTTGCTCCTGACGGAGGCATTCCAGCGTGCTGAAACATTTTCCAGGTCTTCTTCATGAATAGCCAGAAGCCACCCTTTACCTTCTGCCTCCGTGGGAGAAAGCCCTGAAATTTCGCACCAACGGCGGTTGACATGAAGACAATTCCCCTCGGCATCAGTGAAAAAGATTCCGACCGGAGAAATGTCTGCAAGTGCTATGTACCAACCCTGATCAAAGGGTGTTGGCCCGCATTCTGAAAATTGGGTCGCCATTTCAATCTCTCCCTCATCTGCAAATCTTCAATCGATGTTTTCGCGCCCTCTTCCAGTAATGAGCAGAGTGCTTCAGGTGCTGGGCTTTGCACCGTGTTGTCAGACAGTATTTTTTCACTTATTGCTGTCTTGTTTCTTCCATGTGTTCCGAAGGAAAGGCAGCGAACAAAACGTCTTCAATCCGTTCAACGAAGATCATGTCCATCTCGGCCTTGACCTCATCCGGTAGCGATATCAGGTCCTTTTGGTTCTCACGCGGCAGGATCACGCGCTTGATGCCGGCACGCCTAGCGGCGAGGATCTTTTCCTTGATGCCACCGACAGGCAGCACCAACCCGCTTAAAGTAATTTCTCCAGTCATCGCCGTGTCGTTGCGTACAACTCGTTCTGTGTAGAGAGAAGCTAAAGCTGTCGCTATGGTGACCCCGGCCGAGGGCCCATCTTTGGGGATGGCGCCCGCCGGGACGTGAATATGCACGGCTTCTGCGGTTTTCTTGATACCGAATTCCTGACAATGAGCAAGCACATAACTGTTCGCGGCAATGGCCGATTCTTTCATCACTTCACCGAGGTGGCCGGTCATCGTCAACTTTTCACCTTCTGGAAGTTCGATGGCTTCGATGTAAAGGACATCGCCACCAGCCTCTGTCCAAGCCAGCCCGGTGGCGACTCCGGGGAGAAGGTTCTTGCGAAGCTGCTCTGCAAAAAAACGCTCAGGGCCAAGCATCTCTGGTAACTCGGAGATCCCAATGGTGGACGGAGAAGTCTCTCCCTGGGCAAAGGGAACCGCAACCTTTCGTGCCAGACGACCCAGCATGCGCTCGAGTTCGCGGACTCCGGCTTCACGGGTATAGCGTCGAATGATCGTTGCCAGGGTTTCTTCCGGGAGAAAGAGTTGATCGTCTTGCAGGCCCGCTTCGCTTCTCTGACGGGGGAAGAGATACCGATTCGCAATCTCGATTTTCTCCTCATCGCTGTAGCCGCTTAAATGTAATGTTTCCATCCGGTCGAGCAAGGGCTTGGGAATGGCATCGACCGTATTGGCCGTGGTAATAAAAAACACCTTGGAGAGATCGAAAGGAAGGTCGAGGTAGTTATCGTGGAACGTGTTGTTCTGCTCCGGATCCAGAATTTCCATCAACGCGGAAGCTGGATCGCCTCTAAAGTCATGGCCGAGTTTGTCGATTTCATCGAGCATGATCAGCGGGTTTTTGGTCCCTGCCCGGCGAATGGACTGAATGACTCTGCCCGGCATAGCCCCTATATATGTGCGCCTGTGGCCACGAAGTTCCGCTTCGTCATGCATGCCACCAAGGCTGAACCGATCAAACTTACGATCCAAGGCCCTGGCGATTGAATGCCCCAGTGAGGTTTTGCCGACGCCCGGCGGCCCCACCAGGCAGAGAATGGGAGACTTTGCTTGCGGGTTGAGTTTCATGACGGCAAGCTGTTCGACAATGCGCTCTTTTATTTCTTTTAAATTGTAGTGGTCCTCATCAAGGACCTGGCGAGCATTCTGTAAGTCGAGGTTGTCGGTTGTCATCCTGTCCCACGGCAGGTCGAGGGTTAAGCTCAAATGGGAGAGCAGGACCTGGTGTTCCGGTGACGAGGAGGGAAGCTGTTCAAGACGAGACATCTCTTTTTCAACCTCGGCTTGAATGCTCTCCGGCAAAGAGCTCTGCGCGAGTTTTTCTCTTAAGCCGGAGGTCTCTGTTTCCGGGGTCCCTTCTCCTAACTCCTGCTGCATGGCTCTGATTTGCTCGCGCAGGATATAATCGTGTTGTTCCTTGCTCATTGTGTCATTTGCACGATCGGAGATTTTCTTGCGAACCTCAAGAATCTGAATTTCGTGACGCAGAAAGCCCCGGAGTGTCGACATGGCCTGGTTGTCATCCGAAGCTTCCAGCAGGGTTTGTTCCTTGGCCAGATCAAGCTGCAGCAGTTTGGCCAAAGTGTAAACGGTCACCATAAAGCCTACGCCCGATGCGACCACAAGCGGGAGTTTGTGTTCAACATCGGGGTTGCTGAGAGCTAGATATTGACCGGATAGGTCAAGGACCTCTCGCTGCAATGCCTCACTCTCAACACTTTGCCTTGTTGTCACTGGAGCTGGTCGTACTTGGGCTTTTAGGAAAGGTTTTTGCTGAGTAAAATGAACAACTTCGACGCGCTCAAGACTCTGGATGATAACTTGCAAGGTTGAGCCAAACCTTGCCACGACGGTGAGGTTTGCCGTGGTGCCAATTGAGTAGAGGTCATTGCCCCTGGGGTTTGTTTGGTTGATATTCTTCTGGACAAAGAGAGCAACTCTCTTTAAATCATCAGCCAAAGCCGCTTCAACGGCATGGACTGCGGCAGGGTCCTGAATTGTGACAGGCATAGCTAAGCCAGGAAAGCACACGGCATTTTTCAAAGGCAAGACTGGCAATGTGTATGTCTGACTTTGAGAGTCCATACTTTTCAGCCCATAATCAGTCAACCCGCTCGATCTCTTTGTATTTTAAGAGCAAAAATAGCACTACACGTATGTTCAGTTACTTAGATATCAATACTCTTTTGTCTCTCTATTCAGGCTAACATCAAACCCCGTCAAAGCAAGCGGATGCGGCTGTGGCAAGATCTTGAAGCATGAAATCGGGTATCAGCGACAGTGCATGTGCGCATTGCATTGTTCAGCCAAATGAACGCATATTGCCGAGTGTGTCTATTGCAAGCAACCGGCACGCTCGCAACTCATATTGATCAGATCTAAAGCTTAAAGAGTATGTTATCCACTATTAGGAGCCGATCTCAGGTCACCAGGATCTGTATTTAGTGGCCAACTCACACTCTTGAATAAATCCGGCTTATTGCTACAATCAAGGTTATACTCAAGAGGAATTACCTTGTATAGAGCCGACGTCACTACTAATGTTCAGGGAATGTGTTGGCTTCGTTTTTTTTCGGAGAGCAAATGGCGAAAAAGAAATCCCGGAAACCGGCTCATCAGCAGACAACGGACACTTTGAAACACGACTCATCCTTTGCAGTGGTCGGCATAGGCGCTTCGGCTGGTGGCTTTACTGCGGCCAGGCAGCTACTCGCAACAGTTCCCGACGATACGGGCATGGCCTTTGTCTTGGTTCAACACCTTAATCCCACCTACCACAGCAACCTTGCCGAATTACTCTCCAAGGCAACCAGCATGCCAGTCCTCACCATTGAGAACGACATGCCGCTGCAGCCGAACCAGGTCTATGTGATTCCTCCAGGACAAGCCTTGTCTCTTGAAGAGCGAACTCTGAAGCTGATGCCGCGTGAACGACCTATCGGGCCAACCCTCTCCGTCGACCACTTTTTCCTCTCCCTGGCGGCAAATCTGAACGAGGCCTGTGTGGGGGTGATTCTTTCCGGCACTGGTTCCGACGGCAGCAAGGGCCTGAAGGCCATCAAGGGTGAAGGTGGGATCACCTTTGCCCAGGACGAACAGAGCGCTGAGTTTCCAGAAATGCCCCGCCATGCAGCAGCAGCGGGCTGCGTGGATCTGGTCCTGTCACCCGAAGAGATAGGTCACGAAATCACCCGACTGGCACGGCATCCTGCTTTTCAGCTGCCGCCCAAGACCGCCCCCCCGATTGAAGTCCCGGACGATAAGGATGCGGATACGATCGAACAGATCCTGAATAACCTGAAAACCCTGGGGTTCGATTTTGTCGGCTATAAACGCAGCACCATCAGTCGGCGCATCCTGCGACGCATGGCGATTAACAAGTTGAACACCCTGAACGAGTATGCCGATTATCTTCAAGAGCACCCGCACGAGGCAGAAGCGTTGAATGAAGACATGCTGATCAAGGTCACCAGCTTCTTTCGCGACCCGATGGTCTTCGAGGCCCTCAGCCAAACCGTCTACCCTGCGATTGTTCAAGACAAAGGAGAGGACACCCCTGTGCGCATCTGGGTTCCAGGTTGCGCGACCGGACAGGAAGTCTATTCGATTGCTCTCAGCCTGCTGGAATTTATGGACGCTCAGGGGTGTTCTGTGCCGATTCAAGTCTTTGGTACCGATATCAGCGAGCAGGCAATCAACAAGGCGCGAAGCGGTTTATACACCAGGGCTGATGTCGCTGACCTCCATCCCATGCGACTGCGAACCTACTTTGACGAGACCCGCGAAGGCTTCCTGGTTAAGAAAGCGGTTCGGGAACTGTGTATCTTCGCTCGCCAGGACTTCACCCAAGACCCACCATTCTCTCGTCTCGACCTGATCAGCTGCCGCAATGTCCTGATCTACTTCGGCACAAGCCTGCAGAAAAAGGTTATGCCACTGTTTCATTACGCACTGCATCCTGGCGGCTTCCTCTTGCTCGGCTCGTCAGAAAGTATCGGTTCCTTTGATGAGCTTTTTGTGCCGGTCAACAAGAAACAGCGAATTTTTTGTAAAAAAGGTGGCGTAAAACCAGCCATACGCGAGTTCACCCAGCAATCGAAAGGTCTTGTTACCAAACGGGCCCTCCCGCCGTTTTTCCCCGGGAAAGTTGAATCTGCCGATTCGCGTGATCTACAGACACTGACCGACAGGGTTCTGCTGCGCAAGTATCACCCGGCGGCGGTGGTGATCGATCAGGACATGAATATTCTGCATTTTCGCGGTGACACCAGCCTTTACTTGCGCCCCATGCCCGGCAAGGCAAGTCTGAACCTGATGAAGATGGTGCATGATGACTTGCGCATGGATTTACGAAGCTTGATCTACACAGCTAAAAAGGCACAGACCTCGCATCGGAAAGAGGACTTGCGCATTTCTCTTAAAGACGGTTTCCACGGACTCACACTTGAAATTACCCCCTTTGGCGGACCGGATGATATGGCCCTGTATCTGGTACAGTTCGAGCCGGTAGAGTTACCGGCGAACGCTACCAAGCGTGCAGACGCCAGGCACGATAAAGGTGCTTCTGTTTCCGAAGAAGAACTGCTGCGTCTGCGGCAGGATCTGTATTCGACCAGGGAGTATATGCAGACTCTGATCGAAGACCGTGATAAGTCTCTGGAAGATATCAGGATCGCGAATGAAGAGATCCTTTCCAGCAACGAGGAGTTGCAGAGCATCAACGAAGAGCTGGAAACGGCCAAGGAAGAGCTGGAGTCGAGCAACGAGGAACTTTCGACCGTCAATGCCGAGCTTCAGACCCGGAATACTGAGCTGAGCCAATCTCACGGGGACCTGCGCAACCTGCTGCTTAGCGCCCAGATTCCCTTCGTCATTGTGGAAGAGAACCTGCAAATCCGCCTCGTCAGCCCAAACGCCGAGGCCACTTTCAACGTCAGCCAGAACGACGTCGGACAGTCGATCAGCATCCTCAATTTACATCAATCACTACCGGGTATGGAAGAAATTCTGCGCAACACGATTCACACCGGAGAGCCCTTCGAAAAGGAGATTCGCGATCGAAGAGGCCTCTGGAATCTGCTGCGCATCCGCCCTTATAAAACTATGGAAGAAAAAGTGGAAGGGGCGGTCATCACCCTGTTCGACATCGACCGACTGAAAAAAAGCATGGAGGAAATCGAATCAGCGCACAAACATGCCCTGCGCATCGTCGATACGATCAAAGATCCTCTGCTGGTTCTCGATGCCGAGCTTCGGGTTAAATCCGCCAACCCTGCTTTTTATGAAAAGTTCCAGGTGGCTCCGCACCAGACCGAGGGGCAATGTGTTTTCGACTTGGGCACCGGGCAGTGGAACAACCCTGACCTGCGTCTGCTGCTTGAAAAGATTCTCCCCAAAAGCACACAGATGGACAATTTCCAGCTAACTTTTGATTTCCCTCACCTCGGCCCTCGCTCGATGCTGCTTACGGCCCGCAGGATGCGTGCCCGCGAGGCCACTCAGGATTCCATCCTGCTGGGGATACAGGACGCGACAGAACGTCTACATATGGAGGATTCTTTGCGGCAGGCCAAACGCGAGGCGGAAAAAGCCAGCCAGGCGAAGAGCGAGTTTCTTGCGACCATGAGCCACGAGATCCGGACGCCGATGACAACAATCATCGGCGTCATCGAGTTGTTGCAACAGCACACTTTCAAGCCGGAACTTGTCCGCTGCCTCGATCTGGCGGACAACGCAGCGTCCTCTCTGATGGAGCTGCTTGGAGATATCCTTGATTTTTCCCGGATCGAAGCTGACAAGCTGACTCTGAAAAAGGAAGCTTTCAATTTACATACCTGCCTCCGCGAGGCCGTTGATATCTTGCAGTTGCAGGCGGAAAAGAAAGGGCTGGTCATGAAGCTGGACATCGACAGCGATGTCCCAAAAGACGTTACCGCAGATCAGATGCGCCTACGTCAGGTTCTGGTCAACCTGATCAGCAATGCTATTAAATTCACCGAGCAGGGTGAGGTGAAAATAAGCGTCACGTTGTTGTCGGCAGAAGAAACCAAAGCAGGCGAACGTATGCTGCTCTTCTCGGTGCAAGATACCGGCATCGGCATTCCTCAGGAAATGATTGCAGAGCTGTTCAACGGGTTCACCCAGATGGACAGCTCAAACACCAGGGCGTACGGCGGGGTTGGTTTGGGGTTGTCGATCTGCAAGGGGCTGGTCGCACGCATGGGCGGGACAATCAGGGTCGAGAGTCAGTTTGGCGAAGGCTCAAACTTCTCGTTCACCATCCCGCTCCAGAGTGCCCCTGCGGAGCGCGAGCTGACAGTTGCTGATCCCAAGTCGCCAGTTGCAGCAACGGCGCCGGCCGAAGCATCTTGTCCCCCTGACCGACCGCTACATATCCTCGTGGCGGAAGATGATCCCATGTTAAGGTCTTTGCTGGAGATGCAGATGGTTGACAGCAATCTCGATGTTGTTCTCGTCGAAAATGGGCGCGAAGCAATCGAAGCATGGCAGAAGACTGAGTTCGACCTGATCCTGATGGATATTCAAATGCCAGATCTCGACGGTTATGAAGCTGCGCGAATGATCCGAGAACAGGAGGAAGAGACCGGCAAACACATTCCCATCCTTGCCTTAAGTGCCCATGCCAGCGAAGAGAGTCAGCAAATTGCGCTGAGCGCTGGCATGGATGATTACCTGGTCAAACCATTACGCCTGGAGAAAATCTACGAACAAATCGCCCGCTACGTAAAGGCCGATGGCGACAAACCGGGCAGGAGGCTTAGAGGACAGTGACAGTTATTGGGAATAATCAGTGGGAAGCGATCAAAAGTATAGCTAACCGGTACTCTGCGGTTGGCTATTGACTGTTTTCAGTCAATGACTTGCCCCGTGTGTCAAGGCAAAGGGTATCGTTTTTCCTATCCCATCCTACAGTTCTTCAGAGACACTACAATCTGCACCGTTCATCAACGATTTTTCCCTTTACCTCCACCCATACCACTCCCTCGCATCGTGCCGTCGCCTTGCATCACACCGCCGCCTTTGAGCGGTGGAGTTTCAGGCAAACTCAAGCCCTGTTCCTGGGCCCGCAGTCTCATCTGCTCGTGGTGTTGCATACGGATTTCCTGCCGTTCCTCTTGTGTTTTTGCGGCACGGATTCTGGCACGATACTTATTGCGCTCCTGCTCTGTCATCAGTTGGCTGCCGTAAATCTGTTCATGCTCTTCAGCTTGTATTCTTTCGCGCTCTTGCTCTTGCTCAGCGGCCAGGACCAAACCTGTTGGCAGTAAAAATGAACATGCCAGCGCTACGGCTATTACCGGTTTCTTCATAACTTAGCTCCTTTCGCAGTAGGTCTAGATTCACCAACGGGGCATATTAAACGATACTTAATATCCATAAGTTTACTACCTCTTTCAAGATTGTCAGGATCGCCCGAAAAAATTTGCATTTAGCGGGTGCGCGGCCAGACTTCTGTTAAAATTGGACTGATTGAAATGTAGCAGACACCCAACAAAGGATTTTTTGTCGAGCCAAGGGGGTGGTTGTCACGCGATCGTATAGAATAGCAGAGATGCTGAGTACTATCAGGAGTGAAGCCCGACTGACTGCTTCGTTGACCGGCAGAGAAGCTTTTGACCCGCAAATAATGGAGGTGATGGAGCTGGTTCCCCGCGATGCCTTTGTGCCGCCGGACCTTCTCGATCACGCCTTTGACAATGGTCCCCTGCCGATCGGTGAGGGACAAACCATCTCTCAACCCTACATAGTCGCCCTGATGACCGATTTGCTCGAACCGCAGCCAACCCAGACAATTCTCGAAATTGGGACCGGCTCAGGCTATCAAACGGCCATCCTCTCGCAGCTGGTGAGGCAGGTTTACAGCTTGGAAATCATACCCTCACTGGCCGCCGGGGCTGCAGCCTTGCTGTCCCGGCTTGGTTATGAAAACATTGAGATCAGAACCGGTGACGGCCATTCGGGTTGGCCGGAGCATGCACCCTACGATGGTATTCTTATTGCCGCTGCTGCAACCCATTTGCCGCAGGCGCTGATCGATCAGCTCAAGCCAGGCGGCCGGATGGTTGTTCCCATCGGTTTACCATATATGCCACAGGAGCTTCTCTTGGTCGAAAAGGACGAAAAAGGCAAAATCCACGCCAGAGATCTGCTCAGCGTTGCCTTTGTACCAATGACCGGAAGTGGTCAGCCTGAAGAAACCACCACGGAATGAAGAGCAGTTGGTTCTGTTCTGCCCTGAACCGTTTGGGTTATGGGCAGGGGCTCAACTGTCGAGCCTGATCTGGTTGCAGTCGTTGTCTCATTTAGAAATGCGCTCGGCAACCTCGTCCGGCAGCATATCAGGCGAGACGGTCAGGACCAGCGCACGCTCCTCTTCGGTCAAAGGTTGTTGCTCGGCCAACTGATAATCCAACACTGCCATATTCGCTTCCGAGATATCCATCCCTTGAGCGATACGCTGTTGAATACGGCGGCGCAATTCTGCATCAGCAACCTGGAAATCAAGGATGACTAGAGGGACCAATAACTCTGCGGCTAAACAGCGCAGCCTGTCGCGCTGCAGCTTTTTCAGAAAGGTGGCATCGACAATCACCGAATAACCGGCGGTGAGCGCTTCTTTGGCGAGCAGCTGCAGCCGCTCGTAGCTTGCATAATTGGCCTTGGCATCATAAATGCCGCCACCGGGAGGTGAGTGGCTGTTTGTTGTTGCACTCATCCCTTGCAATCGCTTGCGCTCCCGGTCGGACTGCAGGTAAATAAAGCCGCAGAGCCCTGCCAGTTGACGAACAAAAGTACTCTTGCCAGAGGCGGAGAGCCCATGTGTGATGATCAGTCGCCTTGAGGGCTTTGCCGTGTAGCTGCTGGCCAGCGCCAGGTAGCTGTGGTAGAGCTCAATGTCCTGTTTTCTTTCTGTATCGCTCAAGCCGGGCTGAGCCAGGCGCATGCACAGCACCTTGGTGCGAACCATGGCCCGGTAGAGCTTGTAGAAACGCAACAGTTGCAGCCCCTGATAATCCCCGGACTCCTGCAGGTAAAGATTCAGAAAGTGCCAACCAAGCTTTGCCTCTCCCCGATCATCCAGATCCATAACCAGAAAAGCGATATCATTAATAACATCAATCCAGCGCAGGTTGTCGTTGAACTCGATGCAGTCAAAAAGGACTGGCTCATTATCAATCCAGGCCGTGTTGGCCAGATGCAAATCACCGTGGCATTCACGAATAAAACCTTCTGCCTTTCGTTGCTAAAGAATTTCATGCTGATCATCGCAGCACTTGCGAGTCCATTCTTCAAGCCCTTTCACCTTGCGATATTCTTTTACGGAGAGCAGCGCTTTGATCTGGGTGAAGTTTTCGAGCACAGGACCAATAACTGCTTGCGGGGTGCCATATGGCTGTTCTGGACCGGCAACGTCTGCGGCTTGATGAACGTTGACGATCATGATAGCGAAGCGGTCGAGCTGCCGGGCGCTCAGGAGGCCAGCCACCAGCACCCGGTCAAGCTGGTCCTGTTGCGCAAAACGCCTCATCTTCACCGCATAATCAAGGGCCGGCCTGCGTTTACGATGTTTGCCACGCTTTGGTGCTTTCTTGACTAGCCGTTTCTCTTGCAGGGTGTTTTTGACCCAGGTGTAGCTGCGGGTGCCACCGTTTTTTTGGTACCAGTCATGGAAGTGGCTGACGTTCCAACCATGGTGGCGATCCCGATATTGATCCGCTAGGGCCATCACTTCATCAACCGGAGCTTTTCTGGCTGAGGCTTGGTTGAGTCGTTTGTCGATGAGGCCGTCAAGACCGTCCTCTATGTAACGGTTCACGTGACGACGAAAGGAACGTTCATGGACACCAAGAATGCGAGCGGCTTCTTCCTGTGTAATTCGTCCTTCGGTCCAAAGGCTGTAGGTCTCTTCGAAACGCATTATCCGGATCTCCTGTTGTAGAACTGTTCGTTTCATAGTGTCCTCCTACTGGACAGAATGAACCGGACAGATGTTGTGCTACAACACCGGACAGCTTATTTGCTAGCGACATGAAGTCCTTTACAGGAATTGACAATAGAAATTACTCCCTGCATAATAAAACACATGAATACATATTAAAATAAGGATTATATGAGCAAAGATACTTGTCAGGTCACAATTATCGATAGAGACAAAATCGAGCTTGCACTAAAGGGCATGCCGGAAACAACAACCTTAGCTGAAACAGCAGATGTCTTTAGCTTACTTGGGGATCTTTCTCGTATTCGCATCCTTCAAGCATTGAGCATAACAGAACTATGTGTATGTGACTTAGCCGCCATTCTGGAAACCACGTCCTCAGCGGTCTCTCACCAACTCAGACTGTTGCGTTCAAAAGGTATTGTTAGGTTTCGCAAGGAAGGGAAAATAGCTTACTACTCGCTTGCTGATGAGCATGTACGCCAACTTCTTACGCAAATGATCGAACATGTACAAGAATGCTAGGTTGCAAGTTTACAGCCTCATATTGGAAATAGAACTTTATGTATAACGTAATCACTGGAATCTTATTTGAATGCTGGAACATTCTGAAAGAGGCGGCCCCCTATGTTCTTTTTGGCTTCTTTGCCGCTGGCATTCTCAAAGCATTTATTCCTGAAGACCTTGTCGTAAAACACCTTGGCCAGAAAGGAACCCGGTCTGTACTAAAGGCCTCATTGTTTGGCATCCCTCTACCTCTTTGCTCATGCGGGGTGATACCTGTCGCAATTGGTTTGCGCAAGCAGGGAGCCAGCAAAGGGGCCACAGCAGCTTTCCTCGTATCAGTGCCTGAGACCGGCGTTGACTCAATCGCCATAACTTGGGCGCTTCTCGACCCATTGATGACCGTAGTACGTCCAATAGCAGCTTTCATCACGGCAGTGGTCACAGGAATTTGCATCAACCTGATTCCAGAGTCGAAAGAGACCCGGGAAAAGTCGACCCAAGAAGGTTGTGGTTGCTCTTCTCAATCAAAGAGCGAAACAGAAAAATTGCCGCAGAAAGAATCTCTGGGGCGCAGAATTGAAAAAGCTTTGGTCTATGCTTTCTCAGATCTACTAAAGGACATCGGGGGCTGGCTGATGCTCGGTATAGCAATTGCCGGAGTTATCTCCTTCTTTGTGCCCGTTGGGTTTGTTGAGCAATACCTCGGTGGCGAATTCAGCTCTTTACTGATCATGTTGGTTATTGGCATCCCTTTGTACGTTTGTGCAAGTGCATCAACACCGATTGCTGCGGTTCTGGTACTCAAGGGCCTATCACCAGGTGCTGCCTTAGTTTTCTTGCTTGCAGGCCCGGCAACCAATGCCGCAACAATGACAGTGGTTGCGAAACATCTCGGCAAAACCGCTACGGTTGTTTACACCACAGCAATAGCGATTTGTTCTTTGGCTATGGGTTGGGCTGTTAATCGCATCTATATATGGGCAGATATTGATGTCATGGCGTGGACTAGGCAAGCTGAGCATACTACCGAATCATTACTTTATCCTGTCTCTGCACTCATTTTCTTGGTTCTATTGCTCAGGAACTATCTACCTCAGAAAAAATCTGCTGACTCAGACTGTGGATGTCTCGAACAGCCAGGGGGTGGATGACGCTCGACTATTAGCTGACAGTTTGTCAGATACCATCAAGAAAAGTTCGATTGCTTGTAACCTTTTTGTTTTTTAATACGTCTTAGCAGTAACGACATACCAAGGAGGAACACATGTGGAGGTTATTTAAAGTATCAATTGTTGTTGCAGTGCTGCTCTTCAGCACACTGGCATTGAGCGGGTGTGGAATCTTCCATCCATGGTGCAATTCGGGTCATTCTTCAAACTGTGAACACCATCACTAACAGAAGTATTCAGATTAAGGAGTACAACCTAGACACAACAGACACCCAATGAGCCAGCACAAAAAGCCCTATATGGGTCATGACCATCAAGCACGCAACATGTACGGTTACAACTCTGGCGGTTGCTGGCAATAGAGCTATACCTCGACCACTATGGAGCAACTAAAATGCACTCTCATTCAGTAGGCAACTGGTTCTGTGGCCCAGAAGGGCTTTTAGGCTTTCATTCCGGTGGGTTTTTTCATCTCATCTTTTGGGTGGCAGGTCTACTGTTGCTGTTCACATTGCTTCGTGCCTTGATCGCAAACAAACAGAACAACACTAATACCGCAGTAAACAGCTCTTCTGCTCTATCGATTCTTGAGGAACGTTACGCTTCTGGAGAAATTGACCAGGAGGAGTTTTTACAAAAGAAGAAGGACTTGTTAAAATAGGTTGAGTTATAACACTAAATGCTTATGAACCCTGACATTCTCGTCTTTTGAATTTTTATAATTGATTATGGGTTAAATGGTTTACAACATCAGGATGTTGACATTACAGCTTTGCCGATCAAGGATTGTTGTAATTAGAGATTCCCGCTGAGAAAAACCAAAGTCATGGTTATCAGATACACAAGAATGTAAGTCCCCATTGCAAAGTAAATCCTCTTCCTCTTCGTAAACCTGCCCTTCAGCCCCGTCACGTAATAAACAAAAGCAGCAGACCCCAGAAGTATCGCCATCATTCTCATAGTGCACCCTCTCGTTAGCTAACGAACACACCCTAATATTACCACGACTCATCTCAATAACATGGGAGGGGCCATCGTGGAAGTACATCAGATGATCAGACTTTATTCAACCAGCCAATCCCTAGCCCGACGAGGGCACATCCCAGAACTCGCCATCCTGCGATCACAACAATTCCAGGACGCAGGTTACTCTCCCGAGGAACACAGACACATCATCGTCAGGGAAGCCGGGGATGACCTCTGCCCTATCCCTGAGATCGGACCAGAAGGTTTGTACGACTTGGAGGGTCTCCCCTGCTTCGAGCTCGCCGAATGCTTCGTCGAAGGGGACCAGTTGATTTACGAGGTGGTCATCGCCACAGATAGTAGCAAAACCGTCGCGCTGGTGATTCGAGACGATCCAGACCTCGACCCTTCTCTACACACAATCCTCAGGCATGCAGCCGGAGCGCCACAACCATTACCTCAACCTGACCTCAGAGCATGGCTGGAAGAGCATTGATTTAAACGAGGTAAAATGACCATCTTATCTAGATCAAGCTAACGATAACTGTTACTTACGGCAAGAGAACAAAGACTATGACAACAGAAGCAACTGAAACACGCGGCGCTGAAATCGTCACCACCACAATACCTGTTCTGAAAAGGGACACATGCCCATCATCCTCAGGGAAATCGGAGCTTCAAACAAAAAAACCGCCCCCTTTTAGATGGGGATGTAAATTCAATTGGCCACCTGGAAACAGGTGGTCTTTTATTATTTGTACCGGTCAGTAAGAATTTCGCAATTTAGCCAATTTGAACGCTGGCAAATAATGCGAGAGACATAAGGAAGAAACAACCCTTTGATCCAAAAGCCAGAGGGGCCATGGGGATGTGAGAGATTTTTGAGAGGCTTATGCTATAAGTTAATCCAATGATAAAGTTAAAGAATCTTGTGCCTTGGCAGCTTTTATTTAGGGTGTTGCTACTCAATAGGAAGGCCTCCTGAGATGAAAGCTAAAGCACTTCTTTATGTGGGACTTCTCATTGCCTTGTCAGGTTGTACAGGGATGGCAGTAAAAAATGAACCACATCCAAACAAGGAACAAGCTTTTCAACACTTAGAAAACAATCCTTCTATTACAAAGAGTCACAATCAGACCATAGGTAAAAGCAACCCACGCACTAACCGCATGTTGGCGTGGATTGAGCTATCCAAAAATTGAATGCATTTTTAATAAGGCATCCTTGAAATCGATATAGACTCTCTATGGCACTAATCACTTGGAGGGATTATGTGTAAATATGTAAATAGTTGTTCTTTTTTTCAGGAGTTCGCAAGCAGAGAAAGTTTCATTTGGAAGGCAATGATCAAAAGCTACTGTGACGATGGTGGTGGGTGTGTGCGACGCAGGTCATATGAAGTTGAAGGGAGCAAAGACCTTCCGGCGAAGGTTCTGCCGTCTGGAGCACATGCATCAAAAGCTTTTCTTGCTCTGCCCTGATGACACAAAGTCACAGGTATGAAACTCAGCTCAGCTGGTTTACCTGGGAACAAACATGAGGAAGCCCACAATGCAGTGGCATAATGAGGATACACTTGAAAGACGTTCCAGTGTTCGACTGAAAGCGGAGATAAGGGTTTACTACGGTGAATACCAAAGTAAATTACTTACAGGCTATAGCGTAGATTTAAGTCCCGGAGGGATTTTCCTCGTTACCACGTGTCCGTTCGATGTCGATGACATTGTGAAGCTGAAATTTTCTATGCCGGGTGAAGGGGAAAAAACCGTCTCTTGCGATGCACGTGTTGCATGGATTAATTCTGAGGAAAAGCGGCTTAAGCCAGAATATTCAACAGGTGTAGGTTTGCAGTTTGTTGGTCTTGCACCGGAGGACCACGGCTCAATAGTGGAGCTTTTAGAGGTCGAAGCAGTTTGGTAACATACTTGTAGCATTAGCATGGAGGGGGGAGCATGCCAGAGATCAGATCGATAACTTCAAATTGTGATAATTGCCAACAGCCTAATGAAGTCTCAGTAAACTATTTTATGGAAGTTGATTTTAGCTTCAAGAAGTCAATTATAGCAACGTGCCAAAACTGCAACAGAGATTATATTGTCACACTTGAGGAATAACTGGATCGGTAATTACTGCTTATTTGTCTCGACTTCTGGGACAAAATAACAGACTTATTGCGGCACCTGTTACTGACGACTTCTGAGAAGAAAACCGGCTTCTTCTTGAATGAAACCTTTAGGAAGACAAAATGATGGCCACCAGGATTCGAACCCTTGTGGCCTTTTTTTATTTTTTTATTTACTTGTTGACATACCTGACAAAAACAGTAATATATAAACAACAGAACATAATCCTTCATGTTCTACCTCCTAAAGCAAAACCCATAGAACCCGTTGCCCCACAGTCCCCCTCCTGGCCTGTGGGGCTTTTTTTCTTCAATATCAAAGCCAGAGAAAATCTTGTTTCTCTGCCAAGCGATAATGCAAAAGGACAGTATAGAGTTATAATACTTTAGCTCCACTTTTTTGAGAGCCCATAACCAAAGGATACCGCAATGTTTAAAGCCAAAGCCTATTCAGCCTCCAGCGCCACCTCACCGCTGGCCCTCGACAACATCCAGCGTCGCGAGCCCAGCAAACGTGACGTGCAAATCGAGATATTGTTCTGCGGAATTTGCCACTCTGATCTTCATACGGCACGTAACGAGTGGAGTAGCGTTATGCCCACGACCTATCCCTGCGTGCCGGGTCACGAAATTGTCGGCCGTGTCATCAAGGTCGGCAGCGACGTCAAGAGCTTCAACCCGGATGAAATAGTCGGAGTCGGTTGCTTGGTTGATTCAGACCAGTCTTGTCCCGCG
The DNA here is from genome assembly GCA_030005635.1 of Deltaproteobacteria bacterium IMCC39146. GTDB lineage: Bacteria > Desulfobacterota > Desulfuromonadia > Desulfuromonadales > BM103 > M0040. The sequence goes on from JARUHP010000001.1 coordinate 105,293, forward strand.
TGTCAGGCCAATGTCGAACAGTTCTGTCCCGACTCAACTTTCACTTACAACTCACCGGACAAACACCTCGGCGGAGTGACCTACGGTGGTTACTCTGAGAGTATTGTTGTCGATGAGAAGTTTGTGCTCAAGGTTCCCGGCAATCTCAACCTGGCCGGAGTCGCGCCACTATTGTGCGCGGGAATCACAACCTATTCACCGATCCGTCGTTGGGGCGACATCAAAGGGAAGAAGGTCGGCGTGGTCGGTCTTGGTGGCCTCGGACACATGGGGGTCAAGTTCGCCAAGGCGTTTGGAGCCCATGTGGTTGTTTTTACAACCTCACCGGGCAAAAAGGACGATGCTGTGCGTCTCGGTGCCGATGAGGTCATCATCTCTACCGATACAGAACAAATGAAGAAACACGCCGGTAGCTTTGACTTCATCCTTGACACTGTATCAGCCGATCACGACATCAATGTTTACTTGGGTATGCTGAGCATGGACGGTACCGTCACCCTGGTCGGCGCACCTGAGAAGCCGTTGGCCGTTTCTGCTTTCGCCTTGATCTTCGGCCGTAAAAACCTCAATGGATCTCTGATTGGCGGGCTTAAGGAAACCCAGGAGATGCTTGATTTCTGCGGCGAACACAACATCACCTCCGACGTCGAGGTCATTCCCATCCAAAAGGTCAACGAAGCCTATGAGCGTTTGGTCAAATCAGATGTGAAATACCGCTTCTCCATCGATATGGCTTCGCTCAAAGCAGAGTAGATAAACGGTCGGGGGTGCATTAGTATGCGCCCTCGACTATATCTTCGGGGGCTTTTCTTTAAATCACGATTAACAGCAACATCGTAGCCGGTAGATTCTCTGTAAGCGCTGGTTATTAATCTCGCAAGTCCTTCTCATAAGTCCTAAGGACATATAGACCAGTAAATTCAAGAAAATCTTACCAGTGCCCATCTTTGTCTGTACTGGGAAACAAACCAAGGCCCTAGCAGCCAGTCGGACTATCAGGGCTCAAGCGAAAATTTGGCCGTTTAAGAGTAATAGCCGTAGCTGTTGGTCGAAAAGGATCTGAACTATGGGCCAAAGAGACGAATTAGCAGCCAGTTCGTTGTAAATCCGACAGGCTGCTAATTTACAAATTAATGGCCAAAAACATAGGCCAATCAAAACATGAAGTCCTTTTTCACCTCTGCGGCAAAGATTCTTCATGACACACTAAAACTGATTATGCTGTAGTATTAAAGATCAGGAGGCTTTATGACTGTTTCCGAACAAAGAGACCTCATCGTTGCAAAGTTGCAGAGAGGAGAACAAATACGACAGGCCGGATACCGTGAGAAGGCATTGAAGCTCTTCCCCCATGTATGCGGCCGCTGTACGCGTGATTTCGAAGGCAAAAAGCTGCGTGAGTTAACCGTGCACCACAAGGATCACGACCACCACAACAATCCACCAGACGGTAGCAACTGGGAGCTGTTGTGTCTCTACTGTCATGATCATGAACATACCCGCGGAGTCCAGGAGGATCGCAGCAAAGATGATCCGCCCGACCGACAAGACCGCCCCTCCCTCGCGCACTCTCCCTTCGCTGCTCTTGATGACCAAATCAAGCAACCGAAGTAATATTTGAACCAGTACGCCAGGCCCTACTTTTAGGGCTTGCCTTGATCTTGACCTGTGCTATTTATTGACAGCTATTTTGCATTGTGCTGACTAGCAGCCTGTTGACTATCTGGGCTGAAGCGAAAATTAGACTGTTTGAGAACAGCTTTTGGCTCTTTTGAGAGTAATAGCCGTAGCTGTTGGTCGAACAGGAGCTGAGATATGGGCCAAACAGGCGGATTTGCAGCCAGCTCATGGTTAGTCCAACAGGTTGCTAGCAACAGATCACAGTGAACGAAGCCATGCACCTGCGAGAAAACGAAGGAGAACTTTGATGAAAAAACTTGCCCTGGCCGCCTTTCTGGTTCTTTTACTCAGTATTGGATTCGGAGTTTACTATTTACTCTCCAACCTCGACGGTATCGTCAAAGCGGCGATCGAAAGTTACGGGTCGGATGCGACACAGACGACCGTACGTGTGGAAAAAGTGCAGCTCCAACTGACAGATGGCTCCGGGGCTATCAGCGGGCTAACCGTTGGCAACCCGCAAGAATTTGCTGCGACCCAGGCTTTTTCCCTCGGCGAGATTGCAATCCAGATTGATCTCAAATCGCTCTCGGAGGAAGTCACCGTTATTGAACATATCATCGTACGGGCTCCGGAGGTCTTTTTCGAACTGAATGAGACCGGCAAGAACAACCTGGAGACGCTCAATAAAAAGCTTTCATCCGGTACATCGGCAAAAGCCGGATCGTCTCCCTCCAAAAGCAGCGGAACGGAACCGAAGCTGATCATCCGCAAACTGCTCTTTGAAGGCGGCAGCATCCATGCCAAGGTTGTTCCTTTGAACAAGGATTACGACCTGAAGCTTCCGAAGATTGAGATGACCAATCTCGGCGGTAAAAATGGTGCCACACCAGGGGAAATTGCGGATCAAGTCCTTAAGGAACTTACAGCCAAGGCTTTGGCCGAGGTCAAGAGAAAGGGCCTCGATCAGTACAAAGAGAAACTCGAGGGTGAAGTCAACAAACGGTTTGATGCCGAGAAGGAGAAGCTTGATGAAAAACTCGGGGGTCAGCTGAAAGGGGTCCTGGGTTACTAGGGGCATCTATTTTTTAAGGCAATTTTCGGGCGACTCGATCAGGCGCCGCTTGTCCTCCGGGCGAAATTTCTTAATCTCAGCCTCACGATGACTTGCGCTACTACGATCGTGATTATCCTCGAGGTAAACCAGCCGATGCGGTGAATGACCACGAAAATACTTGGCCCCTGTGCCGGCGAGGTGCTGGGCAAACCGCCGCTGGACATCTGTGGTAATCCCGGTGTATAGAGAGTTGTCTTTACAGAGGATGATATAAACCTGCCAGTTCATGTTATGTTCCATCCCTTGTCGCCCATCCGACCAACCCCGTAAGTAGAGCGTGCACGTTAGCATGCAAAAAGGCCCGATGTCATTCTCTTCCCTTGGTCTCTCTGAACTCATTCTACGCGCTGTTGATGAAAGTGGTTATACGGAACCCACTCCGATCCAGGTTGAGACGATTCCTGTGGTTCTCTCTGGCAAGGATGTCCTGGCCGCCGCACAAACCGGCACCGGCAAAACTGCCGGTTTTACACTGCCGTTGCTACAACGTCTGGCCGCAGGGCCCAAGGTCAAAGCAAATCACATCCGCACCCTGGTGTTGACTCCGACCCGTGAGCTGGCAGTGCAGGTTGCCGAAAGCGTTGCCACTTACGGCAAGCATCTACCGCTTAAATCGGCCGTTGTCTATGGTGGCGTAAAGATCAATCCACAGATGATGAGACTGCGCAGTGGTGTCGATGTACTGGTCGCGACGCCGGGACGCTTAATGGATCTTTTCCGCCAGAACGCCGTCAAGTTTGCTCAGGTAGAAGCCTTGGTCCTTGATGAAGCCGACCGGATGCTCGACATGGGCTTCATCGACGATATCCGCGAGATCATTGCCTTGTTACCGAAAAAACGTCAGAATTTACTCTTCTCGGCAACCTTTTCCAACGACATTCGCAAACTCTCTGAACGTTTGCTCAATAATCCTGTACAGATTGAGGTCAGCCCGCGCAACTCAACGGCGGAAAGGATCAAACAAACCGTTTACGAAGTGGACAAAAGCAGGAAATCGGCCCTGCTCAGCCACTTGATGCTCAGCAAGAACTGGCAGCTTGTGCTGGTTTTCACCCGGACCAAAGATGGCGCTGACCATCTCGCCCAGGAACTGGAACGTGACGGTATTTCAACCGTAGTGATCCACGGCGATAAGAAACAGAACCAACGAAGCCGCGCGTTGAAATGCTTTAAAGACTACAAGGTCCGTGTGCTGGTCGCAACCGACGTCGCTGCACGTGGCCTTGATATTGACGAACTGCCACATGTCGTCAATTTCGATTTACCAAAAGTTTCCGAAGACTATATTCATCGTATTGGCCGCACCGGTCGCGCCGGTTCTGAAGGGGAGGCAGTTTCCCTGGTCAGCGCCGACGAAGTCAACCTCCTTGTGGCGATCGAAACGTTGATTGGTCAAACTCTGGCAAGAGAGGTTGAAAGTGGCTTCAACCCTAAACACAGGGTCCCCCTGACTCACCAAGCCAAGGTTCGGCCAAAGAAACCAAAAAAGACGAAGCAACAACAAGAGAGAGGTAAAGATCGCAAGCCAGAGAAGGATAAAGACCGTTCGGGAAACAAATCCCACAGGCGCAGTAAAACAAAGGGCACGGACAAAACAAAAACAACTGCGGCAGGGAAAAGCAGGCGGAGGAATGATAGCGAAGCCGTCTCTCCGAAACAACGAACCAACAGCAAAGCGAAGCACGGCATGGCACAGAAAAGCACATCAAGAAAGCCGCGTGGAAAGAAATAGAGAGAAACTCAATGTTTACTAAAGCGATTGTCCGTTCGCCGGGGCGTAGCCTGACCTCAGGGTTGACTGCTGCGAATCTGGGAACTCCCGACTACCAGAAAGCTCTTGCCCAGCATCGTCAGTATATCGAAGCCCTCGAATACTGCGGTCTGGATGTTTTGATTCTTGAGGCCGACGAAACCTTTCCTGATTCGACCTTTGTTGAAGATGTTGCCATAGTCACACCAAAATGCGCCATCATCACCCGCCCAGCAGCAGCCTCACGCAGAGGGGAAACCGTTAGCATTCTTCCGGTCCTCGAAGATTGTTATTCCTACATTGAGAAGATCCAGCCACCGGGGACTCTTGACGGCGGCGATGTGATGCAAGTTAACCAACACTTCTATATCGGCCTCTCCTCACGTACCAACCGTGCCGGGGCTGATCAGTTGATCGAAGTTTTGCAGCGTTACGGCATGACCGGATCGACTGTGCCGGTTACAAAGTTTCTCCACTTGAAAACGGGCGTCACTCAAGTGGCAGAAAATACGTTGCTGGCCGCCGGCGAATTCATTGCTAATCCGGTATTTTCAGACTTCAGAATCCTTCCCGTTCCCGAAGCCGAAAATGACGGCGCCAATTGCATTCGTATTAACGGCAAGCTTCTACTCTCAGCGGGTTTTCCTGAGGTGCGCAGGCAACTCATCGATCAAGGGGCAGAACTTATCGAAGTTGATGTCTCTGAATATGGCAAACTTGATGGTGGCTTGACCTGCCTTTCGTTGCGATTTTAACCAATCCGGCGAGGCGGCAAAGAATTGCCAATGGTATCATCCTTGCCTATAATCAACTCTTCCAAACCCTGCTAAAATGAAAAGGATTCTGCTATGAGTGATAAGCCGATGGTTCAGATTGAAACCTCCCACGGTGAAATTATCCTGGAACTTGATCGTGTTAAGGCTCCGGTCAGTGTCGAGAACTTTATCAACTACGCCAATACCGGTCACTATGATGGCACCATCTTCCATCGTGTCATCAAGGGTTTCATGATCCAGGGAGGCGGCCTCACCACGGACATGCAGGAGAAGCCCACCGGTAAAGCGATTATCAATGAAGCAACCAATAAACTGAAGAACAAAACCGGAACCGTCGCCATGGGGCGCACCGCGGAGATTAACAGCGCGACAACCCAGTTCTTCATCAATACCGAGGACAACAAAGACCTCGATCATGGCGGACTCCAACCGGAGATGTATGGCTACGCGGTCTTCGGGCAGGTCGTCGATGGCATGGATGTGGTCTACACCATTGAACAACAAGCAACCACCAGCACCGAGGGCTACGACGATGTGCCGGTGGAACCGGTCGTCATTCAATCGGTGATGGTTCTCGATTAACGATACCTGCAAACAAGGACATTCTCTAAAAGGTCCCTCAGGCTACTGACAAAGTTAACTATCGTTTCAGGTCAGAGGACATCCTGAGAGCAACAGATTTTTAATCTGCTGCTCTCAGGCTACTAAAAATCCAAATAGTCCGTTTCCCTGTTATTTCTTCGCCTTTTCCTTAGCTAGTCCTCTCCTTCCTACCTGTTGACAATATTAAATTCCCTGTTTGACTTGAGTCTGTCTTTGCAACGCTTACGCTAAAAGGAGGAGTCGATGAAAAGTTCTCTGTTTTTCGCACTGTTAGTGGTTTTTGTGTGTTCCGGAAATCTTTTTGCCGCCAATTTGCCAGCTGCAAATGGTCAGGATGTGGTGAACTATCTTAACGAAGTGAACTACCAGAGCTGGCAGCTCTGGCCCGGCAAAACAAAGCTCTACGAAGGTCGGCATCCCCACGGGGCCTTGTTAACAACTTATGTCAGCAAAGGGGCTTATCAGGCGATTGAGAAGAAAGCTGGGAGCATTCCTTCTGGGGAGTTTGTCGTTAAGGAGAACTACACTCCTGATAAAAAACTGGCGGCAGTTACCGTGATGTACAAACAGGCGGGATATAATGCCGAAGGTGGCGACTGGTTCTGGCTCAAGTATGCTCCGGATGGCACAATTCAGAAAGAGGGCAAGGTCGGCGGTTGTATCGGTTGTCACGCGGCAGTAAAAAGCAATGACTGGCTCTTTATCGCCCCGGTAAAATAGCAGGGCTTAAAAATCAAAGAAAAAAGGCAGCGACATCTCTTACATGTGGCTGCCTTTTTCTATTTTTAAGAGGGAACTCTTTTCATTCCTTATCGAGATTGATGGTTTTTTCATCATCCTTGTCACGTTTAAAAATGTTCGGAAAATCGATACCGAAATAGCTCAGGCACATCAGCAGCAAGGCGACTGCAGCGGCCTCATCAAGGTTGCCGACCAGAGGCAGGTTGTCCGGAATGATTTCAAACAAACCGGCAGTCGGGTTGAGAATGTAGAGTGTTGCCAATAAACCAACGCAGAAGACAACGACTTTTTTCATAACGGCTCCTCGGGTTGAACGTTCTCTCTCCGACTTTTCTTGTGACTATCATCGGCAAGAACGACCTGGTTGCGGCCCTGTCTTTTCGCAGCATAGAGCGCCTGGTCAGCAACGACAATCAGGTCGTGAATTGAAGGGGCTTCCGGGCAGGTTTCTATGCCGATGCTGACGGTTAACTTCAGCTCAATCGCGCCCGTTTTGAAAACGGCTGCTTGCGTGGTTGACCTGATACGTTCAGCCACGTACCTCGCGCCTTTTTCACCTGTGTTCGGCAGGATTACGGCAAACTCTTCACCACCGTATCGGAAGACAAGATCATTCTCCCGCATCGAGCTATGAATAATGTCCCCAACCTGCTTTAGAACGGCATCACCGACAACGTGACCGTGGGTGTCGTTAACCTGTTTGAATTTGTCCAGGTCCATCATCAACAAGGCAAACTTATGGCCGTCTTGTTGGTATTCAATAAAAGTCTGGTCGATACACTGGCGGAAATGTCGCCTGGTGAACGTTTTGGTCAGCTCATCGGTTATTGCAATATAGTAGAGCCGTGCATTATCGAACGCCACTGCAATATGACCGCTGATGACCGAGCAGAGCTTGAGGCGTTCCATATCAAAAGAATTACCCTTTTTCTTCGCGAACACCAGGGCGAGTCTTTGACCTCCCTTCTCTATAGGCATGAAGAGACATTTGGAGCCTTCGGAAACCTTGGCTTTTTCCAGACCTCCGTTAAGCCAGTCCTGCAGAATCTGGTTTAGGCCATTATCCTCTGTAATATTTTTACGCTCGACCTTGTCGCTTTCTCTGGTCCATTCCGAGCAACTAAACTCTTTCTCGCCACGCGCAAGGATTAATGTGACTTCGTCGGCATTCAGGATGTCCTTGAAAATTTCGATGACGATCTCTTTGAGCAGAACCATGTCCAGCGTCTCACTCAACCTCTCCACCATGACATAAAGCAGCCGCAACTCTTCATTCCGGGTAAAAATTTCAAGGATATATTTGTTGATTCCCTTTAGGAGGAGTCTGGAACAAAGCGGCACAAGGATAATCAGACAGACGACACCGGCGCCAATCAGGATCAACTGAATCTCTTGAATCAATGAATATGTGGATTCAAGAGATCGGTCGATAATCAGCTTGCCGATGGTCTCCTTGGCGGGGTCATGGCAATCGTAACAGTCTTTTTCGTTGTCAATCAGCGAGATATTGCGATGGGTTTCTTGATCTGTCGCCAGGACCACAGCATCGAATTCAGGTTCTGTTCCGGAACGGGTATGACAGACACTGCAGGAGCCCTCTTCATAACGGTCATAAATCCTGCCGATCTGAGACGGATCGGAAGAATAGGTCACGCTGCCCTGACTGTTCAATATGGTGGCCTGAATGACCGATTCATTCTCCTCAACAATATTTTCCAGGGTGGCCTGAATGGCTTCGGGAGCACGCAGAATCATAAGATGGTGGAGATTTGAATTGATGGTTACTGCAAGTTCATGGGTTTTGAGCTTACTGTCATTAACTAAAGTGTCACGAAGATTAACGGCAATGAAGATCATGGTCACCATGATAGCCACCGTGAGTACGCCGAGGAGGGAGAAGAGCATTCTCTTCTTCAGGCGATACAGCCAGTCAATTTTTAGCTCTTTGGTGTCCATCATGCTGGCCTTTAAAAAACACCTTTCATCACTTACTGGTTTTACTGAAGCTGTAAGTCGGTGATTGAGTCCAAGTCATAAACAGCTTTATAGCCCTTGTCACACTACCTTATTTTACTTGGCAGGGTCAAAAAAGGTAAAGGACTTCAAACGGATTGGGGGCAAAAAAATCTTGAGGTGGTGATAAACAAGGTTTGGTAGCAGGCGGGCGCCAAATAAAATGCAATTATTTTTTGTCTGCTGGTTTTCCCCTGCACTTCTCCGACACCGGGAAAACAGAATCATGGTTGTACTGTTAAAACCACAAAGAAGCAGCGTTCAAGAGGCTCTGCACGGTATTCCTGCACCATATGCTTTGAGCACATAGAGGTTTTCGCTCTGGGTTTAAACCAACAGTCTATCCAGTAAAACACAGTATCAACATAACATACTGTTTTATAAAGGGTTTCTTCTAAAAACAGCTTGATTTGAGCTCCGCTTGTGCTGTATCTTTCAAATGTCTACACAACATCGATTATTTCCAACCATATGTAGGAGTATTTTATGAAGTGCCCAATCTGTAAAAACACCCACAATCAGGAAACTGATCTCCATGCCGAAGGTTTTTATGAGGACTTGTTCGAGTGTGATGTCTGCAACAGCAGCTGGGCCGTCAATCATGGCCTGACCGAAGTCATCCGTGACACTCAGCAAGCTTCTTTCCTTGAAGCACTCACCGAGTGCGTCGAAGGTGACGATTACTGCTACGCGGCATAATTTGAGAAATGCTGGTATAGATAAGCCCTCTCGCTGATCCGCTGTGACGCGCGATCAAGAAGAGGGCTGTTTGTTTTCTCCGCAGGCCTTTCAGCAATTGACAGGCGAAGTCTCAGACCTGCCTCTTCATCACGTCCTTCTCTAATCAATCCCCAACACTACATCCTGCTCTCTGGTTGCCCCCCTTTTTCCTAATGCTCTCGATAACCCATAACAACGAGTAGACAACTACCGTCGGCGATCACGTTAACACCTGCCGCTTCACAGCTTGCCACAGCTTGAGGGCTTTCTGCTCCGGGTTGCATCCAGATATTCTTGATCCCACTGGCAATCGCCAGGGCGACAACTTTTTCTGTGACCTGTGGTGGAGTGATGATTGAAATGCTGGCGACGTGACCCGGAAGTTCATCGACCGAAGTGACACAGTCAAGACCTTCAATGGCCTTTTCGACAGGATTGACGGGTATCACAGCATGCTGGTTCTGCTGGTAGCAGCGTAACACCTTGTTGCCATATTTGTGAGGTTTGGATGAGGCGCCGACTACGCCGAAGGCCTCAGCAGTGAGAAAGGTTTCGATTCGTTCTGGAATAGTCATGGGCAAGCTCCTTGATGAATATCGCTTCCACCATCTTAACCCATAAGAGAAGGTCAGGGTAAGAGACGACCGATTAAATCAAAGAGAATTCCCGGGAAGAGACCGAATAAGAGCACAGCAGAGGAGCATACAGCGAGAACCGCGTGCTCAAGAGATGAGCCGGCATGCCAGCTTGAGGCAGACTCATCGGGCTTGAAGAGTAGCATGGCAACGCTTAAGTAAAAGGCAAAGGAAACGACCGAGGCAAAGACCCCGATCACGACCAGGCCGATATAGCCGGATTGCAAAGCTGCATGGAAGATTGTGAACTTGGCCATGAATCCAGCGGTCGCCGGCAGGCCGGCCAACGACAGCAGCAACAGAACCAGTACGCCACAACGCACCGGATGCTGATATCCCAGTCCACGCAGATCGTCAAAAGTCATCGGCTCGCCACGCTTGTCAGCCAATGAGGCAATTACGGCAAAGGTGCCGAAGCTGGCGACAACATAAACCACCACGTAGAAGGTTGTCGCGGCCAGACCTGCGGAGGTTTGGCAAAGCAGACCAACCAGAAGTGTGCCCATGTGGGTTACGGAAGAGTAAGCGAGCAGACGCTTGAGATTCTTTTGCGTGAGAGCGCTGAAGGCGCCGACCAGCATCGTTAAGGCCGCCATCAGCCAGAGCAGCTCAACAAGGTCATGCCATATCGGTCCTGACACCGCCAGCATGCCGACCAGTGCGGCAACCACGGCACCCTTGGAGCCGGTGGCCAGAAGCGCGGTTATTGGCGAGGGTGCGCCCTGGTAGACATCAGCTGTCCAGAGATGGAAGGGCGCCAGAGAAATCTTGAAGCCTACCGCGATCAGGATCATCCCCCAGCCCAGAAGCCCCCAGGCGTGCAGTTCACCGCTCGCGGTGGTAAGTTGCGTCACAGCGTCAGGAAGAGCGAGAGAGCCGGTTGAGGCATAGATCAGGGCAATACCGAAAGCCATAAAGCCAGTAGCCACGGCACCCATCAAAAGATACTTTAGCCCAGCTTCAGCAGCAAATTCACAGTCACGATTGCAGGCAATCAATATATAAAATGCTAGGGTGAAGGTCTCGAGAGCCAGGAACAGGCCAAGCAGGTGGGTCGCTGACGAAAGCAGCGCCATACCAGCCGCGCCATAGAGAACCAAGGAAACGTATTCGCCTGCGCCGATTTTCTTGTCCTCGACAAAACGAGCGCCAAGCATTAACCCGGCCGCAGCGAGTAGTGACCAGAGGATGGTAAAAAAGCGCGCATAAGCGCCTGCGCTGAAGAGACCGGCGATTTCAGAGACCGGTGGCTCAACCATCCCGGCAGCAAGTGCAGCCAGTAAAGCGGTTAAAATACCACCGGCAATAAGCGGACGAGGTTCTTTGTACCAGGCTCCGACCATGAGGATAGTCGTTCCGGCAAAGACGAGAATCAGGATAGGTAATAAAGCGAGCAGGTCAAGTAGGCTCACGGCAGACCTCCCGCCAACAGGGTTTCGACAGCGCCGTGCATCGGCGCCAGGAAAGGTTCGGGATAAACACCCATCCAAACAACGAGGATGGCCATCGGCAAGAGGATGATCCATTCACGCAGGGTCAAATCAGGCACGCTGCGTTCTTTGTACGCTGGGCCCCAAAGGACTCCCTGAACCAGGCGCAGTATATAAGCTGCGGCGAAGACCACACCGAGCAAGGCAATCACCGCCCAGAGCGGGTGTTGCTGGAAGGTGCCGAGCAATACCAGTATCTCACCGGAAAAGTTGGCCAGACCGGGCAAGCCAAGTGAAGCCAGGGAAAAGAGCAGAAAGAGGAAACCGAGGCAGGGCGCCTGGCCCCAGAGCCCACCCAATTCCTTCATGCTGCGTGTGCCGGTACGTTCTTGAATCAAAGCAACCAGCACAAAGAGGCCGCCGGTGGTAATACCGTGGCTGACCATCAACAGAATGCTGCCCTCCCAGGCCGTAAACTGCCAAGCTGCCAGACCAAGCACCACCAGACCGAGGTGGGAAATCGATGAATAGGCGAGCAGGCGCTTAATGTCATCCTGATGATAAGCGCTCCAGGCGGCATGAAAGAGCCCGATCAGAGCAAGGATAGCAAGGATCGGCAAAAAATTCTCTGTGGCATTGGGGAAAAGCGGGAAGGCCACGCGAATCAATCCGTAAATACCGGTTTTTAAAAGCAGGCCGGTCAGATCGAGAGAGCCAGCCGCCGGCGATTCGGTTAAAGCGTCGGTCAGCCAGGTATGAAATGGCACCAGTGGCGACTTGACGATAAAGGCCGCCATGAAGCCGGCAAAGAGCCAACCTTCCTGAGCGGCGGTCAGTTGGGTCTGTAAAAGATCACCGATGACAAAGCTGTAAACGCCACTCTGTGCGCCGTGGATCTGGTAGAGCGCGATGATGGCGATCAACATGAAGAAGCTGCCGACCAGGGTGTAGAGGAAGAACTTGAGCGCGGCCTGACGGCGGTTGGCTCCACCCCAGACACTGATCAGGAAGAACATCGGGATTAGAGCCACTTCCCAGAAGAGATAGAAAAGAACCAGGTCGTAGGCGAGGAAGATACCCATCAAACCAGCTTCCAGCAAGAGTAGCAAGGCGAAGAAACTGGAGACGTGACGTTCGACACGCCAGGCGAGCAGAACCGCAGACACCTGCATGAAAGAGGTCAGCAGCACCATCAGCAGGGCAATGCCGTCCATGGCCAGGACATAGCGGGCGCCGAAACGTTCAATCCAGCTGACATCCTCGTACAGCAACCAGCGACCTTCACCCTGCCCATGGCAGATAAAGAGGTAGAGGGCCACGCCGAAGACCGCCAGAGAAGTCGCCAGCGACAGTGCCCGGCAGTCGGCAGGACGTTTGCTGTGCATCAGGCAGAGCAGCGCGCCGACCAGGGGCAATACAATCAGCAGGCTCAACCAGGGGAACTGAGGAAGGCTCGTTAACACAGTCATCAGTGGCCTCCCCCGCTAACCAGCTTCAAGAGGAACCAACCGAGCAAGATGAGGAACCCCCAGGCAAACGCTGAAAGGTAGGTTGTCAATCTGCCGGTGGTCATCTGAGCAATCAATGCGCTCCAGCCCGTGGCCATTTTTGCCAGGCCGTTGAGGGTGCCGTCGAAGAGGGTACGATCACAGCCTGAAGAACAGAAGCGACCCATGGCGGCGAAGGGGCGAACAAAGAGGCGATCGACCAGAGCATCCGCATACCAGCCATTGAGTAAAAAACGGCTGATCGCGTTCTCCTGTGGGGCTCGATAGATTCGATAACGCCAATGGGCAGCGAACCAGCCAATCGCCGTGATCGCCACGGCGAGGACGATCAGCATCCATTCCACCTCGTGACTGGCGGTTACAGTACGACCTGCCAGGTTGTCATACCAGTTATGCAGCGTTTCGCTGCCACCGACAAAGGCAGGCAGGTTGAGCAAGCCACCGAGCAGCCCAAGGAAAGCCAGTGGCCAGAGCGGCCAACGCATCAGCAGCGGCAGCACATGGGGGTGACCCACACCGCGATACTCTCCGGCAAAGACTAGGTAAACCAGGCGGAACGTATAGAAGGCCGTCAACAGCGCAGTGACAACTCCAACTAACCAGAAGACACGATAGACCGGGTCTGGATGGGTAAAGAGGGCCAGCAGGATGCCGTCCTTGGAGAAGAAACCGCCGGTCAATGGTAAGCCAGCTAGGCAGACGGCCCCGGCCAGAAAGACCCAGAAGAGTTCGACGGGTCCGCGACGAGTCAAACCACCCATTTTGAAGATGTCATTTTCTTCACCGGCGAGATGAATCACACAACCGGCGGCCATAAAGAGTAGGGCCTTGAAGAATGCATGGGTCAGAAGGTGGAACATGGCTCCGGCCACACTGCCGGCGCCGACCGCCATGAACATGTAGCCGACTTGGCTCATGGTCGAATAGGCCAGAACACGTTTGATCTCGCGTTGGGCCAGAGCACAGGTTGCGGCGTAAATCGCAGTCAAAGCGCCGATGGCGGTGATCGCGGTCATGGCTACGACCGAGAGAGAAACCAACGGAAAGAGACGGCAGAGCAGGTAAACACCAGCAGTGACCATGGTTGCCGCATGAATCAATGCCGAAACCGGTGTTGGACCGGCCATAGCGTCAGCCAGCCAGGTCATCAGAGGGAGTTGGGCCGATTTGCCGCAGGCTCCGAGCAAGAGCAGCAGGCTTACGACGGTGACAACTCCCGGTGAAAGCGAGGTCGCCTGGGCATTGATTTCGCTGATCGACAGAGTACCGGTAATAGCGAAGAGCCAGAGCAGGGCGATGGCGAGAAACACATCACCGACGCGGGTGACCAGGAAAGCCTTGGTGCCTGCTTTGGCATTCTCAAGTTTTTGGTACCAGAAGCCGATCAGGCCGTACGAACACAAGCCTACGCCTTCCCAGCCGAGGAAGAGCACCAGCAGGTTGTCGGCAAGAACAATCGCCAGCATGGCGAAGACGAAGAGATTCATCAGGCTGAAGAAGCGGGCGTAATCCTTCTCTTCATGCATGTAGCCGACTGCATAGAGATGGATGAGGGTGGCAACGCCGGTCACCATCAAGGTCATTGGCGCCGCGAGGCGATCGAAGTGGAGGGCGAAGCTGATATCGACGCTGCCGCTGTTAAGCCAGGTAAAGAGAACCGCGCGGGTGCCTTCTCCTTCAGAGTAACCCCAGAAGAGAACGGTCAGCACAAAGGCCCCGGCGACTCCAGTGACCGCCAGAACCTCGGCAAAGAGGCGCGGCAGGCGCATGCCGAAGACCATGATGATCACCGCACAGCAGAGCGGCAACAGAGGTATGAGGAAGAGCAGGCTCTCGTTCATCCACGCATCCCGTTGAAAACATCGGCGACCAAAGTGCGCTTGCGCCGCCACAGATAGACCACCATGGCCAGAGCCACTGCAACCTCTGCAGCGGTGATCGCCATGAGCATAATTGCAAAAATCTGACCATCGACTTGCTGCCAATAGGCCGAGGAAGCAACAAACACCAGAGATGCTGCATTCAGCATAATCTCAACGCCTACCAGGATCATGATGACCTGGCGTCTCAGCAAGACGCAGGTCAAGCCGAGCACAAAGAGTGCTGCAGCAAAAGCCAGAGCATGTCCAAAAGGAATCATCATTACTGATCCCCTTTCGACAATGGCTTGCCGAGCATGTAGGCACCGATGGTTGCGAAGAGTAGCTGGAAGGAGATCACCTCCACCGCCAGAGCGTATCGACCAAAGAGAGCTTCGCCGACAGCCTGTGGTGCCAGGTAGAAGGCGCCAATTTCCTTGCTCGCCGCCGGATCCTGGAAAATCAGCATCAGGGTGCAGATCATCAGGCTGGAGGAGAGCAGCACCAAAGGCCCCCATCGCTTCCATCCCGGCCCTTCAGGGGTTTCTTGTGGGGCCAGGCCGAGCATCATAATAATAAAGAGGAAGAGCACCATGATTGCACCGGCATAGACAATCACCTCAAAGGCAGCCACCAAAGGGGCACCGAGCAGGTAGAACATGATCGCCAGGGCGAAGAAGCTCGCCACCAGATAGATCACGGCGTGCACAGGATTACGGCGCGTGATGCAGAGCAAGGTTGCTGCGAGCATGATGAAGCCGAGTATGTAGAATAAAAGGGCTGACATATTATTTCACCACGAAGACCTCGAAGGGCACGAAGAAAACCTCAGAGGACAAAACGTTTCAAACCATCCTTAAGGACTTTAGAGTTAAAGTTGATCAGCAAACCCAAATTAATTCCTGAGAGGTTCATGTACGTTAGCAATTGAGCTTCGTGAACTCCCAACCTTCTTTCAACGCTTTTTAATTCAACTATCAAATTGTCTTCAATCAACAAGTCAACTCGATAGCCACAATCTATATTGATACCCTTGTACAAAACCGGAAGAGCCTTTTGTACCTTGAAAGGAATTTACGCTTCCGTCAGTTCATGTGCCAGACACTGTTCATAGGTTGATTCCAATAAACCGGGGCCAAGGTTGCTATAAACTTCAAGTGCGCAACCAATTACTTTGTGTGATAGTGGCTCAAAATTCACTTTGTGTTCTTCGTGGTTATCAAGGAACCAAAGCTTTCGGATCCACAGGGCCGTATTCATCTTCGTTGCCGCCGCGTTCATTGGCCACGCCGATTCCCGCATGTTCGTAATAGTTGTATTCCATATCCTTGCCGCAACCGTCGATCAGCAAATCTTCTTTTTCCTGCACCAACTTTAGCAGGTCGCGATTGCAGATCTCGTAATCCGGGGTGGTCTGGATCGCCATGGTCGGACAGGCTTCGGCACAGAGTCCACAGAAAATGCAGCGGGCAAAATTGATCCGGAACCAGCCCGCATAGCGGCGACCGTCACCATCTTCAGCAGCCTGCATCGAAATACAGTCGACCGGACAGGCGGCACTACACAGCTGACAAGCGACACAGCGTTCCGTGCCGTCAGGGTTGCGGGTCAACACGATGCGCGCCCGGTAGCGTGGCGGCGGCGTGCGTTTCTCTTCCGGATACTGGATCGTCACCGGCTTCTTGAAGAGATAACCGAGGGTGATCCAGAACGGCTGCAGGGTGCCTTTTATGTCGCGCCAAAGATTCATAATAGTTTCAAGTTTAGGGTCAAAGGTTCAGGGAACAGGGCCAAGGGTTTAACCTTTAAACCTTCTCCCTTTTCCCCGTTGAGTTACCCATTCATCGCCAACCGGATCGCTCCGGTAATAACTACATTCAGCAGGGCCAGTGGAATCAACACCTTCCAACCGAAGCGCAGCAACTGGTCGTAGCGTGGGCGAGGCATACTGCCGCGCGCCCAGATAAAGAGGAAGGCCACAAACAGGATCTTACCCACAAACCAGACCACCGGTGGTAGGAACGGGCCATTCCAGCCGCCCAGGAAAAACACCGTGGTCATAGCGCCGATGACGATCAGGTTGATATATTCGCCAACAAAGAAGAGCCCGAAGCGCATACCGGAATACTCAGTATGAAAACCTGCGACGATCTCGTTTTCCGCCTCCGGCATATCGAAGGGGGTTCGTTTCGACTCGGCGGTTATGCTGATCATGAAGATAATGAAGGCCAGCGGATGCTGCAACATGTTGGGCCAGGTGGACTGCGCCATAACGATCTCGGTCAGGGAGAAGGACTTGGCGGTCATGACGACCGGTACCAGAGCCAGGCCGAGCGAGAGTTCGTAAGAGAGCATTTGCGCAAGGCCGCGCATGGCGCCGAGCAGAGAGTATTTGGAGTTTGAAGCCCAACCACCCAGCACGACGCCATAAACAGCCAGAGAGGAGAGCCCGAAGAGGTAGAGCAGGCCGATGCTCAGATCACAGACCACCATCGGGATCTCGCGACCGAACAGGGTCATCGGTGGCGAAAACGGCACGACTGCGAAGCTGAGCAGAGCGGTCAGGGCGGTCAAGCCGGGAGCGAAGAGGAAAATCCACTTGTCTGCCCGGGCGGGAACAAAGTCTTCCTTGGTGATCAGCTTGATGACGTCGCACAACGGCTGGATCATGCCGCCGGGACCGATCCGGTTCGGCCCGTAACGCATCTGCATGCGCCCGAGGATCTTACGCTCAGCCAAAACCAGGTAGGCTGCCATGGTCAGCACCACACCGAAGATCAGGCCAAGCTTGACCAGGATGAGAATCAGGCTGATCAGCAGCTCATTCATCGCTGTGCCTCCTTCTCAAGTCGACAGTCGAGCATACCACCTGGGACCATTCCTTCAAGCGCGGTATCCCAGAGTTGCGGAACCAGAATCAAACTCTTCAGCATCTTTTCGTCCGTGCGGATGACGATGTGACAATGGCCAAAATGAGTTGTCAGACGTGCCCGTTCGTCAGCTGCCAGATTCAGTTCAGCCGCCAGCTCAGGGTGCAAAATGACGTAAGGTTGTGGCTCCGTGGCGGCCAGAGGTGAAGAGAGGTGCGCCAGCCAACAGGAGCCAATCTGCCCGGTGATGGCCATGAGTGTCAAGGCCTCAGAATCCGCGGCATGAGGCAGTTCCTGCTCCTCGGCCGGAGGCAAAGTACCCTGGGCGGTCAGGCGGACACCTGTCGTTTCTGCCGCAATTGATGAAAGACCCGCAAAAGGTGGGTGGTCCTTCTCGATTGATTCGCGCAATCCAACGAGGTCCAACTCGCGTTCAAGGAGTCCAGCCAAAAGCAGCCAGTCTGCCTCGGGAGAGGAGCCCGGCGTTATCTGGAAGAACTCACGCGGCGGATGGTTGCCGGCACCGGTCTCCCGGATCGGTACGCCCGGATCGATGACCGGCATGAAGGCTTGCAGACGCCCTTCGTTATTCACATAGCTGCCTGCCATTTCAGCGTTGGCACGCGTTGGCAGGAAGATATCAGCACGCTGCGCTGCGAGGTTCGGTGTTGAATCAAAGCTCACCAGTAATTCCAGATGACCGAGAGCGGCATGAGCTCGAGCAGGATCTCTGGCTTCACGGAAGGGGTCACTTTCCAGACAGACCAGCGCACGCACGGTGCCTTCCTGAACGGCATCAAGAATGCTGTCAAAATCAGGGCCATCACCAGCAAGGAGAGCGCCACCGTAACTGTTCGGTCCGGCCAGCAGGGTGATGACACCGACAGAGCGTTCATCAGAGGTGAACTTCTCTGCAGCAGCACAGAGGGCCTGAACGCCCTTGCCACCAAGGAGGTCAGCGCCACCGATTAGAACAGGCCGCTGAGCCGACTTGAGTTGCTCAACAAGACTCTCAAGCAGGACTCGCTCGTCAGCTTCGAAGGCGTTAAAGTCCTTCTTACCGAGCGCCACGAGGACTTCAGGCAGTTTTTCAGGAGACAGAGGTAAATAGCTTGCAGCGCAAGGCAACTCCACTGGTCGAGGGTCGATAACGACGACTTTGCCGCCGTTGCGTACCGCCTGGCGAATGGCCAGGGCCAGCATTGGCCCTTCTGCCAGAGGGTCTGCACCAAAGAGGATTACCAGGTCGCTCTGACGGAGTTCTTCCTGGCTGCGGACGTGCTTGCCAAGTTGGGCCGTCAAAGTCCGGGCGGCACGATCACGCCCCTGATGAGCTTCGAAAACAAGTTGCTGTGAACCGGTTGCTTTAGCCCAATCGTGCAAAAGCACGCTGGCTTCAAAGCTCGAGCGGGAAGAACCGAGGAAAGCGACACTGTCCGGGCCGTGTTTGCTTGCGATTGCTGTAACCTGCTCACGGGCAGCAAGCAAGGCAGCATTAACAGTGACAGGCTGTCCGTCGAGGCGCCCCTGACGCGGTCGCTCCGGATGATTGACATGATCGTAACCAAAGCGGCCGCGATCACAAATGAAGAAACCGTTGGTTTCCCGGTTGATACCGGCCTTGACCCGTTGCACCTCACGATAGCGACCACCGGGGACGGTGGCACAACCGAGGCTGCAGTGTGGGCAGATCGACGGTGCTTCCTGCAAATCCCAGAGCCGTGTCTTGAATCGGAACGGCTTGCTGGTCAAAACCCCGGTCGGACAGGCATCGATGATATTGCCGGAGAAGGGACTCTCTAAAGCACCTTCCCGGAAACGAGCGTACTGAATTCGGTTGCGCGAGCCAAAAACGCCGTAATCGGTACCGCCACAATAGTCACGATAGGTGCGCACGCAACGATAACAGGTGATACAGCGGTTCATCTCCTGCTGCACGAAGGGCCCCAGGTTCTGGTTGGTGAAGGTGCACTTTTTGCCGCTATAGCGGCGGACACCATGACCGCCGGCCACAGTCATCTCCTGCAACTGACACTCGCCGCCTTCATCGCAGACCGGACAATCGTGGGGATGATTGGTCATGGCCCATTCGATGACATGCTCGCGCAACTCTATGGCATCGGGATCGGTCGACGAAACCACCATGCCGTCCTGAGCCTGGATCATGCAGGCCATCTGCAAACCCTTGACCGGGCCATCGACAAACATCATGGCGCACAGACGACAGGACCCGACTGACCCCAGCGCTTCGTGGTAGCAGAAGTGGGGAATGATGATGTCGAGTTCGCGCGCAGCTTCGAGGACGTTGATCCCTTCTGGCACGGTCACTTCAAGGTTGTCGATAGTCAGTTTAGGCATATCAAACCGGTTGCTGGTTGCTGGTAACTAGTTACTGGCGAAAGGACAACATCCTTTACGGATGTGATCCTTGATTTCATCTTCAAAGAGCCGCAACAGAGCTTCTACCGGGCCCATGGCGCCTTCGGCCAGGGCGCAGAAAGAACGTCCCTTGATGTTTTTTACCTGGTCCTTGAGCATCGCCAGATCGTCGTTGGTGGCCTGGCCGAACTCGATTCGGTCGAGCAGCCAGGAAATGGTGGCCAGGCCATCTCGGCAAGGTGTGCACCAACCGCAGCTTTCGCGGGCGAAGAACTGGTTGAGATTGCGGGTTACTGCCACCATGCAGGTGTCTTCGTCAAAGACTGTCACGCCCGCTGTGCCGAGACGGCTCTCGACCTCTTCAAGAGGATTGAAATCCATCATCACGTCAAGGTGATCGGCTGTCAGGTAGGGTGTTGACGCGCCACCCGGCAAACAGGCCTTGAACTTTTTGCCTCCCCGTACACCACCGCCAAAATCTTCCACGACCTCACGCAGGGTGATGCCGAGGGGTAGCTCAAAACATTCGGGGCGGTTCAGGTGCCCGGACAGGCCAAAGAGCTTGGTTCCGGCACTCTCCGGATTCAGAGCCAGGTTCTGAAACCAGGCCGTGCCATGAGTCAGGATATGCGGCACGGTGGCCAGGGTTTCGACGTTGTTGACATTGGTCGGTCGCCCGAAGAGACCGCGTTGGGCCGGGAAAGGCGGCTTGGAACGTGGATTGGGCCGACGACCCTCGAGACCGTTGAGCTGAGAGGTCTCCTCGCCGAGGATGTAGCGCCCGGCACTACCATGGACGTGCAGCTCGACGTCAAATCCGGAGCCAAGGATGTTTTTCCCCAGGTAGCCCACTTCGACCGCTTCTTCAATTGCCCGCTCAACCCGTTGGAAACAATCTTCGTAAGCGTAACGCAGGAAGATGTAACCGATCTGGGTCTGCAGGGCATAGGAGGCAATCGCCATCCCCTCGATCAGTTGATGGGGGTCGGCCAGCAACAGCTGGCGATCCTTATAAGTGCCCGGCTCCATCTCGTCACCGTTACAGACCAGGTATTTGTCTCCCGGTTGATCGGCCGGGAAAAAAGACCATTTGATGCCGGTGGGGAAGCCTGCGCCGCCACGGCCACGGAGTCCGGAGCCCTTGATCAGCTCACAGACCTCTGCCGGCGTCATCTTCATCGCCGCGCGCAGGCCCTGGTAGCCACCGCTCTTCTCGTACTCGGGCAAGAGGACCGTCTCGTTTGACCGGCGATTTTTGAATAGAACCTGTGTATAGGCGTTCATTGTTGCACTCGCAAAGAAATTTTCCGATGGCTAAGCAAAAATTTCGGCCGCTACTGCGGCACGCTCCTTTTGCAGAATGTCATCAATCTTCTCGGTGGTCAGCAAGCCGTGCGTGGTAAAACCGATCATCATGGCCGGGGCATCACCACAGGCACCGAGACAGCAGGTTGGCAGCAGGGTGAAGATACCGTCAGTCGTTGTCTCGCCCAGGCCGATTCCCAAAGCTTTCTTCAGGTGCTCGGTGATCATCTCCGCACCGGTTGCCCAGCAGCAGATGGAATCACAGACATGGATGACCCGTTTGCCGACCTCCCGCCGGAAAATCTTATCGTAGAAAGTGGCCACCTCTTCAACTTCGATCGGCAGGACTCCGAGAGTTGCAGCCGTCAACAGCACTCCGTCATCAGGCACCCAGCCATGATGCAATTGAATCGCCCGCAACAGATCGACGATCATCTCATGGGGGTGAGCAATCGCCGCTGCCTTGGCTTTGAAGCTGTCGATCTGATTTTGAGGTAAAAATTCGGTCATATCAATTATGTCTAAAATTAACGCTGAGGCGCAGAGCCGCTGGAAGGCTCAAACCAATCTTTATTGTTTCAACCCTAAAAAGTTTACTTTTTGTTTTTTTCTCTGCGTCTCCGTGTCTCCGCGTTGAAAGATTATCTGTCCAAGTCAGCCAATATGAAATCAATCGCCCCCAACACCATGATCAGGTCAGAAATCATCCAACCCTTGGTGATCTTCGGGAACACCTGCATGTGGGCGAAGCTCGGGGTGCGGATGCGCAATCGATACGGTGTGTTGCCACCGTCGCTGACCACGTAGTAGCCGCACTCGCCTTTGCTCGACTCGATGCCGCGATAGCATTCCCCACGTGGAGGGGTAAGACCCTGAGCCACATTCATAAAATGATGAATCAGAGATTCGATATCTTTTTTGCCGGCATTACGCTCCGGATAGACATAGCGCAGATCGTTACTCACATAAGGCCCGCCCGGCATATCGGCCGCTGCCTGTTTAACGATGCGCAAACTCTGGCGCATTTCGTTGAGCCTCACCAGGTAACGGGCATAACTGCAGCCACCGGTTTCGGTAGGGATTTCGAAGTCAAAGCGTTCGTAACCGGAATAGGGCATCTTCTTACGCAGATCCCACTCCAGTCCGCAGGCGCGCAGGTTGGCGCCGGACATTCCCCAGTCGATCGCTTCGTCAAGGGTCGTGGCGCCAATGCCTTCGGTGCGCGCACGGAAGATCGGTCCGTTGGTCAGCATGCGGTCGAGCTCATCGATGCGTTTGTCAAAATCGCGAGTGAATATATCTACAGTTTGCTTCCAGCCATCGGGCAGGTCCATGGGTAGACCACCAACGCGAAGCCAGGCCGGGTGCATACGGCCACCGGTGATCTGCTCGATGATATCAAAGATTTTTTCCCGCGACTCGAAGGTGTAGAAGACCGGGGTCATGGCACCGACATCATGGGCGAAAGTGCCGAGCCAGACCAGGTGGTTGGACAGACGGAAGAGTTCGCAGAGCATGACCCGGATCACCTGGGCCCGCTCCGGGACCTCGACGCCGAGCATGGTCTCCAGTGGCAACAGGTAGGCGAGATTGTTTTGCACGCCGGAGAGGTAATCGATGCGGTCGGTGTAAGGGATGAACTGGTTCCAATGCTGACGTTCCGCGATCTTCTCAGCGCCACGATGGTGGTAACCGAGATCGACATCAACATCCTCAACCTCTTCTCCATTGAGCTTGGCGACCAGGCGCAGAACGCCATGAGTTCCGGGATGGTGAGGCCCAAGATTGAGAATCATGGTTTCGTCGTCGACCCGCTCCATCTCCTTGCCGCTGAAGAAGCTCTCCGCATCACGCGGCACCATCTTCATTGCCGCTTCCGGTGTGAAGGGCTCCATCTCGGTTGCGCGAGAAACGTGGTCCTTGCGCAAGGGGTGGCCTTGCCAGTCGTGGGGCATGAGAATACGGCGCAGGTCGGGATGGCCTTTGAAGTCGATGCCGAACATGTCGTAGGCTTCGCGCTCATACCAGTTGGCCGTGGTCCAGACGTCGGTAATCGTCGGTGCAGTCGGTGTGTCTCCCTGCAGGGGGACCTTGACCCGCAGGTAGCCGGGGTCATCGAAGGACAAGAGATGGTAAACGAGCGTGAAATCGTGATCGGAACGTTTTTTACGTGCGCGCTCGTCGATTGCTGTCAGGTCTTCAAGGCGCCGGTATCGGGTCGGTGCCTGTTCCTTGAGGAAGCGCAGCAGCTCTGGAGCCGTCTCTGTGTCGGTCCAGAAGGTTGGCATATCAGCGCCCTTGGCGTCTTCACGCACCCGGTCACCAAAATGTTCGTGCAGGGTTTTACGCAGGTCTGGCGTTGAAGCGACAAAGTCAACGCGTGGCTGATCTGGCCGCCATAACTCTTCGGCACGGCTGCCCCAGAAACTCGGGGCCTGGGTGGATGTGCCGCGGTTCGGGCTGTTGCCGAAGCCTGGGCCACGGGTGTCGCGGCTCTTGCTGACGCCGTCGATCAGCAGCGGTCCGTCTGTCCCCTCGCTGCCACCCTGCATGCCGAGCACCTTGCGGGCGGGTTGCTCATCTGCAGCGATCTTCTCCTGCAACATGATCAGACCCTGCAGAAAGGCTTCCGGACGTGGCGGACAACCTGGTACGTAAACATCGACCGGCAACACCTGGTTAACACCCTGCATGACGCTGTAAACATCGTACATGCCACCGGAGTTTGCACAGCTGCCCATCGCCATAACCCACTTGGGGTTAGCCATCTGCTCGTAGACGCGCAACATGCTGGCGCCCATCTTTTTAAAAGGCGTTCCGGAAATGATCATCAGGTCGGCTTCACGCGGTGTGCTGCGCAAGACTTCGGCGCCGAAGCGGGCGATATCGAAGCGTGGCGTCATGCTGGTCATCATCTCGACGAAACAGCAAGAGAGGCCGAAGAACATCGGCCAGAGGCTGTTCTTACGCCCCCAGTTTATGGCATCGTCCAGGGTTGTCAGTATAACATTGGGTGGCAACTCTTCGTTCATGTTGCACTCCCCTGCGCTCTGCGCTGATCTTTCTGCGCTCTGCGCCGCTCACGCTGCGCTCGCGGTTCCCAGTCGAGGGCGCCGGTTTTCCAGATATGGACCAGGCCAAGAAAGAGAATAAAGATGAAAAAGCAGACGTGGGCGAATCCGGACCAGCCAAGTCGATCAGATGCGACCGCCCAGGAGGCGACAAAGATGACCTCGACATCGAAAATAACAAAGAAGATTGCGACCAGGTAGAAAGGCACTGGTCCTTTGAGACGGGCATTGTCGAGGGGAAGGATCCCCGACTCGTAAGGTTCCTGCTTCTGCCGCGAGCGGGTCTTGTGGCCAATCCCCCAGGAAAGCAGCAGCAGGACAGCAACCAGGAAAACAGCTATACCGCTATAGATTCCCAGAGCCAGATAAGACTCGAAAGCTGGTGGTGCTACCATCAATTGTGAAGGGTTAGCGGGAGACATAGGCTCAGTAAAATAACCTTCCAAAAGAATTAATCAAAACCATCACTCAGACTTTTTAAAGCCTCGAATCAGCCTAGCATAAAAACAGGCCAAGTCCATTGCGGGCACTCATTCAAATACCGTTGCGTGCCGTCTCGATCGCGGCCCTTGCCAGGACATCACAGCGCTCGTTCTCATCGTGGCCATCGTGGCCGCGAACCCAGCACCACTCAACCTCGTGAGGTCCGGTCAGCTCCAGCAGGCGCTCCCAGAGATCCCGGTTGGCAACCGGCTTCTTCTGAGAATTCTTCCAGCCGCGTTTGACCCAGCCGTCGATCCACTCGGTCATGCCCTTTTTTACATACTGTGAATCAGTTGTTACCCTGACCCGACACGGCCGCTTCAAGGCTTCAAGGCCTGCGATTGCACCGAGCATTTCCATGCGATTATTGGTGGTCTCCGGATCATAGCCGGAGAACTCCTTCTCCTGCTCGCCGCAGCGCAGAATTGTTCCCCAGCCTCCCGGACCCGGGTTGCCCGAGCAGGCGCCATCGGAGAAGATTTCTACCTGTGTCTCTGCAGCGTTACTCATGTTTGATGCATTCCGATCTTATAAGGGGGACTATAATTGCCGCTGGCATTCTAACACAGCTTTTTCTGAAACTCAGCTATGTTGAAAGACTATACAAATTAAAATCATAAAAACTATTTTAATGAAGCAAAGCCCGTTGCTATGCCATGCCTTCAGAAGTCGCTCTGAAAGAATGGTTCTGGAGAAACGGGAAAAGCCCCTCTACAACAAAGCAGAAGGGCCAACATCTTTGGGGCCGCTGACTCCGGCATCTTTGCCGTCACCAGAAGTTTTGCACTGTATATAAACCGGAAGATAACATCAACCAAGTTGTATACTGTATACAATTTGAAAAGACCTGGACCCCTCATGTCTGGTCAACCCGGGAGCAAAGCAATTGTTGCGTGACGACATCGGCCAACATCAGCAGGTTTTCCGACTGTACATCAACGACCTTGACCACAGGCTTGAATCGACTGCTACTCGGCATCAGCCCTTCCAGAAGGTTGGCGCGCTGATAAAGCCAGTCACTGTTCAGCGTACAAGAAAAGGTGTCTGGAAAGAGGGCCAAATAAAAGATGTCGGCCTCAACCAGGTCCTGAAAAAAATGTGACCCAAAAGAAAGTTCAGGCATCAGGTCACCTTCAGCAAAGGCAACTTCACCGATGGCCGTCATGTTGTTGATTTCTGAAAACTTGACCGGTACTCCCAACGAGGGCGTTGATGTGCCCCAACGTCCAGGTCCGAGTAACAGCGTCGGTTGTTGTTCTCGATCTTTGATGCGCCGGTTGAGGCGGCCAATCAGGCGAGCTACTTCGTGTTTGTCGGAGAGGGACAGCTGTGAGTACTGCTTGGCATCAATCCAGATGACCCGCTTAATCGGTAATGCTGAATTGCCCCCCATGAAACCGCCCTCGGCGGCAAAAAAGACTTTTTCGGGTGGAACCTCTTCTGGCATGCTGATCCGCTTTTTTAGCCCCTTGGTCTGTAGCGGCCGACACTGCAGAAGGTTGATTTTGGAATCCCCTTGCATGGTTTTGTTAACGGTAAATTCAATGTCAACAGGATACTGGTATGCTTTTTCAAGGGTCTTGAGAAGCTGTTGCATTCTTGCGGGGAAGTCTGTTTTCTTCAGCAGCTCTTCAAAAGTCAGAAGCCAGACATCTTGAGCGGGCCGCCCGCGCTCTTTTAGTCGGGAAATGGTTTCCTGATCAGGAACACCATACGCCTTCAGGTTCAGGTCGATGCCTTCGCTGACCAGTTGCAACAGTGGCCTAGATTGCAGGTCGTTCTCACTGATGTTAACCAGGTCGACATCCTTCTGGGAAAATCGGCGAATATCTTCATAGCCTTTGAGTGGCAGCTTCATCGGCTCATCGAGAGCGACAATCCGCGGATAATCACCCTCGACCCGATCAACTGCACGTGTGCCAAGCCCAAGAACCAGCCGTAGCATACCGGCCTTCGGATCCATATGCTTGTCCCAGACAAAGGTATTGTAAGAAATGCCGACACCGGCCAATTCGGGGAAGTAATAATTTTTATGGTAAGAGCCGGAAACGCGCTGAACAAGAAGGCCCATTTGCTCTACCTTTTGATCAAGACCGCGTTGCTTGCGATAGGTCAGAGCGTCTTCGCTCATCGTGCTGGAGAAAACTTTGCGAACTGCATCTTCGAAGGCATTGTATCGATCTTCCGGCGAGCCCTGGTTGGCACAAAAGAAACTGTCGTATTTGCCGGCAAAAGCGTTGCCAAAGCCGTCTTCCAGCAGTGAACTTGAACGGACAATAATCGGATATTGCCCGTAATAATCGAGCATGCTCATAAAATCTTCCCGTAACTGTTCCGGGAAAGAGCCTGTTAACATCTTCTTATGGAGTTCGGCACCGGCTTCGAAATAACCTTCCGGTGTTTTCTGAGCCGCATAGAGCTCCCACCAACCGTTATTGACAATGTAAGAGTAATAGACGTTTGACCCGACAAAGAAAGAGTCATGCTGCTCCAGTCGTTCAGACCAGTCCGCATCCGGCTGGTTTTCCAGAATGCGCCGTGCCAGCAGCATACCGACAGCTTTGCCGCCGATGAACCCGGTGCCAATCATGCGCGCTTTGTAGGAAAGCAGGTCGTTGAGTGAGAAATAGCGTCGCGCAAGGTTGAGGATATTGTCTTCGCGGCCAATCAGATGACGACAAAGATGCGCCACCATTTTTTCCTGTTCCACCTGCGAGACGTTTTCAGAATTCAGTTCCTCGGCTTGCAAAAAGAGGCGATGCCAGTGATCGAGACGACGACTGCCGGCATCCTGGACCTGGCGATAGGCTTTAGACAGAAGCTCGGTTGCTTCAAGACTGTTGGCAAGGGGGACAAAGCTGTCACCAGTCTTTCGATGCGGCAGGAACATGGTCGGGGAATGTCGCTCCCAGACCTTGAGCGGGTGAACATAGAGCTGCCCTTCACGGTTGTGAAGTTCAAGCAGAACCTGAGTCGTCTCACGAATGCGGGCAATGGTTTTGTGGGCGTGACGATTGCGCAACAGGGCGAAGTAAGCCACCGTGTCAAGCTTGAACAGGTAAGGGCAGGTGACGTGGAAAAAGTTGGCGATCATGTGATCGGTGACCCAGGCTGACAGCAGGTCTGATAGGCAATCGAACACGTAGAAGGCGCCAACGCCTTTTTCGGTGGCAACTTCGTGGATGGCACAGGCAAAGATCTCGAAACCTTCGCGCGGATCAAGCACATAGGTTTCAACTGACAACTTTGGGTCAATCACAGGGGGGTGCTGACCAAAGCGGAAATAGATAACCTCTCGTTTCTCGGCAAGGGCCTGCTTTACGTAGGGAGTGACGAAATATTGATAATCTTCAATGCTATCAACCTTCCAGACGACATTGTCGCCCATCCTCAAGCCATCAAGGATTTCATCAAGGCCATCGAAACCAGTTGTCACCCATCTGTCATTCATGGACATCCCCTTTAAGCTATCAACAAGAGTCTTAACCGCTGAAGCCTTTTCGGAACGGCAAAAGCGCAGGAGAACCTTGGCCTTCTTGTGCCCCGGCGTCGTCGTTGCGCTTTTAAGCTTTGCGTTTGCCGGACTTGCTACATAAAACAACAGGGTCGGCAATCTTATTGCCGACCCTGCTTAACATCTTTTCAGATCAAACTACGCCGAAAGCAACCATCGCCTTGGCAACACGGATAAAGCCAGCAATATTTGCGCCGTTGACATAGTTACCCGGAGTTCCGTATTCGATTGACGTTTCGTAGCAGAGCTCATGAATGTTGTGCATGATTTCCTGTAAACGCTTCTCTGTATGATCGAAAGTCCAGGAGTTACGCTCGGCGTTCTGCTGCATTTCCAACGCTGAGGTTGCAACACCACCAGCATTGGCGGCCTTACCTGGGCCATAAGCGATCTGTGCATCGAGGAAGACCTTAACACCTTCCGGAGTGGTCGGCATATTCGCGCCTTCACCAACCGCGATGCAGCCATTCTTGACCAACAACAGGGCGTCAGCCCCGTTGATCTCGTTCTGGGTTGCCGAGGGCATTGCCACCTGACAAGGAACTTCCCATATGTTGCCCTTGGCTATGTACTTGGCGTGCTTGCGATATTGAGTATAGTCCTTGATACGGCGGCGCTCAACTTCCTTGAGCTGCTGCAACAGTGCCAGGTCGATGCCCTTCTCGTCGTAGATATAACCATTGGAGTCAGAGCAGGTAACGCACTTGCCTCCGAGCTGGTGGATCTTCTCAATGGTATAGATCGCGACGTTGCCGGAACCTGAAACCGAGCAGATTTTGCCGTCAAAGTTGTCTTTGCGTGCTTTGAGCATTTCATCGACAAAAAAGACTGCGCCGTAGCCGGTTGCTTCGGTACGGACCAGAGAACCGCCCCAATCGAGGCCTTTGCCTGTGAGGACTCCTGCTTCCCAGCGGTTGGTGATGCGCTTGTACTGGCCGAACATGAAGCCGATCTCGCGACCGCCGACGCCGATGTCGCCAGCGGGGACGTCTGTATGCTCGCCGATATGACGATAGAGTTCTGTCATAAAGCTTTGGCAGAAGCTCATGATTTCGTCGTCTGATTTGCCTTTCGGGTCAAAGTCCGAACCACCTTTGCCACCACCGATCGGAAGGCCGGTCAAGGCATTCTTGAAAATCTGCTCAAAGCCCAAGAACTTGATGATGCCGAGATATACGGAGGGGTGAAAGCGCAGACCGCCTTTGTAAGGACCGAGAGCGCTGTTAAATTCAACGCGAAAGCCCCTGTTGATCTGTACTTCACCTCTGTCGTCCCGCCAGGGCACACGGAAGATGATCTGACGTTCCGGCTCACAGATGCGCTCAATGATTTTGTATTGAGCAAACTCTGGATGCTTGACCAAGACGGGCCCTAGTGATTCGAGGACCTCACGGGCGGCTTGATGGAATTCTGTTTCCCCGGGGTTGCGTGCCAAAACTTCTTGAAAGATTGGCGCAACCTTCTCATCTAGCTGACTCGACATAATGCCTCCTTTTTGTGCAGATAGTTGCTTATTTAATATGCAGATCACTATTTTTACAGCAAAACCTTTTCGCAATCAAGCAAAATTTATAAATGCTAATTTTTTGTGCATATTTTTTATGCTTTATTTTAGCCCTCTGCCCATAGAGAGTGGGCCCATTGTGAGCCTTACGGAGAGCATGCAGCCACCATGGCTTTCGGTTTGTTAGCAGAAAGATTAAAACCCTTACTCCTGAAGACGGCAGTAAGGGTTTGGGTACTCTCGTAAGGCTTAATGCAGACAGTTCATAAACAACAAGTCTAGGGGGGTCACAGCAGGAGGAAAGGTTTACAGGCTTAGATGTTTTCAGCTGTTGCGTTAGTGGAGGTGGCCATTCAGGAGCAAAAGCAAAACAGTTACGCTAACGATGACCCACAGCATGATACCAAGGAGAAGGGGTTTGAGGCCCACCTGTTTGAGAACTTTCTTAGTCAAGCCAGCTCCTACCAGAAATAACGTTATCACCAGTGCCTGTTTGGCCAGTAGATAAAGGCCACCCCACACCCAATCGAGAGACGGCAGCCATGTGTTGATGAAAGCTGCCGCGATAAAGCCGAGAATGAAAAAGGGGAAAACACGTCTTTCTTCCGACTTTTTGAACACGCCCGCAATCAGAGTGCAGGGTGCAACCCAGAGCGCACGGGTCAGCTTGGCCGTTGTGCCGACGCTCAATGCAAGAGCGCCATATGCGGCCGAGGCGCCGACTACGCTACTGGTATCATGGATTGCAAGAGCTGCCCAGAGGCCGAACTGGTGCTGGTCGAGACCAAAGAGATGGCCGAGGGGCGGAAAGAGAACCAGGGCGAGGGCATTTAACGAAAAAACCGTGGCCAGAGAAACTGCGATCTCCTCATCCTTTGCCTTGATCACAGGTGCCAAGGCGGCAATAGCGCTGCCTCCGCAGATGGCCGTACCGAAAGAGACCAGCGTTCGGGTGTTCGGCGGCAACCGCAGCGCCCTTCCCAAAAGCTCCCCTAACACAAGGGTTGCGGTGATGCTGATGAGGGTGAGTAACAGGGAGCTTTTGCCGACCTCTATAACCTCTGTGAAGTTGACCCCGAAACCGAGCCCGACAACTGAAAGTTTGAGCAGGGTTTTGCTCAGACGAGCGGTCTTTTCCGGAAAGGGGTTGCCGAACAGAAAGCTGAAAGCAAAGCCAGCGACCAGAGCCATCGGCGAGGTAACAAGGGGGATCGCAGTCAACAGAAACAACGCGACAAAAGTCGACCTGTGTATTTTTTGCTGACTATTATTCATACTTTATCAACCGACGAAATCGGTTCAATTTCCCAGAGAAAGCCGGACCCGGGGATTTGAACAGAGCTACCAAGTGAAAAAGCCTTGCCAACTCATACAGATTAATACCAACGAAAGAGGAGCTTATCATGAGCAGACGACCCATACGAAATCATTCACCGGCATTCAAGCCCAAAGTGTCTTTGTCTGTTGTCAAAGCCGAACAGACAATCACTGACCAGGCTCAGAGGTTACGCCAAGGAGTCTCATTGTTGCTGGGATTATTTCATGGAATGGTTACACACTCGATCCGAAGATTGAGGGCGTTCGTGTTTTATGGATGGTGTAATGTGAAAAAACAGTTCACCCCTCCGAAGCAACGAAATGTCCATAAGGCTAAGCATCTCAGCACAGAACGTTAACAGAAAGGAACTACCCCGCCGCAGGAATCGCGGCATCAACAGCCTGCAACCTTTGCTAACTCGCGCAGCAAGCTGCGGGAAATTAGACCCTCTTTCCGCGTTCCATTATTTCGCCAGTGTCCGCCCACGTTCGAGAACTCGTTCGATGACGACTGCCGAGAGATGCAGATCGTATAGAGCTTTAACCCGTTCGTTGCGGGCGCGGGTCAGAAACTCCTGGGCATCCAGAAGATCGACAGTGGTTGCAATATTTGCCCGATAGCGGTTGTCATTGACGCGGTAGTTCTCTTCGGCTTGAAGCTCTGCTGTTTCAGCTGTGACCAGGTTTCTTTTGGAGACGCGGAAGGCTTCGAGAGCCGTCTGCAGCTGAAGGGTCAACTCATCTTCAGTTGCTTTGAGTTCTTTTTGCCGGGCTCGGATTTCGTGCTTTCGGCCGATCAATTCGTGACGGGTGTCGAAACCACTGAAAAGGGTCCAGGATGCCTGCAGGATAGCTTTCGACTCGCTGTCGTAATCAGTGTCACTGGTTTGCGGGATGCCGTGATTACCAAATCTGTCGTAGCTTAAGACCAGGTCGACTTCTGGAAGAAGGTCACCTCGCACGGCTTTCTTGCCGGCCTTCTGAGCAGCCAGCAGGCTATACAGGAATTTCAGCTCGCTGCGCCTGGCGAACATCTCATGACTCAGCTCTTCTTCCGGCTCCGGGGCTGCAGGTTCCATGGTGAGATCTGAAATGATCTCCTCCCCATCGAGAGGGCGGCCCAGGGTCCTCGCCAGGGTTTTTCGAGCTATTACGAAGCGGCCCTTGGCTATTTCCAGGATTTGTTGTGCAGTGGCCATCTCCACGTCAACGCGCAACAGGTCATTGCGTGCAAGCAAGCCCTGATCCAGTCGTAATTTCGTTTCGTTGCGCTGTTTTTCGAGCAACTCTACGCTCTTGCTTTCGGTATCAACCGTACGTTCGGTACGAAGAACTCCAATATAGGCATTCTTGACCTCCAGAATGACGTCTGCAACCATACTCAGATACTTGTAATTTGCGGCCGAGGCCAGGTGTTTTGCTTCCTGTAAGCTGAACCAGTCGCTACCACCATTGAACAGGTTGTAGCTGGCGCTGGTTTCGGCCAAGCTCAGTTCCCGGCTACTTAAAGAAGGATCTTGATCTCCCCTCCAGTAGCTGTAATTTGCGTTGATACGCGGCCAGAAGGGAGCTTCCGCCTGATCGGAAAGTGCGACGGCTGCATTCTCGAGCTCGAAGAATTGTTGTATCTGCGGATTATACTTCAGGGCATCATTCACGGCCTGGTCAATGGTCAGAGCAGGGGCCGAATTCGGGCTTAAGCTTAGCAATGCCAGCCCGATGATGAGCAGGATTCTCATGATGCGTTCTCCTTGCCAGGCTTGCGTTTCTCCATGCGGATTACAAAGATCAAGATGGCTGGAATTACAAAAATGGTAAAGATGGTTGAAACGGCCAGGCCGCCGAGCAGAACACTGCCGAGACCCTGGTACATCTCTGCGCCGGCTCCGGGGACCAGGACCAATGGCAGCATGCCGCAGATACTGGTTGTGGCGCTCATATAGATCGGGCGCAGGCGGCTGCGGGTTGATTCAAGAACTGCTTCGCGATAATCCATGCCGTTGTAGTGAAAGTTGTTGAGCGCCTGATGGACAATTAGAATAGCGTTGTTGACCACGACGCCGACCAAAATGACAAAACCGAGCATGGTGAGAATGTCCATTGATTGCCCGGGCAGTCCTCTCATGGACAGGTAAACATTGAGTAGGCTCAGACCGACAAAGCCGCCGGCACTTGCGAGCGGTACGGTGAGCATGATGATCAGTGGATAGATGAAGTTACCGAACATCGAAGCCATAAGCAGATAGGCGATCATGGCAGCGAGGATGAAGTTCCATTGCAGGACCTTGGCGGTTTCCAGCAGTTTGTCGGCGGCGCCACCGAGACGGACGTCGAGCCCATCAAGCAATCCGGCACTGCGCAGGGGCGGCATGATGTCGTTTTGGATCAACTCCATCGCTTCCTGCAAGGGCATCTCAGCTGGCGGAGTGACCTGCAGGGTGACGGTGCGCTTACGTTCAAGGTGGCGGATCTGGTCCATGCCGGTGACCTGCTCCATGCTCGCCAGGCTGGAGACCTGGACGATCCTGCCCTGAGGTGTGGCAAGTGGCGCTCTGTAGAGTTGTTCAGGAGTGACAATGTCGCTTTCTGCGGTCTTGACCACCAGATCGATTTTCTTTTCCCCTTCGGCTTTAAAGTCACCAATTTCGGCGCCGTCCATCAAGACATCAAGAGCCTGGCCGAAGTCTCTGGCGCTCATGCCGTTGGCTTTGAGACGGTCGCGATCCGGGACAAAACGAACCTCCGGGTAAGTCAACTCGATCGATGGCACCGGTCGCACCTGGGCGCCCGGGATATTTTGGCGGAGTTTGCCGAAAATCGCTCCGGCGGCCGCAACTATCTGATCGAGGTCGTCGCCGCTGACATCCACCTCAACACTGCGACCCCGACCAATGTTGCTCTGGAAAACTCCGGGTTGCAGGCTGACGCCATACATGCCGGGGATCGAATAGATCATGCGATTAAAAAGCGGCAGTAGCTCGCGCGCACGATCCCATTCTTCAGCGATGGCGCCAACGATCATGAAGCCTTCACGGCCGACATAGAACATGTTCTTGATGGCCGGCAGGCCGTCCTTCTGTTGCTTGATGTGCGGGCCGGCAAGCGCGAAGAAGGTCTTGCCGATTTCGGTGCGTTCATCGATGGACAAACCGGGAGGCGGCACCAGAATACTCAAAACAAAATTACGATTGCCCTGGGGAAGGTATTCTTTCTTCGGCATCAGGATCACGACCGAGCCAACGGCCATGCTGATCAAGAGAACCACGGTTGTCACACGGGTGACCCAGTCGCGGGTTGCCAGGTGTACCAGGGCCATCAAGCCTTCGCTCAGACGATGGCCAACCTTCTCCAGGCCCTTGGTCGCTTTGGGGGGCTTTTTTGCCGCCGAGGACAGCAACTTGTTGGCAAACATCGGGATAACTGAAACCGAGACCAGAAGGCTTAAGGAGACAGCTGCAACAACAGCGATGGCGATGTCACGGAAAAGCTGCCCGGCTTCTTCCTGAATGAAAACCACCGGTAAGAAGACAGCTAGCGTTGTTAAGGTTGAAGCGAACACCGCCCCCCAGACTTCCTTGGTACCATCCAGTGAAGCGGTAAAAGCGTCTTTACCCATCTTGCGATGGCGGTCGATGTTCTCAATAACCACAATCGCATTATCAACCAGCATGCCGACAGCGAAAGCGATGCCGGCCATACTGACCACATTGAGGTTCCGCCCCATCAGGTCGAGCAGGATAAAGGTGCCGATAATACTGATCGGAATCGACAGACCGACCACCAGGGTGGCCCGCACTGAGCGGAGAAAGGTCAGCAGCACCGCTGCCGCCAAAAGGCCGCCGAACAGGATGTTCTGTTTGATCAGGTCGATGGCACTGCGAATATAAAAGCGCTGATCATAAACCCATTCCAGGTGCAGGTCCTTCTCGTGCAGCTTCTCCTCATTGAGCTTGTTGACTGCTTCTTCAAGCTGGTCTGTCATCTCCAGAATGTTGACGCCGGCTTCGGGGCGCGCACCGAGCGCGATGCCGTTGTCGCCATTTTGCAGAACGATAGCTTCCTGCTTGGCAAAGCCCTTGTGAACCTTAGCGACATCTCCCACGGTGATGCGTTGCTGCCCGGTTGATTTCAGGACAACCTTTTTGAGGTCTTCGGCTGTTTTGAATTCGGCCGTGGTGCGTATGCGAAAGTTGCGGCGGCCGACACTCATAGTGCCCGCAGAAACGTTGATGTTCTCGGTTTGCAAGGCCGCAATCAGGCTCGAGGTGGTCAGCTGGTAGGCAGCAAGGCGCTCCGCACTGACTTCCACGTGCATTTCGGCTTCGGTGCCGCCACCAACAAAAAGGTCGGAGACGCCACGGACACGTTCCAGGTGCTGGCGAATGTCATTTTCGAAATAAGTTAGATAGGTTTCGATCGGGCGTGGATTGTTTCCGCGGGTTTTGAATATGATCCAAACCACAGGTGAGGCTGATGCCCCTGATGCGGTCACGACCGGTTTATCGACCGTAGATGGGTAGGAGGGGACTTCATTGAGCTTGTTGGAGACCCGCAGTAAGACATCATCAGCATTGGTGCCGACCTTGAATTTCAGTGTGATCGAACCCTGGTTATTGCGGGAGGTACTCTCCATCTCCACCAGGTTCGGCAAACCCTTGAGGGTGTTCTCCTGCTCCTCAATGATCTCACGTTCGATTTCGTAGGGGGTCGCACCTCGCCAGGTGGTGGTGACGGTAATCTCCGGTTCAACCACCGATGGGCTGAGCTGGTAGGGGATGCGTTGCAGGCTGATCATGCCAAACATGACCAGCATGATGATGATGGACAGAATCGTGACCGGCCGCTGGATGGAGACTTTGATCAGGTCCATATCTCTCTACTCCGTGCGTACGGACTGGCCGTCGCGAATACGTTCATTGCCTTTAACTATGACGCTCTGGTTCTCTTGTATCTCGGCGCTGATGATGCCAACCAGGGCTCCCGAGTGGCCGGCGATTTCAACCGCCAGCATTTGAGCAACACCGTCGTTAATGATGAAAACGACATCTTCGCCGCGATTCTTGATGACGGCATCCCTTGGCACCAGCAGACTTTCGCTTGCGACCGCAACGGGGAGATCGATCCTCGCTTGCATGCCTTCAACCAGTGAAGCGTTGCCTTTAAGTTTGAATTTGGCTGTGAAGGTCCGCGTGGAGATGTCGCCGCGTGGGATGATACTTGTGAAGTGACCGGACAACTCCTGCCCAGCGATGCTGATCATGATTTCCTGATCGGAAACCAGGTTGGAGATGATGTCAGCCGGTACCTCAACGCGTACTTCAAAGTTGCGATTGTCGGCAAGTGTGGCGACAATTCCTCCGGCCTTGACCCATTCGCCGGCCTCTACCAGCTTTTCGATGATGATGCCGTCAAAGGGGGCGCGCACGGTTTTCTTTTTTTGTTCCAGCAGTCTGTGATCCAGGCGCGCCTTAAGGACAGCTGTTTGTTTTTGTAGTCGATTGGCTTTCGTGCCATAGGCCTCGTATTCAGAGGTGGCAATCGAATCCTGCTGGTACAGGTTAGCAATTCTTTCGTAGTCTCTTTCTGCCTGGCCAAGTTCAATCTGGTTTTGTTCGAGAACGGCCTTGAGCCCTACGATTTCTGTAGCAAGCAGGTCATCATCAAGTCTCACCAGACGATCGCCGGTTTTAACGGGTTGCCCATCATCGACGTAAACCTGTTGCACAATGCCGTCGACTTCAGAAGCCACCTCGGCTGTGCGTGCGAAATAGAGCGTGCCGACAAAAGGTGCGGTCGGTTTTGACGTGCCGCTGATGACCGTTGCGGTGGTCACCAGCATGGGCGGTGGCCCAGTCGGTTTTTTTTGTTCTTCGGCAGCAGCAAAGCTTCCTGTTAACGTCAGGCTCAAGCCTGTCAGAATGATGCAGAGGGTCTTACGCATAGTCTTGGCTCCCGATTCCGCGCAGGGAAAACTGTGTGATGTGTTGAACGGTGTCTTCAATAAAAGTCTGGTTCTGTTCCGCAGTCCTGATGCCTTTTAGAACTTCGCGTGTCCGTATAAAGTGCAGGACCTGCCCGGTGATGCTCCTGATGCTGCGGGAAACGTAGTCTTCATTGAGCTCGGGGCAGGTTTTCAGAATGATTTTTTGGAAGGCCTGATGGATCGGTATCACCAGTCGTTCCGCAACCAGGTCGCCGGCTATTGCGTCGGGAGCCATCTCTTGGTAGATAATCTGCAAAAGACGGTCACTGTCTGGTGAAGAAAAATGCGCGTCGAAAAAGCTGTAATTGTAGCTGTGTAGAATTTGTTCAAGAGTTGCTTCTGAATGTCGCTCGTCAAGATCTTTTAAGAGGGCCAGTTTGTCGAGCGTAATGCTGTCCAAGCGCTGCTTGAGAACCTCCCGGTAAAGGTTGGTCTTGCCGTTAAAGTGATAGTTGACCGCAGCGACATTGGCGCCTGAAGCCTCGGTAATCTGACGAATGCTGACGCCTTCGAAACCGTGAGCGAAAAAGAGCTCTTCCGCGTGTTTAAGCAGTAAGGCTCTGGTGCCTTTGTTTGTCTATTATAATTTCTCATTAAATCAATGTTTTAAACGTTGTTTCAAAAGCTGTCAAGCAAGGATTTAAAAGGCCTCTTTGTGCTGGATCCTGAAACAGAAACGCCTCGTCCTATACAGTGCATAGTCGAGGCGTTTCTTCAACTGAAGTGCTATCTACTGCTTTGATTAAAATGCGAACTCAGGGCCTTTGCCTGGCTTGTCGTCGTCATCTTCATCAAAGTCGAGGCTGTCTGCCGGAAGGGTTTCACTGTCGGCGCCAAAAGGTTGATCAATGTTGATGTCCTGATCATTGTCACCGAGAGGAATATCTTCTGTTGCTCCGCCTGCCTGGTCATCTTCTTCGAGAAAGTCGAAGCCGAAGTCGACTGAACCATCAGAGGCTTCTTCTACCTCTTCATCGCTCTCGTCGATGACAGGCTCAGGGGCGGTCACTGCCGCTTGTTCGGGAGAAAAGAAACCGCGCAAGTTGAATTTGGCCTTGTGCTCGACCAGATCGATATTGCACTTTTTGCAACTGTCCAGGTGGTCAAAGCTGTGGTATCCGCATTTTGGGCACTTCATAGGTTCTCCTCGTGCTTATTTAAGTTGCTTCCGGCAGGAGCTTTCTGCCAGTCGCCATAAAGATACTGCAAAATGGGGGTTGCTGCCAAGCCTGCAGTTTCGGTCCGGAGAATTCTTGGCCCCAGATGAACTGGGCGGAAGCCTGCAGCTGTTATCCGGTTGATTTCCGCGCTGGAAAATCCGCCTTCCGGGCCTATCAGCAGGCGTACACCTGCAGGTGGTGTGGTGGGGAGAGCTTCTGCCAGAGGCAGCGAGCCGGCTTCCCAGAGCACCAGTTTGAGATCACTGCTCGATTCTTCCAGGGCTTCTGTTAACGTCTGCAAAGGTTTTACTTTCGGCAAAAAAGTTCTACGACTCTGGCGTGCCGCTTCACTGGCGATGCGTTGCCAGCGCTGTTCTCGTTTCTTCAGCCGGGCAGAGTTCAGGTTCGGGACGGCGTGTTCTGTCTCTACAGCCTGGAAGGTGTGGACTCCAAGCTCTGTACCTTTTTGCAGGACCAGGTCAAACTTGTCGCCCTTAGGCAGCGCCTGCAGAAGAGTGATTTTAAAGCTTTCCTGAGTTTCATGCCATTGACGAAGGAGTCTGGCGGTTGCCTGAGTTGCCTGTAACTGTTCGATCTGTACTTTGCAGCAGCGGCCGCAACCGTCAAGCAGCAAGACGATAGCCCCCGCTTTAAGACGCAAGACCTTGCGTAAGTGATGATAGGCCTCCCCGCTGATGACGAACGGCTCACTTTGCAGGCTTTCTGCAGGGACGAAAAATCGGACAGGGTCACTCATGGGCGTTGATAGACGATACAGGTCCACTCGTCGCGATGGCTTATTGAGAGCTGTTTTAGGTTGAATGGGGTAAAGCCATCGATTACCTGCTGCTCCTGTTCAATCAGGATCCCGGAGAGCACCAGGCGCCCCTGAGGAGCCAGTCGCTCAACAAGCTGGCTTGCCAGGCGAACATTTTCTCCTGCCAGGATGTTTGCCAGGACCAGCTCGTATTGACCGGAAAGTTGATCCAGCGGTTGCTCGGTAACTGTCACTAATGGATCGAGTTGATTCTGCTGCACATTCTCCGCGGCAACCCGGCAGGCATCGCTGTCTATGTCGCATGCGAGCACTTCTTTGGCACCGAGTGCGGCGCCGGCCATAGCCAGGATTCCCGACCCTGTGCCGACATCAAGGATTTTTAGTGGCGGGTGTCCACTTGCAAAGTGCTCGGCGAGGGCTTCCAGGCAGAGCCCGGTGGTGGCATGTGTGCCGGTGCCAAAAGCTTGCCCGGGGTCGAGTGTGAGGACGACCTCGTCGCCCGTTTTGGGCCAGTCAACCCAGGAGGGATGAATAACGAGTCGATCTCCGACCTTAAAGGGCGGAAAATGCTGCTGCCAGTCGCTTGCCCAGTCGTGGTCTGCCAGTTCCCGGTGCTCCATTTGGAGTTCTGCGAGATCGGGATAGATGCCGGCCAATGAGGTTAGCTCCTGCTGTATCGTCTCACAGAGGAGTTCGACATTTTCAGGGTAGTTGAAGTATGCCTTGAGCACCGGGTCGTTGGCGAGCGCCTCCGGTGATGGCACGACAAACGTGTCGAGCCTTTTTTCGGCGGCCGTGATTCCAGTGCAGCCCAGATCCAGCAGGACTTGAGAGACCATATCGACCGACTGGTCAGGTACGGTGAGGTTTATTTCCAGCCATTTGTTTGTCATAGGATGTTGTTTAACGGAGTTTATGGGGTATTGCAATGGAATTTCTTGACCTGCGAGTGAGTGCTCTGAAATAATAGCTACTAACTAATGAGAGAAGACGCTTGCATGGTAATAAATATTCTTTATGGTTTCTGCATGGCTCTTGGAAGTCGCTGATTTGTCATAGTAATAGCTGTGAAGTTGTTATATTTGATGTTTGCGTTTTCATTAGATTCTGTTAGACTTCTGCGGTGTTCTCATGAGGATTTTTGATGCCAACTGACCAGGCAATTTATCTGCTTTCCGATGCAACCGGTGAAACCGCTGAAAAAATGATTCTCGCGGCCTTAACCCAGTTTCGGGATAAGCCGGTACGCTTGATTCGCGTAAACAATGTTCGTACCAAGAATCAGGTGTACGAGTCTCTTGATGACGCTCTTGCAAGTAGTGCTCTTGTTGTTTACACGATTGTTAACAGGGAGCTCGCCCAGTTGACTCATGATGAGTGTGACAGTTTAGGCTTGATCAGTATTGATCTACTAACGCCGCTTTTGATGAAAGTTGCTCACTTTGTTGGACGGTCTCCAAAAGAGACGCCGGGCCTGTTGCATGGCATTGATGAGGCCTATTTCAAACGCATTGAAGCGATTGAGTTTACAGTCAAACAGGATGATGGGCAGGAACCTCGTAACCTCTACCTGGCTGACATCGTCCTGGTCGGGATTTCCCGAACCAGCAAGACACCACTGTCCATCTACCTGGCACACCGCGGCTGGAAGGTTGCCAACGTACCCTTGGTGAAAGGGATCGATCCTCCACCTGAGCTCTATGAGATCGACCCGAAGCGAATCGTCGCCCTGATCATAGACCCCCAGCGTCTGGTTGAGGTGCGTGCCGCACGTTTACGTAACCTGGGGCAGGATCCCAGGGCGGCTTACGCTGATTATGAAGAGATCGAAGAAGAGTTGAAGTTTGCCAAGAAGTTTTTCCGTGGCCACCCCTGGTCGGTTATCGACGTCTCGAGTAAGGCGATTGAAGAGACTGCGAATGAGGTTCTGGTTCGTTTAGGGCTAAAATAAGTTGTTGCGAAACTTTACAAAGGGATTCATCA
This sequence comes from Deltaproteobacteria bacterium IMCC39146, assembly GCA_030005635.1. Lineage (GTDB taxonomy): Bacteria > Desulfobacterota > Desulfuromonadia > Desulfuromonadales > BM103 > M0040. Next base: position 146,412 of record JARUHP010000001.1, read on the forward strand.
AATTTACAGAGAACTGTTAACAGACGCCCGTTGTCACATAGAAATCGAAGTGTAGAACTTAATAGAGGAGAAATAATTATGCGCATTCTCGTAGTTGAAGACGAAAAGAAAGTTGCCAGCTTTATCCAACGTGGCCTGGAAGGTGAAGGTTTCTCGGTTGAAGTGGCTTACGATGGTGAATCCGGAGTTGAAATGGGTAGCCAAAGTTCCTTCGACCTGATTCTCATGGATGTTATGCTGCCGAAGATGGATGGCTTGCAGGCAATCAAGGCTTTGCGCGAAAAAGGTGTTGAAAGCCCAGTGCTCTGCCTGACCGCCAAAGATACGGTTGAAGACATTGTCGCCGGCCTCGACTCAGGCAGTGACGATTATCTAACCAAGCCGTTTGCTTTTGCTGAACTTCTGGCTCGCGTGCGTGCGCTGGTTCGTCGTGGTACTCAGGAGCGCGGTGCAGAGATCACTTATGCGGATCTTCGCCTTGACCCGGTGGCACACAAAGTCTGGCGTAGTGATTCAGAGATTGATTTGACTGCCAAAGAGTATGCTCTTCTGGAGTTTTTCATGCGTAACCCGGAGACGACTCTGACGCGAACCATGATCGCCGAGCATGTCTGGGATTACACGTTTGACTCCTTCACCAACATCATCGATGTGTATGTCAATTACCTGCGCAAGAAGGTTGATCGCGACTACACCAATAAGCTGATTCACACGGTTCGCGGTATCGGTTACGTCCTCAAGGAGGATTAGACTTGGGCTCTTCGCTCATATGGTCGATCCGGGTTCGTCTTACATTCTGGTACGCAATGACACTGGCTGTCATCCTGGCAGTCAGTGCTCTTTTTTCGTACCACTACTTTTCCCATAACCTGCGTGAGCAGGTTGACCGCCAGGTTCGGGAAATCGCGCGCACCCTTGATCAACATCATTCTGAAGTTATCGCAGCCAGTGACGCCGAACAGAGTTGTGACGGGATGAACAGCCTGACCCACAGTAATAACTGGGGTGCCTACCTGTTGCTGCTTGACTCGAGCCTGCAGGAGATCTGTTCTTCGGATAACCTGATTGATCGCAAGCTCCCTTTTGGTCCCGTTGCTCGTCAGCAGGTACGTTGGCTTAACGAACACATGGAAACTGTTGAGCTGGCCAATGGTGAGGTTTTACGCCTGCTCTCCACTCCCCTGGTGGAAGACTCCCGTTTGTTGGGGGTTATCCAGGTGGCTCAGGAGCTTGGGCCCTTACAGGAAACGATTGAAGAGCTACGCCTGATTTACCTGGTCGTTGGCCCTTTCGCGATCTTCTGGCTCTGCCTTGGCTGCTGGCTTCTGGCGGAGAGGACCATTGCGCCGATTATAGAAGTCACTGAGGCTGCACAAGGGATTTCTGCGGACAACCTTTCGCGCCGTCTCCCTTTGGGGAATTATAAGGATGAGCTTTCCCAGATGGTTGGCTGTCTCAACCAGATGCTGGAGCGTCTCGACAAGTCGTTTCGTCGTGTCCGCCAGTTCTCTGGCGATGCGTCTCATGAACTGCGTACGCCACTGACGATTCTCCGTGGCGAGACAGAAGTTACACTGCGCTGGGCCAAAACTCCCGAAGAGTTCCGCGACATGTTGACGTCCAACATGGAAGAGATCGATCGCATGGAGCGGATTATCGAAAGCTTGCTGACCCTGGCGAAAAGTGAGGTCGGCGAACTGACGCTGGAGATGAAAGAGCTCAGCCTGAGCGACCTGGTACAGGATCTTTACCTGCAGAGTTGCCTCCTTTGCGAGACAAAACAGATCGAAGTCAAACTTTTGCTCGAGGTTGAAGAAGAGATCCGCATTCGCGGCGATGAGTTGCGCCTGCGCCAGATGTTCCTCAACCTGATTTCCAACGCTATCAAGTACACCCCAGAAGGTGGTCGCCTGGAGATCGGCCTGAAGATGGTCGAGGACTTTGCCGTTATCGTTATCAATGACTCAGGTATAGGTATCCCAAAAGAGCACCTTGCGCACATTTTCGACCGTTTTTATCGGGTCGATAAAGCCCGAAATCGCATGGATGGCGGCACCGGTCTCGGCCTTTCCATCGTTGAGTGGATTGCTGATGCCCACGGTGGCAGCATTCAGGTCTCCTCTGAAGTTCAGAAGGGCAGCTCTTTTTCCATACGCTTGCCGTTGAAAGGCCCGGAAGAAGGGAAACACCCCAAGTCGACGATCCTGGGATAGTTTTTTTACTGGCATTTTTCTCTCATTTCGGTCAATCACAGTCGTGGTTGGCCGAAATTCGTTTTTATCAAGTTTAGCAATTGACAGGCTGATAGAGCGTTATTACATTTAACGGCAGTTGTGCCTGCTCCTCTTACCTGTGTGCACTATTTCCATCGTTTCAATGGAGGAAGTTATGAGTAAGTTGCGTCCTGTCGAAGTATTGTTTTTAACCTTAGCTTTGATCTGCTGCTGGATTGTTCCTGCCAGTGCACAGCCAACGGATTTTGTCTCCCTGGCCGAGAGGCTCAAGCCGGCCGTGGTTAATATCAGCACCGCAAAAACAGTTGAATCACGTTCACCATCCTTCCCTGGCCCGAGATCACCCGGTGGTGGCAGTCCTTTCGATGAATTCTTCGGTCGTTTTTTTAATGAGATGCCAAAATCGCAGCGTAAGGCAAGCTCGTTAGGCTCTGGTTTTATTATCTCTGAAGACGGCTTTATCCTCACCAATGACCATGTGGTCGATGGTGCCGATAAGATTACGGTCAAGCTCTCCGACGGACGTGAGTTCAGCGGCGAAGTCCGAGGCCTCGACCCCAAGCTTGACCTGGCTTTGATCAAGATTGATGCTGGTGAAGATCTGCCGTTTGCCAACCTTGGAGAAAGTGACGGCATCAGGGTCGGCGAGTGGGTCATGGCTATTGGTAACCCCTTTGGCCTGGAACAGACCGTTACGGTGGGTATCGTCTCGGCTAAGGGGCGTACGATTGGTGCAGGTCCTTACGATGATTTCATCCAGACCGACGCGTCGATCAACCCGGGCAACTCCGGCGGACCGTTGTTCAATATGAAGGGCGAGGTCGTCGGTATCAATACTGCGATCATCACCGGAGGACAGGGTATTGGTTTCGCCATACCCGTGAACATGGCAAAGCAGATTATCCCGCAATTGCGTGATGATGGCCATGTGACTCGAGGCTGGTTAGGAGTGACTGTGCAGGCCATGAACAAGGAGCTGGCAGGTTCTTTTGGGTTGGAGAATACCCATGGGGCTCTGGTCAATGAGGTCATCAAAGACTCTCCGGCTGCCGACGCGGGTTTAAAGCGTGGCGATATTATCCTTACCTTTGATGGCCAGAGAATCAAAGAGTTGAATGACTTGCCACAGATGGTGGCAGTAACGGCTGTGAATAAAACGGTTAAGGTCGAAATCTTCCGGGATGACAAGAAACAGGAAGTAAAGGTCAAGATTGGCAAGCTCGACGAAGGGCACGGAGGGTTTGTCGCTGAACAAAAACAGGACGAAGATGCGCTCGGCATCACCGCTGCCGATGTGACTCCGGAGTTGGCTGCACGCTACAGCCTTGAGGGTAAAGAGGGTGTTCTCGTGACCCATATTAATCCCGACGGCCCTGCGGCAGAGGCCAACCTGCGTGTGGGTGATCTGATCCTGGAGGCCGAGGGACAAGAAGTTGCTTCGGTTAAGTCATTTAAGATGATCCTTGACGGTCTCCGGAAAGGAAAGGTCTTGCGTCTATTGATCCAGCGAAAGGCGACCCTGCTCTATACGACGGTTAAATCCGATTAAGTCTTTTCTGCTGTTTGTTTGACAACGCCCTCGCTGCTTCGGTAGTGAGGGCGTTTTTTTAGCCTAAACAAAAGGGTTCGACGCAGGCGCAGAGACGCAAAGGTAAAGTTATAAAATTTCGGCAAAACATCTTGCTTTTGGTTAGGTTGTCGTTGGGAATAAAAAGGCCCGGCTGGAGAACCAGCCGGGCACAACAAGAAGCAAAATCATTTTAGCTTTTCTGTTTAGAAACGGTAACCAACACCGACGTAGCTGTAGTAGGCCTTACCATCCTCATCACCATAGACATATTCTTCATCAGACTCGAAGATGTCGTAGGTAAAAGATGCCGTTGTATAAAGGGCATCCGTTAATTGGTAGGTTCCGCCAACGGTGAGTTGATACTGCTCGTACGAGAGGTCGGAATAGGAGTCAATCTGATCATTCTGCTCCCATGTGTTATAAGCGCCAAGGGGAGAGACCCCGTCAGGCTTCAACATGGTAATGCGATCCTCGAAATCCCAGCCCCAGGAATAGTCAGCGTAATTGTAAACAATACTGGCATCCAACTTTAGCTGCTCAGTAGCCTGGTAATCTGCGCTCAAAGAGAGTGTGTGTACATCGGTTTCGGTTTCAGCGACACTGCATACCGACCCAAACTGGGTCGACGAGAGAGTATCCGCTCAGCCATGGTACCATCCGACGCACATCTGATTTTCTGTTTCTTGCTTGTTGAAGTTGTAAGCCATAACTAAGTTCATCTTGCCGTTCGGTGCATACCAGATATTAACACCAGGAACGTAAGTTGTTGCTTCGTACTTGACGCTGTCGTTTTTTTCGAAACGGGTGCGCAAGTAGGCGGTCATTGAGAGATTGGCAGCCGGAGCCCAGGTTGTACTAACCTTGGCTTCGTGAACCTCTTCTGGCTGGTTGGTTGCATCCAGCCCGCGAGCAGGATAGATGGTGTTCCAGTAGTACACACCACCCGTGTTGCCTTCAGCCAATGGGTCTGGGTTAACAGGATTTAGTGGGTCTGGGTTTTTGTAGTCATTCGTCAACAGGTAGGCGAGATCCCCATCAACAATCGCGTCAGGATGCCCTTGAGCGATGCCGACAGCATCTTCAGCGCCGAAGGGGTCACTAATGTCCTGATAGGTGTAGCTGGCACGGGTATTGAGCCCTTTTGCGATACGGCTGTTGACCGAAAGCTTGTAGGTGTTGGTTTCGGTTTCACCGAGCTCTGCTTCATCACGCTCGATATCTTCGTAATCGTAACCGAAGCGAAGGGTCGTGCCGCGAGCCAGACGATAGACTGCGTCAAACCCCAATTCTACTACGTCACGACTTTCAGCCGAACCGTAGTGCTCTTCCTGCTCAAAAGTGTTGTTAGAGACATCCATGACTCCGTCATGATCCCAGTCGACATTGTCTACTCGATCAGGGAAGTACAGGGTGTACTCCGGTCCGTCGATTTCGTAGGTAGATCCGTGCATGGAGAGCCTAAGGCCGCCGATGCGTGTCGCACCTTTTAGAGCAAACAATTCCAGTTTGCTTTTTAAGGTGTCACTGCCTACAAACTCGTAGATGTCAGGCTCGTTTTCTTTTCCGCTCTCTATATCAGCCTTTACATAGCTACCGGTAATGACTGAGTTACGGGAGAGGTCCAGACGGGCCTTGAGTGAATGACTGTCTTTTTCAGAGTCTGGGGTTTTGTTGTATTCAAGCTCTTCACCTATGTACAACATTTGGTCTGGATCCTGGCTGCCGTAACGCCACTTCCCGCTGTTCCAATAGTTATAGCTGGGAGCACCACCGCTTGCGTCAAAGTCGCGGGTCAGGTATTCGTAGTCGACAGTCAACAGGCCAAAGTTACCTGTTGCTCCAAAGGTGAGGTCCTCTGTCTTTTCGTCGATCTTTTTCGGGTTTGCTTCAACGTGGCAAGCGGAACATTTGCTGATCGCAATTGCCTGCTCCATGCCCTCTCGTTCCTCGACCCGGACGCCTGCATGGAAGGTAACATTCGGTAGGCTGGGCACGATCACGTCGACTTCACTTTTCCACTCACTGCGCTGAATGATGTAGTCCTGATCCAACTCCCAGGCGTACTGATCTCGGTCTTTTGTGGCATTGGTGAAGATCCGCGGTTGGTCTCCATCAATATCCCCCTGCATCGTCGCGCCAAGGTGATTAAGGTTGTCATGATCCTTGATGTGCTCGAGCTCTTGGTAATCCATGTCGATTCTGAGGACACGATTGAAGTCGAGTTCCACGGCGTGGTCCTGATCATGACTGCCGTTTATCTCACTTTTGATGTCCATAAAGAACCCCTTGTTCACATACTCGAGGTTCAGCTTCGGTGCAAAGCTCAAGCCGTCTTCAGCTCGATATTTAGCGTATTCATTGGCGCGTGCAGGGTTGTCTTTGATGTCCAGGCTGTTGACGCCTAACTCCACGTTGCCGCTGAGGTGTGCGGAATCTACTTCCGCAACAGCGATTGTGGAGATTGTCACCAGGGTCAGGACAGACAACAGCGCAAGCAGCCATTTATAGCTTAGCTTCATTGTATTGCCTCCTAATATTAACGGGTCAGGCCGCCGCCGTTGAGCGGTTGAGACGGAGAGTCGCTACCATGGACTACCTGATGACAGGTGGTGCATTTGGTACCGAAAGACATTTGCCAGCCTTCTGCTCCATGTGGGTTTGCTGCAGTGGTCGCTGCTGTGTTTGCCGTGCTGCGAGCATAAATGGTCCACTGGTCGGGGTAGTCCTGGTTCAGGAAGAAACGGACATCCGGATTGTCTGCAGTAATTCCTGGCAGGTCAGCTTTTGCATCCGCGGCTGTTGCGTAAGATTGTTTGCCCCAAGGCTTGTCACCATCATTAAAGTTCGCAGTCGCGGGGTCAAAGCCTTTGCGCAGCATGTGGAAGTGTCCTTCATGACACTGCATACAGAGGAATGGCTCGTTTTGAACCAGCAGGTTGTTGGCTACTGAACCGTGGGGGTTGTGGCAGATGGTACAGTCATCCTCAACCGGGGCATGACCAAAGACGAAAGGCCCCTGGTAGCGGGTGTGACAGCCAAGGCATAGATCAGTGGTGCGCTCGTCAGTAGCCAGGTCGCCGTGTGGATTGTGGCAGTCGCTGCAGCTCATCTTGCCTTCCTTGATCGGGTGGTGAGAAGGGAAGTTGGCTTGTGCTTGTTGCTCCTGGTGACAGGTGTAGCAAAGGTCTGGCTCCTGCTGCTTGAGGGCGGTCTTGCCGCCGCTATGGACAGAGTGGCAGTCGGTGCAGGCTACATCGGTGATGGCATGCTCGCTGTGTGTCCAGTCCATTAACTTTCCGTCGCTGTGACATTTGGCGCAAACCGCTGCGGATTCTTCCGGCAGCAGATCGCCAAACTTAAGAATTTGATCGCCGTCCGAGTCGACGTGCAAACTGCCGCCGCCATGACAGGCTTCGCACCCTGCGGTGCCGCCCATGTACTCGAAATCGGCCAGGCGGGAGTGAACCCCTGCCTTCACGCCTTCGTGACACTCCACGCAGACCTCTTGGCCTACTGAAGTAGCGCCGTCTATAACTGGCATTGTCAATTGCTTTTCCCTGATTGCACCGGTGGCGCATGCCCCCAGAATGAGCAACAAGGGAAGCAGCTTGACCAGCCAGGGCGCCCTGGATAGTGATACCTTCCTAAACATAATTTCTCCTTTTCAAACTTATTACCTCAATTAAATGAATGTAACGGTCTCCGGTCGATAAAAATCATGAAATCCTCCTTTCTAAACCCTTCGACCAGAACAGTGTGCAAAGATTCATTAGACTTTTAGAATCTATTGTATGATACGGATCTTTGGTGGTAGGGTAAAACAAGTAATTCTTATGGCTTCCATAAGTAATTTTTATAGCCTCTAATGTTTCGTGAGAAAGCCTGGATGGAAACACGATATCTGAACACACTGGTTGCTTCCGTTGAGGCTGGAACTTTCTCCAAGGCCGCGGAAATACTTCACATTACCCAGTCTGCTGTATCTCAGAGGATTAAGTTCCTGGAGGACCATTTTGGTCAGCAATTGCTGGACCGTTCCGGCCAGAGGCTTGCTTTAACCACTGCGGGTAAAGTTGTTTTCTCCAAGGCTAAAGACATTCTCGAGAAGGAGAGGGAGTTGCTGTCTTGTCTGCAGACTTCCAATGCCAGAAAACGCCTCTCCATTTGTTGCACACCAACCTTCGGTATGACTTATCTTCCACAGGTCCTGAACGACTTTCTGCGTGTGCATTCCGACATGAATGATCTCAAGTTTATTTTCATGCAGCCAGAAGAGGCCTTGGCCGGGTTACGTCACGAGGAGTTTGACCTGGCGGTCATCGAACATCGCTTGGATCTTAATTTTAATGGTTTTGATCGCTACTCCATGCCCGATGACGAGATGCTGGTGGTTGCCGCCTCTTCGGTGGCTCTGCCTAACGTGGATGGCACTATCAAGCCGGAAGAACTTAAAGGGCGAAGACTTTTTGCGCGTCGTGATGGCTGCAGTTCCAAGGAGTTGATGCGTAAGAATCTGTCGAGTTGCGGTTATAATTTTGACGACTTTGAGGGCATCATCGTTTCCGACGATTTACGTTTCACCATTCAGTCTGTTCTCGCAGGCGACGGGATTGCCTACGTATCACAGGCGCTGGTCAGTAACTACCTGGCTTCCGGAGAACTAGTCGGCTTGCGTGTGCAAGGTTTTGATCACACTCGCGGCAGAAGCGTGGTCGTCCTTCCGCAGCGTAGTGAAGACGTCTTGTTGAAAGAGCTCCTGGAAAGTATTTTTGAGGTGGTTTCGCCCTTCTGGAAGCCAAAGTTGGTCAGTAACTCGGCGTAAGGTGGGTCGCTGCTGGTTTGTTGTCACTGAACGTTCAACCTGTGGGTTCCCTTTAATAGGGAGGCCTTTGTCCTTTTTGAAGAGGGTTTATGGATAAGCTTTTCAAGGGAGTTGCAAAGTTTCGCGAAGAGGATTTTGAAGCACACAAGGAGCTCTTCGAGTCCCTGGGCCGAAATCAGAAGCCACACACTCTCTTTATCGGCTGTGCCGATTCGCGAGTTGTGCCGGATCTGATTACCCGCACCATGCCCGGTGAGCTGTTTACCGTTAGGAATATCGCGAATATCGTCCCGCCCTATCGAAATACAGAGGAATATGCCGGTACGACGTCATCGATAGAATATGCTGTGCAGGCGCTGGACGTTGAAAATATTGTTGTCTGTGGCCATTCCAATTGTGGTGGTTGTGCCGCTATGAACCAGTCTGAGGAAGAGTTGGCCCATCTCCCACATGTCAGGCGTTGGCTTGCGATTTCCCGAGAAGTGCGAGCGCGAGTTGACCGTCAGATCGGTTCCGGATCTGCACAAAAACGTGAGTGGATGACTGAGCAGATCAATATTCTGGTGCAGATGCGCAACCTGCTGACCTACCCCTATGTGAAGGAGCGCTATCAGCAGGGTCGTTTGAAGATTTATGGTTGGTACTACATTATTGAGACAGGCGAGATCTTCAATTTTAACGATCAGACCGAAGCTTTCGAGTTGGTGGCCGCTCCCTAGTCAATCGTCTTGAGTTTCACTTTGCCCTCCCCAAACCGGACCCCAGCCGAACTGGCGCTTTAGCCTTTCGGCCGGTGTCTGTTCCAGAAATTCTTCCTCGCTAAAACAGAACTGATAACCGTTGCAGTATTCCATCAAGATCTCATAGGCGCAGTTGACCTTGCGAATTGCTTCAGAATCAGTATCGTTGTCTCGGTCCGGATGGTGAACTTTGACGAGTTCACGATGCCTGGATTTGATCTGCATGAGAGTGGCTCTTTCCCCCAGTTGAAATATTTTGGCAGCATTTTTAAAGTCCTGGTAAGTCATTTATTCGTCTCCTGCAAAATTCCCGAATCTTTATTAGTAGAACAGCAGATTAATTGTCATTTCAAGCCTTAAGAGGGGTCGTGTTTTGAAATGTTGATTTTTGTGAGACCTTGTTTTGTTATATGTGGTAAAAAATACCTTGAAATATGTAAAGAAAGCGTTATCCTTTCCTTGTCGTTAACCTTATAGCAGTTTTTGGGAGGCTTTTATGGAAGACCTGTGGCGCGTTAAAAGATCTTCGGTTGACATGGAAGATTTGGCTGACTTGGCTGAGTACCATCGTTTCCTGGACCGTTTTAAAGAGGAAGAGGCCAATGATAACAAGCGTAACTTGCTGTACGGCGACGCGCGTCTTGACCTTGCCAGAGAGGTTGATTAGTCACTGACTTTTTGTCACATTGTATCTCTTCTCCGGCTTAATATCTTGCGTGAAGGTTTTGCCCTGTGCTAAAAAATATGCTTGAAGTCTTGATAAAAAAAGCACTTTTAGAGAGGGTGACAAGCGTATGGAACTGCAAATCTTTCCCCTGCAAAATCCCAAGCCCCGACTTGATGACGAAAGCGAATTGACCTTCGGCAAACAGTTCTCTGACCGAATGTTTGTCATGAGCTATAAGGCAGGTCTGGGTTGGCACGATGCCCGTATCCAACCCTATCAGAACTTCTCTCTCGATCCGGCCGCCATGGTCCTGCACTATGCACAGGAGATTTTCGAGGGTTTGAAGGCGTTTCGCCGCCCAGATGGGCAAATCGCGCTCTTTAGGCCGATGGATAACTTCCGTCGTTTTAACCATAGCGCCCGTCGTATGTGCATGCCCGAGGTTGATGAGACCTTTATGCTACACTCTCTGAAAGAGTTGATCCGGCTTGATGCCGACTGGGTGCCGCGCAATGAAGGGACCAGCCTCTACATCAGGCCGACCATGATTGCGTCGGAACCGATGCTGGGTGTGCGCCCCGCCGAGGAATACCTTTGCTACATTATTGTCTGTCCGGTTGGCGCTTATTACAAGGGCGGCCTGGCGCCGGTCAAGATCTGGATCTCTGATCACTATGTGCGTGCCGCCGATGGTGGTACCGGGGAAGTCAAAACTGGCGGCAACTATGCTGCGAGCTTGTATGCTGCACGTGAAGCTGCGGAGAAGGGTTACGATCAGGTTCTTTGGCTCGACGCCAAAGAGAAAAAGTATGTCGAAGAGGTTGGCAGTATGAACCTCTGCTTTATCTGTGATGGCAAGCTGGTGACCTCGCCGTTGAAGGGAACGATCCTTGATGGAATTACCCGTCGCTCGGTGCTGGAGTTGGCCCGTTATAACGGGATCGAAATCGAAGAGCGTGCCTTGTCGGTTGACGATATCTTTGCCGGTGTTGAGAGTGGCAGTATCACAGAAGCCTTCGGAACCGGAACGGCAGTAGTGATTTCGCCCGTTGGCCAGTTTACCTATAAGGATCGTACGGTTGTTGTAGGGGATGGTAAGACGACAGGGCGAGTGACGCAGGAGCTTTATGATACCTTGACCGATATCCAGTATGGTCGCATGCCTGATCCGCATGGCTGGGTTGATCTGCTCTGACCTGTTGTAAGCGCATTGTTTTACAAACGCCCCCTACGATACACGTAGGGGGCGTTTGTGTTTATATGTTACTCACTTCAAGCCAATAATTACTCACCAACCGCTTTATCCTCTTTGTATCGAGGATTAACGCGTCCCTTCCCAGAAACAAATTGATCAATAACTTCAGTTCGTTACATCACTAGTGGGTGCGTCAAACCCATTCTCGCACTATGTGGCATGACGATTGCTATTTAGAAGCACCCCGCTGCTATGCTTTTTTACATAATGACCTTGATTCTATGCACTTTGCCGAGAACAGGGACTTAATGAATTTTTATCAGGAGGTGCTCTAGATGTGCCGAATTGGTGCAATTAAAAGCTCAAACTATGTCCACCCCAGTCTTGCGCTGAAGTTGATGGAGTCCCAACAGAAAGGGCATGACAACTCTGGCTTTGCCATGGTCATGCACGACCTCGGTGGTATCTTTGAAAATTATAAACATCTGCCGACGCTCTCCATGGCGTGTACGGATGAGGGTTTGAAACTTGCCGAAGATATGCTGCACGAGGCAGGTTTCCAGCGTATCATGCAATGGGTTCCGGAAACTGACGCACAGCCAGGCCTGGACATTCAGGCCATGCCGAACTACGTTTTCGAGACTTTTGATTATCCACGTTATTTCCGTAACGGCGAGCAAAAGGACAAAGAGGAACTGCTCCTCGATATGCGACTTAAGTTGCGCAAAGCCCTTGAGAAGGATGAGCAAGGCTTTGTCTACTCCTTTTGGCCTGATGTCGTCACCCTCAAAGAGATCGGTGACCCTCGTGATATCGGCACCTATTTCAAGCTCTGGACACCGGACGACAAGTTCACCGCCAGGGTAATTACTGCCCAGTGTCGTCAGAATACCAACTACGATATCGTGCGTTACGCTGCCCACCCTTTTTTTATGCAGGGCTATACGGCACTGGCGAATGGTGAAAATACTTTCTATCTGAAGAACGTAGAAGCCCAGCGCAAGTTGCATCGCGGCTATATCGGTTTCGAGTCTGACTCCCAGTGTTTCCTCTACACTCTCCATTACGTACACCGTGAGTTGCGCTGGCCGCTGCGTTATTACAAGCACGTGGTCACGCCTTTGCCTTTTGGAGAACTGGGTCAACGCGAAGATAAAGAGCAGCTTCTGGCGATGCGCCAGTCGTTGGCTCATCTGGAGATCAACGGCCCAAACACCATCATCGGTGTCTTGCCCGACTTCACCATGTTCACCTGCTGCGATGCCAAGAAGCTGCGCCCCGTCGTCGTGGGTCGTACAGATGACACGGTAGTCATCTCCTCCGAGGTCTGCGGTATTAATGACATCCTGCCTGACCGCGATTGGGAAACAGACATCTATCCTCATGAGCGCGAAATCGTGGCTATCGATAATAACCTGGAGGTGCAGCGATGGAGACAGTAAGAGTCCAGAGTGTCACTCCGAATGACATGCCCTGGAAAATCAAATATGACGCCAGCCGCTGTACTCTCTGTGGCTCCTGCGTCTCGGCATGTTCTTTCCGTGCCATCGAATGCAAGATAGAACGTCGCCGCATGGTTTTCTCCGAAGGGGAGATGCCCGATCCACAACAACGCTTCTCGGCGGTACCGGTTATTCGCCAGGTCAAAGACGTGCAGCACTATTGTCGTGGCTGTGGGATCTGCGAGAAAGTCTGTCCCAACGATGCCATTGCTCCTGAGCGGAACCCGGACACCCGGCATCCGATCATCACCCGCTGTCTTGGCGGCGATTCGATCAAGCGCGGTGGTCGTAAAAATCTTGAGTCGTCGGTACGTACTCTCGACAAGATGCGCATCGGTCGTATTTCGCAGATGACTGACCCGAGTCTCGATGCCCAACGTCACACCTTTGACCTGCTTGCGCCCTTCGGTCGCATACTGCCGGCACAGACCCTGCCGTTCAGCGTCGATGACCAGAACAACCTGCAGGTGGAAGCCATTATGCCACCGGTGCGCTGGATTTACCCGGTGATTATCGGAGATATGTCGATCGGAGCACTTTCCTGGCGGATGTGGGAAGCGGTCGCCATTGCTGTTGCCTATCTCAATGAAGAGTGCGGCATGCCGGTGCGCATGTGCTCTGGTGAGGGTGGTGTTCCTGTTCGCTTGCTCAAGAGCAAGTATCTCAAGTACATGATCCTGCAGATCGCGTCTGGTCATTTTGGCTGGAACCGGATCGCCAAGGCAATGCCGCATATGGTTGAAGATCCGGCCGGTATCCTGATCAAGATCGGTCAGGGCGCCAAGCCCGGTGATGGCGGTTTGCTGCAGGCAAACAAGGTCGCCGAGCACATCCAGGCGATTCGCGGAGTACCCAAAGCCGACCTGCTCTCACCACCGAACCACCAGGGTCTTTACTCCATTGAAGAGAGTGTGCAAAAGATGTTTCTCTCCTTCAATTCGGCGTTCAAGTTCCGCGTACCGGTGGCCATCAAGGTCGCTGCGTCGTCAACTTCGGTCAGTGTTTTCAATAACCTGGTGCGCGACCCTTACAATATCGTCGGTGGCTTCTTCCTCGATGGCATCGACGGCGGTACCGGCGCTGCCCACGAGGTTTCTCTTGACCACACCGGCCACCCGATCGTATCCAAGCTGCGCGACTGTTACCAGGCCGCTACGGCCCAGGGTCGTCAGGGCCAGATTCCACTCTGGGCGGCTGGCGGTCTCGGCAAAACCGGAGACCTGGCAGCTGATGCATTCAAGATGATGTGTCTCGGTGCCAACGGTGTTTTTACCGGCAAGTTGATTCTGCAGATGGCCGGTTGCGTCGGTAACGACATGGGTCGTTGCAACGCTTGCAACACGGGCCTCTGTCCGGTGGGTATCACCACCCAGGAAGAGCAGTTGGTACATCGACTTGATGTTGATCGTGTCGCCGAAAATATCGTCAATTACTTCCTGGCTATGGACACCGAGTTCAAGAAGTTGATGGCTCCGATTGGTAACTCATCGCTGCCTGTCGGTCGTTCCGACGCTTTAATCTCAACGGATAAAGCTGTCGCTGACAGGTTGGATATTCCGTACGTATGTTAAATCCGGTACGAGGCTCGAGGTACGCGGCACGAGGAAAGTCTTTTGACCTTTCACGTCCCGCGGCACTCGTTCCTCGTCCCGTTCTATAGAGGTTTTACTATGGCAGCAAAAATTTCAGGTTATGACGCGAACCAACGCCGCATCTCCACCCAGGCACTTCTGCAGCAGATCTATCGTTCTCTGGAGCATGGTGAGACGGAATTTGAGGTCACCTCCTCAGGGCATCACAATATTGGTGGCCCTCTGTGGACGGAAGATGGTCGGCCGCTCAAGTTCCGGGTCAAAAACCCGGGTCAGCGGGTTGGCTCTTTTGGCCTTGAAGGGACAGAAATCGTGGTCGAAGGTTCGGCTCCAGCCGATGCCGGCTGGCTGAATGCCGGCGCCGAGCTGACCATCCTTGGTGATGGCGGTGACACCACGGCCCACTGCGCTGCGAGCGGCAAGATCTATGTCGCCGGCCGCGTTGGTACCCGCTCCGGTTCGCTGATGAAGCATGACCCGGCTTATGACGCTCCGGAGTTCTGGATCCTCAAGAATACCGGATCCTTCTCTTTTGAGTTCATGGGTGGTGGTATCGGTGTTGTCTGCGGTTATGGTCGCGAAGCGCTGCCTTCGATTCTCGGCGACCGTTCTTGCATGGGTATGGTCGGTGGTACCATCTATGTGCGTGGACCGGTCGATGGTCTCTCGGATGATGTCTGGGTGCTCTCCCTGGATGACGGCGATCAGGCTTTCCTCAAAGAAAACATGCCGGTCTTCCTGGGCAAGATTGGTCGTCCTCAGTTGGAAAAAGAGCTGACCGACTTCTCCGAGTGGCAGAAGATTGTCGCCAAGACTTACAAGGAACGTAATGTCCGCTCGCGGACGACCTTGCGCGAATTCCGCACCCAGAAATGGGTCGGCGATGGCGGTATCTTCGCCGATGTCGTTAAGGACGATTACGCTCACGTCGCCGGTTTAGTTAATGTCGGTGTCGACCGCATTAAGATTCCGCATTGGCAGGACAAACGTTTCGGTGCGCCTTGCCAGGTGGCCTGTCCGTCGAATATTCCGACCCAGGATCGCATCAACCTGTTGCGCCAGGGCAAATTCGAGGAAGCCCTGGAACTGGTCCTCAAATATTCGCCGTTCCCGGCCAGTGTTTGCGGTGAAGTTTGCCCGAACCTCTGTATGGATGCTTGTAGTCGTCGTTACATCGACAAACCGGTCGCCATGAAAGAACTCGGTCGTTTGTCGCGCAATGTCGCCGCTCCCCAACTGAAGGCTGAAACAGGAAAAAAGGTTGCGGTTATTGGCGGTGGCCCTGGCGGTTTAGCGGCGGCATGGCAACTGCGCCTGCTCGGTCACGGCGTGATCGTTTATGAGGCTGATAAAGAGATCGGTGGCAAGCTGCGTCAAGTTATTCCGACCGATCGTCTGCCGGCAGATTCCCTCGAATCTGAGATTCAGCGCATCAAGGATGTTGGTATTACGATCAAGAACAATACCAAGGTCGATGCGGATCTTTTCGTCAACATCGAGAAAGAAAGTGATGCTGTTGTTATCGCCTCAGGTGCCCATAATCCGGTCGTGATCCCTTTCCCGGGACACGAACTGATGACCAAGGGTCTTGATTTTCTTAAAGCTGTCAATGCCGGCAAATACCCCAAGGTTGGTAAGCGTGTCATTGTCATAGGTGCCGGTAACGCTGGTATGGACGTTTGTCTTGGTGCTTACGCCATGGGCGCAAAAAAGGTTCTGTGTATCGATATCCAACGCCCTGCAGCTTACAAGCACGAGATTGATAGTGTTAAGGCTCTCGGTGGCGAAATTCGCTGGCCGGTTTTTACCGAAAAAGTCACTGCAGAAGGTCTGCTGACTAAAGACGGCGAAATGATTGAGGCTGACGAGTTGATCATCGCTATCGGTGAACGCCCTGATCTCTCTTACGTGCCGCGCGAGTGGCTGACGGATCGCGGCATGATGAATGTTGATGCCTGCAACCAGGTGGTCAAAGCCAAAGGCGTTTTCTCCATCGGCGATACGGTTCAGCCTGGCCTGCTCACTCATGCTATCGGCGGTGGCCAGGAAGCGGCTCTCCTGATTGATAATTACCTTGCTGGCAAGGAGCTTGAGCCGATCGTCAAACCTGAAATGATCAATCAGAGCTGTCTCTCCAAGGAACTGTTCAAGCCACGCAACCGTGGTAAATTCTGTGTCACGGACGCCAAGGACGAGACGCTGCGTTGTCTCTCCTGCGGTACTTGCCGCGATTGCACCATGTGTCTCGAAGCTTGCCCGGAAGGCGCGATCAGCCGTGTCGAGAATGAGGATGGGACCTTCGAGTACGTCTCCGACGATGACACCTGTATCGGCTGCAGTGTCTGCTCGGGCATCTGCCCCTGCGGTGTCTGGGCGATGGAGATCACGGTTTAGGGAGATTCCTCCTACTTCAAAAAGAACCACAAGCGAAGGCCACCCCACTTGGGTGGCCTTCGCTCGTCTATCTTTAGATATAGTTCCTTGCACATTTGGTTCTATTGCTGATGAAAGCAATCTTCGTTAAAATGTGTGGGAAAGTGCCAGATGTCTTGGTAGACTTTTGGTGCACTGGTTGCTGATCCTAAATTAAGGGAGAAGACCAATGCTGGTAAGAATATTAAGGAATAAGGGTAATTATGATTACGTCAAACCGCAAATGCTGGACCGTTTAATAGAAACGGAAGAGATTATCAGCTTTTACAGAACCAGCGGGCCTGTTGTGCTTGGCGTTGACCCTGTACGCAGGACACAGAGCAAAGCTTACTCTGGAGATGAACGTAGGCTTGCTGCCTGAGTCACTGTCTGGATAGGGTTCATTTTATTGACGGCTCCTTTAATATTGGGAGCCGTTTTCATTATGTTTGAGAACAAACAGAACTTATTCTAGGAGTCTCAAAGTAAATATGCAAAAACGCCGCCGGACGATAATCTGTCCGGCGGCGTTTTCTTTATGTTTGAAATGAAAGAAGCTTAGCTCTTTGCGATCAACTTCCTTAACTCCTCACTATCGGGTGTTACCAGTGTCTTAACACGCTCGGCATTGACTCGTGCCACAATGATCTGACCAACTTCGGTCTGGATGTCCTCGTAAAGACCTAGTCCGAGCATCCCCTTTGCCTGCCGCTGATTGTCTTCGGTCGGTGTGACGTAGTGAACCGTGTCGACCTTGTAACGATGAATCAGGAAAAGCGAGATCAAGGTCATCAGGCGTTTCTGGCGGAAGTCCTCGCTGAAGGTGTTCTGGTCGCGGATCGACAGCATGTTGCGGTCACGACGATCCTGCAGGGTGGCAAAGATGATGTTGGCCATCTTGGTGTTTTTCTCATCGATGAGAGTGAGTTCCAAAAGTTCCGAACCCGAGACGTGTGGTTTGAGAACAACCCTCAACTTCACATCCAGGTTGTAGTGGTTGGTCCAGAGCTTGAGCCAGTCGGCGAGGCGCTTTGGTGGAACTTCGGTCTCTACCAGGTGCTGGAATTGGGTGGACCCTTTCCCCATCGCCTTGGTGGTGGCGGTACCGCCGGAAGCGGCCATCAGGCCAGCATCGGAACGCGGACCGCCGACGTAGCTCTGCGGGGTCTTGAAGGGCGAATCGATCAGTCTCAGCTTGCGCTGCAGGCGGGCTAGGGCGAGCATGCCGTCTTCCTTGAGGGCAGTGGCGAATTCTTCGCCGGCCAGTCCGTCCACTTGATGGCCGCCGTAAGTGATGAAGTTAAAGACAAAGCCCAGCTTGCCCAGTTCAGCCGGGAACTGGCGCATGTCCTCTTCGCTCATGCCGGTCGTGTCCCAGTTAAAAGACGGGGACAGGTTGTAAGCGAGCATTTTGTCGGGATAGACCGCATGAATGGCGTCTGCGAAAATCTTGGCGTCGTGCAGGTCTGCCGTTTTGGTCTCCATCCAGATGATGTCTGCAAAGGGTGACACGGCGAGGGATTTGGCGATGGCATAAGGGATGCCGCCCCTGACTTGGTAATAGCCCTCGGGAGTGCGTGCAATATCGCAGTTCCAGATGATATTGAAACCCATAGAGCGCGCTTTCTCCCGTGCTTCGACGAAGGAAGAATTCTCTACGTAAGCATGCCACTCCTCTACGCTCATCGGTAATTCCGAGCCCTCGTCGAGGTGAAATGCCATGACATCGGCAACGGCTTCACCGTAGGTTTTCAGGCTGGCTTCCATCTGCCAGAACTCCAGAAGACGCGTGGCGGCGTGGTCAAGTGCTGCGTTAATGTCGGCAGTATTGTGGCTGGGCAGATTCTTGATTGCCTCGTCGATTTCAGCGGACAAGCCGGTTTTATCGAGCCACTTGTCGGCCGCGGCATAGGCGGCTTCCGAGATGCGGTACATCAGGTGGCCATTGATCTCGGCGATCCCTTTACTGTTGAACTGGCGCATGATTGCCAGGAAGGAGGTTTTGTAGTTGGGAATATTGGTGTTGGTGGCCCCGAGAATAAAGTGGTGGTCACGTTCGTCGCCGCGGCCGTCGAGGAAGGTGGCGGCTTCTGCATCGGTACGAGCCACGATGATGCCCGGCACCTTCATGATGTCGAGTTGCAGACGAGCAGCATTAAGACGCTTGACCTGCTCATCTACCGGTACTAGGACCTTGCCAGCCTGGTGTCCGCATTTCTTAACGCCAGGTTTCTGGTCTTCAATATGATAGCCGGCCACACCCACTTCAACAAAGCGACGGATCAGGTTCCGCACGTGGGCATCGCCCCCATGGCCTGTGTCAGCATCGGCGATGATGAATGGCCGGTAGTCGATTTCTGGAATTTGGGAACGTTCTTCTTCACTCATGCGCAGACGCAGGAAGTACTGGTTGCGGTCAGCGGCCAATAACGCCCTCACCAGAGGTGCGGCTTCGTCCGGGACCTGGCTTAAAGGATAGCTGGCCAGGTCGGGACCGGGGTCTTCGTTGCCTGAACCTTTGGATGATGTGGCCCAGCCACCCAGATAGATCCCCTCGATACCAACGCGCTTAATGGCAACGGCCTGGCTTGGAGAGTAGGGGCCAAAAGTCGTGATCGACTTGCCTTCAGAGAACAGCTCGCGCAAACGACTGTGAAATGCCTCTGCGGCATCTCTGGCGATGGTGTAGTCAACCGGAATGGTGCCACGCTGCTCGACAACCTGGTCGGCGGTGTAAAGTCTTAGGACGCCTTCAAAACGTGGGCTGGCGAACCAGTCACGGGTAATTTTAACCTCTTCGGTGAATGTACTCATGCTGCCCTCCCGGCGGGTAAAGTGTCCAGATTTTCGGTGATACGCACGCCTTCGTTTTTGAAGGCTTGTAGATATTTATTGATGCGCTCTTTGGCAGTGGCCAAATCATGGTTGTTGAGGTTGATGTTGAGCAGGTCGATGTACCAGGGCGCCTTGACCGCGTCGTTGACGTAAGCCTCGACGATCGCTCGTGCAATCGGCAGTGTGGTCGTCTTGGAATTGTCGTAGACATCACGATTGTCTGCTGCTAGCAGCTTGGCGTATTCCTCTTCCAGTAAACGTTCGAAAATCTCCAAGGTGAAAACATCGCCAGCTTTCAAGCCGGTTTCTGCATCGTCCTCGGTAAGGGCGGCACCCTTGTGGATCCACTCCCAGAGGATACTCAGCCGAATCTCGCCGGTGGCCATGTCCTCCATCAGGTAGAGAATGTCATCGTTGCCGAAGAAGTCGGCCGGCTTCAATGCCGCCGCCTGCAGTCCCTGGCCGAAGGCGTTGCCGTACTGCAGGGCCACACTCAGCAGGTTGCGGGCACCGCGCACTGTGCGTGGCGCGGGTTCGAGAAGTGTCAGCCCTGCGGCGTCCTCGGCGGTGTACGTCAAGCGTGGGAATTCGCGACCACTCTGATTGGCTTCGCCGACCTCTTCCCAGACCGGGCGGATGATGTGGGCCATCTTCCAGTGAGCGATCCACTTGCCGCTGGCGCCTTCCTGTTGTTCGCGAACGGCACCGGCGCGCGCTTTTTTCATGCTGTTGGCGACACCTTCTTTTGATCCCACCGGGATGTTCGGCTCCATACCACCCTGCCAGAGGGCGTAGTTGCCATTGGCGTCCGGGGTGTTGACAGCACGGCGCACGCGATCTTCGTAATTGCGCATGTAGCCGTAGGTCATGACGATCGATTCAATGTTGGGATTGATGAACTCCGGATCCCAGCAGTTGGCATCGGAGACGCTGTTGATGTAGTCCCAGCGGCCGGTGTTGAAGCCGACAAAATGACGGCCAAGAGCAGCACGGATCTCCATCAGTTGGAAGGTTTGCTCAAGTTGTTCCACCAGTACGTAGACCTTGATGGTTCCTTCCTCAAGGCCCAAGTGTACTTCAATAGTGCTCAGCAGCTTGTTCCAGAAGCCGGCTTCTTCGGCGGTCTGGATCTTTGGCAGGTAGAGGACAATGGAGGAGCCGGCATCGAGAAGCGCTTTATGGTTATTGACGATATAGAGAGTCATGTCGACAATCGAAGCCGAGAGTGATTCGCCATTGACCCGAATGTGGCGATCATCAAGGTGCAGGCCGCGGGCGCGGAAAATCTTGGTGGTGAAGTCAAGCTGGGCATGCCAGTCGCTGATAATGTCGCGGCCGAAGAAGTCCTGTGCCCAGGCATTCATCTCCCTGGAGACCTCTTGGGCAACTTCAAGAAAGAGCGGGTCGCGGGCGATGGCGAGCTTGAGGCTGACCTGGTTATCTAGGGACATGGTGGTGATCTGGCCGAGAGCGTCTTCGCCGTCGAACATCCAGCCGTCTGCCCCAGAGAGCAGCGCGTAAGCGACATTGCGCAGGTTTGCTTTAACTGGAGAATTGGGCTTGGCTGCCGGGCCCGTGCCCTGTAGCCACTGGCGTTGCAGATCGTGCGGGATGACGGCGCCGACAAACTTGCCGTCGCGGGCATCCTGTACCTTGATGCCGGTACCCTTGATTTCTGATTCCGGATTAAGGAAAGTGATCGGCTCTTTGGCCTTGATGCGCGCAGCGCGGCGTTGGATGCGCTCAGACATCAGGCGGTTACGCTCTGCGTTATGCTGAGACATAAAGGAAAGAGCGGCGAGTGCTTCCGGTGTGTAAACGGCTGAATACTGCTTGGCGAGATCGTCCCGGATTTGCAGATTCACGCCTTCTCGCGTCGTTACTGTCGTGCTCATCTGTTTTCCCTCCAGCGCGGTGAAAAAGGTTTCACCGAATGATTATCGGTTAGGGTTAATATGTGACCATTTTGGTCAGTTAATAGATTTTTACCTTTCAGGTCAATAGATTATTTTTGAATATGAAACTTTTTTCTGATGTGTGCCGTCAAAGTCGAGATTTTCTTGACTGATATGTCTTGAATTACTGCCTTTCAGGATAGCGTAATTTTTTAAAGATGAAAGTGATGGAGAAGGTTGTTCTACAAAAAATCGATTAAATGCGAAACGCTTAAGCAGGGGACTGGAGCCTCATGAGCGGAAAGACATAAAACGTCAGGGCCCTCCCGACCCCCAACCACCAGCCAGTCGTTGACCACCATCTGTTAAAGCAAAACACTTTGAACGTGACAAAGATTATGGTGTGTTGTAGAAATTATCGGCACACCCTATAAGAATGATTTCCCGGGGAGCAGCCAAGTGGTCGCTCCCCGGCTTTGTGAGGAAGATATGATTCATCTGACCAATATTACCCGCCAGCACGGCACCCACATCCTCTTTAAAGATGCCAGTTTCCAAATTACCGCAGGCAGTCGAAGCGGACTGGTGGGGGCAAACGGCGCGGGTAAATCGACGATCTTTCGTCTGATCACCGGCGAGGAAAATCTCGACGGTGGAGAGATCAGCTGTAACAAGAAGACGATCATCGGTTACTTCTCCCAGGAGGTTGGTGAGATGTCAGGACGCTCGGCGCTGGCAGAGGTGATGGCGGCGTCTGCACGGACCATGCAGCTTGGTGAAGAGATCCAGCTGATGGAAGCGGCCATGTGTGAACCGATGGGGGATGACGCTCTTGCGACGCTGCTGGAAAAGTACGGTGACGCCCAGGAGGAGTTTGAGCATCGCGGTGGCTACGATCTGGAAAATCGCGCTCAAGCCGTCTTGACTGGCCTTGGTGTCGGCCCGGAAGATTATCAGCGGCCGGTGGAGAGTTTCAGTGGCGGTTGGAAGATGCGCATTGCCCTTGCGAAGATTCTGACTATCAATCCCGATGTCCTGCTTCTGGATGAGCCGACCAACCATCTCGATGTCGAATCGATCGTCTGGCTGGAGAGCTGGTTGTCGACCGAGTTCACCGGTGCCGTGGTCATGACCAGCCACGATCGCGAGTTCATGAATCGCCTGGTGACGCGCATTGTCGAGGTTGGTAACGGTACTATCACCACCTACGGCGGTAATTATGACTTTTACTTGCGTGAGCGTGAAGTGCGCCGCGAACAACTGCTCGCCAGCCACCGTCGTCAGCAGGAGATGCTCGCCAAGGAAGAGGATTTCATTGCACGCTTTGCCGCCCGGGCTTCACACGCGGCCCAGGTTCAGTCGCGGGTCAAGAAGCTGGAGAAGATTGAGCGGATAGAAATTCCGGCCGAACAGAAAGTCATCAAGTTTGAATTCCCTGAGCCGCCGCGCTCCGGGGATAATGTGGCCAAGGTTGAACAGTTGGCGAAAACCTGGCCAGCGGCCGATGGCGCAGATAAATCGGTATTTAGTGGTGTGTCTGGCTTGATACGACGTGGTGAGAAGGTTGCCGTGGTTGGAGTTAACGGTGCTGGCAAGTCGACATTTCTCAAATGCCTTGCCGGTCAGACCGAATCGACTTCCGGTACTATGACGATTGGTGCCAACGTCAACCTCGGTTATTTCAGCCAGCACTCGATGGAGTTGCTCGAACCGAAAAAAAGTGTATTCGAGACCGTGCAGGATGTGATGCCTATGGCCTCCATCGGCGTGATCCGCAATCTCTGTGCGGCCTTCCTTTTCCAGGGTGATGATGTTGACAAACGTATCAATCGTCTCTCCGGTGGTGAGAAGAGTCGATTGGTTCTGGCAATGTTGCTGGGCAAACCGATCAATGTCCTGGTCCTCGATGAGCCGACCAACCACCTGGATATTCAGTCACGGGAAGTGCTACTGGAAGCCTTGAAGAATTTTGCCGGCACGGTCATCCTGGTCAGCCATGACCGCCATTTCCTGCGTTCATTGGTGAACCGGGTCTTTGAGATTGATCACGGCAAGATGATCCCTTACGAAGGCAATTATGAGTATTACCTGCATAAAAGCGGACATGAGAATTACTGACCAGGTTGGGGTGACACATTGGTAATGTGTCACCCTTCCCTATTTCTGCCGTCCCACCCCAACCTGCGGGCAACGATCCACAACCGGACACTTCGAGCACCACGCAGTCTGCGCCCGACAACACTGCCGTCCATGAAAGATCAGAACATGTGCGGCCTGGGTCCAGCGCTCTTTCGGCAGCAACTTGCAGAGCTGCTCTTCAATGCCCTCCGCGGTGGGCGCCGTTGCCCATCCCAGACGTCCGGAGATACGTCCGACGTGGGTATCCACAACCATCCCGGGCGTAGCAAAGGCATTGCCTAAAACCACATTAGCCGTTTTACGACCCACCCCCGGCAAGGCAACCAGAGCGGACATTTTTTGCGGAACCATCCCTTGATATTCTTCAACCAGCGCTTTCGAACATCCGATCAGACTCTTTGCCTTGTTGCGAAAGAACCCGGTCGAGCGGATCAACGCTTCAACGTCACCAAGCTCTGCCTGCGCCAGACTCACAGGCTCTGGAAAGCGGTTGAAAAGGATCGGTGTCACCATGTTAACTCGTACATCGGTGCATTGAGCCGAGAGAATTGTCGCAATCAGAAGTTGCCATGGGTTATCGTACAGGAGGGCACAATGAGCATCCGGATAGCTCGCTTCCAGACGATCCAGGGTGTGTAGTGCGTGGGCTTTACTTAGACGTCGGGTTTTCATTTTTTGGGGAAGCTTTTTTCAGGTTAAATTGAAGTTATCAACCTTATTCACAGAGTTTTCCACAACGTGGGTTTGTAGCGACTCTTTTAGCCTGGAGCGGCCTCCATGCGACCACCGGTCAACTGTCTGAGCCGCACTGAGCGGCGGATATCGGTAATCTGAACCGTCATCGTCAAGGGTAAATGGCCTGAAGCCTGACGGGCGATGTAGCTGCGATTGATGGAAGCATCAAGGATTCGTACGCCACCACGCAGGTAAGCACGATCCCGGCCAAAAACCGGGAAACGGGAAGGGTAGGTACCCCGCCACAAGGGGCGACGGGCCCGGCGCAGAACGGATGCCAGCTCCAGGTTACCTGCACTCCAAAGATAATCGGCAAAGTCACCAACAATTAATGCAGGACACGCCAGAGATGGGTTGCCAAGCAGTTCTGACCCAAGTAAGCGTGTGACCTGGTGACTGCGAAAACGCGGGAAGCTGTCAAGGCAGACGTTCAACAGGTGCATGCGCTTGCCACCCAGCTCGACATCAGCCCGCAGACATTGCCCACCATATCCAAGATCGAATCTCTGCACGGCTTTGAGTGGGAAAAAGGAGAGGTATGCCAGGGGTCCTCCCGTCACATCCCGGAAGGCTTCAAGACCGAGGCGCTCCGACAGGTAAGGGAGAATGTCGGCATGGTGCACCGCGCCGAGCTCCTGCAGAAAGACAATGTCAGGAGCAGCTTCGGCGATAACATTCAGAATCCGGTCAGGATTGACCTGACCATCGCCGCCTCGGCAGCTCTGAATGTTATAAGTCATAATGCGAGCGGTGGACATACCTGCCTCGCTAACGTCATTACCCGCAGAGTAACGACTTTGGCTTGCTCTTCCGAAAAAGAGATTAACTCACGAATGAACGGTTTTACTTTGCTACACGTTTGACGCTCTTGATAACAACCGGTTCCGCGGGAACATCACGGAAACGTTTAAAGGTGTGGGTCGTGGTAGTGCCGATCTTGTTTACCACATCCATGCCTTTGACGACCTTGCCGAACACGGCGTAGCCGTAACCCTGGACAGTGTTGTCCTTGTGGTCGAGAAAATCATTATCCTTGAGGTTGATGAAGAACTGGCTGGTCGCACTGTCCACAACGCCGGTGCGAGCCATGGCGAGCGTGCCGCGCAGGTTGCGCAAACCATTGCCTGCTTCGTTCTTGATCTTACCGAGAGTCTTTTTGGGCGACATATCAGGAGTAAAGTTTCCACCCTGAATCATAAAATCCTTAATGACCCGGTGAAAGATCGTACCCTCGTAATGGTTGCTATCGGCGTAGGCCAAAAAATTTGCTACTGAGATCGGCGCTTTTTCGTTATTCAGCTCTACCGTTATGTCGCCATGATTGGTTTCAATAACAACAAGCTCTATAGCGAGCGCAGGTGCTGCAAAGAAGATACTGGCGGTAAGAATCATCAAGATCATTTTTTTCATCAGTTTTATCCCCTTAAAATGGTTTTCTTATTCGTCTTCTGAAGTCAGGGCCCGCGTCATAAGTTCAGCAACCGCCTGCTTCGGGTCTTTCTCTTCGTAGAGTACCTGGTACATCTGCTCCGTTATCGGCATGGCAACCCCAAGCTTAGCCGCCAGTTGATGTGCAGAAAGGGTGGTCTTGACCCCTTCGGCAACCATATTCATCTGGTTGAGTATTTCATCCAACTTGCGGCCGCGTCCCAACTCAATACCGACCGAACGGTTACGGGACAGGTCACCGGTGCAAGTCAACACCAGGTCGCCCATACCCGCCAGACCGGCCAAGGTCGCTTCCTGGGCTCCCAGGGCTTCACCGAGTCGAGCTATCTCGGCCAAGCCACGCGTAATCAGTGCAGCGCGTGCGTTGTGTTTAAAACCAAGCCCGTCACTGACACCGGCGGCCAGGGCGATCACGTTTTTCAACGCGCCACCAACTTCAATCCCAACCACATCCTGGTTGGTATAAACACGGAAATAATCAGTGCTGAAAACATCCTGAACGCGATTCGCAACCTCAAGATCCTCCGCTGCAACGGCAACCGCTGTTGGTTGCTCCGCGGCAACCTCACGCGCAAAGGAGGGTCCGGAAAGAAAAGCACTACTTTTGGCGACCTGCTCGCCCAGAACTTCCTGCAAGACCTCGGACATGGTCAGCAGGCTGCCATTTTCTATCCCCTTGGCCGCAGAAACCAGCAAGCAATCTTCAGGAATGTAAGCTTTGAGATCTTTGAGGACGTGGCGCATGACCTGCGATGGTGGAACCAGCAGTATAAGTTGGCTGTTTTTGGCAGCCTCTGCCAGATCGTTGGTATAAGCCAGTTTACTTGAAAGAGTTATACCCTCCAGATAGAGATCGTTAACTCCGGTTTCCGGCAGGCGTTTAGCCAGGTCTGCTTCGTAAACCCAGAGGGTGACATCGTGACCCTTTTTAGCCAGAACATTGGCAAGGGTGGTACCCCAGCTACCAGCACCGATGACTCCGATTTTCATCATGTCAAATCCTCCCACCCTTGGCGTATTGAACAACCGAAAAGCGTTAAATCGCCTTCTTTTTCTTTTCAATCCGCTCGCGTACCTGCTCCGTCTTGCGAGCCAGGATATCTTCTTTGGGATAAATCCCTTTAAGCTCGTCAAGAATTTTCAAGGCTTCCACGAGCTCTTCCTGCTCTTCCAGTACTGTTGCCAGGCCGAAGCTTGCTTCCACAGCATAGGAGCTTTCCGACCAACGCTCAATAACTACCCGATAGGCCCCGGCCGCCTCAGGAAGCTTTCCTTCCAGAGCGTAGGTCACGGCAATCCGGTATTGAACTTCGGCAAAAAGATCGCTTTGTGGATCATTCTTCAGCAGGCTTTCAAACTCGATCCGGGCCTGGGCAAAGTTATTCAGGCGGAAATAGCAATCGGCAACCTCGTATTGCAGTTGATCGCTGTTGCCATCGGCATCATCAATAACCTTCTGGTAGACAGCGATAGCTTGACCACAGTCGTTGAGCCGATACTTATAAAGCACAGCGACCTGCTTTCTGGCAGCAAAAACCTCTGGTGCGTCCGGGTAATCCCGCTCCAGCATCAGGTAAGTCAGCAGAGCATCGGAATAACGACCCAGGTACAGATCCTGTATTTCAGCGATCTGAAAAAGAGCCTGGGGTATCCACACAAAAGACGGCTGCTCAGCGTGCAGTTCCTTAAACAGCTCAACCGCTTCGCTATACCTGGTTTCCTGCCTGAGAACGAGGCCTTGCTGGAAACGTTCTTCGAGTCTCGTTTGCAGATTCGCTTGATACCAGTAAGCCCCGGCAGCGGCCAGCGCAACCACGATCAGGCCAAGTAAAATCCAGAGCCGCTGTTTAGGCGCCTTCCCCTGGCGCTTCAGCTCCTCCAGAAGGAGCTGTTTCTTCAATTTCTGGATTTCCTTCGTCATCTTCCTTCTCTGCCAGCTTGGCGACCGCGACAATACGTTCATCAGCCTCGAGCACCATCAGGCGAACCCCCATGGTGTTGCGGCCAATAATTGAGAGGGCGCTGACGCGTGTGCGCAACACCTTGCCACGATCGGTAATAAACATCAGGTCTGATTCATTGTCTACCAGTTTAACATCGACCACCTGTCCGTTACGACCCCCGGTCTTGATCGTGATAATACCTTTACCACCTCGACTCTGAACGCGATATTCGGTGAGGCTGGTGCGTTTGCCGTAACCGGTTTCGGTGACTGTGACCAGGGTCGATGCCGTCGCATCGGAGACAACCTCCATGCCGATTATTTCATCACCACCTTCGAGCATCATACCGCGCACACCGCGGGCTGTGCGGCCCATGGGGCGGGCGTCGCTCTCGTTAAAGCGAATTGATTTACCATTATGGCTGGCAAGCAGGATGTCCATGGAACCATCTGTCAAACGCGCTGCGATCAGACTGTCACCCTCGTCGATGGTCAGGGCAATGATGCCACCCTGGCGTGGATTAGAGTAAGCCAGCAGGTCGGTTTTCTTGACGGTGCCTTTTTGCGTGGCGGTGATGATGAAGCGGCCTTCTTCAAACTCTTTAACCGGCAGAATCGTCATGACACTCTCGTCCGCCTCCAGGTTCAGGAGGTTGACGATCGCCTTGCCGCGCGCAGCCCGGCCGCCTTGCGGAATCTCATGAACCTTGAGCCAGTACACCTTACCCCTGCTGGTAAAGATCAGGACATAGCTGTGGGTCGACGCAATAAAGAGGTTTTCAACGAAATCCTCATCTTTTGGTCGCATCCCTGTCGCACCCTTGCCACCGCGTCGTTGTGCCCGGTAGAGAGACACAGCGTTACGCTTGATATAGCCGGAATGAGAGACGGTGACCACCATATCTTCTTCGACGATCATGTCCTCGATGGAGAGATCCGCCGCCACAGCGAGGATCTCGGTACGACGAGGATTGCCGAAGCGATCCTTGATATCTATCAGTTCGGCCTTGATGATTTTGAGTATCTCGACTTCGCTGGCAAGAATCTCCTTGAGACGCTTGATCAACGCCATGACCTGGTTGTACTCCTCGATAATCTTGTCGCGCTCGAGGCCGGTCAGACGGTGTAAACGCATCTCAAGAATAGCCTGAGCTTGTATCTGACTCAGTTCGAAGCGGGCCACCAGTCTTTCCTTTGCTTCGGCCGGGTTGGCGCTGGTTTTGATAACCTGAATAACCTCATCGAGGTTGTCCAGGGCAATCTTGAGACCTTCGAGGATATGGGCGCGGGCTTCGGCTTTCTTCAGCTCGAACATGGTGCGCCGGGTCACGATCTCCTTGCGGTGGTCAACGAAGAGGTCCAGAACTTCGCGCAGCGTCAGAACCTGTGGTTGGCCTTTAACGATCGCCAACATAATGATGCCAAAGGAAGAATGCATTGGCGTCATCTTGTAGAGCTGGTTGAGCACCACTTGGGGGATGCTGTCACGCTTCAGCTCGATAACGATCCGCATACCGTCACGGTCCGACTCATCGCGCAGATCAGAAATACCCTCGATCTTCTTGTCCCTAACCAGGTCGGCGATCTTCTCGATCAAGCGCGCCTTGTTAACCTGAAAAGGAATCTCGGTGACGATGATGCTCTCACGGCTGGTGCGGCTGTTCTGTTCAACCATCGCCTTGGCGCGCATCGGGATGATACCGCGACCGGTGCGGTAAGCTTGATGGATGTTATCACGACCCATAATAAAACCAGCGGTCGGGAAATCTGGTCCAGGGATCAACTCAAGCAGCTCTTCGATCTCAAGTTTCGGATTGTCGATCACGGCAATCAGGCCATCAATTATCTCGCCCAGGTTGTGTGGCGGTATCTTGGTCGCCATACCGACCGCAATCCCCTCAGAACCATTGACCAGCAGGTTGGGGTATTTGCAGGGAAGTACCAGGGGCTCTTCGAGAGAATCATCGTAGTTGGGCCCAAACTCGACAGTCTCCTTGTCGAGATCGTTGAGCAGTTCATGAGCCAACCGGTCCATGCGGACTTCGGTATAACGCATTGCCGCTGCCGAGTCGCCGTCAACAGAACCGAAGTTGCCCTGGCCGTCGACAAGGGGATGGCGCATGGAGAAGTCCTGGGCCATACGAACGATGGTGTCATAGACCGCAGAATCGCCATGGGGATGGTACTTACCAATGACGTCACCGACAACGCGAGCCGATTTTTTGTACGGCTTGTTGTAGTCGTTGTTCAATTCGTTCATGGCGAACAAGACCCGCCGGTGAACCGGTTTAAGACCGTCTCTCACGTCCGGTAGAGCCCGGCCGACGATTACACTCATCGCGTAGTCCATGTAGGACTTGCGCATTTCGTCTTCGATATTGACGCTGACTTTGTTCTGTTCTGAAAGCATATTCAGATTTTCCTCCGGAAAATCGGTTCAAGATTCAAGGTTAAGGGTTCAGGGGAAACCTAAAGCCTTTTACCTTTATCCCTGAACCTTAAACATCCAAATTCGATACGTTAAGGGCGTTCTTTTCTATAAATTCACGGCGCGGCTCGACCTGATCGCCCATCAGCACGGTAAAGATCTGTTCCGCTTCAATGGTATCTTCGATCTTAACCTGCAGCAGCACGCGTTTCTCCGGATCCATTGTGGTCTCCCAGAGTTGGTTCGGATTCATCTCCCCCAGTCCTTTGTAGCGCTGGATATACTGTCCCTTTTTGGCCCGGACAAAGAAATAGTTGAGCAGTTCCTGACGATCGCTCACCACCATCTCTTCCTGCCCTTCTTTACTGATCAATGCGTTCTCGTTCAAACAAATTTCTTCAACCTGCTTGTACGACTGCAGTAACAGCTTGTACTCGTACATAGACAGACTCTCAAGTACCTTCTGGTCAATATAGGACCTTAAGCTACCGTTTTTATAGAGAATTCTAGGTGGATCATTAAACACCTCAAATTCGACAGCAGGGTCAACCTCACGCAACTTGGCAGCCAAAGGCTCGAGGTCAATCAGGTCTGCGAAACCATTCTGCAACTTGCCGCGCACAAAAACATTCAGAACTTCGGCGTTGATCCCCTTGTATACCATCTTGCTGAAATGCTCGTTGTAACTGAGAATATTCCGTAAAGTCGGAATGATCTGCTTGCCGCGCAATACCTTGCCGCTCTTCTCCATCTTCACGGTCATCCCCTCGACACCTTCATCGAGCAGGTATTCACGTAAAGCTTCTTCATCTTTGAGGTAGAGTTCTTTCTTACCGCGTTTGGCCTTGTAGAGTGGAGGCTGGGCGATGTAAAGATGACCGCGTTCAACCAGCTCCGGCATTTGCCGGAAAAAGAAAGTCAAGAGCAGGGTACGGATATGCGAACCATCGACGTCGGCGTCTGTCATGATGATGATTCGGTGGTATCGCAGCTTGCTCAGATCAAAATCATCTTTGCCTATACTGGTACCCATCGCCGTGATCAGGGTTCTGATCTCGTTGGAGGTGATCATCTTGTCGAAACGCGCCTTCTCGACATTGAGAATTTTACCTTTCAACGGCAAGATTGCCTGATAACGCCTTTCGCGGCCCTGCTTGGCACTACCACCGGCCGAGTCACCCTCGACCAGGTAGAGTTCGCAAAGCGCAGGATCCTTCTCCTGGCAATCCGCCAGTTTACCAGGAAGAGCCAAGCCATCCAGAGCACCTTTACGGCGGGTCAGGTCGCGTGCTTTACGTGCAGCTTCGCGGGCTCTGGCCGCATCGATACCCTTCTCAAGTATTTTGCGAGCTATCGACGGATTCTCTTCGAGATACTCCGCCAACTTTTCGTTCATCATGGTTTCGACAAAACCTTTAATCTCTGAGTTACCCAGCTTGGTTTTGGTTTGACCCTCAAACTGTGGATCGGGAAGCTTGACCGAAAGAACGGCAGCCATACCTTCCCGCAAATCGTCCCCTGAAATTGTGCTTTTCATGTTTTTCAGGAGATTATTGGATGTGGCATAGGTGTTCATGGTACGTGTCAGCGCGGATTTGAACCCGCTTAAATGAGTTCCACCTTCGTGCGTATTGATATTGTTGGCAAAGGAGAAAATTTTCTCATCATAAGAGTCGTTGTATTGAATGGCGATATCGATTTCGACATCTTCTCTGGTGCCAGTAAAAAAAATAGGCTTTGCATGAAGTGGGGTTTTGGCTCGATTAAGATATTCGACAAAAGAAACGATACCACCCTCATAGTGAAAAACGTGGCTTTTGTCGCTACGCTCATCAATGATTTCAATCTTGACGCCGGCATTCAGGAAGGCCATTTCTCGAATACGCTGTGAAAGTGTTTCGAAGGAGAAGTCTGTGGTTTCGAAAATCTCCTCATCCGGCCAGAAAAGAATCCGGGTACCGCGACGTTTGGTGGTGCCATCTTCAACGAGGTCGTCAGTCGGTACGCCTTTTTCATAGTTTTGTCGGTAAATTTTACCATCACGACGAATTTCAAGTTCCAATCGGCTGGAGAGTGCGTTGACAACCGAAACACCAACGCCATGCAATCCGCCAGAAACCTTGTAGGTATCGCTATCGAACTTGCCGCCAGCGTGGAGAACCGTCATAACGACTTCTGCAGCTGGCCTCTTTTGAGTTGGGTGCATATCAACCGGGATACCCCGGCCGTTATCAGTCACTGTAACTGAATTATCAACATGAATAACCACCTTGATATCATCACAATGACCCGCTAGAGCTTCGTCTATCGAGTTGTCCACTACCTCGTAAACCAAGTGATGCAAACCCTGTATAGAAGTGGATCCAATATACATTGCCGGCCGTTTACGAACAGCCGATAGTCCTTCTAGAACCGTAATACTTCCAGCATCGTACTCTTTGTTCATTTTTTCTGTCATGTCACCCTCGTTCTGGGGATGTAGCGGAGACCAAACCTTGGTCAACCTTAAAAAAACTTGCCGTTTGTTGCACCTTATCAGCCAATTGCGACTGCTGGGCAGAGGTCAGAAAAACCTGACCACGACGATTCAATAAAAAACTAAAAAAACCTTCCTGTCTTTTGCTGTCAAGTTCACTCGCCAGATCATCAAGCAGCAATACCGGCGGTTCACTGAATTTTTCCTCAAGATCCATCACTTGAGCTGCTTTAAAAGCCAACAGAAAAGATCTCTGCTGACCTTGGGATCCGAAAGTACGCAATGATCTTTCGTCAACCTGAAAATCGAGATCATCTCTGTGTGGCCCAGCCAATGTTATGCCTAACTTTCTTTCTCGCGTCGCCAGACGCTCAAACGCCGCATTCATATGATCGGTCAACTCATCAAGTTTTTCAGTCACAAATGAGTAATTAACAGAAGCTGACTCAGTACCACCTGTTATTTCTCTGTAAACCTGGCTCAACAATGGTTTGAAACGGGTTAAATAAAGCTGCCTATCATAACGTATCCGGCTTCCACTACGCACCAACGCCTCTGTCCAGGGTGCCAATTCTTTATCAGCAGCCTGCTTTTTCAAAAGCTGATTGCGTTGTCGCAAAATCCTGTCGTATTCCTGCACCCGATCCAGGTAAACCGGCTCGGTCTGTAATATTGCCCGGTCAAGCAAAGCCCTTCGGCCTGCGGGGAATCCTTTAATGATGCCCAACTCTTCAGGGGTAAAAAGCACAGTCCTCAGATAACCGAGAAACTCACTTAATTTTTTGACCGTTTTGCCATCAACTCGAGGATTACGTCCTGCTTTCTGCAAGCCTATATCTAGCTTGTGATCAACATTGCCCTTGTTAACCATGGCGCTGATAAAAGCTGTTTCAGCCGTATGATTGATTAAATCCTGTCCACGCGCACCACGAAAACTTTTTAAATTTCCCAACAGATAAATAGCTTCGAGAAGATTTGTTTTACCTTGTGCATTCTCTCCGTAAATAACGTTAAAATGCTTGTTCCAAGTCAGATCAATACTGTCCAGATTGCGATAAAAACGCAGCTTCAATGTTTTGATAATCATATAACCTTCAAGAAAAAAGCCTTAATTCTTAAAGGCTTTTTTCAAACTTTTCCAGCTAGAGCCGCATCGGCATAATGACTGCCAGATAACCGTCCTCTTCAATAGGTTTAATCAGCCCGGGAGAAAGGTTGTCTTTTAGAATCATATTAATCTGATTCTGATTCTGTACCTGCAATATGTCGAGTAAATATCGAGCGTTAAAACCAACCGAAAGTTCCGGTCCTTGATACTCTATATCCAATTCTTCACGGGCGTCGCCCAACTCGGGGTTGGATGAAGAGACTTCAAGTAGATTGTTCTTTAAATTCATCTTCACGCCTCGGGATTTTTCGCTCGAAAGAATAATCATGCGGCGTAATGCATGCAAGAAAGGATCAACTGCGATAGCCGCTGTCTGTTCATTGTTTTTAGGAATAACCCGACTGTAGTCAGGAAACTCACCGTCAACCAGACGCATGATAATAATTGTCTGATCTTTGCTTACCACGGCATTATTGTCCATAAAACCTAGCTGCAGGTCACTTTCACCTTCGTCGGCAAGTTTTTTCAGTTCGAGGATACCCTTACGCGGCAGAATAACTCCACGATTCAGTTCTGAACTTTCTGCCAACTCTACCTGCTTATCAATCATCGATAGACGATGACCGTCTGTAGCGACCATGCGCAACTGATTTGTACCTTCCTGAACCTGACAGAAGATACCATTGAGATTGTATTTACTTTCATCCTGGGAAACTGCAAAGAAAGTTTTTTCAATCATCTCTTTGCATAATGAACTGCTCAGAGAGAGAAAAGTGTTTCTATCCGGTTGGGGAAAATTAGGGAACTCTTCGGCAGAGAGACCTACTATGTTGAATTGGGCTTTGCCGCATTCTATTTCTATCCAGCAATTGTCCTTGGCATTAAAACTGATTTCATTATCAGGCAGTTCCTTGATAATTTCAAAGAGCTTCTTTGCTGAAACAGTAATCTTGCCAGGTTTACGTATATTAGCAGGATAAGATGACTGCATACCTACTTCCAGATCTGTTGCTGTCAGATGCAGTTCTCCATCTACACCTTCCAGAAGAACATTGGAAAGTACCGGTATGGTGTTGCGTTTTTCGACAATCCCCTGAACCCTGGCCAAGCCTTTTAGAAAAACATCTTTTTCAATGGTGAAATTCATAACGTCCTCCTTAATCCACAGATCTTATTATTATTTAAATACTAATAAGATTAAAAGCTAGTAGTAGTAATAGTGTCTGTTAATAGCTTAAAAAGTTACATTTTGTCATTACTTTCAAGTACTTAATCACTTTATAACTTCCGGTAAAAGCTGTTGATCAAATGGGGATAAATAGGGGGTTTTTGGTTTGTCAATTTTATCCCCAGTTTATACACCCTCTTTTGAACAGGTTATCAATACCCTTTTAAAAACCTAATTGGTCAGTTCTTTCTTTAAATTCTCTATAGTACTTTTTAGTTGAAAATCTTCTTCCATCAGCTTATCAATTTTACGGATGGCATGAATAATTGTCGAATGATCTTTGCCGCCAAAACGATCCCCGATCTCCGGATAAGAGGATGAGGTTAATTGACGTGAAATGTACATGGCAATCTGTCTTGGCAAAACTACAGCCTTAAGCCTCTTTGCAGATTTTATATCTGAGACCTTTATATTAAAATGAAGGCTGACTTTTTTAAGTATCTCTTCCACAGTAAGTTCACGGTTTCTTTCTATTAGAATATCCTTGAGTACATCACGAGCCATTTCCAGAGATACCGGAACAGATGTCAAGCTTGCATAGGCACCAATCCTTATTAGGTAACCTTCTAACTCCCGGACGTTGTTACAGATCGAATTGGCCAGAAATACAGCCACATCTTCAGGTAAATTTATACTGTTCTGTTCAGCTTTCATCTTCAAAATAGCCAATTTTGTTTCTACATCGGGGGCTTGAATATCAGCTATAAGACCCCACTCAAAACGTGATCTCAAGCGTTCTTCAAGACCTGGAATTTCTTTTGGAAATTTATCTGAGGTCACAATGATCTGTTTGTGAGATTCATAAAGAGCATTGAAAGTATGAAAAAACTCTTCCTGGGTACGTTCTTTTCCAGCAAGAAACTGGATATCATCAATCAGGAGAACATCCATGGAGCGAAACTTATTTCTAAACTCATCCATACGGTTGTAGCGTAGTGAGTTAATAAGTTCGTTCATGAATTTTTCGGACGTGTAATAGCAGATCCGCATCTGGGGAGATTTTTTTAGAATAGCATTGCCAATTGCATTCACCAGATGTGTTTTACCGAGACCGACTCCACCATAAATAAATAAGGGGTTGTAGGTCGTTGCCGGGTTATTAGCGACTGCCATGGCTGCAGCATAAGCAAACTGATTAGAAGAGCCTGCAACAAATTCATCAAACGTATATTTTCTGTTAAGATTAAGGTCTGACGAATGGGTTTTATTGACGATGTTTTTATTGGCTGCTACAGGTACAGGTTTATCAACGATTGGAGTTGTTTTTGGGAATTCCACGATGGCTTGATTTGAAACATCAAAATTTAACCTGTAACTAACAGCTGAAAGGTCCGAGAGGTTTTTCTGAATAAGTTTACTGTAATTTTCTTTTACCCAGTCCAGGACAAACCGGTTTGGGACCTCCAGATAAACCATATCCTGCTCGATCTTGACGAGCTTTAAAGGTTTTATCCAGGTAGAAAAGTGTTGCGGACTGAGATTCAGTTCCAGATGTGCGAGGGTATCATCCCAGAGTTTACTCATACCGGTATCTTATTCAACTCAAGCCTTCAGGAAAAAGACTTTGAAAACAGCTTATCCACAAACTTTTAAACAACCGTGGATAACTCAAAAAGAACCTGATTACAAAGGTTTAGGTGTTTTTAAAAAGGTGTAAAACTTGACAGCAAAGATTATCAGATGGTTTTTTTTATTGCAAGGGAAAACTGTTTGTCCAGTAAAGAGTTAACAGGTAGAAAACCTTTTCTTTCTTGACTTTACTTTTCAGGCATGCTTAAAAGTTCCTTTTATAAAAATCACATCTTGACGATATTCGAGGAGATTAAAAAGTCATGAAGCGTACTTACCAACCCAGTAAAGTCAGTCGTAAACGTACTCACGGTTTTCGTAAGCGCATGCGTTCGAGCGCTGGCGCTAATGTTATTAAGCGTCGTCGTGCTAGGGGCCGTAAAAATTTGGCCGCAACCATCCCGACTAAGTAGTTTAAAAGTTAGCGGGTGAAAAGTGAACATACGCTCGATAAGTTTCGCCGTATGTTACGTTCAAGTGACTATGAACGTAGTAGGCGAGAGGGACGACGTTATAACGCAACCCATTTTGTTGTGATTGTAAACCCGGGCGGATCCTATTCTCGCCTGGGCTTAACTGTTAGCCGCAAGGTTGGTAACGCAGTTTGTCGAAACCAACTCAAACGCTGGATGCGGGAGTTGTTTAGACACAATTATAAGATGTTCGGTCAGATCGTGGATATATCGATTATAGCCAAGCGCAACGCCGGAGATCTGACTCACCCGCAACTTGACAGGGAACTTTTAACAGTATTTGCCCGCGTGGAGACCGAAGAACATGTTTAAACGGTTAGCCATAGCGGGCATTAGCTTTTATAGAACCTTTCTATCTCCGCTAAAGCCTCCAACCTGTCGTTTTTACCCTTCCTGCTCCATGTACACTCTGGATGCTGTTAACAGGTATGGTGCCCTGAGCGGTTTATGGTTGGGTTTGAAGCGTCTTACCCGTTGTCATCCCTGGCACCCAGGTGGATATGATCCACTTGATTAAGTAGTTGTAAATACAGGAGTTTTTCTTTCGTTATGAATACAGCTGAAAATAAAAACCTGGTTCTCGCAATGGTCCTCATGCTCGCCGTCTGGTTAGGGTTTTCTTTTTTCTTCCCACCCCAGAAAGAACAACAGCCAGAAAGTGTTCAATCAACTCCTGTTGTTGCTTCCCAGGCACAAGAAGAGACCGTTGTTACTGAAAAGGTTGCTGAAGTTGAGACCTTACCTGTTACTGGCGAGACCCCTGTTTCAATGGCTGTGCAGACATCTACCCCTGCTCGTGAGATAACCGTCGAAACAGACAAATACCAGGCGATCTTCACAACTGAGGGTGCACGGCTGATTTCTTTCAAGTTGAAAGATTACATGGAGACCGCTGCAAAGGACTCTACTCCTGTGCAGATGTATGAAACGGGTCCGTTACGTTATTCAACCTTGCGTACCACCGGTGCCGAAGGTTTCGGTTTAAGTGAAAACGCTCGCTTTGAAACTACATCAGCTTCAGTTGTTAACGTAAACAACCAGGATCATTTAGAAATTTCATTCAAGCATATTGCAGCCAACGGCATGCAGTATGTTAAATCTTTCAAGGTGCGTGGTGATGAGTATGTTATCGACATGGCTCTTGAACTCAGCAACGCAAGTCAAACACCGCTACGTGGTACCGTTAACCTTGCTATGGTTCAGCGCTGGGATGAGTCTCTTGATGATGACAGTTACTCCTTTTCAGGTCCTGCTACATTGGTTAAAGATGACATAGATGAGGTTGATGTTGACGATCTGAAAGAAGGGGCCGTTTCTTACGGCAGAGATATTACCTGGACCTCTTTTCAGACTAAGTATTTCCTCTCTGTCGTCGTTCCTGGTGACAATACAGTTGAGCGGGTTCAGTTACAACGTAAGGGTGATGCTATAGAGAACGTCCTTGAGTCGTCTTACTTTACCCTACAGGCTGGCGAGAAACGTACGCTGGATTACTTTGTTTTTATCGGTCCAAAGGAACCGGCGCAACTTACAGCTGCAGGCCATCAACTTGAAAAAATAGTCAGCTTCGGGTTCTTTAATCTTCTGGCCCAACCCCTCTTTTTAGTCCTGACCTTCTTTTATGGTT
This sequence comes from Deltaproteobacteria bacterium IMCC39146, assembly GCA_030005635.1. Classification (GTDB taxonomy): domain Bacteria; phylum Desulfobacterota; class Desulfuromonadia; order Desulfuromonadales; family BM103; genus M0040. The sequence continues at coordinate 185,050 of JARUHP010000001.1, forward strand.
TTTTGCAGAATTACGGCATTGCCATTATTCTTCTAACTGCCGTGATCAAGATCATTTTCTGGCCATTGACTCACAAGAGTTACTCATCGATGAAGTCGATGCAGAAGTTGCAGCCGGAAATGGCGAAGCTGCGCGAGAAGTTCAAGAATGACAAAGAACGGTTGAACAAAGAAATGATGCAACTGTACAAGACCCATAGTGTTAATCCTTTGGGTGGTTGTTTACCGATGATTGTGCAGATTCCGGTATTCTTTGCTCTTTATCAGGTTTTACTCAATTCTATCGCGTTACGGCATGCTCCTTTCGCTTTCTGGTTGACAGATCTAGCGGCCAAAGACCCTTACTACATCACACCTGTTCTTATGGGTGCCAGTATGTTTGTGCAGCAGAAAATGACGCCGACTACGGCTGATCCTATGCAGGCCAAAATCTTTATGATGATGCCGATCGTGTTCACTTTTATGTTTCTGAACTTCCCATCGGGACTGGTTATTTACTGGTTGGTTAACAACCTTTTGACCATATTGCAGCAGTATTTTATTCACCGTAAGGCCACCTGATTTCTATTTATGAAGCTTGATCAACTACACCTTGAAGTCACAGCTAACAACCTTGATACTGCCGTTGAAAACGCCCTGTCGCAGTTAAAGTGTACTCGGGCCGAGGCGGATGTAGAGGTCTTGCAGGCTGCTTCTCCCGGTTTTTTGGGTCTGTTTGGTAAGCGTCAGGCCAGGGTCAGGGTCAAGCTTCATGACCGTGGCGCCATAGCTCGTCAGTTTACACAAGGCTTGCTGCGCTTAAGTGGTTTGGACGTTGCGATAGAGGTAGTAACGTCCACAAACCTGATTCAACTTCTTCTTTCTGCTGACGATTCCGGTCTGCTCATTGGTCGTCATGGCCAGATGCTTGATGCCATGCAGGGCCTGGTTGGTACAATGACGGACCGACAGACTACGGATCGCACCCTCATTGTTTTGGATGTTGATGGCTACCGTGCTCGTCGACACGAGTTTCTAACCCGATTGGCAGACAAGCTGTCTCACAAAGTCCGTGAGACAGGCAAGTCTGCAAGCGCCCCTCCTTTAGCTTTAGGTGAACGTCGCATTCTGCACGAACGGTTTAAACAGGAAGCAGACCTCGAAGCTATCTCCAGAAACCATGAAGGTGATCGCAAAATCATTGTTCTGAAGCTCCGGGTGAACTGATGTTGAGTTTGGATACCATTGTTGCTCCGGTGACGCCACCGGGAGAGGGTGGTGTTGGTATAGTGCGACTCTCCGGCCCCCAGTCTGTCACTTATCTCAAAAACGCTTTCCGCAGTAAAACCAAGCTTAAAGAGTTTCAATCTCATCGGCTATATTATGGCCAGCTTTACAATGATGACGAGGTTCGTCTCGATGAGGTCCTCGCCGTTGTGATGCGTTCTCCCCGTTCCTATACCGGAGAGGATGTCGTTGAAGTGCACTGCCATGGCGGAATTCAGATAGTGCGAAGCGTCCTTGATCTGTTTCTGGCTGCTGGGGCAAGAATGGCCGCGCCCGGAGAGTTCACCCAGCGAGCCTTTTTGAATGGCCGGCTCGACCTGTCCCAGGCCGAGGCGGTTGTCGACGTTATCAAGGCACGTTCAGAAAAGTCAAGTCAGGTGGCCCTGGATCAACTTGAAGGGCACCTGTCACGAAAAATCTACGCATACTCTGATCAACTTAAGTCAGCACTGGCTCTTCTGGAAGCACATATTGATTTTCCGGATGACGAAGTTGGCTCTCTGGACCTCGCTTCTCTGGTTGAGCCAATTCGTGCTCAAGTAGATGAAATGGTTGCGCTTGCCAACAGCTTTGACGTGGGTCGCATATTACGGGAAGGTGTCAGCATCCTCATCCTCGGCCGTCCCAATGTTGGCAAGAGTTCCTTGATGAATGCTTTGCTCGGTGAGTCCAGGGCTATTGTCACCTCTGTAGCCGGAACAACACGTGACACTCTTGAGGAGTCGCTTGTTCTGGCCGGTTTCCCCGTTCGTCTTATAGATGCCGCCGGCGTAAGAGAAACAGATGATCCGATCGAGAAGGAGGGTGTACGAAGGGCAAGTAGTAAGGCTCGCAGCGCAGACCTGATCCTTTTGGTTGTCGATGGCTCAACCCCCTTGAACACCGAGGATCGTCTGGCGATGTCCCACTGTCAGACAGATAAAACCATCGTTGTGGTTAACAAGGATGATCAACCGCAATGTATAGATTTCAGCCTGTTAGAAGAGTTTTCAGACAAGGTCTCAGTTTCAGCTAAACTGTTGGCAGGTCTTGATTTACTCTGTGCCGTTATTGCTGAACGACTTGGGCAGGATAGTTTGTCTGCAGCGGGTGAGGGCCTTGTCGTCACAGAAAAACGACACAAGGATGCCCTACTTAGAGCGATAACTTCACTCAACACATTCTTTGAGGGTGTCCACTTGTCGGCACCTTACGAGTGCCTGGCGATGGATTTACGTGAAGGTTTGAATTCTCTGGGGTTGATTACCGGTGAAACAACCCCAGACGAAATTCTGGATCAGATTTTCAGTCGTTTTTGTATAGGCAAGTAATTTGTTCCACGTGGAACTTCTGGTGAGAATGCCGGAATGTTTCACGTGGAACGTTTATCTGGATTTAAAAGCGTGAGTAATATGGGTAAAAAGTACGATGTGATCGTTGTTGGCGCGGGTCATGCGGGTTGTGAGGCTGCATTGGCGGTGGCACGTATGGGTTGCCGGGCATTACTGTTAACGCTTAACCTGGACGCTGTAGCGCAAATGTCATGCAACCCAGCAATTGGTGGGTTGGCCAAGGGTCACTTGGTGCGCGAAATTGATGCGCTTGGTGGTGAGATGGCCCGGAATATCGATGCAACAGGGATTCAGTTTCGTCTGCTTAATACCAAGAAGGGGCCTGCAGTTAGAGCTTCCAGGGCACAGGCTGACCGCGATCTCTACCGTGCACGGATGAAGCAGGTTGTTGAACTTCAGTCGAGTCTTGATCTCAAGCAGGCCCAGGTTGTGAAGTTGTTGGTGCAGTGTGGACGTGTAGTCGGTGTCGAGACACGCGACGGTCTGCTCTTCGAGGCTCCCGCTGTGGTTCTGACAACCGGCACTTTTATGCGTGGTTTGATTCATGTTGGCTTAGTAAATTATCCTGGAGGTCGCGCCGGAGAGCCGCCTTCTGAAGGCCTTTCTGATCATTTACGCGAACTCGGTTTTACCGTTGGCCGTTTAAAAACAGGCACACCGCCAAGGCTTGCTGCTGAAACAATCGATTTTTCAGTTCTGGAGGCCCAGCCTGGTGACGACTCACCACAGCCTTTCTCAGCCGACACTGTTTCTATCGATCGTCCTCAGGTTCCTTGCTATATCACCTATACCAACGAGAGAACCCATGAGGTGATCCGTGGTGGCCTGGATCGCTCTCCTCTCTATTCAGGTGTTATAGAAGGTGTTGGGCCTCGTTATTGTCCTTCCATTGAAGATAAGGTGGTGCGCTTTCCGGAGAAGGAGCAACATCAGATTTTTCTCGAACCTGAAGGGTTGACGAGTGGTGAGGTTTACCCTAATGGAGTCTCAACCTCTCTGCCTGTTGATGTTCAGTTAGCTTACCTGAGAACCATGAAAGGCCTTGAAAAGGTTGAGATAATGCGTCCCGGGTACGCGATCGAGTACGATTATGTCGACCCGATTCAACTCCACCCATCACTGGAGACAAAACTTATAAAAGGTCTCTATCACGCCGGGCAGGTCAACGGTACCTCAGGTTACGAGGAGGCCGCTGGTCAAGGTCTGATGGCTGGTATTAACGCTACGCGACAGGTTCAGGGACGTGAGCCTGTTGTGATCGGCAGAGAGCAGGGCTACCTGGGTGTTTTAATTGATGATCTTGTCAATCTCGGCGCAAAGGAACCTTACAGAATGTTTACCTCCCGTGCTGAGTACCGTCTCCTTTTGCGCGAAGATAATGCTGATCAACGGCTCAGTCCCCTTGGTTATGAGGTTGGTTTGTTGCCTGAGGAGCGCTGGTTGCGCTTTACTGCAAAAGTGGCCTCCCTGGAAGAGGGCCGTGAGCGTTTGCGTGTAACGCGCATCTCACCGGGCAACCAGGCAGCGATAAAGCGTTTGGGGCTACCAGACCTTAAGAATGGTGCCTCTCTAGAGGAGTTGTTGCGCAGACCCGAGTTGAGACTGGCAGATCTCGATTTTCTGGATCCCTGGCTGGCCGAGGTGTCTAGCGAGGTTCGCAATGAGTTGGAAACTGAAGTCAAGTATGCGGGCTACATCCGTCGTCAGCACGAGCAGGTTGAGCGTTTCCGTCGCCTGGAAAACCTGGCTATCCCCGTTGGTTTTGATTATGACAGCGTCGGTAGTCTTTCTGCAGAGGTTCGTGAGAAGTTGATGAATGTCGCTCCTCGCACCCTCGGTCAGGCCGGCAGGGTTCCTGGTGTGACTCCCGCGGCTATTGCAATTTTATCTGTTATTCTGAAACGTTAGGGCCATTTTGTGCTTCAAGAGCAGCTACAAAAACTAGAGCTTGAAATCTCCCATGACAACCTTGAGCAACTTGAGTTGCTGGTGGACGAATTACTGCGCTGGACGAAGCGAAGAAACCTGACGGCCATAACCGATCGGGATGAGGTACTGGAGAAACATTTGGTTGATTCCTTGACCATGCTCCCCTTTGCAAGGCAGGCCAGCCGCCTTCTGGATATTGGTTCTGGTGCTGGTTTCCCCGCATTACCCCTCAAAATTGTTTGTTCTGCCCTGGAGGTCGTTTCTGTTGATGCTGTCGGTAAGAAGATAGACTTTCAGAAGCATGTCGCGAGAAAGCTCGGTTTGCCGTCTTTTACAGGGTTACACGCACGTATTCAGCACTTACAGGAAGATGAGAGTTACCGGGCTGGTTTCGATCTAGTGACAGCCAGAGCCTTGACCTCTCTGGAGGATCTGGTGGCGATGGCTGAGCCTTTTCTGGCACCCGGAGGACGTTTGGTGGCGATGAAGGGTCCGGAAGGTGAGCAGGAATACTCGGCATCTCGGAACCGCCTTTACGAGTCGGGTTGGAGCCTTGCTTTACATCGTCTTGTTTTGCCTCGTTCCGGGGCACAGCGCTGCCTGATTGAGTTGGCGCGCTAGAGTGGTTTTTGTACCATATGTAGCGTTTTTGTTTCTTGGCTACTCAATATCTGGTGGTGGGAAGGGGTGGGGCAAATTTCCTTTGCAGATCCAAATGCTTATGTTAGTCTGAGCGACTCAAAAAACCATCAATTCCAAGGAGAAATAGAGGCATGGCTCAAGTCATCGCCATTGCCAACCAGAAGGGTGGCGTCGGTAAAACCACAACAGCCGTGAACCTGGCGGCGTCTCTTGCTGTTGCCGAAAAGCGCACCCTGTTGGTTGATCTCGATCCCCAGGCTAATGCGACCAGTGGCGTCGGGGTAGATCCCAACAGCATGGAGCAGACGGTTTACCATGCCCTGCTTGGTTCTGTGCCGGTAACGGAGTTGCGTAAAACTACTGACCTTGATCTCCTTCATCTGTTGCCTGCAAATCCAGACCTGATCGGTGCTGAAGTTGAGTTGATCTCTGCTTTGGCGCGTGAGAACAAGTTGAAGACAGCCCTTTCTGAGGTTGCTGATGAATATGACTATATCCTCATCGACTGTCCTCCTTCTCTAGGTTTGTTGACCATTAACTCCCTGACTGCCGCCAACAGCGTATTAATCCCCCTGCAGTGTGAGTATTACGCCATGGAGGGATTAAGCCAGTTGATCAACACGGTGAGGTTGATTCAACGGGAGTTGAACCAGAGTCTGGTTATTCATGGCATCCTGCTGACAATGTTTGATGCCCGTAACAATCTGTCTCACCAGGTCAGTGAAGGCATTCGGGAACATTTTTCCACACAGGTTTTTGAAACCATGATTCCGCGCAATGTGCGCCTTTCAGAGGCGCCCAGTCACGGTCTGCCCGCGCTGCTCTATGATATTTCTTCACGGGGTGCTACGGCGTATCTGGATCTGGCGCGTGAAATCATCCGCAGGGAGAAGTCTTAAGAATGGCCAAGCGTCCCGCATTAGGTAAGGGTATCGGTGCCCTGCTCACGTCCGCTTCCCAGGATGGTCGACACAAATACTTCGTCTGCCCCGTCGAAGAACTCAAGCCGCATCACCAGCAGCCTCGTAAAACCTTCAATGACGCCAAGATGGCGGAATTGGTCGCCTCGATTCGTGAAAAAGGGGTGATCCAGCCCCTGGTTGTCCGTCACGCTGGCGATCATTATCAGATTATCGCCGGTGAACGTCGCTGGCGGGCTTCTCAGAAGGCGGGTCTTAAGGAAGTTCCGGTTGTTATTCAGGATGTCTCTGAAGACTGGGCCATGGAAATGGCCCTGATAGAGAATATCCAACGTGAGGATCTGAACCCGATCGAGGAGGCCGAGGCCTACCGATATCTGATGAGCACCTTTGATCTGTCCCAGGAAGAAGTGGCCCGTCGGGTCGGTCGTGAACGGCCTACCGTTGCTAACTCTCTGCGCCTGTTGCGCTTGCCGGAGATGATCCAGCAGGATGTTGTCGCCGGTCAGTTGAGCATGGGTCACGCCCGGGCGATGCTGACGCTGGAAAGCGCGGCACGCATTAAGGAAGTTCGTGATCAGGTAGTCAAGAAGCAGTTTTCCGTACGTCAGACTGAAGCATTGGTTAAAAAGCTTAAGGGTGGGGCGACTAAAGCGGTTGCCCGCAAAAGCAAGCTTGACCCTGAAATGGTGGATCTTGCTGCCCGACTGCAGCGCAGCCTCGGCACCAAGGTGAGCATTTTACCTCAAGCTCGCGGTGGTAAGGGTGGCAAGATAGAGATCAGCTATTATTCGCCGGATGAACTCGAGCGGTTACTTGATATTTTTGAAGGTCGATAAGCGAAAGATCTTTTTTGACGATTTCACTATAAAAATCTAGTGCCGCGTCAATGACAAATTGACGCATCCAACTTGTTCTTTTCCGCGCCCGCTTCGTTATGTCTTAAGCCACGTATTTACAACGATGTGACTCAAGACATGCCTTGCTGGCACAAAAAATTACGGCGTTGTCTTTACATTATTTCATCAGTGACACGACACTAGGAAAATTAAGCGATGTTCAACAAGAAGGAAAAAGAACCCATGCGCAAAGAAACTCCGATTGAAAAGAGTGATATTAAGGCCTTTTTGGGTCCTGGTAGCCAATTTGAAGGTAAGTTGGTGTTCAACGAGATTGTCCGTTTGGATGGTGCCTTTCGTGGAGAGGTGACGTCACACGACACCTTGATTGTTGGTGAAAGTGCAGATGTTCAAGCCGATATCCAGGTTGGAACTTTGATTCTGAGTGGAAACTTCAAAGGCAATGTCAAAGCCAAAACAAGGGTTGAGCTGCGATCTCCGGCTAAGGTCGATGGTACCATTGAGACTCCCGCTATCTCGGTAGAGGATGGCGTGTTGCTGAACGGCACGATTACCATGAGCAACGGTGAAGATGCGGCAGGAAGCAAACCCGTTGAGGTTGGCGCCAAGAAGTAGCAATTATCAACCGTGGAGCGTATGACGGAAGTGGATCTTTTTGTGACGATGTTTTACGAAAAGAATCTTGACAAGGCAAAATTGCTATGATAGACATCCACTGCTTTGAGCCCCCAGCTTGAAGCTTTTTAGACGCTTCTAATTATTGTATACAGTATACCGATGTACCTTGAATTATTTAAGGTGCGAACTTAATGAGGTAAGACAGTGATCGAGCTAGACGGGACACTGGTCCTGCAGTTTGTCAATTTCATGATTCTTATGGTTGTGCTGAATGCACTGCTCTTCAAGCCTTTGCGTGCTGCTCTTCAGGCTCGCAAAGAAACCATTGAGGGCTCCAAGGCCAAGGTTCACGATATTGATGAGCAGGTACAGGCACAAATTGCACGCTACGAGGCACAGCTTCAGGAAGCCCGTCAACAGGGCGGCCAGGAACGCTCTGCGCTGCGTAAGACAGGCCAGGAAGAAGAAGCCCGAATCCTAGGTGAAGCGAATCGCAGTGCTGCTGAAAGATTGCAGACGATTACAGCGCAAATCCAGGATGAAGCTAACTCTGCTCGTCAGGCTCTGCGTGGTGAAACTGAAGCGCTGGCTAAAGAAATCGCCGGCAAGGTACTCGGGAGGGCCGTTTGATGAAAAAAGTTAACGCAAACCTTATCTCCCCCCTGACCCAGTTAAAGATTATAAGCGGCCTGGTGCTCTTGCCAGCAGTCGTACTTGCCAGCGGTGGCAGTGGTCATGCTGACAGTGGTGTTATTTTAAAGGACTTTGCCTACCGTTGCTTTAACTTTGCCTTGTTAGTTGGACTGGTGGCTTATTTTGTAACCAAGCCAATTCGTAAGGGTCTTAAAGGCCGCACCGAGGAGATCGAGAAAACTCTCGCCGATGCCCAGGTTGCCAAGGAAGCTGCTGAAGCCAAGCATCTCGAATACAGTGAGAAGTTAGCTAAGGCAACTGAAGAGATTGCCAGTATTACCGACTCGATTCGTCGTGAAGGTGAACTGGAGCGTGACAAGATTATTGCTGCAGCCAAAGAGTTGGCAATCAATGTTGAACAGGAAGCAGAAAACAAGGCCGCCGGTGTTGTTACCAAGGCCCGCACTGCATTGCGTGAAGAAGCTGCAAGCCTGGCTGTGGAACTTGCAGAAGACATGCTGAAAAAGCAGGTCTCTGCAGATGACCAGAAACGTTTGGTCGAAGAATATATGCAAAAAGTGGGAGAACTCCATTGAGTGTCAGTGCCCTAACCAGACGATACGCCAAGGCATTGGTTGAAATCGGCGTAGAAGAAAAGGCCGTTGAGGCCTATGCCGATGAATTGGCCAAAGTTAAGGAAATTCTGTCTCAGGAAGAGTTGTTAAGCCAATTGCTAAACAACCCCACCCTGGCCCTGGAAAAGAAGCAGGCCATGCTGGCTGAAATCTACAAGGCCCTTGAGTTGTCAGAAGGAATGGTCAAGTTTCTCGGCCTTCTCCTGAGCAAGGGACGCCTTTGCTTCCTTAACCAGATCGAAGAAAGTTATCGACGCCAGGCGGACGAGTTGTCCGGTATCCTGAGCGCTAAAATTACATCTGCCACAGAACTTGACGATGTTCAGCAGCAGGCGATTGCTTCCAGTCTTGAAAAACAGACCGGTAAGCAGGTTGCCTTAACTGTTGAAGTTGATCCAGCGCTGATCGGCGGCTTACAAGCGGAAATTGGCGGTTGCCTTTTCGATGGCAGCGTCAAAACTCAACTTAAACGAATCGAAGAATCCTTGAAGAATCCTTAACAAACAGGGTGATGAGGTCGCAATAATGCAAATCAAAGCAGAAGAAATCAGCGCAATTATCAAGAAACAGATCGAAAACTTCGGACGTGAAGTTGAGGTCAGCGAAACAGGAACCATCATTTCCGCGAGTGACGGTATCGCACGTATCCATGGCTTGGACAAAGCTATGGCTGGTGAGTTGCTGGAGTTTCCTGGAAACACCATGGGAATGGTTCTTAACCTTGAGGAAGACAACGTAGGTGCCGCGATTCTCGGTGATGCCGAGCATATCAAGGAAGGTGACGTCGTTAAGCGAACTGAGCGTATCGTTCAGGTCCCGGTTGGCGAGGCGCTGATTGGCCGTGTTGTTAATGGTATCGGTATTCCGATCGATGGTCAGGGCCCTATTGAGACTGACACTTACAGCAAGGTCGAAATCAAAGCACCAGGCATCGTGGAGCGTAAGTCGGTTCACGAGCCAATGCAGACCGGCCTCAAGGCGATCGACTCGATGGTTCCTATCGGTCGTGGCCAGCGTGAGTTGATCATTGGTGACCGTCAGACCGGCAAGACCGCGGTTGCGATCGACGCCATTATCAACCAAAAAGGTCAGAACATGATCTGCATCTATGTCGCCATCGGCCAGAAGCGTTCGACGGTGGCACAGGTTGTCGATAAGCTGAAGAAGGCTGGCGCAATGGATTACACCATTGTCGTTTCCGCCTCAGCTTCCGAGCCGGCGCCAATGCAGTTCATCTCCCCGTACACAGGTGTTACCATGGGTGAGTTCTTCCGCGACAGCGGCAGGCACGCTCTGATCATTTATGATGATCTCTCCAAACAGGCTGTTGCTTATCGTCAGCTCTCCCTGTTGCTGCGTCGCCCACCAGGCCGCGAAGCTTACCCCGGCGACGTTTTCTATCTCCATAGTCGTCTGCTCGAGCGTGCTTGCAAGCTCAATGATGCAGAAGGTGCTGGTTCTCTGACCGCCCTGCCGATCATTGAAACCCAGGCAGGTGACGTCTCTGCTTATATCCCGACCAACGTTATCTCGATTACTGATGGTCAGATCTTCCTCGAAACCGACCTGTTCTTCTCGGGTGTACGTCCGGCGATCAACGTTGGCCTCTCGGTTTCACGCGTTGGTGGTTCTGCCCAGGTCAAGGCGATGAAGCAGGTCGCAGGTACTCTGCGTCTGGCTCTTGCTTCTTATCGTGAGATGGCAGCCTTTGCTCAGTTCGGTTCCGACCTTGATGCTGCGACCCAGCGTCAGTTGAATCGTGGCGCACGTCTGGTTGAGATTCTCAAGCAAGGCCAGTATGTGCCTCTGCCGGTAGAGAAGCAGGTTGTGGCGATCTTCGCTGTTAACAATGGCTATGTCGATGAGTATGAAACGACTGATGTCCAGCGTTACGAAAGTGAAATGATTTCCTTCATGGAAAGCAGCTACGCTGACGTACTCTCTACGCTTGCTGAAAAGAAAGCTATCGATGACGAGCTGGAAGGCAAGATTAAAGCCGCGCTCGATGAATTCAAGGGCCAGTTTGTCGCTTAATAACGCAACGATCGGGTAAGAAGAGATGGCAAGTCTTAAAGACATTAAAAAACGAATAGGCACGGTCAAGAACACCCAGCAGATCACCAAGGCCATGAAAATGGTTTCGGCGGCTAAACTGCGACGTGCTCAAGAGGCTGTTGTAGCGGCTCGTCCCTACGCAGACAAGATGGCTGACGTACTCTCCAGTCTGGCTTTGCGTGAAGACGCTGATAGCCATCCTTTGTTGGCAGAACGAGGCAAGGGTAAGGCTCTGGTTGTTCTGATCACAGGAGACCGTGGTCTTTGTGGTGGCTTCAACGTCAATATCTCCAAGGCCGCTGAACGGTTCATCCGTGAAAAACAAGAGGGCTTTGAGAGTTACGAGCTTTTGATCGTTGGGCGTAAGGGTAACGATTACCTCAAACGCCGTGCCGGTATGGATATCACCAAAGTTCATGAAAACCTGGTTGGTACTGGTCAGGTGACCTATCCGATTGGCGCTCTGCTTGGTCAAGAAGTCATTGAGCTCTACCGTAGCGGTGATTACGACAGCGTTTTTCTGGTTTACAACGCTTTCCAAAGTGCAATGACCCAGGTGCAGACGGTTAAACAACTGTTGCCGATCGTACCGAAAGAAGTGGCTGAAGGTGCTTTGGTGGCAGATTATATCTACGAGCCGAACGCTACAGAAGTTTTGGATGAAATCCTGCCCAAGAATATTGAAGTGCAGATTTTTCGATCATTGCTAGAGTCCGCTGCTTCTGAGCACGGTGCCCGGATGACAGCTATGGATAGTGCCAGCAAGAACGCTTCGGAAATGATCGGCAAACTGACTCTGCAGTATAATCGCGCACGTCAGGCTTCTATTACCAAAGAACTGCTGGAGATCATCTCCGGTGCGGAATCAATTAAGTCTTAATTTACAGCGAATTATATACGAACACCCCACCCGCAACCCGGGAGGGCTGAACGGAGGAACGATTCATCATGAATACAGGACGCATCACACAGGTCATCGGCCCGGTTGTCGACGTCGAATTCGAAGCCGGCAAGCTTCCGCAGATCTACCACGCACTTAAGGTGACCAACCCGTCGGTTGATGATCGGGAGTGGAACCTGGTTCTGGAAGTTGCCCAGCATCTTGGTGAAAATACGGTCCGTACAATCGCTATGGACGCTACCGACGGTTTGGTTCGCGGTCAGGATGCTATGGATACTGGCAAACAGATCGTTGTACCGGTTGGTCCCAAGACCCTCGGCCGGATCATGAACGTGGTCGGCGAGCCGATTGATCAAGCTGGTCCGATTGGCAACGAGATAGAATGGGGCATTCACCGCGCTGCTCCTGAGTTCATTGAACAGTCAACCAAGGTTGAAGCTTTCGAAACAGGCATTAAGGTTGTTGACTTGCTCGCACCTTATGCCCGTGGCGGTAAGATCGGCCTGTTCGGCGGCGCTGGTGTTGGTAAAACCGTTCTGATCATGGAGCTGATTAACAACATCGCCAAGCAGCACGGCGGTTACTCGGTCTTCGCCGGTGTTGGTGAGCGTACCCGTGAGGGCAACGATCTCTGGCACGAGATGAAGGATTCCGGCGTTCTCGATAAAGCTGCTCTGGTCTATGGTCAGATGAATGAGCCTCCAGGAGCCCGTGCTCGTGTTGCTCTTTCAGCTCTGACGGTTGCTGAATACTTCCGTGATGAAGAAGGTCAGGACGTTCTGCTCTTCGTTGACAATATCTTCCGTTTCACCCAGGCAGGTTCTGAGGTTTCGGCGCTCCTCGGCCGTATTCCTTCAGCGGTTGGTTATCAGCCTACCCTGGCCACCGAGATGGGTGAGCTTCAGGAACGTATCACCACAACCAGCAAAGGTTCGATCACTTCGGTTCAGGCCATCTATGTCCCTGCCGACGACCTGACTGACCCTGCTCCTGCAACGGCTTTTGCCCACCTCGACGCCACGACGGTTCTTTCCCGTCAGATCGCCGAGCTCGGTATCTACCCTGCGGTTGACCCTCTCGACTCCACGAGCCGTATCCTCGACCCACAGGTTATCGGTGATGAGCATTACAAGTGTGCCCGTGACGTTCAGTACATACTGCAGCGCTATAAAGATCTGCAGGATATCATCGCGATCCTCGGCATGGACGAGCTCTCCGAAGATGATAAACTGACTGTTTCCCGTGCTCGTAAGATTCAAAAATTCCTCTCTCAGCCGTTCTTCGTTGCCGAGACCTTTACTGGTGCACCAGGTAAGTACGTAGAGCTCAAGGACACCATCAAAGGTTTCCGTGATCTGGTTGACGGCAAGTACGACGATATCCCGGAGCAGGCCTTCTACTTGGTTGGTACAATTGAAGAGGCCCTGGAAAAAGCCAAGGAAATGGCGGCTTAATAAGAATAGTTCCGGCATAAAGGAATAAATAGGCATGGCAGAAAAGCTTAAATTGGAAATGGTGACACCTTACAAGCGTGTGTTGTCGGAAGAGGTTGATGAAGTCACCGCTCCTGGTACCGTCGGCGAGTTTGGTGTGCTTCCCGACCATACGTCCCTGCTGACGACCTTGAGGGTTGGAGAATTAACCTACAAGAAAGACGGCGAGACGTTTCACATTGCAGTCAACTGGGGTTATGTGGAAGTTGAAGACAATGTTATGACCGTGCTGGTTGAAACAGCTGAGCCAGCTGATCAGATTGACGTAGAACGTGCCAAGGCAGCTCTCAGTCGCGCAGAGGAAGCACTCAAAAAGCTTACAAGCGAAGACAAAGAGTTTAAGATCATGGAGTGTGCTCTGGAACGGGCTCTGATTCGTGTTCAGGTGGCGAGCAAGAAACTCCACTGATGCTAAATTGAAAGAAAGCATAAAGGGCGACTCTTACGAGTCGCCCTTTTTCGTTTATGCTTGTCAGCTTGCGAATTATTGGTGCCTTGCTCGTTGACCGCATGCTGCAAAGGAGCTTCACAACAGGGGTGTTCAGAAAAGGCCTCTTGCTGGCCCCGAGAGACACGTTACAAGAAAAACCTTGCTACGCCACATAAAACAAAAAAACGTTGATTGTGGCGCAAATACGGAAGCCTTTTTCGAGCAAGCCCCAGGATTTTCCTTTCTTGCGTTTTCCTTCGGCGTTGATTAATTTGTTAGCTGCTTTTGCCCTAATTATGCGAGCTAGGCTTCTCTTGTGTTTTAACTTACTCGGTCTATAGACCTTTTTGGTTCTTTTTATGTGAGGTACATTTCAATAAAGAAGTAAAAAGTAATTCCACAGCTAACCACAACAATAAAGGACCGTATATGTTTTTGAGAAAGCTTTCGGGAAACATGAGCGGCAACATAGCCACCCACTAAGGTACCAAGTAAAACACTAATGCCCTCATGCCATGCAATGACTCCATTGTAAATAAATAGAACAATCGCGATCAGCGATATGGCTGATGAAACAATGAGTTTCAGACCATTCATAGTGTTAATGTTCGAATAACCTGCCAGTGCCAGATAACTGAGAACAATTATCCCTAACCCAGCATTAAAAAACCCACCATAGACACATATCCCTAGCAGCAGGAAAATCAACAATAAACGGCCTAGTGCAGAGGCATGTTGGTGATATGAAGCGAACTGTTTCAATGTACTATTAAGTTTCCCTCCAAAAATAAAAAGTAGCGTTGCAAATAATAGTAGCCAGGGAATGATTTCACGAAATAGGGATTCTGGAGTCTGCAGAAGCAACCAGGCGCCAGCGATACCCCCCGTTAGGCTAAGCAGAATTATGATCGGCAAGTCTCTCTTGTGCGCATAAAGATCTTTTCGGAACGCATAAGCGCCGCTCAAATAACCAGCACAGGATGCAAAAGTATTTGTTGCATTGGCACTAATCGGAGGGACACCAAAAAAAAGCAGAGCAGGAAAGGTTATGAAACTTCCACCTCCGGCGATCGAGTTAAGAATCCCTGCAAAAAAACCTGCAGTAAAAAGTGAGAATAATTTAAAAAGCAAATTAATAAGAATCCAGTAAACCTCAAGTATTCTAGTGTGTTCCAGTTTTTTGCTTAGCTAACAAACCAAGTTAAGCGGGCTGGAGTTGGCTTTAGACTGCAAGCAGCTTGTTGACCTGATGCAACGAACGTTTGAGGTGCTCTTCGCTGTGCGCTTCGAGGGTCATGCTGGGGAGCGACGGCATGCTGCGCAGTTTGGTCTGTAACGGTGAGAAGTCTATCGTGCCCTCACCTACGGGCAGATGTTGATCCGAGAAGCCGTGGTTATCATGCAGGTGCAGGTGCAGAAGGCGTGGGCCAATCGCATCGAGCCATTCTGTCATGTTGGTTTTGCCGAACAGGTGCCAATGCCCGGCGTCAAAGCAGTGACCAAACCATTCTGAATCAATTTCATCCACAAGTTGTACGAGCAGGTCGGGCGCTTCTTCGTAGATGTTCTCAATGGCCAAACGACATCCGCTGGCTGAGGCCTTGTCAACAAGGGGCAGTAAGAACTCCTTTGCATGAGCCAACCAGACCTGTTGGAGGTTCGGGTAACGCCACTTATCGACACCCGGATGAATAACCATCAGGTGAGCGTTAAGACGTCCAGCCGCAGTAAGAGCTTGGGTCAGCCGTTGCATGGTTGCCTGGCGGATAAGTGGATCGAGGGCGCCGGGATTGAGATCGAAAAATGGCGCATGAAGGGTTGGTCTGATCTGAGCTGCAGCAAGTTTTTGACTGGCCTGATCGAGGAGGTCTTCATCCAGAGGGTCGAACTCGGGGCCCTTGATGGCTATTTCCGGAGCGAGTTCAAGCTCAAGGACCAGGTCGAGATAAGTTGTGATCTGTGCCCAAGGGATATGGGCTCCAAGGCGAGGAAAGGTCACTGCTGTAAGCCTCCGGCTATCCTTTCCAACTTATCGATTGCGGACCGTTCACCAAAGGTGATCAACGCGGAATTGGGTTCGATTAGGGTATAAGGGGGTGGGTTAAAGGTCATTTCATTATCGGTAAGTTTAATGCCCGCAAAGATGATGCCCATACTTTGCTTGATCCCTGAGTCAACGAGAGACTTACCGGCAATTTCAGAATTTGGATGAATGGCGATTTCCTCGATCTGCAACTCAAGGTTTTCACTTGCCGTGGCGATCTCGATGAAATCGACAACAGACGGACGCAGAATTGCCTGGGCCATACGACTGGCGCCAATGGTATAGGGTGAAATAACCTTGCTTGCTCCCGCCCGCATCAACTTCTTCTCGGAACCCTCTTCTCCAGCACGGGCCAGAATGAAAAGCTTGGGATTAAGACCGCGTGCAGTCAGGGTGATATAAACATTGTCAGTATCGGAGGTCACGGCAGTTATCAAACCGAGAGCATGATCAATCCCGGCAGATTGCAGCGTCTCGTCGTCGGTAGCGTCACCTTCAACGAACATAAAGCCCTCGCGTTCCACGCGTTCGACCAACTTCGGATCTTTTTCGACAACGACAAAGGGTAAAGGTCGAGAATGAAATTCTCGGCAGATCAGATGGCCAATTCGACCGAAACCACAGATGATGTAGTGATCTCTGAGTTTGCTGATACGGCTTTCCAATTTCTTCCTCCCAAGTATTTTTCGTAGCTGGCCTTCAAGTGTGAATTGAAGCAGGCTGCTGAGGGTGTAGGCGATCATGCCTGTGCCGCTAATAATCAGAACGA
Source organism: Deltaproteobacteria bacterium IMCC39146 (assembly GCA_030005635.1). Lineage (GTDB taxonomy): Bacteria > Desulfobacterota > Desulfuromonadia > Desulfuromonadales > BM103 > M0040. The sequence continues at coordinate 201,575 of JARUHP010000001.1, forward strand.
TGGTGAACAATTTGCCGTGATCTGATAAGGGCTAAACCTCTTTAAACCGACAGTTGCCAGGGTAATGACAGTCATGTAGAGGGAATCAAAGAGCGACCAGTCTTCGACTATGGAATAGCCAAAAGTGCCGATTGCGATGATCGAAACAAGAGCGACAATAGAGAAGCGTAGATGTCTTAATGGGTCCATACTTTAACCTCAAGGAAAGCTTAAGGGATGATAATCATGCATAGAATAAAAGGCAAGCAGTTAAGTGGCTTAGGATTGTTTGTGTAAGAGAAAGAACTTGACAATCCGTGTATACTGTATACAATTTGTCAAAGCCTAATAGAACGGAGTTTCCCTGTGCGTAGAAAACAGATTCAAAGACACCAGACCTTACGAGAAAAAATCCTTGAGACGATTCGGGATGCCATCCTCAAGGGAACAATGAAGCCGGGTGAACGTGTCTCTGAACCGGATCTGGCTGAACGATTCGGTATCAGTAGAACTCCGATCAGGGAGGCCTTCAGGCAACTTGAATCTGAGGGTTATCTTGTGGTAATTCCACGCAAAGGGGCCGTTGTTGCTTCTTTGTCGGAGCGGGATGTGGAAGAGTTTTATGCCATTAAGATCATTCTCGAAGGCTTTGCCGCAAAGATGGCAGCAGAGAACCTTACCGAGAAGGATATTGACCGACTCGAAGCGATTAATGAACGACTGCAGAAGCTCGCAGGTGAAGGTGACGTTAAGAGTTTCTTCCGGGTGCATGATGAGTTTCATGATCTTTTTATCAAGGCCGCCGGAAACGACAAACTTTACGATATGATCAATCAGTTGGTGGTGAAGTTCCAGCGTCTCCGCCTGGCTTCTCTTTCGCAACCCGGGCGCATGGAAATATCGGTGGAAGAGCATCGGAATATGATCGAGGCATTCAAGAACCATGATGGCGAGCGAGCAGACAGCCTGGTGCGCCACACTGCAACAATCGGTGCAGATGTCTTGATAAAAAGTATGTCTGACGCAGAAACCGCTGCAAGGAAGACAAAACCAGCGGTGGCATAGAAGAATACAATGCAGGCAATCGCGTGTGATTCATGTGAGCATAAAAAGGCCCGTCCGCTTGGACGGGCCTTTTTATGTTGATGGAAAAAGGAGAGTCGCGGATTTATACGTATGGAAAGATTAATTACGCAAACGATAGCTGCGTGCAATCAGAATGGCGGCCCAGGCGAAAAGCCCGAGAGCCATAGCCGTTACGGTACAGAAGGAGACGACAAAGGAAAGGTCGCCGACGCCGAGAATTGCGTAACGGAAACCGTCTATCAGGTAGAAAAGTGGGTTGAGGTGAGAAAGCTTGGCCCAGAGTGGCGGCAAGATGGAGATCGGGTAAAAAACGCCGCCGAGATAGATCAGGGGTAGAATGATAAAGTTGGTGTACATCGACAGCGTATCGAAGTTGTCTGCATAGACCGCAGCGATAATGCCGAACTGGGCAAAGAGGAAACTGGCGAGGCAAGCTAAGGCGATCGCTGCAAAAGGGTGCGCCCAGGGCAGCGTGGCAAAAAGGCAGGAGATTAGCCAGACCACAAGGCCTACAGCCAGCCCGCGCAACATGGCGGCCAAGGTGTAAGCCATGATGAACTGGGTCGGGGTGACTGGAGTAACCAGAAGGTCGACTATGCTGCCAAGGTAGCGCGACATGAAGAGTGATGAGGCCACGTTGGCGAAAGAGTTATTGATGATGCCCATCAGGATCAGGCCCGGGATGACAAACTGGGCATAACTGAACCCTTCGAGTACGCTGATGCGTTCACCAAGGGTTGCTCCGAAGATAAAAAGATAAAGCGAAGCGGTGATAACCGGCGTGACCAGGGTCTGGGATGCAACGCGCAGGAAACGGCGAATTTCCTTTTTCAGAAGAGTGTAAAAAGGCAGCCAGGAGTGGTATGTGTTGTCGCTCTGTTGATTCATGGCTCTACCCTGCCCGCCTTGGTCATTTGCAGAAAAATTTCTTCGAGCCCGGCACTTCTGGTTTCGATATCGGCGATTGACAGGCCGATCTCACAGAGTCGTTGCAAAAGGTCGCCGGTCGGCTGACTGGCCGACAAGGTTAGTTGCAAAAGAGTGCCCGTTTTATCGAGGTCTGTGGCTTGGCAACAGAGATTTTCGGGCGCTTGCGTAATCGGTTCCTGCAGGTGTACGATGATCGTGCGAGTGCCGAGTTCCTGTAGCAGTGTCTTGGTTGATTCGAGCGCGATGACCTTGCCATGGTTCATGATGGCGAGGCGATCGCACATCTGTTCGGCCTCTTCCAGGTAATGTGTGGTCAGGAGGATGGTCGTCCCCTGCTGGTTGATCTCACGCACAAAATCCCAGAGTGTGTGGCGAAGTTCCACGTCAACACCGGCGGTCGGTTCATCAAGGATGAGCAGTCGGGGTTTGTGAATCAGCGCTTTGGCGATCATGAAACGGCGCTTCATCCCTCCGGAGAGTTTAATCATCACTTTGTGCAGGTGTGGCTTAAGACCCAGTCGGTCGATTAACTGCAGCCGCCAGGCTTCATCATCACGAAAGCCGTAATAGCCGGCGTGAAGTCTCAGGGCCTGGTCGATGGTGAAGAAATTGTCGATGACAATTTCCTGATGCATAACGCCAACCATGCGTCGGGTGGTGCGGTAGTCCTTCTGGTTGTCTGCCCCGAAGATCTCAATGGAACCGCTGCCGATGCGCGAGACACCACCGATCATGTTGATGGCCGTGCTTTTACCGGCACCGTTAGGGCCGAGCAGACCGAATATTTCTCCGGGCTCAATCGTAAACGAGATGTCGTTGACGGCGATGGCACCGTCGAACTCTTTGGAGAGGTTATGAATGGCAAGGGCTGGTATCGTCATAGAGTTTAAAGTTATGCCGATGCAAAGGGCGATTGTCAAGGCTTGTCATCTGCTGCGATTGACATAGCCCCTTGCTGGGGGTAATTATAGTAAATAATTGAATGTTCAGGAAAACACGGCAAAGGGTCGCGTTATCGAAAATTCAACAACGAGAGGGTATCACTCATGTCAGGTGTAAGTCGTCTTTTGATCTTGTTGCTCGGCCTGCTGTTAACGGCAGGCTCGGTTTGTGCGGAACTCGAAACAAAGCTGGTCAAACGTCACCCCCTTGGCAAGCAACCGGTCGATGTTGCCCAGAGCGTCAGTGACGGGCGTGTCTTTGTTCTCCTTGAAACAGGAGAGGTCCAGATTTTCTCTGCTGACGGTCAGGCGCAAGATCTCTTCAAGGTTGGAGCGGGTGTCACCAGTCTGGAAGTTTCCCCGGACGGGCAGACGCTTTACCTGGGTAACAGCAATAGCAACGAATTACAGATTCTTACCCTTGCTTATGTACAGAAGCTTCCCGTTGGTACGTCTGCTGTAAAGGGGGATGCGAATGCGCCGGTAACCATTATCCTCTTCGACGATTTCCAATGCCCCTACTGCGCAAAACTGGTGCCGACTTTGAATCAGGTGATGGCGGCCTATCCCAAGCAGGTCAAAGTGGTGTTCAAGCATTTTCCTTTAAGCATGCACAAGTTTGCGCAGAAGGCCGCCGTTGCCAGCATTGCTGCACGCAATCAGGGCAAGTTCTGGCCTTTACATGATCAGCTGTTTGCCAATTACAACAAGCTGAATGATGCAAAAATTCGAGAACTGGCCGAAGCGGTCGGCCTCGATATGGCGCGTTTTGACCAGGATATTGCGAACCCTGCTCTTCTCCAGGAAGTGAACAACGATATGCAGTTGGGTGTTGAAGCAGGCGTTCGAGGGACCCCTGCTGCGTATATCAACGGACGCCAGTTGAAAGATCGTAGCATTAAAGGTTTCAAGCAGATGATTGATGCGGAACTGGGAAAAGCCGCCAAGTAACTCTTCTTTCTTTACTTCAATGAAAAAGGCGGCCCTGCTCTATTATTGCGGGGTCGCCTTTTGTTTTTTTAAAACGGAGCAGGGTCTTTACGCCTCGGTTTTTTGATCTGCTTCGTCATCGGTTTCACGACGCTTGCCAAACAGTCGTGCGATGATAATACCGATTTCGTAGAGGATGATGAAGGGCAAGGCCAGAGCTGTTTGTGAAAAGACATCCGGTGGCGTAAGCATGGCACCGGTCAAGAACGCAGCAAGGAGAGCGAACTTGCGATTACGGGCGAGGAACTTGTGGTCAACGATGCCCATGCGGGCCAGAAAGAAAATCACCACCGGCAACTCAAAAACCAGTCCAAAGGCAAGTAGGAGTTTGCTCGATAAGGACAGGTAGGAACCCATGGAGAGCATGGCGCTGATTTCACCACTGCCGGTGCCGTACTCGATAAGCACCTTGAAACCCATGGGGAAGACGTAGTTGAAGCCGAAAAAAGCGCCGCAGGCGAAACAGAAAGAGCTTGCCAGCACAAAGGGGAAAACGTAGCGCTTTTCGTTTGAATAAAGGCCCGGTGCGATAAAGGACCAGATTTGCCAGAAGATCACCGGCATGGAGACGAGCAGACCGGCCAGAGCGCCAATTTTCAGGTAAGTAAAAAAGGGTTCGGTTGCCGTGATGAAGACCAGAGAGGCTCCCTCCGGCAACGCCTGGCGAACCGGGTCGGCGATCAGGTTGAAGAGTTGTTCTGAAAATGAATAGCAGACCAGGAAGGCCACCAGCCAGGAAACGCCGGCTATAATCAGCTTGCGGCGTAACTCCTCTAGGTGAGTGGTCAACGGCATCTGTTGATCACTCATTCCGGGAGGCCTCGCTCTTCTTCGCGGTTTCAACTGTTGCTGTTTCTACCGTTGGTTCGTCGACAATAGGTTCCGGGTCGACGGAAGGCTCTGGGTCGATGGAAGGCTCTGGGTCGTCAGCGTTGGCCTCGTCAGGATAAGGGCTCTGCATGGCTCCGGGCGGGGTCAGCTTGACGGGTGGAGGCGTTTGCTGATCAGTGTCATGACTACGGACTTCGGCCTCGAAGGTCTGCTTCAGTTCGTCGGAGGCGCGTTTGAATTCTGAAAGGCCACGACCGAGGGCTTTGGCAATATCGGGAAGACGTTTCGGCCCGAGCACGATCAGGGCGATGGCCATGATCATGAGGAGTTCAGGAAAACCTATACCAAACATATATAATCACCGTAAGCGGGGTTGAAAAAGTGAGCTGAGAATACCGGCAAACAGAGGCCCTGTCAAGGGCCCTGAGACAGCTATAAGCATTTGACATAGCAAGGTTTTTGCACTAGGATACGGCAATCTACGAGCAAGGAAATGGTTGTATCATGAATCAAAACGATATCATAAAAGAAATCCTGCGCCTGGCTGACGAGCGCGATGCTCTGATCCTGGCCCATAATTATCAGCGTGATGAAATCCAGGAACTGGCACATATTACAGGGGATTCTCTCGCCCTGTCGATGGAGGCCGCCCGCACCGACAAGTCGGTGATTGTCTTCTGTGGTGTTCACTTTATGGCAGAAAGTGCTGCCATCCTGGCACCGGAAAAGACGGTTCTGCTACCGCGTCTTGATGCTGGTTGTCCGATGGCCGACATGATTACGGCAGAGGGTTTGCGTGAATTCAAAAGCAAGTATCCCGGCGTACCTGTGGTCACCTACGTCAACTCAAGTGCTGCTGTGAAAGCAGAGAGCGATATCTGTTGTACAAGTTCTAACGCCGTTAATGTTGTTGCCTCTCTTGCCGACAAAGAAGTCATTCTTGCCCCGGATCGTAATCTGGGCCGTTACATTGCCGATCAAGTGGATAAAACCTGCTACTTATGGGATGGGTACTGCCCGACGCACGAGCGTTTTACGGTCGCCGATGTTAAGGCGGTCAAGGCTGATTATCCAGACGCCCTCTTTATGGCACACCCCGAATGTCCTCCAGAGGTGTTGGCTCAGGCCGATCATATCTGCTCCACCAGCGGTATGTACACCTTCGCCTCGGAAAATCCAGCCAAACAATTCATCGTTGGTACCGAAGCGGGCATTCTCTACCGCTTGCGCAAAGAGAATCCCGACAAAGAATTTATCCTGCCGACCACGCGTCTTATCTGTCCAAACATGAAGCTGACCTCTATAGAGGATATTCTCAAAGCTTTGCAGACCATGAGCCCCCAGGTAACGGTCCCGGCAGAGGTCAGAATCCCGGCTAAAATTACCCTGGACCGGATGCTGGCCGTTCCACGTGATTGATTCTCTTAGTCCCTGTTCTCCGCCATTCTGCTACGGATTCAGGCGTGAAAGATGAAGATAGAATGATGGTCTTTGTCGGGTGCCAACATGTCAGAATCGACTGAACACCGCTTTCAGCACAGTAGCCTTGCTGGTCTTCAGCATCCTTTCGCCTCCGGTGTGTTCGGACGCAGCGAAATTCTTGGCCTCAACGGTAGCAGCGACGCCTGGTTTGCCGCCGGGCTGTTAGCCCGCAAAGAGAGCGCAGAAACTCTCTTGATCGTGGCCTCCGATCAGGCTGAAGCCCAGCGGTTTTACCGGGCGCTCAGCTTTTTTCATGGCCGTCAGGCCGATATTCTCTTCTTCCCGCACTGGGAAACCGAACCTTACGCTCCCTTAAGCCCTCACCCTGAAATCGAAGCCACCCGTTTAGCGACTCTCGCCGCTCTCGCCAACGGCCGCGGCAAGGCCATAGTCACAACGGTCAAAGCCTTGCAGCAGAAAATCCTGCCCCGCGAGGTTCTCGATTCCCTGCGTCTGCAGCTCGAGGTCGGCGACGAGATGCCGCGCGACGTCCTTTTGCACGGGCTGGCCTCCCTCGGTTATCAGCGGGTCACCCTGGTTGAGGATCGCGGCAGCTTTGCCGTTCGAGGTGACCTGGTGGATCTTTTCCCGCCGATGCTTGAACAGCCGGTACGTCTGGCGTTCTTCGGCGATGAGCTTGAGGAGATTCGCAGCTTTGATCCTATCAGCCAACGCTCCGGTGATCAGCACCTGGTACGCCTTGAGCTGGCTCCGGCCCGGGAAATGATCTTGGCCGGACGTCATCTGGACACCTTCACCCGGCGTTGCAAGCAGCGCTGCGACGATCTGGAGATTCCCCGTGCCCAGCGCGAATCGATCCTGGAAGAAGTCCGCGAAGGCTTGCTTGGCCCCGGCCGGGAGAACCTTCTGCCGCTCAATTACGATTCTCTTGATACTCTTTTTGATTATCTGGGGCGCTATTGCTGGCTGATGCTTGACCCTGCCGCAATCATCACTGCTGCCGACGAATTTTGCGAAGCCATAAAAAGTGGTGAGAAACGTGTGCAGAGCAATTCCGAACCCTATGCTCCTGCACGGGAGTTTTATCTGACCGGGCAAGAGTTGGATGCACGCTTCAATCAGGGGCCGCGTATTGACCTGGCCTCGTTGCAGGTTTATCAGCTTGAAGAGGAGCACCCGGTTTACCGTGTTCCGGTTCTGGGCAATACGGATCTGCGACCTGATCACGCCGCTCATGACGGCAGTCTTGCCCCTCTTGTTGAAAAATTGCGAGATTGGCAGAATGACGGCTGGAGAGTGCTGATTGTTTGTCACCAGCGCGGTCAGGCGGAGCGGTTACTCGATCTTCTGGCGCCGAGCGATTTGCACCTTGGCTGGGAGCCGGATCTTCTGGCGGGGCGTGTCTTTGCCCAAGGAATTACCATCACGACAGGTCTGCTGGACAGTGGTTTCAGACTGGTCGATGAAAAACTTGTCGTTATCTGTGACGATGAAATTTTTGGACCGCGCACACATCGCAAGGTGCGCCCTCGGCAACGGGTCTTTGAATCCTCCCTGGCTGACTTGAAGGCTTCGGATCTGGTCGTGCATGCCGACTACGGCATCGGTCGTTATCTCGGTTTGGTCCATTTAAAGACCGGAGCGGTCGAGGGGGATTTTATCCACCTTGAGTATGCCGGAGAAGATCGCCTTTACCTGCCGGTTGAACGTATTGAGAAGGTGCAGAAGTACCTGTCGGACGGCTCTTCGCCACGACTGGACAAGATGGGTAGCGGCGCCTGGGAAAAAGCCAAGTTGCGGGCCCGGGCGACGATCGAGGAGATGGCCCGTGACCTGCTGCAGGTTCAGGCCCGCCGGCAGCTCGCCGAAGGTTTCAGCTACAGTCCTCCGGACGGTCTTTTTCGTGAATTCGAAGCGGCCTTTCCCCACGAAGAAACCCCCGACCAACTGGAGGCGATTGAATCTGTCCTCGAGGACATGGTGTCCGAACGTCCGGTGGATCGTCTGATCTGTGGCGATGTCGGCTACGGCAAGACCGAGGTTGCGATTCGGGCGGCTTTTAAAGCGGTCCTCGATAGTCGCCAGGTGGCCATCCTGGTGCCGACGACAGTTCTGGCTCGTCAGCATCTGGAAACCTTCCGGCAGCGGTTTGCCGACTACCCGGTGACCGTCGATATGTTGTCGCGTTTTCGTACTGCAGCTGAGCAGAAAAAGACCCTTGCGCGTACGGCTGCCGGGAAGGTTGATATTCTGATCGGCACGCATCGCCTGTTACAGCGTGATGTACATTTTAAAAACCTCGGTCTGATCGTCATAGATGAAGAGCAGCGCTTCGGTGTGACACACAAGGAACGTTTGAAGAAAATGCGCGCTGAAGTCGATGTTTTGACTCTGACCGCCACACCGATTCCGCGGACCCTGCACCAGAGTTTGGCCGGCCTGAGAGAGTTGTCGATTATCGATACTCCGCCGGTGGATCGACAGGCGATTCGAACCTATGTCACCCGTTTTGATGATGACCTGATCCGTGACGCCATTCTACGCGAACTGCGCCGTGGCGGGCAGGTTTACTTCGTGCACAACCGGGTGCAGTCGATCGGTGCCATGGCAGATTTCCTGCGACAGCTGGTTCCCCAGGCCAAGGTTGGTGTCGGCCATGGGCAGATGCCGGAAAAAGAGCTGGAGAGTGTCATGCTCGACTTTATCGAAGGGCGAACCAATCTGCTGGTTTGTACAACGATCATTGAAAACGGCATTGATATCTCTTCAGCGAACACCATGATCATCAATCGGGCGGACTGTTTCGGCTTGTCGCAGCTCTACCAGTTGCGTGGCCGGGTCGGCCGTTCACACCAACGCGCCTACGCCTACCTGATGATCCCCGGCGAAGGCCTACTGACCAAGGATGCCCGTGAACGCCTCAAGGTCCTTCAGGAACAGGCGGAGCTGGGCGCTGGTTTTCGCATCGCCCGCCACGACCTTGAATTACGCGGTGCCGGTGACCTGCTCGGTTCGCGACAGGCCGGACAAGTTGCGGCCATCGGTTTTGAAATGTACACAGAACTGCTCGAGGAGACGATCCAGGAACTGCAAGGGCAAAGCCGTGAAGAGAGCGTCGATCCGGAGATCCGCCTCGGCCTTTCTGCTTTTCTGCCGGAGTCTTATGTCTCTGACCCCAATCAGCGACTGGTCCTTTATCGCAAGCTCGCTTCCGCTGGCGATGATATCGAGATCTACCAGGCCGGGGATGAATTACGCGACCGTTACGGGGAACCGCCAAAAGCGGCAGAGCTTCTGCTTGAAGTCATGAAGTTACGGGTGCTGATGAAGCAATTATATGTCGAGCTGGCAGAATTTGACGGTCATAACCTGGTCTTTGCTTTTCCGGGCAATACTAAAGTTGCTCCGGAGCAGATTCTGGCTCTGCTTGAAGATAGCAAAAAGTACTCTTTCAGTCCCGATTACCGCTTGAGTATCCGCCTCGGCAGGATCGCCAGGGAAGAGGTCTTAGCGATCGCTAAAAAGGAATTGCAAGCTTTTTGTCGGCTATGATAGGTTGACGACTTCTATTCACCCCTTTGAAACAAATGAATAAGCATGCATAGAACTCACTTGTGTATATTAACCCTTCTTCTCAGCTTGTTTGGTCTGGTAGCCGGCTGCAGTTCCGAGCCTGTTGTGGAAGCCTTGCCTGCCTTGATCGTGATCAATGATCAGGAGCTCACCAAGGCGGACTTTCTTGTCGAATTTGAACAGAGCCTGCAAAAAGATCAGCAACTAAGTGGTATCGAGCGCGAGGAACTACAGCGCTCCTTTTTGGTTCAGTTGATCGATCGGGAACTGATTCATGGTGAGGCCAGGCGCCTCAATATTGCTCTTACAGACGCTGATGTTGAAGCTGCTTTGCAGGGTTATCGACAGGATTATCCCGGCAGCAGCTTCGAAGAAATGCTTGTTGAGCGAGGCTTGACTCTGCAGGCCTGGCGGGAAGAGCTCAAGGAAAGTTTAATCATGGAGAAGCTCCTTGAGCAGGCCGTTTACTCTATGGTTTCGGTGAGCGACGGAGAGGTTGCCGCTTATTTCAAGGTCAATCGTGATCAGTTTGATCGTCCCGAACAGGTTCGGGCCAGGCAGATTGTGGTTGCGGATGAAGCAGAGGGTCAGGAGATCCTCGGCATGTTGCGTCAAGAACGTTCTTTTGCCGAAGTTGCTGCAGAGTACTCCCTGTCTCCGGATGCAGAACAGGGTGGCGACCTGGGCTTCTTTGGCCGCGGCGAGATGCCGCCTGAATTTGACGCGATAGTCTTCGACCTGCCGGTCAAGCGTCTGAGTGACCTGGTCAAAAGTGAGTACGGCTATCACCTTTTCCTGGTTGAGGAAAAACGCAAAGCAAAACGACTCAATAAAAAGGAAGCTTCTGAGGAGATCCGAGCAATACTTGAAGGTCTTAAAAAGGAAGAAGTTTACCTTGCCTGGCTGCAGGATATGCGGTCCCGTGCCGTGATTTCCGTAGATTGGGCTCAGCTTGAAAGAACGAGATAAAGTAGTCTAGTGCCGCGTCAACGACAAACTGACGCATCCAACTTGTTCTTTCCCGCGCCTGCTTCGTTATGTCTTAAGCCACGTAGTTATAACTATGTGACTCAAGACATGCCTTGCTGGCACAAAAAAATACGGCGTTGTCTTTACGGCATTTCATCATTGACACGACACTGGGAGGCTTTCCCGGGGTTCTGGGGAATGATCCTGTGTTGATATGGGTTTAAAGTTTCGAAGAAGGTAACCAAGGAAAAGGATGTTATGAGAAATTTTGGAATTGCACTGTTGTTGATATGCAGTATCGGTTTGACATCGGTTTCGGCAAAGATTGTCAGTCGTGTTGCGGCGGTTGTCAACAAGGAGATCATTTCAACCCATCAGCTTGATCAGAGACTGCAGGAGCAGTTGGCAAAACAGCAGAAACAGCCTTCTCCGGTGCAGATGGGGGCCCTGCGTCAAGAACTCCTTTCCCGTATGATAGAGGAGTCTCTGGTTCAACAGCGGATCGCGGCACTTAGCCTGACCGTCTCCGAAGAAGAGATTGAAACAGCGCTCATGGATGTCCAAAAGAAGAATAAACTGAGTCGCGATGATCTTGAAGATGCGGTCCAGTCGCAAGGTTTGGATTTTGATAATTATCGTGACAATCTGCGCCAGCAGATTTTGCGTTATAAGCTGATTGGTGAAGAAGTTCGTAGCCAGATCGATGTGCCTGAGCGTGAGCTCGTTGAATATTACCGTGCTCACCTGGATGACTATCGCTTGCCCCCTGAGGTTGAGTTGAGCGCTATCTCCTTCCCGGTTTCGGAAAAGGCGTCCGAGCAGGAGCGCACCCGGATCCGCAAGATGGCCAATGAAGCGCTGACGCGCTTACAGCAGGGTGAAGCACTGGAAGAGGTTTCTGATAGCTATAATCAAACCTACGGTGCCACTGGCGGTTCAATGGGCAAATTTGTCTACGAAGAGTTGACTCCGGAGTTTGTCGAGGCGATCAATGAGGTTGAGGACGGCTCCTTCACTGCTCCCGTAGAAATGGCTACCGCGATCCACCTGTTGAGAGTGGACGACCGCCTGTCTGAGGGTTTGAGACAGTTCGATGCGGTAAAATTTGACATTCACCAGATGCTTCTGGATCAGAAAACGGATGCGCGTATCAAGGAGTGGACTAAAGCTCTGAAAAATAAAGCGTTTATCGATATCCGCCTGTAGAGGGGCTCCAGCGATGAAAAAAAGGCCACCTGCTAAAAGCAGGTGGCCTTTTTTAATATCTGTATGAGAGAGAATTATTCTTCCAGGGCACTCTTGAGGGCTGTGAAGTGTTTCTGATAGGTCTGGTGGTCCGCTTCGTCGAATTCGAGAAACATGACACCACTTGAGCAGAGGTCGTCACTTTCCGGTTGAGAATTGATCACGCGCCCGTTGATCTGCACCAGGTCGTTGTCGAGACCGAGGGTGATCCGTAACGTCTGTTCCGGCTCAAAGAATTGACCGGTTTCGAGCCGCAAACCGGTTTCACTGACATTGAGTGTGCGGGCCAGGCCTCGGCCGGTGACCTCTCCATTCGAGGAAAGGATCTCGTAATCGAGAAATTTCAAGGCATACCGGCGTTCCGCTTGACGGCGTTCGAACAGATCGTCACTCATCACTCTTTCTCCGTAATTTACATAACGTAATGAAATTCATCAAAGTATAACCCTTTCCCCGGAGTTTGAAAACTGCTTTCCCCGGTTAAAAGAAGAATCCTTATTTTGCGAATCAGGTTGAGGCGATTTTCACGCCTGGGCTATACTGTAGATTCGTGCTTATTCAAATGGGGGCTTTATGACAAAACCACTTATCATAACGATGGGCGACCCGACCGGAATTGGACCGGAAGTTATCATTCGAGCCGTCAACGAAGGTGCTTTTATTGACCTTGCTCGTCCGTTGATCGTCGCCGGAGATCTTGGTGTGCTGAAACGGGCTGCTGCCGTTTGTGGATGCGATGTTCAGCACCAGCTTGGTTCCTCGTCATCCCTGGCGACGGATGAACTTGTTGTTGGCGGGCACCACTTGCCTGTACAAGCCTTGACGCAACTCGAGCTCTCCGGGCAAGTGTTTGGCCAACCGCAGATCTCTTCCGGGCGTGCCATGGCTGATTATATTGAATGGGCCTGCGATGCCTGTGTTGGCGGTGATGTGGCTGGGATGGTCACGGCACCGATCAACAAGGAAATCTTACGCGCAGCAGGGGTTGCTTTCCCGGGCCATACCGAGCTGTTGGCCGATCGTTGCGAGGTTGAAGAGGTTGTTATGATGTTGGCCGGGGAGAGACTGCGAGTCTGCCTGGTGACGACCCATTGTGCTTTGCGGGAGGTGCCGCAACGCCTGAACGCAGAACGTATCCTGACGACCATGCGCATTGTTTCGTCAAGTCTGCAGCGGCAGTTCGGCATCAAAAAGCCGCGCCTGGCGGTCTTGGCGCTAAATCCGCACGCTGGTGAAGGGGGGTTGTTCGGTGACGAAGAAACCCGGCACATCGTTCCGGCGATTGCTGCCGCCCGCTCTGAAGGAATCCTTGCCAGCGGTCCGCACAGTGCCGATACCCTCTTCTGGTTTGCAGCTCAGGGCGAATACGACGCAGTGATCTGCATGTACCATGACCAGGGCTTGATCCCTCTCAAGTTGCTGCATTTTGATGACGGCGTCAACGTCACCCTTGGTCTGCCGATCGTGCGCACCTCCGTTGATCACGGTACGGCCTATGATCTGGCTGGCACCGGCCAGGCCAACGCTGCCAGCCTGGTTGCTGCAGTCAGGATGGCAGCCGAGATGGCAGAAAAACGGGAGCGAGGCACGGGGAGCGAGGATCGAGGAAAAGCTGGTCTTTAAGGTGGCGGCGTTTGTTTTACGCGCCCCGATAGTTAGATAAAACAGAAGCAACTCAATGATAGAAGAAAAGTGGTGGATATAAAACCATGGTTAATAAAATCATCATAAAAGGTGCTTGCGAGCACAATCTGAAGAATATCGATGTCGAAATCCCGCGAGATCAGCTGGTGGTGATCACTGGTGTCTCAGGGTCGGGCAAGAGTACCCTGGCCTTTGATACCATCTATGCCGAGGGCCAGCGCCGTTACGTAGAGAGCCTTTCGGCCTACGCCCGGCAGTTTCTGGAGCAGATGGACAAGCCGGATGTAGAAAGTATCGAAGGCCTGAGTCCGGCCATCTCCATAGAACAGAAATCCACGTCGAAGAACCCCCGCTCTACCGTTGGCACGGTTACGGAAATCTACGATTACCTGCGCTTGCTCTTTGCCAGGGTCGGGCAGGTGCATTGTCCCTCCTGCGGCAAGGAGATTGCTTCACAGACGGTGGAACAGATGGTGGAGCAGGTGTTGGCTCTGCCGGAAAAAAGCAAGCTGCTGCTCATGGCGCCACTGGTCAGGGGCCGCAAGGGCGAATACCGCAAGGAACTACGTCAGCTGCAGGCGGACGGTTTCGTCCGGGTGCGCATCGATGGTGAAATGCGCGAGTTGGGTGACGAGATCGTTCTGGACAAGAACAAGAAACACACCATTGAGGTGGTCGTTGACCGCCTTGTGGTCAAAGAGGACATCGTCAGCCGCCTGTCGGACTCCCTGGAGACCGCGCTTCGTCTCGGTGAGGGGTTGGTCAGGGTCGAAGTCGTGGGCGGAGAGAGTCATCTCTTCTCCGAGTGGCACGCCTGCGTGGAGTGCGGTATCTCGATACCGGAGATGACGCCGCGCATGTTCTCCTTCAATAACCCTTATGGGGCTTGCCCGGACTGTTCCGGTCTGGGCACCCGCATGTACTTTGACCCGGAGCAGGTTGTACCGAACCGTCAGCTTTCCTTGCGGGAGGGGGCGATCGCACCCTGGTCAACCCGGACCGGATATTACTATTTACAGGTTCTGGAGGCGCTGTCTGATTTTTACGATTTTGATATCCGCACGCCCTTTGCTGAACTGTCGGAACAGGTACAAAAGGTTCTTCTGCATGGCTCAGGGAAAGAAGAGGTCAAATTTTTCTACGATCAGGCCCATCGCCGACATTTTTACAACAAACCATTCGAGGGCGTGATCCCGAACCTGCAACGACGTCTGCTTGAAACTGACTCCGATGCGACCCGCGAGAAGCTTGAACAGTTTATGAACATCATGTCTTGTCCGAGCTGTGATGGTGCCAGGCTTAAACCGGAAACCCTCTGTGTGCGGGTTGCCGGGCAGAATATTCAGGAGATAACGGCACTGAGCATAAGCGAAGCGGAAACATTTTTCGCCGAAATCGAGTTGCCTGCCAAAGAGGCGGAAATCGCTCGCCGGGTCCTGAAGGAGGTCCGCGAGCGGCTCTCTTTTCTGGTTAATGTCGGGCTCGATTACCTGACCCTCGACCGTACTTCGGGCACTCTTTCGGGGGGGGAAAGTCAACGCATCCGCCTGGCCACCCAGATCGGTTCCTCGCTGGTCGGGGTGCTCTACATTCTCGATGAACCTTCGATCGGCTTGCACCAGAGGGATAATCGCCGGCTGCTGGAGACCTTAAAGCGCCTGCGTGATCTGGGCAATACTGTGCTGGTTGTTGAGCATGACGAGGAGACCATTCTCGAAGCGGATCATGTTATCGACATGGGTCCGCATGCCGGCCGCCATGGTGGCGAGGTGGTCGCCCAAGGCACGCCTCAAGAGGTTCTCGAACATCCCAAGTCTCTGACCGCAGCTTATCTCTCCGGTCGTCTGACGATTCCTTTGCCGAAAGAGCGACGTAAAGCTTCAGGGCTGCTCAGTATCAAGGGTGCCCAGGCCAACAACCTCAAGAATATCGATGTTGATATCCCGCTGGGGGTCATGACCTGTGTGACCGGTGTCTCCGGTTCCGGCAAGTCGTCGCTGGTGATCGACACCTTGCACAAAGCCCTCGCTCAACGTCTCTATCGCTCGCGGGAACGTTCCGGTCCGGTTCGTGTCATCGAAGGCTTGGAGCTTCTGGATAAGGTCATTGATATTGATCAGTCACCGATCGGGCGAACTCCACGATCCAACCCGGCAACTTACACCGGTATCTTTACCGATATCCGCGATCTCTTCGCCCAGCTGCCGGAAGCGAAGATGCGTGGTTACAAACCGGGGCGCTTCTCTTTCAATGTCAAAGGGGGGCGTTGCGAGGCTTGTCAGGGCGATGGCATCCTGCGTATCGAAATGCATTTTTTGCCCGATGTCTATATTCAGTGCGAGGCTTGTCACGGTGCCCGTTACAACCGGGAGACGTTGCAGGTTAAGTACAAGGGTACAACCATTGCCGATGTGCTTGATATGACCGCCAATCAGGCGGTGGAGTTCCTGGTAAATATTCCGCGCATAAAGCGCAAACTGCAAACCTTGCGTGATGTTGGTCTTGGTTATATCAAGCTGGGGCAGAGTGCCACGACCTTGTCAGGCGGGGAAGCGCAGCGCGTCAAGCTGGCCAAGGAACTGGGCAAACGTTCGACCGGCCGGACTATTTATATCCTCGACGAACCTACCACCGGTCTGCATTTCGATGATATCAGTCGCCTGCTCAGTGTTTTGCAGCGTTTGGTTGAATCTGGTAACAGCATCGTGATTATCGAACACAACCTGGACGTGATCAAAACCGCTGATCATGTCATCGATCTCGGCCCCGAGGGCGGCAGTCGGGGAGGTGAAATCATTGTCTGTGGAACGCCGGAAGAGGTCGCGCGCTGCGCAAAATCTTATACGGGTCGATATCTACGCTCTTACCTGGACATTTAAAAGTGAGAGGGTTTTTAGATGGTTGACAACTTCCACTTATGCCCTGTCTTTTTGTTCTTTGGATATGGGGAAATAGCGATTTTTTGAATTCATTTCGTATGGCGGTAGCTCTGGGACGTCAATAATCGACACATCCCTGTACTTTTTCAACAGTCTGAAGGTTTAAAGAAAAGAACCTGTCGGCTTTTCACGCGATACAAATATCAGCGTTTCGGGTTGATATCGCGAACTTGAGAGACGTTGACCAGGTAGTGAGCTTCCTGAGTTTGTAACAGGAAAAAGCCTTTCATTGCATTGATAAAATCAAGCAGGCGATTACGCCCTTCCGGCATCTCTATCGTCACCGTTCCGCCAAGCTGCTCTCCGCCGACAAACTTGATCTCCACGTCTTCGCGATCACCCAGTGATTGATATTCTTTCTCTTGTTCCGGTGGCACAAATCGGATGTGGGTGATGGTCTGTTTGTTGGTCACGCAGAAGTCTCCGGCTTCACTGCGGAAGGGGAAGAAGTCCCCTGGCTCCTTGAGAAGGTCGAGTAATGTCTGTTTGCCCGTATGGTTATAGGCTGTGGCGCTCAGAAAAACGACACCCTTCATAATGGAACCATCCGCTTGAAAGACAACAACGGGTAGTTCAGCTTTTTCGACACGGTAGATAGACATACTGTGGCTCCTCGGCAAACATCAAAAAAAATCGTAAGTCATTGACATGTACAATGTTATCGATAATATTGATCTGCTTTTATGTTTGTCAAACTTTATTATTCAAAGGAGAGAATTATGGCTGGATTAAAGGGAAGTAAGTCTGAAAGTAACTTGTATGAGGCGTTTGCGGGAGAGTCTCAGGCAAACCGCAAGTACTTGGCCTTTGCCGATAAGGCCGATGCAGAGGGGCAGAAGCAGGTCGCTAAACTCTTCCGCGCTGCAGCTGCAGCAGAGACGGTTCACGCCCATGCTCACCTGCGGACTGCTGGTGGCATCAATGCTACAGCGGATAACCTCAAGGAAGCGATCGCCGGTGAGACCGAAGAGTTCGTCAGTATGTATCCAAAGATGATCGAAGAGGCCATCAGCGAAGGTCATGATGCTGCTCTGCGCAGCTTCAAATTTGCCAATGACGTTGAGAAAGTACATGCCAGCCTTTACCAGAAAGCATTCGATAACCTTGGTAATAACGAGGACGTTGATTACTACGTCTGTAAGGTTTGCGGCAACACCATTGAGGGCGAGCCTCATGGCCCGTGTTGCGTTTGTCAGGCCGGACCGGTTGCCTTCTTCAAGGTCGATTAATCTTCATCCCCGTTATAAATCAGAAAGCCGGGCCATGAAGGTCCGGCTTTTTTCTTGGGCAAAGATCAGCTCCTGGTTTTAACGGACTGGAAATTTAACAGATAAATGTTTATCCTGAACCTAGAGGTTGGAAACAGAGTTTATTTGTTTCTGATATGGAATTGAATGAGGTGTCCCGATGGAAAAGTGCCCGGTATGTAAAGAGCTGACAGGTGGTAAGAACTGGTGTGATTCATGTCACGCTGTGTTTGTCTGCCCGGCACCCCGCTGCGAGGCTCCCAATCACAGACGCGATGCGAAGCTGTGTGCGAAGTGCGGGTTGATCTTTGAAGATTATATAACCAACCGTAAAATGTACCGCATGTGTCCAAAGTGCAAGAAAAAGCAGGGTTTGTCAGATCCTCAATGCAAGTATTGTCGTTATTGGTTTAATTGTCCAAGTTGCGGCCATAAGGTTCCCTCGACCAGTATGTTTACTTGCCCGCGATGTGCCACCAGCCTGTGCTGAGACTTGATGGTTTCCTGGCGTAAAGGTAGAACCGCCATAATCTCAGACAATAAAAAAGCCTCGTCCTTACGGATGAGGCTTTTCATTTTGGTCTTCATTTTCATCTTCCTCCCGCACGGGGAGTTCACAGGAACCAGACAGTCATGTCTCGACCCCGAAACGCGGTAGAATCCAACGATTGAGAATATACCAGACGGCGACAATTCCGATCAGGATGAAGATTGATTTCATGGTGTCCTCTTAGATTGATTACGGTTCCAATATATAGAAAAGAACAGGCCCTTACAACATTTATAATGTTGTGCGAAATTGATGATGTCAATCCTGCCTTGTAGGGCTAAAGTAGCTCGAGGTTGCCTTTTATCCGGCCGAGATGCTGGCAAAGACCAGCCCTTCGCTGCCGTTGTTTTCGACGCCATGGGAAATCCCCGCTGGCGCAGAGAGGATAGTCCCCGGAGAGATCGGTTGTTCAGCCAGCCCCTCACTCAGAAACAGACCCTGGCCTTCCAGAACGATCCAGACGTGGTCTCCGGCATGTACGTGCGGATGAATATGTTGACCCGGCTTCAGGCACCAGAGCGTTGTGCGGGCGTGGGCGCATTCAGTCAGCACAATTTTGCAGGCCTTTTCATCACTGTAACTGACCTTGTCACGGTATTCGAAGGTTTCGATGGTCATTGTGTTCTCCAGTCGTCAGATAAAAAACAGTCTCTTATGCAAGACTCCAGTTAACTCAAGATGAATTTAACGCAAAGAGGCAAAGAGCGCAAAGAGAAGAGAAGAAAAAGCTGAAAAAGGACAAAAAACGCCCCGCAAAGCAGGGCGTTTGAAATGAAATTTAAATGATTTTAAGCTTTTTTTGCTGTTACGGCAACGCAGTTGCTACCACTCGGTATAATCTGCTGAATGTTCATTTCAGTAAAATTGTCTGCTGCGGATAAGAGACCCACTGGAACCATGCTGTTGACCATGACCTTACCGCTAGCAGATCCTGCCGGGCCGGTGACTTTAATCTGGCCACCCTCGGCAAGACCAAGCTTGGCTGCATCCTCAGGGTTGACGATGATCACACCGGCTGGAGCTAGTTCGTTGTTGGCCGCTGAATAGGTGGTTGTGGTGCCAAACTGGAAGGGACATTTGCCAACCAGCAGCTGCATCTCGGCTGGAGGAGGGCTTGCTATTTCAGGTTTTGCTGCCGTCAGGCTCTTGTTTTCTGGAGTATAAGCCTGCTTCCAGCAGAAGTTGCTCTGCTCGAGGCTCTGACAGACATCGGCATAACTGCCGCTCAGAGACATCATCTCCTGGCGGAGGGCCTTTTCGCTCGGCTCCGGTTTGCCGGTTAAACGGGCAAAAAGATCGCTGAAGATTGCCAGGTCAGGGCGTGCTTCACCGGGGGCTGCGACGGCAATCCTCAACTTATTGACCCGTTGGTCAAGGGAGGTCACGCTACCGCGTTTCTCAGCGCTCGCTGATCCGGGCAGAACCACTGTTGCGAGTCGTGTCAGATCACTTGAGAGAATGTCCTGAACCACGAGGAACTCTAGCTTCTCAAGGGCTTTGCGCCAACGGCCACTCTCCGGGAAGTTGACCAGAGGGTTGGTTCCGGCGAGGAAGAGTGCCTTGATGGTGCCTTGCTCTATGCCACTGAGTATTCCTGTTGCATCCGCTCCGCCTTCGGGCAGAGTAGCGTGCCATGCAGAGGCATACTTTTCCTTGCCTGCAGCATAATCAACCAGGCCAGGTAAAAATTCAGGGGCAACACCGGCATCGATAAGGCCTTGGGTGTTGCCTTTACTGGCAATCGGGAAAAGACCGCCTTGATTGCCGTGCAGAGCACCGCTGACCATGGCCAGATTGGCCAGGGCCGCAACGGCGTTTTCAACTTGTGCTGAAGCCATGACGTCCCGACCAATGATGATGGCCACAGAAGACGCTTGACCAAGGTGGTCGGCGGCTTTTTCCAGTTGAGCACGGTTGACGCCACTTGCGGCACAGGCTGCGTCAATGTCGAAATTGCTCAGGTATTGATCCAGTTCGTCACGGTTGGCAACGAAGCGGTTGAGGTAATCGTTGTCTGTCTGACCTTTGTCGACCAGAAGCTTGGCCAGTGCTCCTGCCAGAGAAGCCTCGCTGCCGGCACGGTATTGTAAAAAGCTTTCAGCTTGCTTGACCAGTTTGGTCTGACGCTGGTTAGCGACGATCAGGCGGGTATCATTTTTACGTGCGGCTAGCTGCACCTGCCAGTTGAGCGCAGGGGATTCGGAGCGCAGGTCTGCACCGAAGACCAAAACGGCTTCTGCCGTTCCGATACGATCCATCGGGTTGCTGGCGCCGTTCAGCTTGAGCTGCTCATTCAGAACTTTGGCGGCACGCAGGCTGCTGAAGCGTGCTTCGGAGTCGATGTTGTTGCTGTTCAGGGCGACCCGGAAGAGTTTCTGAAAAAGGTAGTTCTCTTCGTTGGTCAGGTGTGGCGAGGCCAGGCCGGCAATAGCTTGACCGCCCTGCTGCTCGCGCAGGTTGGATACTTCGCTGACCACCTTGTCGAGGGCGATTTCCCAGGAGGTCTCCTGCTGTGCAACCAGCGGAGTTGTCAGACGCTGATCGCTATTCAGGTAGTCGTGGCCGAAAAAGCCGCCAACACAGAGGTTGCCGTCGTTAACCGTGACACCATCTTCAGAGGTGACGCGCATGACCTTGCCCTGCTTGCTGTGCATTTCCACCTGGCATTGGGCAGAGCAGAGGGTACAGACCGATTGGGTCTTGCGTAGCTCCCAGGGACGGGCCTTGAACTTAAAGGGCTTAGAGATCATGGTACCGGTCGGGCAGACCTGTACGCAGTTGCCGCAGAAATCACACTTGTCGAGATCCTTGTCGACAAAGGCCTTATCACCTTTTTCATTGACGAAAAGAGCGCTTGAACCAATCGTCTCATGGCAGGTCTTGACGCATTTCTCGCACATGATGCAACGGTTGGGAACCTGTTGGATCAACGGCCAGTGGTCGATGGTCTCGGCGTTAACGTCGTCGGCTCCGAAAGGCTGACGTACAACATCTTGTGAATAACAGATGTCTTGCAGGTCGCATTCACCACCAGCGTCGCAGACGGGGCAATCAAGGGGGTGATTGACCAGTAGCAGCTCAATCAGCTCTCGTCGGATCTTGGAGAGTTTTTCCGATTGGGTCGTAACGACCATGCCGTCAACCGCGCGGGTGTTGCAGGCGGTCATGGTTTTATCTGCACCCTCGACTTCTACCGCGCAGACGCGGCAAGCGCCGGTTGGCGAGACCTTTTTCAGGTAACAGAGGGTCGGGATCTTGATGCCGACCGTTTCTGCCGCATCAAGGATAGTTGCACCCGATGCTATCTGGACCTCTTTGCCGTCGATCTTAAGGTTGATCATCGAATCTGCCTTTTAATCAATTTATTAGTTAACTGCCAGCATGGCGACACGGTAACAGCGCAGGCAACGCTCGGCTTCCCTGACCGCCTGACTTTCAGGCATGGCCAGTTCGATCTCTTCGTAGTTCTGCGCACGTTCAGCACCATCAATCTTGGGTTGGTGCTCACGATGCAGACCGCCGATGATGCCGAGGTTCTCTTCCTTGTCGAACACGCCGAGGTTGTTGACGATGTCCTCCATGGCGTCCTCTTCGTCGAGGTAGACTTTGCCTTCCGTAAGGTAACGGTGCATGGTGCGTGCGGCACGATGACCGTGGCCGACTGCCAGGACAACGGTCATAGCTCCATATTCACAGTCACCACCGGCAAAGACGCCTTCGTTGTCAGTCATCATGGTACCGCCCTTGGTGACGATGCTGTTCCAGCGGGTCTGCTCTATGCCGTAATCACCATCCTCAAGGTAGCTGAGGTCAGGATCCTGACCGATCGCCGGGATAACCATATCGCAGGGAATCACATACTCGCTGCCGGCAACTTCCACCGGTCGGCGACGACCTGAATCATCAGGCTCGCCGAGTTCCATCTTAATCACCTCTACGCCAACCACAGTGTTGTCTTCGACAATCAAGCGGGTGGGGTTGCGCAGGAATTCGAACTGAACATTTTCTTCTTCAGCGTCATCGACCTCATAGGATTCTGCCGGCATCTCTTTGCGAGTACGACGGTAAACCAGGATCGAATCTTCACAGCCTTCGCGCAGGGCAACGCGCACGCAGTCGATGGCTGTATTGCCACCGCCGACGACGATGACACGCTTGGGTGTGACCATTCCTTCGCCAAGAGCAACTTTACGCAGATAGTGGATACCACCTTCGGAGAAGCCGTTGTAGCCTTCATCTTCACCTTCGACACCCATCGGCTTAGACTTGAAAGCACCGGTGCCAAGGAAAACAGCATCGTATTGCTCTTTCAGCTCACGCAGCGAAACATCGCGGCCGAGCTTGACGCCATATTCAATTTCAACACCGAGGTCGGCGATAATATCGGCTTCACGCTGTAGCAGTGGGCGCGGCATACGATAATCAGGAATGCCGACTGCAACCGTACCGCCAGGCTCGTTGAGCATGTCAATAATCTTGACCTTGTGCCCTTCGAGCGCCAGGTAATAGGCGCAGGTCAAACCGGCAGGGCCGGCTCCGACAACCATGATCTTCTTGCCCGTTGGTGCTTTGGCTTTATGCGGTGGCTCTTGAACATGCAGCAGCTCATGGTCGGAGGCGACACGCTTGAGAACCATGATACTGACCGGCTCGTCAATTAAGGCACGGCGGCAGGCTGTTTCACACGGATGCGGACAGACGCGGCCACAGACAGCCGGGATCGGCATCCGATTGCGGATGGTCCCTAGTGCCTCATCGTGCCGATAATCCTTGATCTCCTCAATATAGGCCGGGATATCAATATGCGCCGGGCAGCGATCCATGCAGGGCGCCGTCAGCTTGTCGCGATAACTCTTGGCCTGCTTGCTCTTGCGCTCACCACGCAAAAAGGCCAGGTAGTCATCACGGAAATACTTCACCGTATCGAGAATCGGTCTGGCCGCTGTCATGCAGAGTGTGCATTTGCAGTTGTCGAGCAGGTCGCTCAACCCGGTCAAGGTGTCCAGATCGCTCTCTTCGCCGTGTCCGGCAAGAATTCGTGCCAAGGTATCCATCATGACCCGCGTCCCACGTTTACCGGGGGTGCACTTCGCACAACAGTACTTCTCTTGAACGCGCTTCATATACTCAGCGGCCATGGTGACAATATCGACATCTTTGTCTAGGACGATAACGCCGTCCCAGCCCATGAAGGCGCCTACATTGCCTTCATCAAGATAGTTGCCCGGCAGCTTAAAGGCGGCTGCTTCGGGCTCACCACCCTGCCGATTGTCAATCACCTTGCCGCCCCAGCTGGAAAAAACGACTTCAGCCAAGTTGAACCTCCCATTTCGGTCAGTTTTTCGGCGCACAAAAAGACAGCAAAAAAGCGCCTCGGCGCTTTTCAAGTCGTAGTGTGTGCTCTATTTTCATTAACTCATTTTGTATACAGTATGCAGGTAAATACCATAAAGATGCGTGGAAAATCAAGGGAAAATTAAGCTGTGATAACACCCTTTAATGGGCTTTTGGCGGGGCTTAGGCAAGTCTTTCACCAAGGTGGCATCGCGGAGGGCAAAGACCGTTTTTTTTTAATCAAAGAGAATGGGCCGGCAATGGCAATCTGGCTCTGCTTTTGACGGCTATCTGACGAGCTCTTATCGACTCGACCTTTTATGGAAAGGCGGGAAAGGAGGTGACGATCCGGAAACCTTTTTGTGCTGAGCCTTCACCGGTAAAATAAACCCAGTCCTGATCGAAGTTAAAAGTTTTCACAGAGACCGAGGGCAACAGGTAGTAATCCATTTCGATCGATGTTTCAAAACGCCTGCCTTCTGCTGTTTCCTGCATGTCCAGAAGCCTGACATCGGTGATATGGATATCTTTGAGCTTGTTGAAGGTGGCGAGGAAGTCCTTGCGATTCTCAGGAAGCATAAAATCTGCGGCAACCTTGTACTGTTTCCAGCGTAGGGCATTCATGAAATCATTACGGCTCATTTCAGCAACCTTGTTGACCGACCCGTCAAGATGACTACTGCACGCTAACAGGGAGAAAAGGATGGCAGCTGAGCACAAAACCTTCATAAAGTTCAAAATCACCGAAATTTCCTTTCTGCAACTTGCATCTTGCACTGACTCAGGTAGTCTTGATTTCTGAAAACAAACAGAATTCTCGGGAAGCCGTGTCCATGAGCATCAAGATAGAAATCTATACCAAGCTTTATTGTGCCTACTGTGAGCGCGCCAAAGAGCTGTTACACATCAAGGGCGTCAGCTTTGTCGAGTATGATATCACTGATGACCGACTCAAGGCAGCAGAAATGCAGCAGCGTGCTCAAAGCCAGAAGGTGCCGGGCATTTTTATCAATGATACTCCGATAGGTGGCTGCCTGGAACTCTTTGATCTCAACGAAAAAGGTGATCTGGACGCCCTGCTTGGCTTTTCTTTCTCATCAAACAAATCCTTTTAGTTTCTCAGCGTATCCTCCTCGCAGATCTCTACGAAAAAGAACACCACTTGTTTTATTTACATGACTGTTAAAACTCCACGGTACTGAGAACAGCGGTTTCCTCGATAAACTGGCGCAGAATTGCTGCAGTCAGACCCCAGATAGTGTGCTCTTCGAACTTATAGAAGTCGACCGGATGCGTTCGGCCGAGGTGTTGCCAGTTTTCGATACGATGAATCGAGGGGTCTCGAAAGTGGTCAAGCGGAGCTTCGAAGGTGTTGGCAATTTCAAATGGATCGTGCTGCAGGTTATCAGGGAGTGGGATGGTGCCAACAAAGGGCACCACGTGATAGCCGTGTACCGAACAGAAATCATCCAGGCGGCCCAGCACTTCGACCTGGGCGCGGGCGATCCCCAGCTCTTCTTCGGTTTCTCGCAGGGCCGTGGCACTTAAATCCTTATCACCGTGATCATAACCGCCACCGGGAAAAGAAATCTCCCCGGCGTGGTGTTCAAGATGTGTCGTGCGCTCGGTGAAAAGCAGGTAATCCCGACCATTGCGCTGGTAGAG
The DNA here is from genome assembly GCA_030005635.1 of Deltaproteobacteria bacterium IMCC39146. GTDB lineage: Bacteria > Desulfobacterota > Desulfuromonadia > Desulfuromonadales > BM103 > M0040. Next base: position 226,941 of record JARUHP010000001.1, read on the forward strand.
AGGAATCAGCACAGCGGCCGGCCGCAAGGAGGCGACCGGAATGATTTGTTTGGGAAACGCCTGTAGATGGCTGGCCAGGCGACTGCGGTCAAGCATCATGCGGTTGTGTTGGCAGCGTTTTCACGTAAGGCGGTAATGGTCGCGGCGTAATCCTCGGTGTTGAAAACGGCGCTCCCGGCGACCAGGACGTCTGCTCCCGCGGCCACCACTTCACGAATATTGTCGATCTTGACGCCGCCGTCGACTTCCAACTCAGTTGAGAGGCCGCGTTCCGTGATGCGTTGACGCAGGGCGCGGATCTTGTCGAGAGCAGACGGGATGAAAGACTGGCCGCCGAAACCGGGGTTGACCGACATGATAAGAACCAGGTCAAGCTCGTCGAGAATAATATCGAGAGTTTCCACCGGTGTGGCCGGATTGAGTGAGACACCAGCTTTCTTGCCGAGGCTCTTGATCAACTGTACAGTGCGATGCAGGTGCGGTACCGCTTCCTGGTGGACGGTGATGATATCGGCACCGGCCTTGGCAAAGTCGGGGATATAGAGATCCGGGTTCTCAATCATCAGGTGCACATCGAGAGGTTTGTCAGTCACTTTACGCAAGGCATCAACCACCAGCGGACCGATGGTGATGTTGGGGACGAAATGACCGTCCATGACATCGATGTGAATGTAGTCGGCGCCGGCGCGGTCTACAGCCTGAATATCCTCACCGAGACGGGAAAAATCAGCGGAAAGGATCGATGGGGATATTTTGATCATTTGCAACTCCGGTCAAAAGTGAACCCGCTATGACCACGAAGATCACGAAGGGCACGAAGAAAAGATAAAGAATAAAACCTTTATAACCTATTTGAAAAGGCATTGACCAGAGGTCTGGAAAAGTAACGGGTTTATAACCTTGAAGAAAGGCAAAAACATTTCGAATCATTTTTAATGCAAAAACCCGGAGTCGCAGAGAAAAATCACGAATTTGTGCTCTTATCCTCTGCGTTGTTTGCGTCTCTGCGTTAAATTATTTTTTCAGGTTATAGCTTCGAAAATCAATGGATTAGCCTTTTACGAATCTGGCCGCGAAAAAGGCGTCCATCCCGTCATGACGGTGCGGCAAGGTGCGTACGCAACCCTTGTCGGTGGTTAGCTCCTGCCATTCTGTCGGTAAGAGAGTGCGAAAATCTTCTTGTTTAAAGCCCGGATGAGTCGCGAGAAAGTTATGTACGATGGCGTCGGTTTCGGCGGCGGTGAAGGTACAGACCGAGTAGAGCAGATGCCCGCTAGGGCGCAGCAGGGGTGCCACCTGCTTGAGAATGGTGCGTTGCAGTTCGACCAGTTCCTTGATGTCGGCCGGTCGCCGACTCCAGCGGCTCTCGGGGTTGCGACGCAGCACGCCAAGGCCGCTGCACGGAGCATCAACGAGGATTCGGTCAAAACTCTCCGGCTCAAGAAACTCAGGTTGTTCTGTAAGGTCCCAACAGCGGGCTTCTATGTTTTCAGCACCGATGCGTTTCGCGCCCTGGGTGATCAGTTCGACACGCTGCTGGTATTTTTCAAGGGCTATAATCTGTGCTTGATTTTCAGTCAGGGCAGCAAGATGGGTGGTTTTGCCGCCGGGGGCGGCACAGCTGTCGAGGATTCTGTCTCCCGGTTGAGGGTCGAGCAGGTGAGCCATCAACATGCTCGCCTCATCCTGAACCTGGTACCAGCCGTCACTGTCTCCTGGTAAAGGCTGCGCGGCGCGTTTCTCAACAATGATGCCTTCGGTCGCGTAGCGGCAGGGTCTTGCCATGTGGCCGGCTGCCGCCAGCGCGGTCAGCAAGGTCTCGCGATCGGTCTTCAGAGTGTTGGTTCGCAGGCTTAGCGGCGCAGCTTTGGTAAAGGCTTCCGCCAGAGCCAGGGAGTCAACATTGGGGAATTGACGCAGTAACTCTTTCGCCAGCCAGGACGGTAGGCTGCAGTTATGTTGCAAGTACGCCTTCAGATTCTCCGCTGTCGGCCATGCGATCGTGGTTTGTTCACGCACCAGAGTACGCAGGGTGCCGTTGACCAGCCCAGCAACCCGTCCCATACCGACCTGGTGGGCCAATTCAACAGTAGCATGCACTGCTGCATGCGGCGGGATACGGTCCAGTTCGAGCAACTGGTAGGCGCCGATACGCAACAGGAGCAGAGCGTTGGTCTCGAGGCGCTCCAGAGGTTGTCGGGAGAAGTGTTGCAGAGCAAAATCGACCCGGCCGCGCAGGCGCAGGAGGCCATAGACCAGCTCGGTCAACAAGCCACGTTCGCGAGGGTCTATGGTTGGATGGCGCACAAGATAGCCATCCAGAAGGCGGTCGGCGTAGCCGCCCTCTTCCACACGTTGCAGGATCTCGTAGGCTCCGTAACGGGCGTCCAAGGGGTTTGGTTGTGCATTGTGACCAGTCATGTGGGCTTCTTTGTCGAGGGAACAGTAAAAAAGGGGACGTAAAACGTCCCCTTCACTAGGCGTAAACTTTATTGAGCCATCTCTTCAAGACGACGAATCCGTTCGGCCATCGGCGGGTGTGTGGTGAAGAGTGCTTTAACACCGCCACCACCGTGCAACGGATTGACGATGAACATGTGGGCTGTCGCCTCATTAACCCGTGGCATCGGTGCACTCTCGTTGGCGTTCTCGAGTTTGCGCAGGGCGTTGGCCAAAGAAAGCGGGTTGCCGCAGAGCTGGGCACCGCCCTTGTCAGCTTCAAATTCACGGGAGCGGGAGATCGCCATCTGGATCAGCATGGCAGCCATCGGCGCGATAATGGCCAGAGCGATCAGGGCGAGGGGATTGCTGTCTTCCTCGTCGCGACCAAAACCGCCGAAAATAGCTGCCCACTGGGCCATGTGCGCCAGGTAGGTGATGGCACCGGCGATGGTCGCGGCGATCGAACCGATCAGGATGTCACGGTGCATGACATGGCTCATCTCGTGGGCCATGACCCCTTTCAACTCGTCGCGGGACAGGACCTGCGTGATCCCCTCCGTCGCAGCAACCACTGCGTGCTCGGGGTTGCGACCGGTGGCAAAAGCGTTGGGGGTCTCTTGTGGCAGGGTGTAGACCTTGGGCATCGGCAGCTGGTTGGTCTGGCAGATCTCAGCGACAACATCAAAAAGCGGACCACTGGTCACCTGATTCCCTTTATACATCTTAATAACGATCTTATCGGAAAACCAGTAAGAGCCCATGTTCATGACGCCGGCCAGAATCAGGGCGATGAGGGCGCCGGTTTGGCCGCCGATCATTCCGCCGATAAAAACCAGGCCGAGGGTTAAAACAGTGAGCAGGACAACGCTACGTATGGTGTTCATTGCGCAAAAGCCTTTTGGTCAAAATAGTTGATGGATGTTCCGAACGCAACAGAGAGTAATAATGTAGCTACGAATCACCGGATTTCAAGTCTTACAGACGATCGGTCCTCTCTTATTCCATCAGCGCGCCGGCTTCCAATGGGCAGCCACGCAGAAAATCCGCAGCCGCTAGGCGTTTACGTCCGGCCAACTGCAGCTGTTGAATGTGCAGTGAGCCACTGCCGCAGGCGACACAGACGCCATCCTTGTCCGCTTTGATAACACTACCTGGCTTGTCTCCTTCTGTTGACTCCGGGCGGGTTTCGGCCAACTTAAGGAGTTCACCATTGATGGTGGTGTAGGCTCCTGGCCAGGGATCAAGGCCGCGCACATGGTTGTGAATTTCCACGGCAGAGCGGCTCCAGTCGATGCGGCCGTCTTCTTTTTTCATCATCGAGGCGTAAGTGCTCTGCTCGTCATCCTGTACTTCTCGCTGCAAGGTGCCGGCACAGAGTTGTCGCAAGGTTTCTTCCATCGTCTCCCGGCCAAGGCTGGCCAGGCGGTCATGCAGTTCGCCAGCGGTTTCCTCTGGTCCGATCGATAGGGTCTTTTTTACCAGCATGTCACCAGTGTCGAGACCGACATCCATGTACATGGTCGTAATTCCGGTTTCCGTTTCGCCGTCAATGATCGCTTTGTTGATCGGGGCTGCGCCACGGTACTTTGGCAACAGTGAGGCGTGGACGTTGATGCAGCCCTGGGCGGGAATCTCGAGTACGCTCTTCGGCAGGATCTGGCCGTAAGCAACCACCACAATCAGGTCAGGGGCGAGGGCTTCGAGCTCGGCGACAGCTTCCGGCTGTCGCAGCTTGAGCGGCTGGTAAACGGGGATGTTGTATTCTTGCGCCAGTTCCTTGACCGGTGGCGGCGCCAACTTCTTGCCGCGTCCTTTCGGCCGGTCGGGCTGGGTGTAGACGCCGACAATTTTGCAGCCTGCATCAATTAAGCCCTGCAGGGTCTGCAGGGCAAAATCGGGGGTTCCCATAAAAACGGTTCGTAACTCTTGTGGCTGCATTTACATCTGCTCCGTTAAATGTTCCTGAATTTTTTTCCACTTCTTGCGAAAAATACTGCGCTTGAGCGGCGAGAGGTGGTCGACAAAGAGGATGCCGTCGAGATGATCAATTTCGTGCTGGCAGGCGACTGAAGTCAGGCCTTGTGCCTCGATAACGTGGGTCTTTTCATCCAGATCTTGAAAGCGCACCTTAACCGTGGCGCTACGGCTGACCTTGGCATAGTACTCCGGTACCGACAGGCAGCCTTCTTCTTCAAAGCATTCACCTTCCTGATCGATCACTTCCGGATTGACCATAACCAACAGCTGCGCATCTTCGTCCCGCGCGGAGCAGTCGATCACGGTCAAGCGTTTGCTGATACCGACCTGTGGTGCGGCAAGGCCAACGCCCGGAGCGGCATACATGGTCTCTGCCATGTCGTGGGCCAGCTGATGCAGCGAATCGTCGAACTCAGTCACCTGCGCGGCAACTTTTTTGAGGACCGGATCGGGGTAATGTCTAATTCTAAGTAAAGCCATAACTGTTCCTTAAAGATTAAGAGCCTGCCGATCAGTATCGCCAAGCTTTGATGTTCATTATACCTCAATGATAGATGTGGTTTTCGTTGCAAGTCAACCATGCTTTCTCTGACAAAGAGATCTCCCGCACTTTCTGAAAAAATTTGCCTTGCATAATGAGAGAATTTTATGGTATTTCCGCAGTTCTGATTTTATTTTATTGATTTTATTTTGTGGTGAAAATGGAGGGGGCGATGTCCTGTATCAAGGACTGGCCCGTGGCTGACCGGCCGCGCGAGAAGCTTCTGTCTAGAGGCTCGGCAACACTCAGCGATACGGAATTACTGGCGTTGATCCTGCGTAGTGGACATGCAGGCAATGGCAGCAGTGCGCTTGACCTGTCCCGGCAGCTGTTGAACCGCTTCGGTTCCCTGCGTGCCATGGTCTCGGCAACGGCGACCGAACTCTGCGAAGAGCCCGGCATCGGTCCGGCCAAGGCCGCAGAAATCCTCGCTCTCGGTGAGCTGGCCCGTCGCTTTGCCGCGACTCCCCTGGCCCCCGGAACCCGTTTTACCAGCTCTCGGCAAGTCTTTGCTCATTTCCACGAACGTCTGCGCGATCTTAAAAAAGAAGTTTTCCTCACCCTGATGCTCGACAGCAAGAATCGCGTGCTGCGAGAACTCCAGATTTCCGAAGGCAGCCTCAACGCCAGCATCGTCCATCCCCGCGAAGTTTTTCAGCCGGTGATTCGGGAATCTGCCGCCGCCGTACTTTTTGTCCACAATCACCCGTCAGGCGACCCGGAGCCAAGCCGTGAGGATCTTGAATTAACGACCCGATTGCGTGATGCCGGAGCCTTGATGGGGGTCCGGGTGCTTGATCATATTATTATCGGTAGTGGCCGTTATATCAGTCTGGCTGACCAGGGACTGATCGGTTGAAACAGGTTCTTTAGATGTTTTGTTATCTGTCAACCTTTGTCAGGAGGGGCAAATTCGATGTGTCAAGGACGCGGAAAGGATGGTTTTACGCTGGTTGAGGTGATGGTGTCGCTGGTGATTTTTATGATCACCAGCATGGGGCTTTTGCCTCTTTTGTTGACCAGTATCCAGGTGAACCACGACAACAGTCGTAACGCTCAGGCGCGCCGGCTTGCGGGTGAAGTCATGGCCGAGTTACAGGTGATCGATTATGCCGGACTGCTGCTTGCTGCAGAGGTGCCCTTGCTGGTCGGAGATATAGAAGTTCAACCACTGGTCGAACGAGACCTTCCACATACCGGGCAGAGCAGAATTACGGTTTCCGCCGTCTGGCAACAGCGCGGACAGAACCATCGCTACCAGTTGCAAACGATCCGGACTGCACCATGAAAGAATCCGCCAGTGACGGCGTGACGTTTGTTGAATTGATGGTTGCCATGGCGATTGCGCTTGTGGTCGGTGCCATGGTTCTGCAGATGATGATCAGCTATCAGTCGCGCATTCTGGTAGAAGTCAGCCGCAATGATCTGCAGGATCGCGCCGAACGGTTGATGCGCTTTCTTGCCAAAGATATCCGTGATGCAGCCTTTCTGCTTGGGTCGAGGCCCACGTTGGCAGATGGCACTCCCTTGGTGTTGAGCCACGATAGCCTCGCTGGCGATCCTCTGGAGACCTTGCCCTTCTCGATTCTCGCACAAGACCATGACGACCAGGATGATCTCTTGACGATCGTCAAGGCGATTTCCTTCTCTCCTCCCATTCACCTTGCACAGCCAGGGTTCGCCGGTGAGGATTCTCTGCTTCTGAGTCGACGCCCCAATCGCAGCCCCGGCTCAACCCGGGAGCTGTTGCCCGCGCCGGAGGCGATCGGTCACCTGGTACTTGCCAATCACCACGTCTCCTACGGTATCCGTAGTGCAGCCTTGGTTGTGGAGCTGAATCAAGACTTGCTTATGGATGTCCCAATCGAAACCGAGCTGCTCGGGGTGCGGGCCAGCAGTTTCCTGCTTGATCCTTTTGCCGGCAGCAAGCGTTTGCGGCGGGATGATTTCACCCGTCGCAACATCCTCGATGATGCCGTGGACGGTTTGCAGTTCGAGTATCTGCTCAACGATGGTTCCCTGGTTCACCAGCCGGACCGACCTCAGGATGTGCGTGGGGTGCGTATCAGTCTCCTGGTAAAAGACCTACGCTCCGATCGCAACTATGTTAACGAGAAGATCTACACGCTGGGAAATTGTCAATACGGCCCTTATCAAGACCACTATCGGCGCATGCCGCTGTCCCGTTTGGTCGAGGTGAAGAATCATGGCATGCAATGAGCGGGGCATGGCCTTGATCAATGTGGTGTTGATCTTGTCTGTTCTCTTGGCCATGGCTCATGTCCTCGCCGAAAAAGTCTGGCAGTCGACCCGACAGACGGCAGATGCCAACCATCGTGAGCAGGTGTTCTGGGCGGCACAAGCCGGTATCGAAGCGGCACGTCAGCAATTGTCCGCCGACTATGCCGGTAGCGGGGGCTGGCAGACGTTATTGGCCGGCGGGACAACCAGGGCTTATCCGACGACCCCGGCCTGGCTCACTGAAATTAACGGTGTCGAGGTCGAGATTTACCTTCGCGACAATCCGGACGGTGATGACGATATGCGTCATGATAACGATCTAAAGGTTTTCGTGCTGGCGCGAGCCAGGGGGAGAGTGGGCGTAGAGGCTATGGTTGAAAGTCTGTGCGGGTTCTCGGTACCAGAGAATGGGGAAGATGTACGCTCCGGTTGGACGGCGAACGAACTTGCCGATCAACCGGTCGCTACTTATGGGATTTACGACTGAAACAAGCAAAACGTTGCATTGCGGAACTGTCTATATCATGGGAGGGGAAAATGAAGTCTTGCTGGGCTTTTGCTCGACTGTTGCTGTGCTGCATGACTGGGTTGATGTGCTTTAAACCGCTTCAGGCGGCTGCATTGCAGCAGGAGTACGTAACCACGACCCCGGTCCTCGCAGACGGTATCCTCTACATCGCCAGCACGACCTTTCCTGACCATCGTGGCCATCTGCGAGCAATCGATCTTCTCGATACCTTTCCTGTAACCCTCTGGGATGCCGCCGACACAATGCCTGAAGCCGGTATCGGTGCTGCTCCTGGCGACCTTACGAGCGGAGACCCTCCCACATCGATTAATTCTGGCAACCTCTATCGCAGCATCTTCACGAATCTTGGTGGTGAACAGCTACCTTTTACAGCTGGCGTACTCTCGAGATTGCAAACAAGCTTGGATGTCGCCTCGTTGGCCGATGCGGAAATTTTGTTGCACGCCGTGCGTGGGCGGCGTGGTGGCACAGCCGAACGCCCCGTCGGTGGCAGCGAAGACCCCAGAAGGCTCTGGAGTATCAGTCGCTCTTCGCCGGTGCTGGTCGGCAGAAGCCCAATCAACAACGAAGCCAGCCAGCGTGACCGGGTTCTCTACGCCGGTGGAGAAGACGGCATGCTGCATGCTTTCTTTGTTAGCCCCTGGGACGCCGATAGCAGTGATTTCCTGAATGATGATTCTGACGCCGGTGCAGAGCTGTGGGCGTATCTGCCCGGCAGTTTTCTCCCTTATCTTAAAGGGCAACCCCTCGATGATGAACCGGGAGCCTTGGGCGTACACCTCGATGGCCCGCCGGTTGTCAGGGAATTGTTTCTCGACCTCGATGGCGATGGTCTCTGTCGCTGGCATACCTTGCTGTTGGCGACCGGCACCCTTGTGCAGAGCCGCCGCAGCAACCTATTTGTCCTGGATATTACCGACCCCTATCAGCCCGAACTCTTGTGGGAGACATTGCTGCAGGGCAACGAGGTCGGTCGCACCCGGGGTGTCACAATTGACAGCTGCGGTTCGGCGACAGTTTCGAAAGAGTGTATTTACCTGACCACGGATTCTGTCAGAGGTGACGGGCCAACAGCGATTCACGCTCTCGCGCTGACCCTTGAATCGGGGCAACTCCTCTGGCAGTTTAGCGCGCCCTACCCGATAAACGGCGCTGTCGCAGAGGCCACGCCAGCGGTTCCGGCTCTGATGGATCTAAGCGGAGATCAGCGTAGCGACACCCTGGTCTTCGGCGATCTGATCGGTCGTCTCTGGGCCCTTGATCTCGTCGATGGCCATGCCTATGGCGATGCTCCTGTGTATGTAACACCTGGTGGCGCTGCAGAGCCGATCGGTGCGGGTGTGGCGATTCAAGATCGTTTAGCGATCTTTGGTACCGGTGGCGTGGAGGGTGCGAACGCAAATGGCCTCTATGCTCTGTATGCTGTCGAAATTTTGCCCGGTGGTGGTCGTTTGCGTTGGCAATATCCTTTGCTTCCAGGTGAAAGAGTCTGGGAGACTCCTCAACTCGATGCCGCAGGAAATGTTGTTTTTGCAACAGCCCGTGATTTCCACTCTCTCGTGTTCTCCGGTGAGACGACCACGCATGGGCGTCTTGTTGCGCTCAATCAGGCTGGAGAGGAAAAGGGCAGCCGGAATCTCAACGCGGCGACGGTCGGACGCGTTGTGACCGCGCCGGGTGTTGTGATTGCCGTGTCTCTGACAGGAGAAGTGACCCAGCTGGGTGCGGTCAGTCGTTTACGGGGCCCGGTCGGGGGGCAGGGTTCGGTCAAGATCCTGTCCTGGCGGCAGCGATGAACAGCCTTAGCTGTCTTGCAGACAAGAAGGTAAAAGCATCTCGAAGAGGGTCCGGCTTTACTCTTCTGGAATTACTGCTGGTATTGTCCCTAATCGGTATCATGGCGGGAATAGCGACCTGGGGTGGGCAACAAATGGTTTGTGACTGGCATCTCAAAAGAGCGGCTCACCAACTGTTCGAAGACCTCAAGGCGGTACAGGGGCGTGCGGAAGGGTCCGGCAATCCGAGCTTGAACAATGGTTCTCTGGTTATGCAGCGACTGTTTCTGGTTTTTGATCCTGATGCAGGGGCTTATGCCGCTTATACCTGGCAGGATGATAACGCCAACGGTGCTTCAGAGTCAGGCGAGGCTGAGCTGCTTTGGCAGAAAAGCCTGCCGCCCGGAGTTTCCTTCGGCTGGGCTCCAGGCATCGATCGTCGGGCCTGTAGCAACAGTAGTGGCGAGCCGGGAAGCGCCGTTTCCTTTTCCAGCCCCGACTATGCACCGTGTGATGATCAGCCATGCATAAAATTCGATCAGCACGGATTCAGTGTTATGGGGCCCGGGGCAATTTACGTGCATCAAGGCGAGCAGACTCTGGCGATTACCGGAACTCGGCCAGGACACTTTACCCTGTGTGCTTGGGATGGGGAGAGGTGGCTGTAATTATAACACCTTGCACGCGCAAGGGACTGTCCCAAGCCCACATGTAAACACCACTGCCCACTGATAACTGATAACTGCGAACCTTGCCAGCCCACATCCCAACATGCTAAGGTGCACAAGTATCTGGTTGGCCGGGTTTTTCCCGGCTTTTTCTTTCGATCAAGCAAGTAAAAATGACGCACGACCACACGCCACAAAAAATTGAACTGCTCGCGCCTGCCGGTAGCCTCGAAGCCTTCTTTGCCGCCATGGAATTTGGCGCCGACGCGGTTTACGTTGGCCTCAAGGAATTCTCTGCCCGGGCCAAGGCTAAAAACGTCAATCGCGACGAGCTGGAACGCATGGTCGGTTATGCTCATGCCCGGCAACGCAAAGTCTTCCTTACCCTCAACACCTTGGTTAAAGAGAAAGAACTCTCCCATCTGATCGATGTTCTCGCCGCTATAGAAGCGATCGGCGTCGATGCGGTGATCCTTCAGGATATGGGCGTCTGGCGTCTGGCCAGGAGGCACTTTCCCGGCATCGAGCTGCATGCTTCGACGCAATTGACGATCCACAACGCTGCCGGAGTCAAAATGGCGGAACGTCTCGGTTTCTCCCGCGCCGTGCTGGCCCGCGAGCTGAGTCTCAAAGAAATTTCCGTAATCAAGAGCGAAACCAGCCTTGACCTCGAACATTTTATTCACGGTGCCCATTGCTTTTCTCTCTCCGGCCAGTGCAGTTTTTCCTCCTGGCTCGGCGGTCTGAGCGGCAATCGCGGCCGCTGCGCACAGCCCTGCAGGCGGCGCTATCATCACAAGGGTAAGGACGGTTATTACTTTTCACCCAACGACCTCTCTGCAATCGATCTTTTGCCCGAGTTGGCCGATGCGGGTGTTATGAGCTTCAAGATCGAAGGGCGCATGAAAAGCGCTGAGTACGTGGCCAAGGTTGTCGAGGCTTACCGTACGGTGCTCGATGCTGCCGAAGGCGAGCGACCGACGGCGATCGTTACGGCCAAGGAACTGCTTAAAGATTCTTTCGGCCGCCAACCGACCCGCGGGTTCTTGCCGGGCAACACTCCAACCGACATCGTTAACCCCGGAGTCCAGGGCGCCACTGGCCGCTTGATCGGTTCGGTTGCGCAGTGTCAGGGTGGTCTGCTGACCTTTGTTTCGCGTGATCCGATCCATCTCGGGGATCGCCTGCGTATCCAGCCGGCGACTGACAAGCCGGGAACGGCCTTTACTATTCGTGATCTGCGCTTGGCTGGGAAAGAGGTTACCCGGGCCAAAAGTGGTGAACGGGTTGCGGTTGGCTGCCCGCCAGACAAAGCGTTCCGTGCCGGGGATCGTGTCTTCAAAGTCTCTGCGGGACAGGCTTTCAACCTGAGCCAGTCTGCCTGCCGCAAGCGTTTGGAAAGTGTTACTCCAGGCAAGGCGGTGATTGATCTCTCGATCAATATGCCGACCACAGATCGCATCGAAGTGACCGCTGCCTGTCATGGCTTGTCATTAGCGCGTAACTTTAGCGTGGAATCCTTCCCGGCGAAAGATCGGCCGCTGTCGCAGGAGGTTCTGGCCAAGGTCTTTGGCAAAACCGGGCAGTTGCCTCTCGCTCTGGGCCCTCTTGAATGCGGCCCTCTGCCTGCCGTGGTTCTGCCGCTCAGCCGACTCAACGCGGTTCGTCGTGAGTTTTACCAGGAGTTGGCCGAACTGCTCGAAGCCCGTCAGCATGAGGCTCGCACCGACCATCGTCGTCAGGCGATGGCCGAGCTGGCCCCGGCCGGAAGGGCTCCCCTTTGCCCGCCTCGCTTTGCCGTGGCAAGCAGCAACCTGCATGACCTTTCTTTACTCAAGCAGAAGGGTGTGGATGAGTTGATCCTGCCGCTTGCACCCGGTTGCTGTAACAAGCTTGGTGTGGGCGGACGTAGCGCAAAAAACACGGAGCAGGTCCTCTGGGATTTGCCACTGGTGATTTTTGACGCTGACTGGTCCACTTTTCAAGCAGAGATTAAGCTCTTGGTCGAAGCCGGCTTTAAACGCTTCCGGTTGCAGAATATCAGCCAGCTGATTCTCTTTGACGGCATGCAAGACCTCTTTCTGGAGAGTGGCTATCGCCTGTTCACCACCAACAGCCAGGCGGCTCTAGGCTGGCGTGAACTGGGCCTTTCCGCTGCGACTCTTTATGTTGAGGACGATCGTGAGAATTTTTCCGCGTTGCTCAACCGTGAGACCGGCTTGCCCTTGACGGTCACGGCTTACGCCAACCTGACGATGATGACCTCGCGCATTCCCTTGAAAGGGGTCAAGTCTGATCAGCCGGTGGTTTCTGATCGAGATGAGGCTTACCGTGTGGATAACCGCAACGGTTTGACCGTGGTTCGCCCAGAACAGGATTTTTCACTGATCGGGCATCTCGCCGAACTGCACAAGATGGGCTGCCGTCGGTTCGTGGTCGATCTCTCCCACCTGGGGGTGTCTTCCGCCAAGGCCCGCCGCGTGTTGGCGGCCTGTGAGCAGGATGAACCCCTGCCGGGCACATCGAACTTCAATTATCTGCAGGAAATGATATAACTCTGCCGCGCGTGGCGCGTGGCGGTAAAACACAGGAAGTGAAAGAAATAGATGGAACAGATTGAAATACTGACAACCAATGCCCAGATCGTAGAATTAGCCGAACTTCTAGCCAAAGAGACGACAATCGCCGTCGATTTGGAAGCAGACTCGATGCACAACTACCAGGAAAAAGTCTGCCTGATCCAGGTTTCAACGGAGCAGAAGACGGTCTTGATCGATCCTCTTGCGGCCACAGATCTCAGTCCCTTGCTCGCGGTGTTTACCAATCCGGAGATCCGTAAAATTTTTCATGCGGCTGACTACGACCTGCGCAGCTTAAAGCGCGATTTCAATCTGACCATTGATGGCCTCTTTGATACCATGATCAGCGCGCAATTGCTTGGCGAGGAGCGCATCGGCCTGGCCGATCTGCTGCGAAAGTATTTTTCTGTAGAGCTCGACAAGAAATACCAGCGCGCTGACTGGTCGCAACGGCCTCTTCCTGCCGAAATGGTGCATTACGCTGCCGAGGACACCTGTCACCTGCATCGCCTGGTGGAGATTTTTGAAAAACGGCTCGAAGAGAAGGCGCGCATCAGCTGGGCAACAGAAGAGTTTGCCCTGATGGAAGAGGTTCGTTTCGCTGAAGTCGATGGCCCGATCTGTCTGCGCTTCAAAGGCGCCGGAACCTTGTCGCCCCGTGAGCTCGGTGTGTTGGAAAAGTTATTAAAATGGCGTGAAAAAGAAGGTGAACGTTTGAACCGGCCGGTTTACAAGGTGATGGGTAACAAGTCGTTGCTGGCCCTGGCCCTGCGCATGCCGAGGGATATAGCCAACCTTAAAGGCCTTGAAGGTTTGTCGCCACGCCTGATCGAAAGGTATGGGCGCGCCATGATGTCCGCAGTCCGTGAAGGGTTGGAAATGCCTGAAGCCGAGCTGCCGAAGTTCCCCCGCCTGCCACGCCGGGGAGCCAAGGACCCGAGCATCGAAGAGAGGGTCAAGACGCTCAAGAAGTGGCGACAGGAGCAAGCTGCCAGGTTGGCGCTGGATCCGGGCGTTCTGATTAATAACGCGTCCCTCGAAGCCTTGGCCGCTGCTAATCCTCAGTCGGCACAAGCCCTTGACGAAGTTGTCGGCCTGAAGAACTGGCAGAAAAAAGAGCTGGGAGAAAGCCTTCTGGCGACTCTGGCTCGATAAAGGGTGTCCTGCTCATGAAGAAACTGTACAGCTTCTCTTTAGCTGATCGCGCTGAAGCCGGCCTGCTCAAAGAGTTGCTGGAGCGGGAAGGTGTGGCTTGCCTGATCCGCAACGAACAACTCTTCGCAGCCCTTGGCGAAATCCCCTTCCTCGAATGTTTCCCTGAACTCTGGGTTGTTGATGACGAAATCTGGCCGCGCGCCAAATCTCTGCTCGATAACTGGTTCAAAAAAGAAGAAGCTGAGGCCTGGCGCTGTGCCGGTTGCGGTGAGGAGCTGGAGGGGCAGTTCGGTTCGTGCTGGAAGTGCGGGAAGGCAAGGGACGCGTGACGAGGAAAACCTAAACCTCTTGGAAGCAAGCCTTTAATCTTTTGATCTTCCGCGTTCCTCGTACCACGTTCCGCGTCCCGCTGTATGGGTTCACCTTACAGCTTACAGCTATGCTGCCTGACATATTCGTACATAACCACCGAAGCGGCGATGCTGACATTAAGACTCTGAACAGTGCCAAATTGAGGAATGGTCAACTTCTGCATCTCTGGATAATCCTGCACGTCAAAACTGAAGCCAAACTCTTCATGGCCTAGAATAAAGGCACTCTTTTGCGGCAGCTTCGCTGCACAGAGAGAGGTCGCGTCATCTGGGCTGAGCAGAAAAAAGCTGTAGCCCTGTTGGCTTAATTGCGCATAGCACTCGGCAAAGGTCTCATGGAAAACGGCCGGAACTTTGCGGAAAGAGCCCTTGGCGGGAGCCGGATCAAAAGCAACGATATTGACAAGGTGCACTGCTCCTGCGCCAAAGGCTTCAGCACTACGGAAAGTCTTACCGACGTTGAAGCTGGGTTTAAGTTGATCAAGCACCAGAACAAACTCGTGATCACCCGGTTCGGCCAAGACGTTGCGCTGGCGTTCCTTGTTGTAGCGCAGCAGCATGTTGCGGCGATTCTCTTTTTTGCTCATAAAATTCCCAGGTTGAAATTAACGCCCGTTCGCTGCGCTCACTCAAGACGCAAAGGTAGAGAAAGGGACTTAGAGAGGCTTTTCAGTTTTCTTTGCGTCTTTGTTCTATCTTCGCGTCATTGCGTTAAAGTTTTTCGCGTTCCTCGTTCCTCGTACCGATTTTTATCTCGTTTTCCCCGGTATCCCCGCCTCCGTCATCGGTCGCGGATCGAGTAAACTCTTCAACTCTTCTTCCGGCAAGACCTTCTCGGCAAGCGCAACTTCGCGCACCGTTCTACCTGTTTCATGCGCCTGCTTGGCGATGGCCGCGGCCTGGTCGTAACCGATCACCGGAGCCAGGGCGGTACACATGGCCAGGCTCTCTTCAATCAGCCCCTCGCAACGCTCGCGATCGGCAGCAAGGCCTTGCAAACAGCGTTCGTTGAACTGGCCGGTTGCGCTGGCCAGCAGGTCGATCGATTGCAGCAGGTTGTGGGCCATCACCGGCATCATGACATTCAATTCAAAATTGCCGCTCATGCCGCTCAGGGTGATGGTGGTGTCGTTACCGATCACCTGGGCACAGACCTGCATCAGGCTTTCCGCCATCACGGGATTAACCTTGCCCGGCATGATCGAACTGCCCGGCTGCACGGCAGGCAACTGTAACTCGCCGAGGCCGCAGCGGGGGCCGCTGGCGAGGAAGCGGATATCGTTGGCGATTTTGAAAAGTGCCGTCGCCGTGGTCTTCAGTGCACCACTGGCGGCAACCACCTGTTCTTTGCCGCCCTGGGCCGCAAAGTGGTCTTTGGCTTCACGCAGGGGCAGGTCGGTGACCTCTGTCAGTCCGGCAATCACTCGCTGGGCGAACTCCGGATGGGTGTTAAGGCCGGTACCGACGGCTGTGCCGCCGAGAGGCAGCTCGCAAAGACCGTCCATAGCCCGTTCCAGTTCGCTGATGACCAGTGTCACCTGGCGGAAGTAGCCGCCAAAAATCTGGCCGAGACGGATGGGTGTGGCGTCCTGCAGATGGGTGCGGGCGATGGTCACGATGTCGTCGAACTCACGGGCCTTTGCGCCCAGAGCTTTGCGAAGCTCACCAAGCTTTGGCAGTAATTGTTCCTTGATCTCCACGGCCGCAGCCAGATGCATGACGGTGGGGATTACGTCGTTGCTTGATTGACCGTAGTTGACATGATCGTTGGGGTGGACGGTTCGGCTGCCGAGCGGCTCGCCCAGCAGTTGACAGGCACGGTTGGCGATGACCTCGTTGGCGTTCATGTTGGTACTGGTTCCGGAGCCGGTCTGGAAAATGTCGAGAGGGAAATGATCGTCCAGATCACCGATAATAACCTCTTCAGCCGCATCCATAACGGCGAGCGCTACGCGCTCATTGATCAAACCAAGCTCGCGATTGACCTTTGCGGCATGTTCCTTGACCATGCCGAGGGCGCGCAGGAAAGGGCGGGGAAAGACGATCCCGGAAATAGGAAAATTATCTCTGGCACGAGCAGTTTGAGCGCCGTAGAGGGCTTCGGCAGGAACAGTCATACTGCCCATGGAATCCGTTTCTTTGCGGGGTGCAGACATTTTTTTCTCCTTATATGACCTTACGTGAAAGAGCTTTTACTTTAGTTCTCTTGTGACTTTTGTCTCAGGACAAAGCACCTAGCGATAAAAACATTTTACCACCCGCTCTCTATGTCTCTGTGCTGAATGCTTTTTCCTTTGGATGCCCTTTTGTTTGAGTGAAATAAAGGAGCAAATTTTCTGTCATCTTCCTGAAATTATTAGTTGTTTTAGTGTCTTCAGCATATCAACAGTGAGACTTCTGTCAATCAGATAGATAGGTGTTTAGGCTCTTCAAATAGTTTTTAGTATCGCTAAAGTTTTCTCTTGGTTAGAATAACGCTTCATGTCGACACTCGCCTTTACATTAATTGTTTTTTCCGCCTTTATGCATGCGCTCTGGAACCTTCTGGTCAAGCGCAGCAAGGACAAAACCGTCTTCATATGGTGGATGTTTGTGACCTCGGGAAGCCTGATGGTTCTGGCGCTGCCAATGGCTGGGGCTTTTCCCTTGCCCTCTTGGCGTGTTATCGGTCTGGCTGCTATTGGTGCGGCTTGTTTCATGCTCTACCACCTGTTCACCGGTCGCGCCTATCGTAGCGGCGATCTGTCCTTGATCTACCCCTTGGCACAGACGTCGATGTTCTGGGTGCCGATCTGGGGTGTGCTCATTCTCGGGGAAAAGGTTTCCGGGCTTGGCACGGCTGGTATCGGTTTGATCTTATTCGGGGCTTATTCGATTCAGTTGCGGGCCCTGGCCTGGAGTGAAGTGATTAGACCTTTTCGCAACCTGCGCGACCCGGCGGTGATGGCTGCTCTGGCTGCCGGCTTTATCTATTCGATCGGTTCGGTGATCGACAAGACCGGTGTCATGCTCTACTCACCCTTTCATTTCACCTTTTTGCTGGTCGATTTCATGCTCTTGTTCATGACTCTGAACATCATGCGGCCCAAGTACCGAGGCCGGGTTATGGCTGAATTCAGAAACAGCCGTCTTCTGGTCATTCTCTCAGGGCCGGTCATCATGGCCTCCTTTCTTTCCTTTCGTTACGGCCTGCAAATGGCACCGATGAGCTATGCTGTACCTGTTCGCCAGGTCAGCCTGATGATCGGCGTCCTGATCGGTGTGCTCTTCCTCGGTGAGACCTGTGGCCGTATCCGCTTCATCGCCACCCTGTTGGTTCTCGCCGGTGCGGCTTTGATCCGCCTCGGTTAAAAAAATCTGCCACAGAGACACGGAGACATAGAGAAAAGCAAACGAGCGTGAAGCCGAGCTTGTTTCTTCAAATTAAATAAAGATCGCCGTAGTTGTAAGTTCATAAGCTCTGTTTTCCTATTGAAAGATTGCATAGAAGAGCTTTTCCCTTTAAAGTTTGCTCTGTGTCTCCGAGTCTCTGTGGCAAAGGTCTTTCATGAAAAATATCGCTAATTTCCTCTTCGAAGCAGGCATGCTCAAGCGTACACCGCGTACCGGATTCCAATTTCTAGGGTCTGGCGCGGAATCGGTGGCCGAGCATAGCTACCGTACCAGCTTGATCGGCTACACCCTGGCTCAACTCGATGAAGAAGCGGATGCAGGCCGGGTGGTCCTACTCTGTCTTTTCCATGACATCCCCGAAGCGCGCACCGGCGATCTCAACTATGTCAACAAGAAGTACGTAAAGGTTGATGAGCGCAAAGCGGTCGAAGACCTGGCCCGCACCCTGCCTTTTGGTGATGATTACCGCAGTCTGCAGTATGAGTTCATGGCCAAGGAAACCCGTGAAGCCTGCATTGCCCATGACGCCGATCAGTTGGAAATGATCCTGGCACTCAAGGAATACAAAGATCTCGGCAACCGCTACGCAGATGAGTGGTATCCGGTTACTCTCAAGCGCTTGCAGACTGAAGCGGCCAAAAATCTGGCTGAAACCATCTGGGAGACGGATTCAACACGTTGGTGGTTTGATGATGATACCGAATGGTGGGTTCGCGGTGAGCGTGATGATGCGAAGCCTTGACCCGGAATCCCATAAGTGCTAGATATCCTCCCTTATTTAAAAAACCAGTTCAGGGTGCAGGGTTAAAGGTTTAGGGAAAGACACCCTTAACCTTTAACCCTGCACCCTTGACACAGAATTGCGGAGCAATTCTTATGCTCGATCTTAAATTTCTACGTGAAAACCTGGACGAAGTCGAACGCCGTCTGAACAGCCGTGGTGGTACCGTCGATCTCAGTGACTTCCGCAGTCTTGATGACAAGCGGCGCGCTTTGCTCAGCGAGGCGGAAACGCTCAAGGCGGAGCGTAACCAGGTTTCAGCCCTGATCGGCAAGACCAAGGACAAGAGCCAGGTTCAGGGTGAAATCGCCCGCATGAAAGATGTCTCGGCACGCATCAAGGAGCTCGATGAAGAGCTGCGCCATGTTGAGGAAAGCCTGAAAGGGCTGATGCTGACCCTGCCGAACCTGCCCGACGAAGTCTGCCCGATTGGCAAGTCTGAAGAAGACAATCTGGAAGTTAGTACCTGGGGTGAGCCGACCCAGCTTGGTTTTGAGCCCAAAGCCCATTGGGATATCGGCGAAGATCTCGATATTATCGATTTTGAGCGTGCCACCAAGATAGCCGGTGCCCGCTTCTCACTCTCCAAGGGAGCCGGCGCTCGCCTAGAACGTGCGCTCTTCAACTTCATGCTCGACACCCACACTGCAGAAGACAAATATACGGAAGTACAGACTCCACTCATGGTTAATCGCGACACCATGACCGGAACGGGACAGCTGCCAAAGTTCGAAGCCGATCTCTTCCACATGGATGATCCCGACTATTTCCTGATCCCAACTGCCGAAGTGCCAGTGACCAATATCTTCCGCGATGAGATCCTCGATGGTACGCAGCTGCCGATCTGTTACACGGCCCATACGCCCTGCTTCCGTAAAGAAGCCGGCGCCCATGGACGCGATACACGTGGCCTGATTCGCCAGCATCAGTTCAACAAGGTCGAGCTGGTCAAGTTCGTCCGCCCGGAAGATTCTGACGCTGAGTTGGAAAAACTGCTGGCCGATGCCGAAGGCATTCTGCAGGCACTCAAGCTGCCCTACCGGGTGGTTGATCTCTGCACCGGCGATATCGGATTTTCTGCTGCTCGTACCTTCGATATCGAAGTCTGGTTGCCGGCCCAGCAGGCTTATCGCGAAATATCGTCCTGTTCGAACTTCCGTGATTTCCAGGCCCGGCGTGCCAGCATCCGCTTCCGCAGGGAAGCAGGCAGTAAACCAGAGTTCGTTCATACACTGAATGGTTCGGGTCTAGCTGTCGGTCGCACTTTGGTTGCGGTCTTGGAAAACTACCAGCAGGAAGACGGTTCTGTGGTGATTCCGGAAGTTTTACGTACTTATATGGGCGGTATTGAAAAAATCGGTTGATTACGATTCGCAGTTCGTATTACAACTGCGGGTCTAGAAAAATAAAAACGGAGGAGTGGCCGAGAGGCCGAAGGCGGCGGTCTTGAAAACCGTTGATGCGCAAGCGTCCGTGGGTTCGAATCCTACCTCCTCCGCCATTTTCATATTTGTTTCGTTTTAAGTAGGATTCTAAACGGAGTGAAAGCTTTAAGTTTCAAATATAGTGGAGAGGTGACCGAGCGGCCGATGGTGGCACCCTGCTAAGGTGTTGTACGGGCAACTGTACCGAGGGTTCGAATCCCTCCCTCTCCGCCAGTTTTCCTGTTAAGCTTGAAAAAGCTTGACATTGGGCTGGATGTAAGCGATAAACCGTGTTCCTTAGCGCCGCTAGCTCAGCTGGATAGAGCGTCTGACTACGGATCAGAAGGTCGGGAGTTCGAATCTTCCGCGGCGCGCCATTTAAATTAAAGGGTTACAGATTTCGGTCTGTAACCCTTTTTGTTTTTTTAGTGTCCAGGGTAGCAAGATAGGTAGCAAGTTTTTGTTTATGTTCCCTTTTTTAGTGTAAGAGAGCCCTTTTTTACGGTTCCCGAATACTTAGGTTTTATAAGGTTGCAACCTTACCCTTCCGCAACTTGGTAATCAGGGGGAGAGGGTGCTAAGTTCAGAGTCTTCGGATTGCAAGACAAGCAGTAGCTTTGTTTGCAAATACTTGAAATCTACGCATTTGGAGTGTCAATGCTCATTGTGCTATTCTTACATTCGGGAAGATCAACTTGAAGGTGAGTGAAAGATGACAAACATAGAAACCATCAAAATACGAACGAAATCGATCCTTGATTTCCTGATAAACAATCCAGATTATCAGTTGAATAGTCGCGAATGGTTGGTGTTTCTGACTATAGCAATGGACGAAGGTGTTACAACGCCTGAGCTTGTTGAGCAACTACAACTGCCTCAGCAAACAATATCGCGAAAGGTTCGCAGCCTCGGCCAGACAGTCAACAATAAAGGTGAATTTGAGGGCTACAATTTAATCAGGATCGTACCTAAAGGCAAAGCGCATAGCCTATTCTTAACCGAAACAGGAAAGAAGTTGTGGCGTGATTTCGGTGAAATGCATTCCAAGGTTGACGAAATAATCATCGAGCAGAGCGGAAGAGGCAACGGAAGAGACTAAGACCTACTTTACTGCTTAAAGACATATTAAATCCTGGCCGCCAATATTATTATATGGCGGCCTTTTCTTTATGCTTAATATCCGGAAAGTTCTTAGAACTTATCTTCGGCATAGAACGCTTAGTTAACGAACAGAATAAACCTCGCTCGTTTGACATACCTTTTAACAATGGTATCCTTCAAAGCAAACTCATTTATGGGTAATTGAACAGTATTGATGTAAAACATTTAAATGCGTTGAACTGTAATAAACGAATCCAATTTCAGTCACCACATCTATTATTTAAGGGGGAAATTTCATGCGTCTAATTTTGACCGTTTGTATCTTGGCTGTTTTCACGACTGCGTGCGCGAAAAACCCACATCAGGCAACATACCCTTGGAGTTACCAACAAAAAATGCAGTCCGCAGACCACTGGGAAAAACTTGCTGGTAAGGTTGTAGGGCAGCAAGTCCGACCATTCTTCCAAGAAAATGTCCAAAATAAAGATGACTCTATATTAGGGGTCTACATAAAAGACATAGACAAGTCTTCGTTTGGCACAGCATTTCAAACATATCTCGCTTCTGGGCTGTTCAATAATTCCATCCCAGTTGCAGAGACTCCTGACAATGCCTTTACTCTTGAGTGGTCTGTACAGAAAGTCCTGCACAACTCTGAACGTAAAGACCCGGGGCAGCCTTTTGGATTTATAGGGGTAGCGGTTGGTATTGTTTCTACAATATTCACAACTCCTGATGAATATTACAAGGGTAGTAAAGTGCCGCACACTGAACTCCTTGTAACCGTCAAACTGAGAATTGGAAATATTGTTTACTCTCGAAAAACAGAGACGCTCTATATCAATGATGAAGACACAGCAAACTACTGGGTGTTGCCCGAAGATAATGCCAGTCCAACCCTTGCTTCCGTTTTTAAAGGGTCAGTTATATGCCGTGAGCCAAAAGACCTTGACCAAGCTTATTCATATAATGCGGAGGGGATTTTACAACTCGATAACGTGATAGAAGATGGCAGATGTGCGATAGCCACTGACACACACCCTGTGACCATCCTCGATGATAGCAACAGTTACTACATAATAAGATCAGATGAGAAGCCATACTATACCTATGTAACACCCAGGTCATCGCTTGGGGGGTAAAATAGAGCTTTATACTAAAACAAGCATTAAGAGAAGAATGGCCACCTGGAAACGGGTGGCCTTTTATTATTTATCAGGATCAATAAGAATTATTGGTTTCGCCCAGTTCTACGCTCACAGAACATATGTAGTAGGATAAACAATAAACCATTGACAGAGTTGCAATAGTTTCATTAGAATACTTCAGCTTTGTTTAATGTGTTCTGAGGGGGGCATAATGAACAGTTTCTTTATAGGGACAACCTGACAACCAAGAGCCGCTGTGTTGGCGTAATGCTGACCTGCGGTTTTTTATTTTGTGCTTCAATGGCGTTGAGTGATGTGAGGTAAGAACGAAATAGTTTGTTAATTGTTGTTTTGGGTGGAACAGCGCTCTCGAAGGTTCCACATTATTATTTCTCTAAGGAGGTTATTATGAAAAGTTTTATGCGATTAATGGTGTCTGCTTTCATTGTGTTGTCTCTGTTTGCATGCGGCGGCAGCGGTGGCGGCGGTGGCGGAGATGATGTTGCTGTTGACGGCGGAGATAACGGTTGTACCACTATTGGTGATGCTAGTTTTAATGGGGCCTCGTTCGAAGTTTATGACAATGCATTGTCATATGTCTATGATATTGATTTTGATTTTTCTGGCACCACTTTATCGTTTTCAAGCGATGGCACCGATTCTCCGAGCGACTCCGAACTTTTTGTGAATGTTGCCTTTGGTGACAACAGAACTTCGACAGTTGAAGGCATCACCTTTGCTCGATCATGCAATGACAAATACTTAACATACGGCACCAACGGCAACACACCACTGTCGGATAAGTTTGTTGCTTTAGGAATAAAAAATGAGTTTTCAAATGGCAATAATGCTTTAGCTGATGGCGACTATACAATGATTCAGCTAATGGATGATGAAAGGAACACCGGCAGTTATGTTTTTACTGACGTGTTCGATTTAACCTTTAACGGGGATGGCTCAGGGCAAGACATAACGAATGACGCATTCAATTATAATATCACCTCAGAAGGATACATTTCATTCCCCAGTGAAGCAGCAACGGGACAAATCAGTGAAGATGGTGGTGTTATAGTCATAAGTAAATACAATGACTTTGATGATAATATCTTTTTGTCAGTGATTGTAAAAAAATCATCCGGGAATGACGATTCAACTTTGAGCGGAGTATACAACTTTACTGAAATAGATGGAGATTCCGGTGATGGAAGTCCATTAGCCAGTGATCTTGAATCAGCTATTGGATCGCTTGTATTTGATGGCCTTGGGGGATGTGATATCAAGGTTGGGGATGGTACGTTTGCTTGCAGTTATAATGTAGCTGATAATGGTGAAGTGACTTTTGATGATGGATGGAAAACTCTTGTGGGCATGATATCTCCAGACAGCAATTTGGTTGCTTTTGCTAGTGATGACAGTGGCAATGAAGGTCCCTTTTACTTCATTGCAACTAAAAGATAGTCTGTTTAAATCATGACTTGAATGATAAGAATGGCCCGTCAAATTATGACGGGCCATTCTTATATGTCACGATTTGCAGTAAAAAAAGCCCCAGCCTGTTTTCAAGGTTGGGGCTTTACTATTTATCCTGTTGCAACTCATTCTTACATCTCCTAGGGATATATAAGACACGTTTTAGCACCCTGACACGACTGTTATCGGGGCGATATTCATTGGAGGCGAGAACCTTACAAAACCTAATATTGCCAATTCAATATGCTAAGGAGATGGGAGGGCGTAAAGTGTCCTAGAATGTCCTTACTTTTTCACAACAAGGCAAACACTTAAAAGCCCAACCTATGGGAGTCTAGCTGTGTTTTTAGCCATAAAAAGAGGCTTCATAGGAAGGAAGGCCAACGTAAATATTTTTGATAGCGCCGACTGTTTGAGGTCGAGCGTTACCCCCGGGATGGGATCTCTCAGGAGTACCTAAACACTTTTTTCTGAAACCTGCGGAGACTAAGATTCGAGACCCAGCCGGTCTAGAGATTGTAGGCTGTAGAGATGTGATACCCCTTCCCCCAGAAGAACCTACCGACGGCTTATATTTTGCGGATGTAAAAATTAGGCTACTCCTAGCGGTCTTAAGTCACCACCGCTTAGAGATGCGCCCCCCCCCCCTACCTGCTATCGGCTTGTTGTTTGATTTAATTTGATTATTAATCAAAACGCTAAAACCTGTTTTTCTCAATTGCACGCAGAAAAAAATGACTCCTGGCGCGGTCTAGAGGGAAGGGTAGTTTTACTTTCAACACACCCCCCTCAAGTTATTTCAATGTTATTTTAACTTGGATTTAACCATTGAGTTCCCACAACAGGAACAAGAGAAAACGGGTCTTTCATGGGGTTGAATCGTCAAATGTCTAAAATAGATAAAAATAGAGAAAAGTGGTCTTGCATGGGGTCGTTTCTTCAGACGGCTGTTAGGTGGGCAAAGTTGCTTTTTAAAGTGCTCCGAAAATCTATTAACACATTCCCCTACTCTTCTAGGAAGCACCTCTTAGAGATTGAATCATAAAGAAGGGGCGGCCACTACGAC
>JARUHP010000020.1 GCA_030005635.1 Deltaproteobacteria bacterium IMCC39146
CATGGCACGGCTGGCTTCTGCAACAGAATAACCTTGGGTAACAACCAGACTGGCGGCCTCGTGTTTAAATTCGTCGGTGAATGATCGTCTGTCTCTTCTGCTCATTTGAACACCTCTCTTGAAGTGGTATACTATACCACCTTAGTTGGTGTCCGGTTTTATTGAACCACTACAATTCTTGTTAAATAACGATGGGTTTTTGTTTACTCATCAGACCCTATCAGCTTGTATCTGCGGCAAATAAGCTTCTGCTTTTGTCCTAAGTAATCTCCGCATACTCCAGAAATGTCTTACTCGGCGCAAACACCACCTGCTCATCCAGTAACCTGTTCAACTCCGGTGCATTGAAATAGCGCGCCTGTAACGCCTGCCCTTGCTGCATCCAAAAACCGAATTGCGGTATAAACGTGTTGCGCTTGATCGTGTGATCGATAGTCAGGCCGGCGATGATCAGGATGTTGCGGTCACCGCTGTCGAAAGAATCGGTTACATAGGAAGCCAGGCGATGGAACTGGCGCCAGGTGTTGATGTCGGCCATGCGGCGGTGGGGGTAGGGTGAAGTAACGATGTCGGGCATGAAGTCGAACACCGAGCTTTCGAGCAGGGAGTCGGGGTCGTGTGCCGCATCGTTCAGTTGTTTGGTGAAATAGAAAGTAGACGGATCGAGGAGCTTGCCGATCGAAACCGGAGTCTTGGTTATCTCTTTTAGCGGGTGCTGGTAGCTGTTGGTAAAGTCCTTGTTGAGACGATAGACCTTTCCCTGGCTAGCATCCCGCAAAGGTTCACCATCGACAAGTCGGTCGATTTTCAGGTGCAGGTGAGGGTGGTCATGCGTGTCGGTACTTTTACGCAGTAGATATTTGTAAGGGATTTCGACCTTCAAACCGCCGGGGCCTCGGAAGAGGGTGATCAAGGTGGCTGCGCGTTGGTAAAGGGTCATGTAGGGTGACATCAGGCGGTTCAGCATGCCGCAGCAAGGGGCGACCTTGCCGTGCACACGCTTCACATAACCGATCCCTGCCTCCTCACTGCCACCGATGTGACTGCCGCCAAGGATGACCAGATCGCGACCGTGGTGAGAAGCAGGAATCAGCCGGTTTGGATCGATCAGAGCACCAACCCGCCCCAGGTTGAAGACCGGGCAATCATACACATAACCGAAAAGGCTCTTTTTTATACTCTGACTTTCGTCCGAACATTGCCAGACCACCGGTAGTTCCCCTTCAAAATTGGCTTCACTCGTGAGAGATCGCATCCGCCCAAAGAGATCCATTAACTCCATGGGTGGCTGATCGAGAAGGGTTTCAATCGGTGGAGAGATCGGCATGGTTAGTCTCCTAGCAGCCTGTGGGACTTACAATGAACTGCTGCAAACTCGTCTCTTTGGCCCATATTTCTGCTCCTTTTCGACCAATAGCTAAGGCTATTATTCTCAAAAAAGCCAAAAGCTGTTCTCAAACAACCAAATTTCCGTTTCAGCCTTGAAAGTTCGACAGGCTGCTAGTGTGTTGCTGTATCTTTAACAAGTAACAATATAACACCGTTATATGCTTAAGTGTAGTGATTCATAAAAATTTAAATATAACTGTAAATCTAGATGGTTATCTTGGTTTGCAAAAGTTGTTGTCATGGGTAGCCTGACGAATTTTATACAAGCATGAATTTTTTCTTGACATAAACCTTGGGACAATCTAATTTAACCATCGTTTGAAACAGTTAATCTGTAGCCACTGAAAAAAGCCAAACCATTCGTGAGGGTGGGGCGGAAAGCCACGGGTCTTAATCTCCGATTAAAGACAGCCGGGTTGCTGAAGGGTATTTAAAACCTTCGCAGCCCGGCTTTTTGTATTTAAAATGGAGGGGAGGTAGAACGCTACGCAGACCTTTCGGACTGCGGGCTTGTTCTGTCACAGCAACCTGTAAATTCTTCGGCATTGATCCGAACAATTCCCCCTCCCTAAATTAAACTTAATATTTGTGGTGTCTTTTCGTTAGCACGTTGACGGAAGAAAACAGCACGCAGAAAGTCCACCATAAATAAACGCCAGGCAAGAAAGGAGAGGGCCAGCCTGGAAAGCGTAACATTGTAATGACTTATTAATTGTTGTCAGTAAGGAGGAAGCTATGAAAGAAACAAGCATGATGCTTGTGCTGATGGTGGTAGCTGTCTGTCTGACCGCCACGACAGCCCTCGCAGCTCAAATCGTTGTAGAAGAACGCATTGATTCGGAGACCGGATCGCCTGTCAAAGAAGAGTTCAGCTTTTACGGTCAGGGTTTCGAAGATTTCATTCTCAAGGTTCAAAATGGTGATGAGAGCGGTACGAACCAGGTTTCCAGTGCTATCATTAGTATTAACGGCGTAAAAATCCTCGGTCCATCAGATTTCAACCAGAAGGTTCAGGTCCTCGAACGCGCCATCTCCCCCAACGATCTCGAAAACACTCTCACAGTTTCACTTCGCAGCAACCCCGGTGGTTTCCTGAATGTTCAAATCCTGGCTGAGACAAGCCTGAACCTGCCTCCCGATCTAGGCTCTGCTGGCGATGCCACCATTGAAGGTGTCGATGTCAATGATAATGGCATACGCGATGACATCGAGCGCTGGATTGCGTTGACCTACCCGAATTCCGAGAAAACCCGTCATGCGCTTATTCAGAATTACTATCCATTGCAGAACTTTATGATCCATGCTCGTGAGGGTGATCGGGATGCTGTTTATAACGATATGTCTTCCATGCAACGTGCTGGAGAATGTCTCGATTATATACGTCCTGATGACGCTTACCTTCTAATCGAAGAGCTACAGGCCCGAATCGTTAACACCAGTGATCGTGTCTATGCATATCAAGATTCGAGTCGTATGTTGGGTGGCGGGTCTTTCCCCTCTGCGCGTTTATCTGAATGGAAGCAGAGCTGTACTTTTGATCCTGATGCACTTGCAAACTGATAGGGGGGAATTATGAGAAAGATACTTTGTTATGTATTGACGCTTTTTTTGTTGATCCTTGTTGATAACAACTTTGCAGAAGCTAGCTACTGTAACTATGGGAATGCTGTGTTTTTTAGTAATGGAATGTTCAATGAGCAAAGTTCAGCTGATTCATCGTTGAGAAGATTGAAAAGAATGATGATAACGGCTGGCGAACTTCCCGATGAAGAATGGACCTTCGAACTCTCTTACAATCACAATGAAGGCATTTACTCACTTTTTGAGGTCTATCGTCAAAGCATGGGTGACCAGGCTGCTTCCTTCTGGAGATGGCTTGGCAGTCAGGAACATGCTCCCGGGTGGTTTCAAACCGCAACACACGAAATAGCTGCAAGCTATAATGCTGCAGAGGCAATCATTGATGCTGATTTAAGCCGTCATGTTCAACGTTATAAAAGTTTATTGATGGAAGGTAATCGTGTGCTGGTTGTAGCTCATTCCCAAGGCAATCTTTATGCAAATGCCGCCTATACGAATTTGGCAAGTGATAGTCGCATACAGATGAGTGCCTTCGGTGTTGTTTCTGTGGCAACCCCTGCTAGTAGGGTTGCTGGAGGCGGCCCCTATTTTACTTTGGTAAACGATATTGTCATCGCAGCAGTAGACAGTTTGTTTCCTGGAACCCTAGATCCCAACGTTGCCAATATTCCGAACTTTGATGATTGGACTAACCATGGTTTTATCAAATCTTATCTCAACGGCAACCAAACCGGCCCAATGATCATCAACATCGCACTCAGTCAAGCCAACGCTCTCTCGTGGCCAACCCCACAGGTTGGTAGCGGCCCCATCAGCATCACCCTGACCTGGGGGGCGGAAAGAGACGTGGATCTGCATGTTAATGAGCCGGACGGCAGCCATGTCTATTATGGCAACATGTGGGGCAGCTCTGGTTACCTGGACTACGATGATGTTACTTCCTATGGCCCTGAGCACTACTACGTTGTTGATTGTGAAAACCTGGCAACGGGACGATACGGTGTTGGCGTTAATTATTATTCTGGTAATGGACCGGAAACAGCCCATGTTCAGGTTCAGGCTGGAGATATTATCAGAGACTACTCAATTAACCTCTCAGCCCCGGAAGGCTCCGCAGGAAATAGCAACGCAGAACCTGTCGCCAGTATCGAAGTTATTGGCGATGCCGAAAGCGGGTATGAATTCACTGTTGCAGGAGCTGGTCGCTAGCAACTTGTCTGATTAACCATGAACTGGCCGAAAATCAACCTGTTCGGCCCATTTTCGCTTCAGCCCAGATAGTCCGATAGGCTGCTAAAAAGTTGTAAAGATAAAGCTTTTGATTTGCTGCCAGGGAAATGCATGGCAGCTATGAAGGGGGAGGTAGGGTAAACACGGCTGTACCGATAAAAAGAAAGATCTCCACATTTGCAATGCAATGGCCGCTTTGCGGCACCCGCCGCCCAGGTTTGAGGGGAACTCGAGGCGAGGAGGGGAATGTGATGTTATGCAATGGTCATAAGGGGGGACGTGAGATCTTTCTGCCCCATTTTGTGTGATCTCATTTTTATGAGATATGTTATGGCCCGCCCGAAACGGCGGGCCACTTTTTTAACTGAAGGCTTTATTGGCCGCAGATACAATCTGATGCCTTCGGATAAAGTCAAAGGCCATACCGCTTATGTTTGTAGTTTAAAACCATCAGATGTAATCAGACGTTATCTGGGGTTAATTTTTTAACTGAAGGCTTTATTGGCCGCAGATACAATCTGATAACTTCGGATAAAGTCAAAGGCAAAAACCGCTTATGCTTATGGTTTGAAACCATCAGACTTTATCAGACCCAATCTGCGGCTAATTAAACGATTGTTTTTATTGTATTTGGAATGGAAGAAATAATGATCAAAGACGAAGCTTATTACAAGCGTTTGACAGAACAGATTATTGGCTGTGCATATACCGTTAGCAATAACCTGGGTTGTGGTTTTCTGGAGAAAGTTTATGAGAACTCACTGGCGATAGAACTAATTGCTTCAAAACTGAAAGTTCAAACTCAAAAGCCCATCACAATTTTTTATGCAGGGCAGGTGGTTGGTGAATACTTTGCAGATATGCTTGTTGAAGATGAAATTATCATTGAATTGAAAGCCGTTAAGACCATAGAGAATATCCATTTCGCCCAGTGTCAGAATTACCTGAAAGCGACTGGTAAGAAACTAGGTTTGGTCCTCAACTTTGGAGGTGAGCGAGTTCAGGTTAAACGAGTGGCGAATGGCGTTTAGTGGCAATTCAAAACACTTATTAGCCGCAGATTCAATCTGATAAGGTCTGATGGTTTAACCCTTTAGCAAGAACTCTTTATCTTTTCATTTTTCTGAAAGCTGTCTGGTTGGTTTAAAATTAAGGCACTAAAAGTCTTGTGGATTTTATCAGATGTTATCAGATTGTATCTGCGGCTAAAATTGCTTATAAATGGGGTCTGCTTTTTTATTGTAATTACATTGGAGGGAAATATGGAAAAGGAGCATCAGGTGATGATTCTCGAAGACATCAATGGCAAATTCGACCTGGTTCTGGAAGGCTATGCAGCACTTGATAAGAAGTTGGATGCCCGTTTCGATGAGTTGAACGAAAAGGTAGAAAACAACAGCTTTAAGATAGGGGTCTTAAACCAGAAAATTGATGCTGTTGATGAAAGTTTGACGAAGAAGATTGATGCCGTCGCCGAAGATTTGTCCGCTCATCGTCGTGATACAGAGCTTCATAGGGGATATCAGGTCAGAGAGGATTGATATCGAAATCTTTAGGCAATATTGGCCGCAGATAGAATCTGATAACGTCTGATAAAAAGTGCGGTTTGCTGATCAACTTCAATGTAGAACTTTTGAAAATAGTCTGGTTAGAATGGTTAATTAATCTCTGCAAACTCTCTGAACTCGGTGGTGAAAAATGATTATTGAATGTTTTAAGGCCTACGATATCCGCGGTCGGATTCCCGATCAACTCAACGAAGATGTCGCCTATCGAATTGGTCGCGCTTTTGCGCAGTTCCTGAAGCCAAAAACTGTCGTGGTTGGCCAGGATGTACGTCCCACCAGCCCGGCGTTGACGGCGGCTCTGGTGAAAGGCTTGACCGAGGGTGGGGCGGATGTTCTCGATATCGGCCTGTGCGGTACGGAGGAGGTATACTTCGCCACTTCATACGCCAAGGCTGACGGCGGGATTATGGTGACGGCGAGCCACAATCCGGCGGATTACAATGGTATGAAGCTGGTGCGTGAAGAGAGCCGGCCGATCAGTGGCGATACGGGGCTTGATAAGATCAGACAGCTTGCCGAGGCGGGTGAGTTTGACGCGCCTGAGCGGACAGGGCAGGTGACACCCTATGAGCACCGGGTTGCTTATATCCGACATTTGCTCAGTTATATAGACGCCTCAGCTTTGCGGCCGTTGAAAGTGGTAGTGAACGCTGGAAACGGCTGTGCCGGGCCTCTTCTAGATCTGTTGGAGAAGCAGCTGCCCTTGGAGATCATCAAGATCTGTCACGAGCCGGATGGCTCTTTTCCCAACGGTATTCCGAACCCCTTACTGCCGGAGAATCGTGGCATCACAAGGGACGCGGTGCTCGAACATGGCGCCGGCCTGGGTATTGCCTGGGATGGTGATTTTGACCGCTGCTTCTTCTTTAACGAACATGGTGAATTCATTGAGGGTTACTATATCGTCGGCCTGCTGGCTGAGGCTTTCCTGGCGACGCGGCCGAAGGCGAAGATTATCCATGACCCCCGTCTGACCTGGAACACTGTTAATATTGTGGAGCAGGCCGGTGGCGAGGCGGTGATGAGTAAGACCGGCCATGCCTTCATCAAGGAACGGATGCGCGCCGAGGATGCCGTTTATGGTGGTGAAATGAGCGCTCACCATTATTTCCGCGACTTCGCTTACTGCGACAGTGGTATGATCCCCTGGCTACTGGTGGTCGAGCTGATGTGTCGTCAGAAGAAGCTTCTTTCCGAACTGGTTGGTGAGCGGATGAAGAAGTTCCCGGCCAGCGGTGAGATTAACCGGACGTTGAACGATCCTGCAGCGGCGATTAAAGCGGTTGAAGAGAAGTATGCGTCTGGCGCTCTTGATGTCGATCACACGGATGGGCTCTCTGTTGAATTCGCTAAGTGGCGGTTTAACCTTCGCATGTCGAACACTGAGCCGGTGGTGCGGTTGAATGTTGAATCGCGTGGTGATCAGGTACTGATGGAAGAAAAAACAGCTGAGCTTCAGAGCTTTCTTAAAGAGCGATAGACAAATGCTGTTCACCACAGAGAGCACAGAGTACACTGAGACACCCTTAGAGCTTTTAGTTTGTAAAGCTTTGTTTCTCCCTCTGTGAACTCTGTGTACTTTAGTGAGCAAAGCGAACGAGTGGTGTAAGATTTTAAAAAAGGTTGGCTATGAGTAAAAATATTGAAGCACATCCATGCATCTTGGTGACCGGTGCCGCAGGCTTTATCGGTTTCCATCTCTGCCAGCGTTTACTGGCGCGAGGAGATAGCGTCGTTGGCCTTGACAATCTCAATGACTACTACGAAGTATCTCTTAAAGAAAACCGCCTTAAGCAACTGGAAGGGCAGGAAAATTTCACCTTTGTAAAATATGACCTCTCTGATCGTGTCGCGATGGAAAAACTCTTTGCTGAGCACGCGTTTGATGCGGTGGTTAACCTTGGAGCGCAGGCCGGGGTGCGTTATTCGCTGACCAATCCGCACGCTTATGTCGATGCCAACCTGGTCGGCTTTATGAATGTCCTCGAGGGCTGTCGGCATCATAAGGTCGGACACCTGGTTTACGCTTCGTCCTCCTCGGTTTACGGTGCCAACACCACCATGCCTTTTTCCGTGCATGATAACGTAGATCATCCCTTGTCACTTTACGCGGCAAGCAAGAAAGCCAATGAGTTGATGGCGCATACCTATGCGCATCTTTATAAACTGCCTTGTACCGGACTGCGTTTCTTTACGGTTTACGGCCCATGGGGCCGGCCGGACATGGCCCTTTTCCTCTTCGCCAAGGCAATCCTTGCCGGTGAACCGATCGATGTTTTTAATCATGGTCGTATGAAACGTGATTTTACCTACATTGATGATATCGTTGAGGGTGTGATTCGTGTTACAGATCAACCCGCGCGGCCGAATCCTGACTGGTCGGGCGATAACCCCGATCCTGGCACGAGCGATGCGCCCTACCGGGTGTATAATATCGGTAACAACAACCCGGTGGAGCTGATGCACCTGATCGAAACGCTTGAAAAGGCTTTGGGCAAAGAAGCCATCAAGAACTTTATGCCAATTCAACCGGGCGATGTGCCTGCAACCTGGGCGGATGTTGACGCTTTGAGCGAGGCTGTCGGCTTCCGGCCGGCGACGTCGATCGAGGTTGGGGTTGAAAGCTTTGTTGAGTGGTATAAAGGGTATTATGCATAAGCCCAAACTTTTACCACAGAGGGCACAGAGCTCACTGAGGAAAGTTTTATGGTTAAAGTTGTAAGGCAAATTGTTAGCCGCAGATAAAATCTGATAGAATCTGATACTTCAAAGACATAAAGTTTGAAGTTTGTAACCATCAGACGTTATCCGATTTTATCTGCGGCTAATTTCTTTATATTGTTGTATAGATTTATATCGTTAATTATTTGTTAACATTCTTCCGGCAGCCTATCTGCGGAGATAAATTTATGAGTTCCCTTGTTGCAATCGTCGGTCGTCCCAATGTGGGCAAATCGACTCTTTTTAACCGGATTATCGGCAAGCGCCAGGCGATTGTCGAGGATTTCCCCGGGGTGACCCGCGACCGCAATTATGCGGATGTGGATCGCTTTGAGAAACGTTTTACTTTGATCGATACAGGTGGTTTTGAGCCGGTTAGCAGTGAGCGTTTGTTGGCGCAGATGCGCGAGCAGTCTCAGTTGGCTATCGAAGAGGCCGACATCATCATCTTTCTTATGGATGGTCGTGAGGGCTTGAACCCTGCCGACGAAGAGGTTGCGCATATGCTGCGCCAGGTGGATAAGCCTGTTCTCTTTGTCGTTAACAAGATGGATGGCCCTGCGCAGGAGGCTTACCTGGGCGAGTTTTATGCTCTGGGGGTTGATGCGATTCACCCGATCGCTGCGGAACATCGCATCGGCACGAATGACCTGGTTCAGGACCTTCTTGCCCTGATGCCGGAACAGGATGAAGACGACGATAAAGAGACAGAAACCCGTATGGCGATCATCGGTCGGCCTAATGTCGGTAAATCGTCTCTGGTTAATCGTCTGCTCGGCTATGAGCGGGTGGTCGCCAACCCGACGGCAGGCACAACCCGCGACAGTGTTGATACTGTTTTTGCCTATAATGAACGACGCTATGTAATGATCGATACAGCTGGCATCCGGCGCAAGGGCAGGGTCTCGCAAAAGCTTGAAAAGTACTCGGTAATCCAGGCTCTCAAGGCTTTGGACCGGTGTCATATTGCGTTGATCGTGGTCGATGCGGAAGAAGGCATTACCGACCAGGACATGACAATTGCCGGCTATGCGCATGATCGTGGCCGGGCCATTATCATCGTTGTCAACAAGTGGGACCTGCTCAAGAAAGATAACAAAACCATGAGCGAGTACATCAAGGATGTGCGCGCGGCTTTTCGTTTCCTGCCGGACAGCCCGATCCATTTTGTTTCCGCTTTGACCGGTCAACGCATCAACAAGATCATGGCTGATGTTGAGATGGTGAATGACGAGTTTAACCGTAAAGTGACTACCTCGGCACTGAATAAAGTCCTGAAAGACGCTGAGTACAATCATCAACCGCCTATGTATCGCGGCCAGCGCCTTAAATTCTTCTACATGACTCAGACCGCCGTCCGCCCACCAACTTTCGTGATCTTCGTTAACAAGGCCGAAGGTGTACACTTCTCTTACGAACGCTACCTTATGAACTGTTTCCGCGAGGCGTTTGGTTTTGTCGCCTGTCCGATTCGCTTGAAGTTTACGGATCGGGAAAGGTAACCTGCGGCTCGTGGCGTGTGGCGCGTGGCGCGAAGACTTGAAGCCCGGAAACCTGAAACGTGAGCAATAAATGGGGACATAATCGCTTCCCCTTCGTGTCCCCTTTTATGATCGGACGTCAGGTGCGACAACCCCGCCGGTTCTGGCGTTTGATTTTATGAAAGCAGATACGTAATTATGGGGGCACAATGTGGAACCATTATGTCCCCATAATTACTTGATTTGGCTCCACCCTCAGGCACAAAACCTCCTTTACTTGTCCTTCCTCATGAAGTATATTTATTTCTGTTTAATTTCCGATTGTTACGTGAATGATTAATCTTGAACTTTCCCTCGTTGCCGTGTTGCCTGATAGCATCACATCGGGAAGGTCTTTGTCTGTCTAACGACCTTGATGCGAAGAGCTTATGAGTCTTGTTGGTAACCTAGAAGATCTTGGCCTGGGGGAAATTCTCCAGATTGTCAGTTTGAGTCGCAAGTCCGGGGTGTTGCAGTTAAGCAGCCTTGACCGGGACGGGCGGGTTATCTTTCATGATGGCCAGGTCATACGCGCCAGTGCCTCAACCTTTCCCGAGAATATCGGTGACCTTGTCATACGTACCGGTATGGCCGACATCGGAACCCTCAAAAAAGCTTTGGTCATTCAGCACGAAAGTGATGATGGTCGCCGTGTTGGCGATATCCTTGTTAGCGATTTTGGTGTAGATCGTGAGGCGATCGATACGGCTGTTCGTGAGCAAGTTGAAAAGATTGTTTACAGCTTCTTCAGTTGGGATGAAGGGGCTTTTTCTTTTGAACTCGGCGACCCCGGTGAACTTGCGGCCACAACTCTGAATCCTTTGCAGTTCATGCTGGACAGCGGGCTCAACCCGCAATGGCTGGCCATGGAAGGCAGCCGAATCCTTGATGAGAAGCGCCATCGTGGTGAAGATGTCGACGAGCGGGGTGAATCTCTGATCGATATCGACCAGCTGTTGGCAGAAGTCAAGGGTGAGATGCCAGTTAAGGCCTCTGCTGAGGGATCTGACACCGCGGTCATAGCAACTAAACCAGCGCGCAAATTCATCGTTGTAGATGATGACCCGGGAACAGCTGAGAAGATTGCCAGCCTGCTGCAGGAACGCAAAGCACAGGTTCACGTCTTTACCAATTACAACTCCTTTCTCGAGGCTGTTTCGCAAGCGGACCCCACAACGACAACTTTGGTAATCGACCTGATCATGCCCCGTAGTGACGGCAGCGGTGTCCTTGGCGGCCTTGAGCTGCTCGAAGAGGTTCGCTCCCAGTATCCTGATTTTCAGGTGTTGGTCATGTCCGATCATCCCAACCGGGAGGCGGAGCAGAGCGTGCGCAACTTTGGCGTGCCGACTCTGTTCCCCAAGCCGAAGAAAGATGATGTCCTTGCTGAGCGTGGCCGTGCTGGTCTGATTGCTTTGGTTGATGCGATCCTTGCCCTTGGTGAAGCCACACTTGAAGAGCCTGAAAAAGCCGACGGTCTTTACAATATTGGCGCTGAACTGCTCAGGGAGATGGGCGAAGTGGCGACAGGAGCCCCGGAACAGAGACCTCCTCAGTCTCCGGGGCTGCATCTTCTTCGTGGCATGCTGCAGGAATTGAATAATCCCTCTCTCGGCGGTGGCATTATCCTGCTTATTTTGCGCTTTGCCAGTGAGCTGATGGATCGGGCTGTGATTCTGCTGGTTAAAGAAGAGGTAATTGTTGGTCTCGGCCAGTTTGGTATTGAACTGGACGGCGAGTCTGCAGATGTACGCGTTCGCAATATCAAGCTGCCCAAGGCGGAAGATCACGTTTTTAAAGATGCTTTGCAGTCCTTTGCCCCTTATCGTAGCGCCGCAAAACAATCAGAGTGGAACGATTATTTCTTCGCACAACTCGGTGGTCAGCAGCCTG
This sequence comes from Deltaproteobacteria bacterium IMCC39146, assembly GCA_030005635.1. Taxonomy (GTDB): domain Bacteria; phylum Desulfobacterota; class Desulfuromonadia; order Desulfuromonadales; family BM103; genus M0040. The sequence goes on from JARUHP010000020.1 coordinate 11,903, forward strand.
GCGAGTTTTTTGTTGGTCCGCTGGTTAGCGAAGGTCGGGTGGTCGCAGTGCTGTATGGTGATAATCTGCCTGACGAAAAGCCGATCGGTGATACGGAATCTCTGGAGATTTTCCTTTCTCAAGCAGGCTTGGCAATGGAGAAGGCTCTCCTTGAAAGACGTATTATGAGTAAAGGCTAGCTGTAAGCTGTAAGCTGTAAGCTGTAAGCTGTAAGCTATGAGCTGTAAGGTCTTAAACTTATAGCCCTATAGCTTAAAGCTTTTTCTAAGGAGTTTGATGCGGTGAGTAAGAAAATTCTGATAGCTGAAGACTCGCTGACTATGCGTTCACTGATTGTCTCGACGATCGCGGCGATGGGTGACTATGATACCGTGGAAGCTGCCAACGGCTTTGAAGCCTTGCGGATTCTACCTCGTGAGAAGGTCGACCTGATCATTACCGACATTAATATGCCCGACATCAATGGTCTGGAGCTGGTCAGTTTTATCCGCAACAATGAAAGCTACAAGGAAACCCCTCTCTTTATCATCAGCACCGAAGGCAGTGAGCGTGACCGGGAAAAAGGTATGGCTCTCGGTGCGAATGCTTATCTTGTCAAACCTTTCGCACCGGATCAGTTGCAGAAACTGATCCGTGAATACCTGGCCTGAGGAGGGCGCCTTGTCTGATACGAGCTCTTCACAGGCACTTAAAGATTTTATCAGCGAAACCGAGGAGATTATCGGGACGCTCAATTATGATCTGGTTAAGCTGGCCGATGCCGTTGAAACCGGCGATTGTGACCCTGATGTCCTTAACGGTATCTTCCGTGGGGCTCATTCGATCAAGGGTCTCGCTGGCATGTTCGGTTTTGATGACCTCTCGTCGTTGTCTCATGCGATGGAAAATCTCCTCGATGGGCTGCGCCTCGGCAAGGTCCCTTTCACACAACCTCTGGTTGATACTCTGTTCAGTTCTCTCGATGTTCTGATCCAGTTGATCGACGGTAAAAGCAACGATGAAAACTTCACTCTTGATCTGGTGCCGATACTTGCGCTGATTGATCAGTCTGCAGAAGGTGAGGCGTCCTCTGCTGAGGATCCTTTGGCCGGCCTGGATATCGATCCGGGCATACTGAATGTCCTGACCGAATACGAAGAACATCGTCTGCTTGAAAATATCCGCAAAGGCCGGGCTATCCATCTTCTGCGCATGGATTTTGAGCTGTCCAGCTTTGATCAGGAGCTGGCCGAGATCACCGAGCAACTGAAGCAGCAGGGTGAGGTCGTCAGCACCTTGCCGTCGGCCGGTGAGATCGGTGAGCGCATCGCCTTCCAGATCCTCTTCGGTAGTGAACTGAAGCGATCTGATATCGAGCTTCTGCTGAGTCGCGATGACCTTGATATCAGCACCTGCGGCCGGGCTGATGTCGAAATGGAGCCGGAAGGTTTTGTCCTTGAAGAGCCTGATGCTAGGCCTGATACAGCCATGGCCACTTTGGAGCGTTTGCCTGCGGCTGTTGAAGAAGTTGACGCTGGCAGCTCCATGCGCTCGATCAGCAGAACTGTCAGGGTCGACATCGACAAGCTCGACCTGCTGATGAATATTGTCGGTGAGCTGGTCCTCTCCAAGAGCTCGATCTCTAATATCGGAGATCGCATCAAGGCTTCTGCAGATAAGGAGCTGGCTACGGAGCTGGCCAAAGCGACACGCATCCTTGAACGTCGCCTCCACGAACTTCAAAAAGGTGTCATGGATGTTCGCATGGTGCCGGTTGGCCAGTTATTTGACAAGATGACCCGGATTGTTCGTCGCGTTTCCAATGAGCAGGGTAAGAAGGTTGATCTGGATATCCGCGGCGCCGACACTGAGCTCGACAAGCTGATTATTGAAGATGTCTCTGATCCGCTCATGCACATCATTCGCAATGCGATTGATCATGGCCTCGAAACCCCTGAAGAGCGTCGTCAAGTTGGTAAACCTGAGAAAGGCCATGTGCAGCTCTGGGCCTCTCAAAAAGGTAACCATGTTGTTATCGAGGTCCATGATGACGGCCGTGGCATCGATACCGAAGGCGTGCGTCGCAAGGCAGTTGAGAAAGGTTTGATCAGTGAAGGTCAAAGCTTAAGCGAAGAAGAAATTTACGATCTGCTCTTCATGGCCGGTTTCTCCACCCGTGACGAAGTCAGCGACATGTCCGGCCGTGGCGTCGGCATGGATGTGGTCAAGAATAATATTGCGGCACTTTCCGGTATGATTGAAGTCAAGAGTACCCAGGGGCAGGGTAGCAGCATGATTATCACCTTGCCGATCACCCTGGCGATTATTAAAGCGCTGATCGTGCAAGTGGGTGATAAAACCTACGCGATTCCGATCAACTCTGTGCTCGAGACCCTGATGATTGATGCCGACGTGATCCAGACAGTTGAGAAACGGGAAGTCATCGAGCTACGCAAAAGCACGGTCCCTTTGCTCCGCCTGAACCAGGTGTTTGGCCTGGACTCGGAGGAGGAGAAGACAGATGAAAAGCGGCTTTTTGTGGCTATTGTCGGACTGGCAGAAAAGCGCATGGGCTTTGTTGTCGATGAGCTGCTGGGACAACAGGATGTCGTCATCAAGTCTCTGGGTAAAGCGCTGAGTTTTGTCCAGGGGATTGCAGGGGCTGCTGAGCTGGGGAACCAGAAAACCATTCTGGTCCTTGATGTTGCCGGGCTTATGACCGAAGCGCTGCGTGGCGAGTCTTCTTTAAATGTATGAGGCTTATTTCGGTCTGCAGGAGAGGCCCTTCAGCAAGACTCCGGATCCGCGTTTCCTGTTCCTGAGTAAGGGCCACCGCGAAGCTCTGGCCCGTATGCAGTATGCGGTTGAGGAGCGTGACCTGGTCTTGCTGACCGGTGAGATCGGCTGTGGCAAGACGACCTTGTCACGTGCCTTGATGGACACCCTTGATGATTCTTTCAAGGTGGTCTGTCTGGTTAATCCGCGGCTCACGCCTCTCGAGTTTCTGAGCAGCCTGGCCCGCCACCTTGGGGTGACAGAGCCGGCTCGTTTTAAGGTCGACCTGCTTGAACAGATCGGCAAGATACTCTTTGAATACTATGAAAATGACATGACGCCGGTCGTGGTCATTGATGAGGCTCAGCTGGTTCCGCATAAGGAAACCTTTGACGAGATCAGGCTGCTGACCAATTTCCAGTTGGATGATCGCAACTTGATCAGTATCGTTCTCATGGGCCAGCCGGAGTTGAAGCAGCGACTCAGACATCGTGCTTACGAGCCGTTGCGACAGAGGATAGGCATGCAGTTCGAGCTAACGCCTCTCAGTCAGGCCGAGACCTCTGAATACCTTGATTTCAGAGTGGTTACGGCCGGAGGAAGACCCGGGCTGTTCAGTGAGGAAGCTGTGGCAGCGGTTTTCTCCTATTCGAATGGAACTCCGCGCATGATCAATCATGCCGCTTCTTTGGCTTTGCTTGAATGTTTCGGTCGCGGAGAGGCTCGCATTGAGCAGAGTGTTGTCGACGCCGTCATGTTGGAGCTCGGTGGCAACTGGGACTAACGGCTAGCAGCCTGTCGGACCTACAATGAACTGGCTGCTAGTACAGGAATCGTCAATCGACTGGCATAAAGAGCCCCTTGTCGACTTTTCTCAACAGGTGCGACGGATAGAGTTATGGATATCGCAGAGATTCGTAAAAAAGCCAAGGCGCAAAAGAAGCCGGAAGAGCCCGTTGTTGATCCTGTGTCACAGAAAGAAGCTCTTCCGGAAGCTGAAGAGTTTGACCTGTCGGACGCTGGTGAAGGTGATGCTGAGGCTGCCGGCACAGACTTGTCGTTTGTCGATGTCCCCGAGAGCTCTTCTAACGGGCCGAGCGCCCTGGACCTGCTCTTCGCTGCGACTGAAGAGTTTGCACTGGCAACAGGACTTTCTGATGATGTTATTGAGTCTCCGGCTGACGCCAGGGAACAGGCAAGTTGTCAGTACCTTGCTTTTCACCTTGGTGACGAGGAGTACGCGCTGGACATCAGGCGAATAAGCGAGATAATCAAAGTCAGAGAGTTTACTGACATCCCAAGGGCTCCCGGGTTTATCCTTGGAATTATTTCTTTGCGTGGTGTCGTTGTACCGGTTTTTGACCTGTGTTGTCGTCTGAATCTTGGCGTGTCGGAGTTAATGCCAACCACGCGTATCGTGGTGTGTAAGCATGAGGATGTCTCTGTGGGTCTGCTGGTTGACAGTATCAACCAGGTGGTTAACCTCGTCGATGACGAGATTGAGCCCCCTCCGGGCGTGCTGTCGGGTTTTGATCGAGAAATGGTGAGCGGCCTTGGCCGATATCAGGGGCGTATGATTATTTTACTCAATATTGAAAGTGTACTCGATGTTGCGTCTTTTTGACGCGGCGAAAGGAGCCGTTTGTGATAAAGAAAAAAATTCTGATTGTAGAGGATGAAGAGAGCTTGCTCAAATTGGAGAGCATCCTGTTGACCTCCAAGGGCTATGAAGTCCACGGCGTCGGAGATGGCCAGGCAGCCTTGGACGCCGTTGGTCAGGTCAAGCCTGATTTGATCCTTCTCGACATCATGTTGCCGGAGATTGACGGCTTTGAAGTTTGCCGCCGTATCAAAGCTGATGATGAGACCAAGCACATCCCGGTGATTATGCTGACGGCAAAAAAGAGTCGGGAAGATATGGCCCGGGGCGAGCAGGTTGGTGCTGACTGGTATATCACCAAGCCTTTTAAGTCTGCGATGGTGATCGAGACGATCCAGAGATTCATTGCCTGATCTTATGTCTACTTATACGTCCAAAATAGCTTTGACAGAGAACGAAGGCAAAGAGATGCGTCAAGAGATTCAGCTCGCCTGTTTCAGGGTGGGAGAGGAGCTCTATGCCCTGGATATCATGAGGATCAAGGAGATCATCCGGCCGCAGAAGTTGACGCCTGTTCCAAAAGCACCTTCCTTTATCGAAGGCGTTATCAATCTGCGTGGTTCAGTGATTCCTGTCGCCGATATGCGTAAGCGTTTCGACCAACCCATTGATGCGGATACCCGTAAGAATCGTATCGTCATCTGCTCTCTCTCCGGCAGAAATATTGGTTTGCTGGTTGATGAAGTGAAAGAGGTGAAACGCTTTACCCGTAAGGAAATTGCACCTTCTCCACAGTTTATCCAGGGAGCACAGGCCGACTATTTTCTCGGGGTTGCCCGTTGTGATGATGACCTGATCTTGTTGGTTGATCTGGAAAAAGTCCTTTCTTCGGAAGAAAAAATAGAACTGCACAAGTTAACTCACGCTTAAGATTTGACAGGTCGCGTCTCAAGTAGAGCAGCTTCCGACATGCCCCGTCTCCCCATAGAGGTTTTTTGATGATTGTTAAATGCCCCGCATGTGCCGCCCGGTTTCGTCTTGATCGAGAAAAACTGGCCGGGAAACGGGTTACCATGCGTTGTGCTCGTTGTCGCAGCCCCTTCAAGGTGGAGTTGCCCCACACTCAACGATCTAAAGCAGCAAAGCAGATCAGGGTCATGATCGCTCATAGCGACCGTGAAATTTGTGGCACAATTCGCAGTCTGGTTGAGGCTGCCGGTTATGAGGCTGCACTTGGGCATAATGGCGCCGAAGTCCTTGCTGCCATGGACACCATGCGCCCTCAGGTCGCAATTGTCGATGTTGCTCTCGAAGGGTTGTATGCCTTCGAAGTCGTCGAAAAGGTCCGCCGTCGTCCAGGGTTGCAGAATGTTAAAATTATCCTGCTCTCTTCCGTCTACAACAAAGCTGCTTACAAGCGTGCACCAAGTTCTCTCTACGACGCAGACGATTACATTGAAAAGCATCATATTCCTGATGACCTGATCTTGAAGATCAATCGTCTTCTGATCGGTGCGGCGCCTACGTCGGAAACTGCCAATAAGGGTGAAGTGGAGAAATCCGGTGAGCAGCTTTCTGCTGCAGAAGGCGTCTCCCAGTCTCTTGATTTTATCAACTCGGTGAATGAAAAGATTCAATCGGCTGAAGATCATGAAGTCTCTTCAAGTGATGTTCCTGAACGAGACCGAGCCGAGCGACTGGCGCGTATTATTGTCTCCGATATATCTCTTTATTATATGGATCGTATCGATGAGGGGATTCTCGGTGGCAACTGGTCGGATTTGCTGGCTGCAGAGATTAAGGAGGCCAGGCGTTTATTCAGTGAGCGCTTCCCCAGCCCAGAAATACAAAAAAGCAAGATTCTGGAAGCCGCGTTCCTTGATCTCCTGGAGAAACGACGCAAGGAGTTGGGGGCGTAAAGGCGGGGGTTAGAGGTTAGAGGTTAGACCCTGTTCCTTTAGCCCTGTTCCCTGAACCCAACACAGACAGGACGAACCGTGGCATTAAATGATGAAATTTCCGAGGCGTTAAACTCCCCTGACGAAGAAGTCCGTTTGCAGGGTTTGCGTGACCTTGCGTCTTGTGATGCCAATGAGGGCCTCGACCTGATTTTCATGGCCTTTGGTGATGAAAGCTGGCGTGTCCGCAAGGAAGCCATTGAACTCTATCTGAGGTTGCCGATCAGTCGTGAGCTGATCGGTGAAATCATTGAGCTGTTACATGCCGATGAGAATGCCGGGCTGAGAAACGCAGCCGTAGAGATACTAACAAGAATGGGCAGGGATTCTGTGCCGATGCTATTGGGACAGGCCCGTTGTCCAGATCATGACGTGCGTAAGTTTATTATCGACATCCTCGGCGATATTAACGATCCTGAAGCTGTGCCGGTTCTGATTACAGGGTTGGATGATGAAGACAGCAATGTTCGCGCTGCAGCTGCTGAGAACCTCGGCAAGTTGAAGAGTGCTGAGGCCGTCCCGAAGCTGCTCAAGGCGATGCATCATCAGGATTTGCTCCTGCAATTTACCATTCTGGATGCACTGAGCCGAATCGCTTCTCCTGTTTCGTTAAATGACCTGCTCCCTTACAAGGACGAGAAGCTGCTGCGTAAGGCGCTGATTGATTGCTTTGGCAGGGCTGGCGATGACTCTGCCGTCGCTGAGCTGGTCGTTTCACTCACGGATCCTATGCGGAATGTGCGCGAGGCTGCGATCCTGGCCCTGGTGGCAATCCACAGTCGTTATCCTGATGCCGTGATCCAGCAATTGTCTCAATGTGAAAAAGGTCCCGCCGCGGTTGCCGTGTCAGGGTATCTCGATGATGAATACAATGAGCCTCTCAAGCGCGCCACGCTGCGGGTTCTGGGCTGGCTTGGTGCCGCGGATTCCGTTGTCCCCCTGCTGAAGATGCTCGATTACGAATCACTTCAACAGGAAGCACTGGCCGCTCTGGTAGATATTGGCTGCGGTAATTGTCAGGCACTCCTGACCACATGGGTCAAGGTTGAGGGTAATCAACAGGCCTATCTAGCCTATGTCATGGGTGAGGCCGGCTGCTCCGAGGGCTTATCTGTGCTCCAGGACGGGCTCCTTTCTGATGATAACCAGATTGTCCGGATGTCTGCCTATGCTCTCGGTAAAATCGGCGCCGTGCAGATGTTGCCGAACCTGGTTGATTGCCTGCGCAGCGAATCTTCTGAAGTCCAGGAGGCTGCCAATGAGGCGCTGATCACTCTGGGCAAAAGTTTCCCGGAGGAAAGCTTTAATGCACTCGAGCCGCTCCTTACAGACAACGACCCTACGCAACGCATGTTTGCTGTGATGGTTTTGCGGGAGTTGCATAGTCCTGCGGTTCTCGACACCCTCGGACTGGCGCTCAAGGATTCAGCCGTCGAAGTTCGCCGGGCTGCTGTGAAAGTTTTTGAACGGTTTGATGTCAGTGACCATATCGGAGCTCTGCTCCTTTGTCTGACTGATGAAGACGCTGAAGTGCGCCGTACAATTATTGAAATCCTTGGCAACTGCGCCAACGAGGACGCCCTGGATGGTCTACAGCTCGCCCTGCAGGACGAGGATGTCTGGGTCCGTGCGTCAGCAGTACGTGGCCTTGGAAGAGTCGCCGGACCACGAAGTTGTTCCCTGGTTGAATCGGCCCTGAAAGACCCTGTTGGCCTAGTCAGTATTGCGGCCCTGGAAACCCTTGCAACCCTTGCCGGTGCCGGTGCTGTTAATCATATGGTTACAGCGTTGGACCACAGCGATGAAGAGGTCGTTACGGCTGCAATGAATCTGTTAACGCATTACGGCTCCGAGGAATGGATTAATGATCATGCCGAAAGGTTAATCAATCATCCTTTCTGGGTCGTCCGGGCGCAGATTGCCAGAAGCTCGGTTGAAGTTCTTGGCCAGAAAGCCCGACCTCTCCTGGAAGCACGTCTTGCCCTTGAAACTGAAGAAGTGGTTCGTCAGCAGCTCTCCGACTTGCTTACCGATCTCCCTGTGAATTGATTGCCTGATGCTTTTTTTGTCCCCTGACATAAAGATGTCTGCCGATGAATTCCGTCTCTTACGGGATTTTGTTTACCAGCATTGCGGGCTCAATTTTACAGAAGATTCCAAGTATCTTCTGGAAAAACGTCTTGGCAAGCGTTTGCAGACGCACAATCTGAAGACCTTTAAGGACTATTATTATTTCCTGCGCTACAATCCGAATAAGGACCAGGAGTTAACCGAGGTTATCGATCAGCTAACCACCAACGAGACCTATTTCTTTCGTGAAGATTTTCAACTTAAGACCTTTGTTGAAGATATTCTTCCCGAGCTTCGTAAGCGCAAGGAGATTGAGGGCAAGAAGACTTTGCGCATCTGGAGTGCCGGTTGTTCTTCAGGTGAAGAACCCTACACGATTGCCATGCTTCTTCTCAGCCAACCCTGGTTACAGTCTTGGCATGTAGAGGTGATCGGTACAGACATCAGTCAACGTGTTCTGCATATGGCCCGCGAGGGTGTTTATGGAGAGGCTGCGTTCCGCAGCACGGACCCCCAACAGAAGGCCCGGTTCTTTGCTGAGCATGAAGGTAAGTGGCGTGTTAACGACGAGGTCCGGAGTCTGGTGTCAATCAGTCATTTAAATCTCTTTGATTCGTCACGGATTGGCCTTCTGGGCAAAATGGATATCATCTTCTGCCGGAATGTTATCATCTACTTTGATCCAGCCGGCAAGAAGAGTGTTATCGAAAACTTTTTTCAACGCCTGGTTCCTGATGGCTTCCTGCTGTTGGGCCATTCAGAATCTCTACTCAACCTCAGCACCTCTTTTCAGTTGCGGCATTTCCAGCATGACATGGTTTATCAGAAGCCTCTGACAACCAGTCAAGGTGGCGGGAGATTGTTATGACCGCCGCTAAAGTCAGAGTGCTGGTTGTCGACGACTCGGCATTTAATCGTCGCAGTATTGTGAAAATGCTCGAGTCGCTACCCAATGTTGAAGTCATCGGCTACGCCTGTGATGGTGAGGATGGCCTGCGCAAGGTTATTGATCTGCGTCCGGACTTGATTACCCTTGACCTTGAAATGCCTCGCATGGATGGCTTTACCCTGCTGCGCATTGTCATGCAGAAACAGCCCACGCCGATCATCGTAGTCTCCTCACGTTCTGATGATGGTGATGTTTTTAAAGCCCTTGAACTTGGCGCCGTTGAATTTGTTCCCAAGCCTTCCTCCAAAGTGTCGCCGATCCTCATGGATATTCGTGAGGAACTCCTGCAAAAAGTTCGCGAAGTGACCTCTGCCAATCTCAACAATGTCATGGCTCACGGTAATGCAGTCAGTCAACTAAAGAAAGTACCCACTTCCACCCGTCAACCACGCAGAGACATTGTCTCTGATGACGCGTCAGAGGCGTACCGAATGGTTGTTATCGGTTCATCAACCGGTGGCCCTCCGGCCCTGCAGAATATCTTCTCGGCGATCACAGATGAAATCCCGGTGGCCTTTGCCGTCTCTCAACATATGCCTCCCGGTTTTACGCGTGCTTTTGCTGAACGACTTAACCGCTTCTGTGCCTTGACTATAAAGGAAGCTGAGACTGGTGATGTTGTCCGGCCCGGGCAGGTTCTGATTGCCCCTGGGGGCAAGAATCTAGAGCTCTTCCCAAAAGGCTCCAAGGTCATCGCCAAAGTTTCTGATCCTAAGGGTCATCAGCGCTATCTGCCCTCGGTCGATGTTCTTTTTTCGAGCGCCGCATCTATTTACGGCAAGCGTTTGCTCGGTGTGGTTCTGACCGGTATGGGCAACGATGGCAGCATGGGCGTTCATACCATTAATAATCATGGCGGCCGTGTGATTGCAGAGGCCGAAGAAAGTTGCGTTGTTTTCGGTATGCCCAAGGAGGCAATCGCAACCGGATTGGTTGATCGAATTGTTCCCCTGTCTCAGGTGTGCAAGGAAATCCTTAAAGAGTGTGGTTGCGACAGATGATCTGAAATACAGTGTTTATGCGCTGTGATAGCGTTATTAACGCTGGATATTTTTACGCAGGATTGTTATTATTCCCTGATTTTGTTTGGGAATAACAGACGAGGAGCTTGTGCATGAGTCATCATGACGAAGAAAATAGCGCAGCAGGGCGTGCAGATGAATTCCTGCAGGTTTTTAAGAAAGGCGCCGAGTTCACTCAGGATCTCCTGAAGGAGAACGAACGTCTTCGCTTTCGCGTTGTCAAACTAGAGGAAACCCTCAAGGAAAAGGGTCATGATGTTGTCACTGATGGACCGGAAGCTCTTGAACTGAAAAAGAAAATTTTAGAGCTTGAGCAGGAAAAGGAAGAGATCCTGGGCCAGATTAAAGTGGTTGAGGAAGAGAACCAGAATTTCGCAAATCGATATGTTGAGATTGAAGAAGAGAACAACATGCTTGCCAATCTCTACATTGCTTCCTACCAGTTGCATTCAACCCTCGATTTCAAAGAAGTTCTTAAAATTATTCAAGAAATTGTCATTAACCTGATCGGTGCCGAAGAATTTGGTGTGCTTCTGCTTGATGAGAAGACGAATCTTCTTGAGCCTGTGGCCAGCGAGGGGATTGAAATCTCGGCCCTGCCTTCCATAGCCGTAGGTTCTGGTATTATTGGTGAGTCTGTCGGTTCTGGCGAAAACTATTTTATTGAGTCGATGCAGGGTTATGAGCGCGATCTCCACAAGCCTATTGTTTGCATCCCGCTCAAGATCAAGGAACATGTCATTGGTGTGATTTCCATCTACAATCTGTTTGAACAGAAGGATGAGTTTACCAATGTTGATTATGAACTTTTCACCCTGTTGGCCGGTCATGCCGCCACGGCAGTTTTCTCGTCCCGGATGTATTCCGATTCAGAGAGAAAGTTGTCGACGATCCAGGGTTTTATTGATCTGTTAACCAAGTAGATGGGGGATTTCATGACTGGCTATAAAGTTCTTGTTGTTGAAGACTCGCCCACCATGCGGCAGTTGATTGTGTTCGCGCTAAAACGCATTCGTGGTTTTCAGATCGTTGAAGCAAATGATGGTGTGGATGGCCTTAAAAAACTGAGCGCGGAAAAATTTGATCTGATCCTGACAGATATCAACATGCCTATTATGGATGGCTTGAAACTTGTTAGTATGGTTCGTAACGATCCCAATTACAAAGAGACCCCTATTATCGTCATCACCACGGAAGGGGCGATAGAAGATCGTGAAAGAGCTTTAGCCCTGGGTGCTAATGAATATATTACCAAGCCGATCCAGACTATGAAGATTCTGGAAACGGTAAAAAAATTAATGAGTGTTTGATCCTCATCTAACCTGGAAAATCGGAGGCTGGTTTGTCAAAAGAAGAAGCAATTGAAGTTGAAGGTAGTGTTATTGAGCCCTTGCCAAATGCAATGTTCAAGGTCGAGCTTGATAACGGGCATGTTGTTCTGGCACATATTTCCGGAAAAATGCGTAAATACTACATCCGTATTCTGCCCGGTGATCGTGTAACAGTAGAACTTTCGCCCTATGACCTCAGCCGTGGTCGTATCACCTATCGCGCCAAGTAATCCCTCTGAATAACGGCCAACGCCGTTGCTCCAGATGATGGCCGATCCTTTGCCCATGATAACCGCCGGCTTATGCCGGTTTTCATGTTTAAGGTCGTGAATACGGGCAACATGTCCGCTCTAGCAGCCTGTCGGACTATCAGGGCTGAAGCGAAAATTTGGCCGTTTGAGAACAGATTTTTGCTCATTTGAGAGTAATAGCCATAGCTATTGGTCGAAAAGGAGCTGAAATATGGGCCAAAGAGACAAATTTGCAGCCAGGTCATTGATTGTCCGACAGGCTGCTAGACACTCGTCCAAATCTCCCCTATGGAGGCAGTATGCAGGAACGTTACAACCCCTTGGATATAGAGATCGCCTGGCAGAAACATTGGGCAGAGACCAAGCCCTGGGCCGTGTCCGTGGATGGCACTAAACCGAAGTATTATCTGCTGGAGATGTTCCCTTATCCCTCCGGCCGTATTCATATGGGACACGTGCGCAATTACTCGATCGGTGATGTTGTTGCCCGTTTCAAACGTTTGCAGGGCTATAACGTATTGCACCCGATGGGTTGGGATGCTTTTGGTATGCCTGCTGAGAACGCGGCTATCCAGCATGGAACACATCCTGCGAAATGGACCAGGGAGAATATTGCCAACATGCGCGTCCAGCTCAAGCGCATGGGCCTTTCCTATGATTGGGATCGGGAGTTGGCGACCTGCGAGCCGGATTATTATCGCTGGGAGCAGCTGATCTTCCTGAAGATGCTCGAGAAGGGGCTGGCCTACAAGAAAAGTGCCGCTGTCAATTGGTGCCCAGAATGCGAGACGGTACTCGCCAATGAGCAGGTTGAGGATGAATGTTGCTGGCGCTGCGAGAATAAGGTTGAAGAGAAAGAGCTGGATCAGTGGTTTTTCCGCATCACCAACTACGCTGAAGAGCTTCTTGAATGTACCGAGAGTATGCCTGGCTGGCCCGATTCCGTCCTGACGATGCAGCGCAACTGGATCGGTAAGAGCACCGGTTGTGAGATCGATTTTACCGTTGATGGGCAAGACCATGCCGTACGTGTTTTTACGACACGTCCGGATACCCTGTTTGGTGCAACTTTTATGAGCCTTGCCCCGGAGCATCCTCTCGCTCAAGAGTTGACTGTTGCAGACAGGCGTAAGGATGTCGAAGCTTTCATCAAGAAGGTGCAGGGTGTCGAGCAGACACAACGAACCAGCGATGATTATGAAAAAGAAGGTGTCTTCACCGGGTCTTACTGTATTAACCCTGTGAATGGTGCAAAGATGCCGATATTCTTGGCAAATTTTGTTTTGATGGGGTATGGCACGGGGGCCGTTATGGCGGTGCCGACTCACGATCAGCGTGATTTCGATTTTGCCCGTAAATATGACTTGCCGATGCAGGTTGTGATTCAGCCCGAAGGTGAAATACTCGAGCCTGCTTCGATGGCATCCGCCTGGGAAGGGCCTGGCACGATGGTCAACTCGGGTCAGTTTGACGGACTTGATAATCAAGCTGGTAAAGAGAAAGTTTCTGAATATCTTGAAGCACAAGAGCTGGGCCAGAAATCGGTTAATTACCGGATCCGCGACTGGCTGGTTTCCAGGCAGCGCTATTGGGGCACGCCGATCCCGGTGATCTACTGTGACAGTTGTGGTGCTGTGCCGGTTCCTGAACAGGACCTGCCGGTAACCTTACCCACTGATATTGAGTTTTCCGGTGAGGGTGGTAGCCCCTTGGCAAAGCTTGAGTCTTTCGTCAACGCTCCCTGCCCGAAATGTGGGCAACCTGCAAAACGGGAAACGGATACTTTTGACACCTTTGTCGAAAGTTCATGGTATTTCCTGCGTTATGCCAGCCCTCATTGTGAAAGCTCGCCCGTCGACAAAGCTGCCGTTGATTACTGGCTTCCTGCAGATCAGTATATCGGTGGCGTTGAGCATGCGGTCATGCACCTTCTCTATGCACGTTTCTGGACCAAGGTCATGCGTGATCTCGGCATGGTTTCCATTGACGAGCCTTTCGAGAATCTGCTCACCCAGGGGATGGTCTGTAAGGAAACGACTTCCTGCCCAGAACATGGCTGGCTCTATCCCGAAGAGATAGAGAACGGTTCTTGCTCGCGTTGCAATGCGGAGGTTATTCCCGGTCGCAATGAAAAGATGAGCAAGTCGAAAAAGAATGTTATCGACCCCGACGGTTTAATTGGCCGTTACGGGGCAGATACAGCACGACTCTTCACCCTGTTTGCTGCTCCTCCGGAGAAAGACCTTGAGTGGAACGAGCAAGGTGTGGAAGGTTGTTTCCGCTTCCTCAATCGTGTCTGGCGTCTGGTCAGTGAGAACCTGGCTATTATTGATGGCGCCGGCAAGTTGGATGCTGATAATCTACAACCTGCGGCGAAAGATTTGCGACGTCAGGTTCATCGCACGATTAAAAAAGTAACCGAAGATGTTGACGGCAGTTTCCATTTCAATACTGCGATCGCTGCAGTCATGGAGCTGGTGAATGGCATTACGGCCTTTTCAGACAAACAGGCTTCACCAGAGGCACTGCGTGAGGCGATCGAAACAGTTGTTCGATTGTTGTCACCCTTTGTGCCACATATTTGTGAAGAGCTGTGGAAGCACCTCGGCTATGAGGACTCCCTTGAGACCTTCGGTTGGCCGGTCTGGGATGAGAAGGCTCTGGTTGCTGAAGCGCTCCTGATTGTGGTTCAGGTAAACGGTAAAGTTCGTGGTAAGGTCACTGTTCCGGTTGACGCCGATAAAGAGGCTGTCGAGGCCGCTGCTTTGGCTGATCCTAATGTTGCTCGCTTCCTGGAGGGTAAAACCCTTCGCAAGGTTATCGTTGTTCCCGGCCGCCTTGTTAACGTCGTCGCAGGATAAAGTTTATGCGTTTAATTGCAATTATCTTCATTCTTGTCATTGCAGGATGCGGTTATCATACACCCGGGGCTTCTGATACCTGGGTCGGTGGTGAAGCACGTACTCTCTACGTGCAGCTTTTTGATAACCAAACAGTAGAGCCCTATCTTGAAAACTATATGACCGATGCGTTGATAGCAGAACTATCCCAGTCACGATTGTTTGAACTGACAGAGAACCCTGGTCAAGCGGATGTCCGATTAGTCGGAAATGTGAAGACTTTCTCCGACAGTGCCAGTTCCTATGGAAACTCTGATCAGATCACTGAGTACAGTGCGACAATGGCGATTACTGTCCGCCTTCTGCATAAAAATAGCAGCGATATTGTCTGGCAAAAAAACTTGAACCGTAGTGAAGATTATCTGGCAACTATTAACAAGAATTTGCAGTTGGAGGGCCAGCGTCTTGCGGCTATCCGGGTTTCGCAAAGGTTGGCCGAAGACATTTACGCCAGCATGCTGAACAGTTTTTGACCTCTTAAACTATGTCTATACGAGAATTGCAAAATATGATTCAGGCCGGCTCACTTCCCGGCCTGATTTTGCTTTATGGCCCAGAATCCTACTTTGTTGAACAAGGTTTAAAGTTGATTCGAGATGCTGTTGTCTCTCCTGAGGATCGCGACTTTAACCTGACCCAGTATCATGGCAAGGACTTCAAGCCGGGTGAAGTTGTTGAGCAGGCAAGAACTTTTCCGGTCTTCTCTGAACGTCGCCTGGTCATCATTAAGAACGTTAACGATGCATCCGCTGATCAACTCGAAGGATTACTGACCTATCTTGATGAGCCTGTCCCCGAGACGGTGCTTTTGTTTACAGCGGATAAAATCGATGCTCGCCGAAAGTTCTATCAAATCCTTAAGAAGTCTGGAAAAGCCTTCGAGTTTAAAAAGATTTATGAGAACCAGCTGCCTACCTTTGTTCGTGACCTGGCGAAATCCTTTAATGTCACTCTAACAGGGGAGGGCTTGAAGCTCTTCTGTAAAAGGGTTGGGACCAACCTTGTTGAAGTTCAGGGCGAGCTTGAGAAGCTACTTGGGTATCTGGGTGATCGCGATATCGCAGATGAAAAAGATGTTGCGGCGATTGTTTCGGATACACGCATCGAAAGCATTTTTGATCTGACAGATGCTCTCGGCGAGGGGGATGTTTCCAGCGCGTTTCACCTGCTGGACCGTTTGCTTTCTGAAGGACAGGCGCCTCTGATGGTCTTGGCCATGATGACGCGTCATTTCCGCCAGATGTGGAGAGTTAACGAATTGGTTGCCCAGAGAGTGCCGCAGAGCGAATTTCCAAAGAGGGTGGGTGTCAGCCCCTATTTCCTGAGCGGTTTGATGAAACAGGCGAGCAGGTTTGATAACCATCAGTATCGTTTGGTTTTTAACCAATTTCTGGAAACGGACCTGGCTCTAAAATCAAGTGGTTGTGAGCCGAGGATGCACCTGGAAAAGTTGGTTCTGGATATAGCGGCTTTGGGGAAAAAGAAGTTTTAGCAAACGAAAGGGGCATAACCTGAAACAGGCGTGCCCCTTTGTTGCAAAACTCTTTACGTTTGTTACTTTGCTGATTCTGCCTGGCTAACCAGCTTGGACAAGCGACTGATCTTACGGCTTGCAGTTGCTTTGTGAATAACGCCTTTAGTGCCGGCTTTGTCAATGTAGGGGACGGTTTTTTCCAGAAGACTCTTCGCTGTCTCCACATCGCCCTCGGCAATAGCAAGTCTTAATTTCTTGACATAGCTACGCATGGTTGAGCGGATATGAGTGTTACGAGCATTACGAATTTTACTCTGGCGATGACGTTTTTCTGCTGATTTGTGATTTGCCACTTTTTATTTCCTCCGAAACGGTATGTTGCATATATTATTATCTGAAGGTCAGATTTATATCATTCGAAGAAGGTCTAGTCAAGATAAAATTATTCCAATATTGAAAAAAATAACGTTTAATTTAAGCATGTTATGAGTAAATTTGTGGGATTAATAGAAAATAATACATTCGAGCGGGTTAAATTGACGTGTCTGTAGCCAAGCATGAAAAGAAACAAATCAGCCGCGCGACCGGAATCCTTACTCTTGCAACACTGACCAGTCGGGTTGCCGGATTGATCCGCGATATGGTTGTTGCAGCGGTATTCGGTGCCGGTATGGTCACCGATGCGTTTTTTGTCGCTTTTACGATACCCAACCTGCTGCGTAGATTCTTCGCTGAGGGATCTCTGACCGCTGCGTTTGTACCCACTTTTACCGACGTACTGCAACATCAAGGGGCAAAAGAAGCACGACAGGTGGTGCGTATCTGCTGGACCCTGTTGCTGCTTGTGCTCTCAGTCGTCACCATCCTGGGCATTCTGGCTTCACCCTGGCTGGTTAAGCTCATAGGCTATGGCTTTGCCGGCAGCGCTGGCAAGTTGGCCCTGACCAATCTGCTTAATCAGTTCATGTTCCCGTATATCCTCTTTGTCAGTCTCGTGGCTTTGTTTGCTGGCGTGTTAAACGTCTCCGGGCACTTTCTTATGCCTGCGTTGTCACCGGTTATGCTCAACCTGGCGATGATTGGTTCAGCACTTGTGCTTGCTCCGAGGATGGATCAACCGATTCTTGCTCTCGCTGTGGGGGTTGTTATCGGTGGCATGGTGCAGTTCTTTATGCAGCTACCGGTGCTTTATCGCTTCGGTTACGACCTGCGTCTGGATTTTGCTTTCCGTAACTCCGCAGTTGTTAAAGTCATGCGCCTGATGCTGCCTGGTATTCTCGGTGTTGCCATCTACCAGATTAACGTGGTAGTAACCCGCCTGCTGGCTTCTTTCCTCCAGGAGGGGAGTGTTTCATGGCTCTATTACGGCCAACGACTCTTTGAATTTCCTCAAGGGGTGTTTGTGGTTTCCCTGGCTCAGGCCGTTTTACCGTCCATGAGTCGTCAGGCTGCTGCGGACGATAGGGAAGGGTTCCGCGACTCGTTGCAGTTTGCCTTGATTTTAATTCTGCTGGTGACCATCCCGGCGGCTCTTGGCTTGATCCTCTGTAACCAGGCTGTTTACAGCCTTTTCTTTATGCGCGGCAATTTTACGGCCTTTGATGTCTCTCAGGCGGCTATTGCTCTGGCCTGGTATGCGCCCGGTTTGCTTTTTGTCGGCATCAGCAGGGTTGTCGTGCCTTCGTTTTATGCGATGAAAGATACACGAACCCCTGTTCTGGTCTCTTTCTGGACACTCCTGGTGAATGTTGTCGCAGGACTACTACTCATGCAAACCATGGGTCATGCTGGTCTGGCCCTGGCCCTCACCATCGCTTCGGTCTTTAATGCGGTCGTTTTGACAGTCTTGCTTGCAAAGCGAATGGGAAATCTTGAACTCTCGAGGATTTTCCTCACGACTTTCCGCATGATCCCGGGTCTGGTTCTGATGGCTGTTGTTGTTTTCATGTTGCTTGGTCAGGTCAACTGGATGGTAGCCGGTAGCTTCTGGGCTCGTCTTGGTTTGCTGGGCTCTTCTGTTGTCTGTGGTGCCCTCGTTTACGCCGTATCCCTTCGTGTTTGCGGTGTCAGGGAAATTTCGCAAGCCTGGGCTCTCTTTGCAAAGAAACTGTCCCTTCCTTCACGTCAGGTGTGAGCTATGGCTTCAGAACAGTGGGATATGGTATCATTTGAATGTGGTTCTGTTGCAGTTGTCACACGACAAAACCAGTTGGTCAGAGTCTGCTTTGAGATTTCGCAGGAGGCTGCTGTGGCCGCAGTCAGGCGTTATTGCCCCGATGCTGAGCGTGTATCCCAAGGCTATCCAAAGACAGTTTTGTCACAACTGGCAGAGTTTTTTCAGGGGACTCGTAATGAATTCGACCTGGCTCTTTGCACTGAATCTCTTTCTGCCTTCGCAATCAAGACCCATAAGGAGTTGATGAAGGTTTCCTTGGGGTCCATTATCTCTTATGGCGAGTTGGCTTCCAGGGCCGGTTCACCAGGGGCAGCACGAGCTGTTGGTGGGGTAATGTCATCAAACCCCTTCCCACTGGTTGTACCCTGTCATCGGGTCGTGAATGCAAATGGCAGGGTTGGACAGTATTCAGGTGCACATGGGACCAGCACCAAAACCTGGTTACTGGATTTCGAAAGTAATCTTGTTGCAGGTCTGAAAGCTTAGTTCGGTTCCTGCGTTTTTTGCGTAGGAATGTGTTGATACAGGTTGCCATGTTATTCTTTCGCAGAACATGCTGTATACTCCTCCTCCTTTTCACAATCGCTCTCCTGACCTCCTGTAACGATGGCGCCTACCTCCTACAGGTCGCTAAGGGCCAGTGGTCCTTGATGTCCAGCGCCGAATCAATTGATGACATTCTCACACAAGGTACTGAGCGACATGACCTTCGAGAGCAACTCTCCAAGGTTGTCACACTCCGTGAGTTTGCCGTCTCATCTCTCGATTTACCGGATAATGGCAGCTATCATAAGTATGCAGATCTTGAACGTCCTTACGCTGTATGGAACCTGGTTGTTGCTCCGGAACTTTCCCTTAAGTTGAACGAGTGGTGCTTTCCTGTCGCCGGCTGTGTGACTTATCGCGGTTATTTTAATGAACAGGAAGCTCAGACAAAGGCACGGGCTTTTTCAGCTCAAGGCTTTGACGTAGACGTTTACGGAGTAGAGGCCTACTCAACCCTCAACTGGTTCGATGATCCGGTGCTGAACACATTTCTGGATAATGATGATATTCAACTTGCTGGCCTGCTTTTTCACGAGATGTCTCACCAGGTCATTTATGTCCAGAACGACACGGTGTTTAACGAGTCTTTTGCCAAAACAGTTGAGTTGGAGGGGCTAAGACGCTGGTTTAATGGCTCCAACTCACAGGATTTATGGTTAGAATGTCTGCAGAGGGAAAAGCGGTCTGCTGATTTTAATAAGTTCCTTGCGCAAGTTCGTTCTGATTTAACACAAGCTTATGCTTCAGAGCAGGGGAATGATCAAAAGCGGATTGCTAAAGAACAGATTTTACAAGATGCTGCTGATGATTATGAAGTCCTGAAAGAACGCTGGGGTGGCTATGCGGGCTATGATTTATGGGTTCAACGCGGCCTGAATAATGCTCGGCTCTCTTCTGTGGCTAGTTATTATGAACTGGTCCCTGCATTTCAGACCCTTTTGCTGCAATCCGGGAATAACATGGGACAGTTCTATGCCGAGGTTAAGAAGCTTGGGGCTCTGCCAAAAGACGAGCGTCTGGCGAAATTGAAGTCCTTATCGCCGAGTATCAGGGCTTCGCTCAACTAAATCTCTTGGCCATTGTTGGAGTTAGTGATTCGGGCACGTATACTGTCATCAAGATTCTTTTACGTTTCTATGGCCTGAGAAAATGTTTAACGCAAAGGCGCAAAGACGCAGAGATTAATTGTTAAATTAAATCATTTCTTAAGATCCTAAGAGTTCTCCCTCTGTGCTCTCTGCGACTCCGCGTTAATAAATAGCTTGGTTTGCCTTTACTCTTTAACTTTAATGAAACAACCTTTATTTCGCCGCGCCAGAAGTAGGTGCCTTGAGGCAATGAAAGTCTATTAAGGTCTATGGTTAGAGCAAAACCAAGGGCTCTTGTAAACGCTATTTACCACTAAGAGACTAAGAAAACCATTAATGTTAAAGTAGTTCAACAGAGATGAGGGGGCTGAAAGGCAAGGATCAAAGGTTTCTTTGCCGCAGATAAAATCAGATAGAGTCTGATGTTAAGAGCAGGAAGTCTTTTTTATGTTTTTTTGATTTATCAGATATTATCAGACGTTATCTGCGGCTAAAAATTGATTCCGATTGTGTTGTCAAAAAATTCATTCTAATCACCTATTCATTGGAGGGGCGGATGCTGGGGGCAATTGCAGGGGATATCATAGGGTCGCGCTTTGAACACGCCGGAATCAAGAGCAAGGGCTTCGAATTGTTCAGTCGCCAAAGTGTTTTCACCGATGATACCGTTCACACCATCGCTTTAGCTGACTGCCTTCTGCACAACATCCCCTACCAGGAGAAACTCCGCGAATATTTCCACTATTATCCCAATGCAGGTTACGGCGGTCGTTTTCGGCACTGGGCTCGCTCTCCGCAACCGAAGCCTTATGGCAGTTACGGTAATGGCTCAGCTATGCGCGTCAGCCCAGTGGCCTGGTTCTACGAGGATCTGGATACGGTCCTGAAAGAAGCACGACACAGCGCTGAAATCACACATAACCACCCGGAAGGGATCAGAGGTGCACAGACTGTTGCGGCGGCTGTTTTTATGGCGCGTACTGGCTCAAGTAAAGCGGAGATCAAGAGCTATGTAGAAGATCACTTCAAATACGATCTTTCATCGACTATCGGTGAAATCCGTGAGGATTATCGGTTTGAAGTCTCTTGCCAAGCGTCTGTACCTCAAGCCTTCATTGCCTTTCTTGAATCGACTGATTTTGAGGATGCTGTTCGCAATGCTGTTTCTTTGGGTGGAGATAGTGATACTCAGGCGTGTATTGCCGGGAGTATTGCTGAGGCTTATTATGGTGAAGTGCCACAGGCAATTGAGGATGAGACTCTGGTTCGGCTCGATGAGCGGCTGAAAGGTGTTTTGACGAAGTTTAAAATATGAAGAATCTTGTACTTTATCGTATCTCTCATTTTGTAGTCCTATTTTCCCTCTACACTTATGTTCTCTACCAGATGAATGGGAAAAGCTTGCTGAACTGGGGCTTTCTCATCTGCGCAGGAAGTTCTTATGCTTTAATCGTTCTTTTCGTGTCATACCTGTTCAAAGCTAATCTGATAAAAGTTTCTGTTGTTTTATCCTCCTTGTTGTTCTTGTTCGCCAATGTTTTGCACTATCGTTATTACGAAAACCCGATTGTTTTTGGCAGCTTTTATTCCTTGAAAAATATACCTTTTGTATGGGGTTATATTCTTGATCTTCTTGAGGTCAATGACTTGTTTTTTGCCCTTGGTACAGTGGTCTTGTCGCTGATGTTATTTCTAGACAAGGGGATGCCGAGCATTAAAGCCTTGATGCCAATCTTCTTCCTTGCTTTGTTCTTAACCGGTATCAGGTTCTATGGCTGTACAATAGCTGCATACCAAGATCGCGGAGATCTTAGGCAGGCCCTCGACGTTACGTTGTTTCATCTGCATAAAAGAAATATGGTCACATTGGGTTTTGGCTTTGCCCCGCCGCTGGTTGTTGAAGCATACCAGTTTTTCACTTCGGATCAGGACTTTGGCCCCACTCCTGAGTACGAACTTATCCTTGAACCGAACAGTTGGAAACCAAATATCATTATGGTTCAGGTTGAGTCTCTTCCCTTGGAGATTATCGGCAAGAAATACAGAGGCCTTGAGGCAACCCCATTTTTGAACTCTCTTGCAAAAGAGGCGGCATATTTTACGAATATCTTCCCGCAACACACCCCTGGAGGTGGGACTTCGGATGCAGACTTCTCAACTCTGACGTCTCTTCTACCTAAAAGGGGCATGCCCTCTCTTTACGCTAAGGGCCTTGAAAAACTGGTCTCTTTGCCGAAAATATTAAAGACTGCAGGCTATACGACAGTTGCTTATCACGCAAATACTGGAGGGTTCTATGGCCGCGCTTTTGGTTATGAAAAGTTGGGGTTTGATGACTACTATTCCCAGAAAAAAATACCACTTCCCCCAGAAGACCTGGTGGTTCTTCCTGATGGCCTGCTGTTTGATTATGCAGTAGATCAAATGAGTAATTTCGATAAGCCTGTTTTTGCTTTTTTTGTCACCATAAGTAGTCATGGACCATATGACACCCAGGAGTTGCTCCCATTTCAAGATAGAACAGCTACGGAGGCTAATGGAGGCGACGATCTGAATAATTACTTAACTATGATCCGTTATGTTGATGCCTCTCTAGGTCGTTTTGTCAGTAAGCTACAAAGCAAGCTCGAAGATAATATTATAGTTATCTATGGCGATCATCCGCCTCTACTAGAGCCACTAGGGTTGAAAGGAAAAGAAAAAGTCCCGCTGTTCGTTCTGTCAGGTAAACAGTCTGGTGGAGTAGTAAATTCTGTTCGTGGTTCACATTATGATATCCCCGCAATTGTTTTGTCATATATTAGAATTAATCCCCCTTCCAATTGGTTGGGTAAAGACCTTCTCAACTTGGACAAAGAGGATTCAAGGGTTTCTTTACCGTCGAAATTACAGGATCACCTGATGCGTGATTAGTGTCTCAGCCAGGTTCGCTCTAAAAGAAGGAGCACTGTCGTAACGGGAGATGATTCTCTAGGAAGGGAGAGGGGGAGGTGCTTAAGGGAAACGGTCGGGAGAGGATCGTTCTCAATTGGATGCATCTTTGAAAATAGAAGAAAAAATACTTTAAAAAACTCCTTTAAACCCAAAATTGTAACTATAAGCGAAAAACATGAAAATCAGTAAGCTGACGATTAAAGGTGAAACGAGATGAAACCGGTGCATTTTATAGATAATGATTGCAAGCAATTGCGAGAATGGAAAGAGGGCCCCCATGTAGCGAATGCCAGAAATAGTGCTAGGTGTTAATGTCCGAGCGTAAACAAGATTCATCAAAGTGATCCCTCCTATCAAAACGACATAGCTTAAAGGGATTTTTCGATAGCCATAAAAAACAAAAATCAAAGCAAGAACAGTTATCAATAAAGGCATGATTGTGAAAATGTAATAGCCTGGATTCTGCCCTATTTGGAAAATTGCAAGAAAGTCATTGATCAAGGGTTGCCATGGCCACATTAACTTACGATGAAATGCTTCCTGACTGACCAGACCAGAGAACGGGCTTCCAAACTTCCGCCAGTAATAAACCTGTACAAGACCGAATGCGAATAAGGGTGCAAATGGAACATACCATTTCGCTACCTGAGCTTTGAGAGTCGGCTGGTCTTTCCTGATTTCCAAGTATAAAGCGACGGCAAGCAACACCCCAGGGTTCCGTGTCAAGGCTGCCGCTGCTGCCAACATTGAGCAGAGGATCCACCGCTTGTTCCTGACTGCTAGAAAAGTTCCCGCTAGAAGGGCCAAAAAGAGTGACTCAGTATAAACTGCTCCCCAGAAAGCTGCTGACGGGAAAAAACAGATAACCCAAATGGTGATATGAGCGATGTCCCTTCCATGTTCTTTTTCAGTAAGCTTAAAGATCAGAATAAGTGCAACTAGAAAGGCTAAATGAGAGAATATAACACCCCCAATGGCCATAGATAAAAAGTCATGACCAAAGAACTTGAGAATGGCAGGATAAAGCGGAAAGAAAGCGGTTGTATGTGTCTCATAACCGGAGGTGGCAATTGTGAGATACCAGTACGAGTCGTAAGTTGTCCAGGGGTTCAGCCACCAGTTGTTGACGCCCTCCCAACCGCCTGGAATTTTGGTAAGATAGGGGCGTTCGATATGCCCGAGGTAAACAA
This sequence comes from Deltaproteobacteria bacterium IMCC39146, assembly GCA_030005635.1. Classification (GTDB taxonomy): domain Bacteria; phylum Desulfobacterota; class Desulfuromonadia; order Desulfuromonadales; family BM103; genus M0040. The sequence continues at coordinate 36,146 of JARUHP010000020.1, forward strand.
AGATCGAACACGACAAGCGCGACATCAAATAGGCGCACAAAATTGATAAAGAGGTTCTCTTTATTTTGAATAGATTCTCTCTTTAGTCTCTGAAAATACCTGAAAGTCCTGGTTTGGAAGTGGCCCTAATAATGTGAAACCGGACTTCATCATTCCACGTCATATATAAGAGCAGGAGGCCATGAAGGCTTGTAGGGATAACTAGGCCTGGAGTCGTGGTATGTCAGACCGGTTAAGAAGAGCTTCTTGTTATAACATCAGGGCACGAGGTTTTCCCATGACCTGATGTTGTAGAAACGCTTATTGACCCCAAGTCAGGAATGCTGCGACCCAGCCTTTACGTCCATCATTCGTTTGAATCTCAAGCCATTTCTCTTGTTTAGATAATAAACGGCACGTATTCCCCTTGGATAATTGGAAAGTCACAGAATAACTCGTACCCGGTCCCTGACGTACGTTGGCACGATCACCGGTAACCACGACTCCAGCAGTAGAACCAAGCAAAGTGCGATGAACCCAGCCGGTACGACCACGATAATCGTTAACCTTATAGTACTCAGGACCTTTTTCAAGAATCTCAAGGGGAGAGTAGGTAGTTAGCTTGGTAATGACTTTCGAAGAAATTGCATTAGGGGCCGAGCGCATTTCCGTTCCGGAGAAAGATACGGTCATTATCTCAGCGATTGCCAAGGTGGGCATGAGTAATAAAAGAGTAAGTAAAACTAGTAATTTCAAACGCATATGTAAACTCCTGAGATAAAATTAAAACATGCTAGTCATTGAGTCGATACATGTCTATAGAAAATTATGCGACAGCTAATCCTTTTGAGTTAACGTTTTAAGTCGAGCTGTCGCTTCTGTATATAAATCGGTGGGTACATCATCACGTTCGAGCAACTTTTCAAGGTTATCTTCAGCCGTTTCAAAATCGTCGTTTAAGATTGCCAGTTCAGCGACTTCAAGGAGTCGTTCATGTTTATTGTCTTTAGCGTACAAGCTTAACTGGGTGTCAATTAACTCAGTGCGGATTTGATGGTAAACTTCAACAGTCTTAGCCATTTTAAGCCGTTCCTGATTGCTCTCCAGCATGACCTGAAGAATTTTTCTGTTGGGCTTTAGCTCTTTGTTGAAAAAACTCTCCAGTGTTTCTCGTGCTGCATCTGGGTCCTTAATATACATCTCCATACTTGCAAGGCTCTCATGGGTGAAAAGATGGTCCGGGTTTTTCAGAAGAACCTTGTTGAACTCGATTCTTGCTTCATCGTAATACTCTTTATTGGCGAGCATCACGGCATACATGCTCCAAATCGTCGGGTTTTCCGGATTCTGCTGATGTGACAGTCGCGTCATCTCGAGGGGCTTGGCCCAGAGCAAATTACGATTCACTGTTGTTGGAAGAAACAAGCAGATAAGAATGACCAACAGAACTTTCTGCAATCTAAGAATGGTTGTGTTGCCAAATGATTTGGGTAATGCGATTGCGATACATAAGAACGCAGAAGGCAGGTACAGATAACGTTCTGCATAAGGAGTCCATGCGATCTTTAGAAGGGCATTTAAGAGGGCAGGGGATATGGTCAATGTAATGAGTAGAGCCATTCCCATAAGGTAGTTCCTCATGAACACCAAAAAAATAATCAGAATAATGGCTATTATCCCTAACCAGAAATAATTCGGATGGACAGAGTCAATCGCCAAGGTCAGTGGTTGAGGAACAAGGAGCTTCTTTGAATAAAAACCGAAATCAGTGATGAACTGCTTTATGACACTTACAGGAAGTCCGTAAGCTTCTGCATCAGTGACTTTTGAGACGCCATGATCAACATGTTTGAATGATGCTGATCGCAGAAAAAAATAGATGAATCCACCGCATAAAAAAGGAACGATAGCAGTGAACCGCCATGTCCAACTTATGAAGTAGGCAGGATGAGTCCGGCCTGGTTTGTACAATAAGAGAAACAAGATAAAGGCCGGAAAACAGAAGAATGCGACCTCTTTGGACATGCTGCCCAGAATAATAAACAATGACGCGACCCAAAGGTGAGGCCTGCTTGTATTTTGTATGGACGACAGAACAAAATATGTTGCGATGAGAGCGAAAAAAGCTGCCAGAGGATCGGTTCGCCCTGAAATCCAGTTGATAGATTCTGTATTGATAGGATGAACTAGAAAGAGAACAGCAGCACTCAAAGAGAGCGTATGTATTTTTCCGGTCTTTAACGGGTAGAAAATGCTGACATTCAGGTAGACCAGAAATGAATTAAACACATGGAGAAGCACGTTGACAAGATGCATAACCCCAGGATGCCCGTCCCAGAGTATTATGTCGGCCAGGTAAGTGAGCATTAATACCGGACGATAATATGTTCCTCCGCCAAAAAATAAGTCTCGCAAGGGTGTGTTGATGAGACTTCTGGCCTGAGCAAGCCCATCACCATCATCGAGAATAAATGTCCCCGTCCCTAGAATTGGAAAATAGAGAATTAGACCAAAGATAAGAATGAGTGGGAAAGCAAATCGTTGCCGCATTGTGGTTGTTGTGATCGTGATAAGGGGCTAGAGTTGTGAGGCTCGTGCTGTTTTTCGCTTTCTATGGAGTTTGTCGAGATTGTCTTGTGCGCGTACGTAGTACTTTGGATTGCTTTTTAACGCTTTTATGAAGGCTTGTTCTGCCTCATCGAGGCGCCCCTGGGTCATGAGCAGATAGCCGATGTTGTTATATGCTCCAGCTTCACCAACGGTTCCGATAAAGATCTCAAGTGCATTCTCCTTGTCACCGCTCAAAAGATATGCTGAAGCAAGATTGTTCCTGATGAGTAGATTCTCTTGGTCAAGTGCGAGAGCTTGCAAGAAGGATAGGACCGCCTCCTGGTAAGCCCCCCTAACCATTTTGTTTAATCCCAGATTATTATGACTTGCAGCCTGATCCGGAGCCATGGTTAAGATTTCATGGTAGAGCGGTTCGGAGAGGTTCTCCTTGCCCATGAGATCATAAATAATGGCAAGCTCTTTAATGACGTTGATGTCTTTCGGATCAACCGCTATTGCCTCGTTGATTTTTTTAATCGCTGTATTCAGCTTGCCTTCCAAACGTAAAGCGCGAGCCTCACCAGTCAAAGCATAAATGGATTGAGGGTCCAACTCCCTCGCCTGACCAAATCTGATTATTGCACCGTTATAATTGCTTTTGCTCATCTCTATACGGCCAAGTCCGATGTACGCATTCACCATTTTGGGGTCTTTATTGATTGCAGTTGCAAAATGCAACTCTGCAATTCTCAAGTTTTCGTTTGCCAGATAAATGAACCCTGCAGTAACCAGTTCTTCTGCTGACTTGCTCTGCATCGATGATGTGTCGTCATGAGCAGAAGGTGATTCCATGGAAGTTGCGTTATCTGCAAAATAATTAATTTTGGGTACGGATTGTGAGCAGCCGCTTGCAAGAACGACCAATAAAACCATTGTCAGGATCAGGCTCGACTTATTCGGTACGCCTGTTCTACAAAAATTACATTGCATTCTGGACCTCCAGTGATTTTATATGGATACCGCTGAGGGGCTAGCCGCCGCCGCCACGAAGAGCTGGCACCAGGTATTTGACAATCTGGATAGCACCCGGTCCTACTAGTACCACGAAAATGGCTGGGAAAATGAATAATACCAGGGGAAAGACCATTTTAACTGCAGATTTGGCTGCTGTTGCTTCGGCAATTTGACGTCGTTTAATACGCATTGAGTCGGCGTGAACCCGAAGGGCCGTTGCCAGACTAGTGCCGAAGCGGCTGGTTTGAGCCAATAGCGTTGTAAGGCTGTGAATTTGAGAGACACCAGTCCGCACATTCATGTTTTTGAACGCATCAGCACGTGATATCCCAGCTCTTATTTCCAGGGTCGTTAAGGTGAACTCATCGCTTAACTCTTTGCACAGAGGCAGCATCTCGTCGCCGACACGCTTGAAAGTCATATCAAGACCAAGCCCCGATTCTACACAAACAACCATAAGGTCTAAAGCATCTGGCAACCCTTTAACAAGTTTTTCCTGGCGGGTCTTGGTCATTAAAAAGACCCAGAGGTTGGGTGTGAAATAACCGAGCACGATCAATGCTAGGATAGACAACATGACTTGAGTTTGGAAGTTGTAGATCATACGGGAAAACATGAAGACCGCGACATAGATGATAGGGCAGATGATTTTGGCGCTAAGATAATTGTATATTGCCTGGTCTGATCGGAACCCCGCCCTAACCAGTGTTAACTGCATTTTTTGTCTGACGGTTCTTTTGTTAATAGATGAAATCCTGTGCAGAGGCTTGGAAATTCTGGCCGCCAAGGTGTCGTCATTGTGTCCCAGAAGCTTTGATGAAGGACTTCCTGTTGAAGCACCTCCTTTGCCGACGAGTTTTCCCAGGCGCTCTTGAGTGTTGCTCTGTCGTCCTTTGATCAAGAAGGCGATCGCAAGGACCATCATAAATACAGCCAGGAACATAAGAAGAAAAATGCCGTAGTAATCAGCGTTCTCCAAAAGTGCGTAATAGATATTTCTAATGACTTGCATAGTGGCCTCAGATATCGATGTCTACAATGCGCTTGATGATGTAAGTACCAATGATTTGTAAAACTATTGCCCCGAAAATCATGTAATGCCCTATTTTTTCTGTCCACAACAGAGAGAGATAATCGTAGTTTGTCAGGTACATGTAGATGAGCATCAAAATGGGCAGTCCGATCAGGACCATCGCTGACAAACGGCCCTCAGCAGTTAGGGCGGCAACGTGATCCTTGAACTGAATGCGCTCACGTATCAATCGGCTGATGTTATCGAGAATTTCCCCTATGTTGCCACCGGTTTCTTTCTGTACCAGAATTGCGATGGAAAAAAACCTTAAGTCCGCAATTGGCACTCGTTCGCAAAGGTTTTCCATCGCCTCTGACATGGTTAGCCCAAGATTGATTTCATCAACAGTCGCTGCAAATTCTGCGCTGACTGGATCTTCAAGCTCCTCTGCAATCATGCCCAGGCCTGCAGACAAAGCACTGCCCGAGCGGACGGCCCGCGCAAGCAGGTCAAGAGCTTCCGGAAGCTGGTTGTTGAACTTTTTATAATAATCTTTCTCTGCCAGCTTTAAAAACAGGTAAGGGGCCACCGAGCAAACCAGCCCCACTACGATTGCTGCCAGAGGTTGTGGAAGATAGAGGTAACCGAGTCCGAAACCGATAAAGCCGAGAGTGACACTAAGGAGAATGAACAGCGTGGCATTGAGCGGCATTTTGACTTTGATTAAAAGGTTGTCCAGATTGCTCAGGCGGGGAATATTGAAAATAAATCGTTCGAACGCCCCAACCTCTTTCAGAATACCCTTACGGTATTTATCGAGTTTCTCCTGTCCATGTTTACCTCCTGCAGAGATGTACATCAGGCGTTTTTTTACTTTACGCTTTTCTACAAAGCGGCTTTCTACCCAGGCAAGGTAAATGACCTGAATAACAGCAACCGTAAAGATGAAAACTGCGACGAAAAGAAAGATCGTAATATTGTCCATAAAAGCTCCAGGGGGCCTCTTCAGAAGTTGTTGAATAGGTTCTCAGGCACTTCAATTCCCGCCATTTCCAGACGTTCTGTGAATTTTGGCCGAATCCCGGTCGATCGATGCTCTCCTACCACCTTGCCGTCTTTATCCAGTCCGTGACGTTCATACACGAAAATTTCCTGAAGAGTAATAACATCACCTTCCATGCCAACAACCTCGGCAACCGAGGTTATTTTGCGGCTTCCGTCAGTCATTCGAGACGCTTGAATAACGACGTCAAGAGCAGACGAAACCATAAAACGCATGGCCTTCTCTGGCAGGTTGACTCCGGTCATCAGGATCATTGATTCAAGGCGTGTCAATGAGTCCCTTGGACTATTGGAGTGAATAGTGGTTAGTGAACCATCGTGGCCCGTATTCATGGCCTGCAGCATATCGAAGGCCTCTGCGCCACGAACCTCACCGACAACGATTCTGTCAGGGCGCATACGAAGGGTGTTACGTACCAGGTCTCTCGACGTAACTTGACCCGTTCCTTCGACGCTCGGTGGACGTGTTTCCAAACGAATGACATGCGGCTGCTGCAACTGCAATTCTGCCGAGTCTTCAATGGTGATGATCCGCTCATTGGCCGGGATGTTGGCAGAGAGGATATTCAGTAGTGTTGTTTTACCTGCACCGGTGCCACCGGAGATCATGATGTTCATCTTGGCTTTGACACAGCCTGCCAGAAGTTGCGCGATCTCAGGCGTGAGAGCATTGTAATTGATCAGGTCCTTCATCATTAAAGGCGTTACGGCAAACCTTCGAATGGAGAGCATGGGACCGTCAATAGCAAGGGGAGGGATGATGGCATTGACACGTGATCCATCGGGAAGCCGGGCGTCAACCATCGGCGAAGATTCATCGATACGACGGCCTATCCGCGAGATAATCCTGTCGATAATGTTGCGAAGATGAACATCGTCAATGAAGCGTGATTTTGTCTTTTCGATCAATCCAAAACGCTCGACGTATATGTCTTTATAGGTGTTGACGAGAACGTCGCTGACCGTGGGGTCTTTAAAAAATGGCTCCAGGGGGCCGAGGCCGGTCAGTTCATCAAGGATCTCATCAATGATGTGTTTGCGTTCATTCTCATTGAGAAGGGCTTTCTCATCGCGCAGGTAGAACTCTACAACATTTTCAATTTCAGCTCTGATCTCACCAGGCTCTAAGGTGTCAAGTGCTGCCAGATTAGCTTCCTCTACCAGGCGGCCGTGAATTTTCCTTTTGACTTCATGGTAGAAATTGGAGTGTTCTGTTTGTTGTTCATCGCTTGTAATGATTTCGGTAGTGTTTCTACCGAGCATGTTTTTGATTGCCATTGACCCTCCAGTCTGACTACAGCCTCTAAAAGCTAAATACTTTTGCCAAACGTTCCTCTGATTCCTCTGAATTCTGGATCGTCCAGAGCCCCCTGAAACTTTCGCACGAACTCGAACATATTCTTGGAGAAAGGAGCATTGCGCGATAATTTAACCAGCGGCACACCACGATTGATTGACGATACGATCTCGGAGAAATCATTTGGTATCAGCCAGTAGACCAGTTTATCAAAATTCTTCTCGATTTCGCCTAAAGAGAGTGCCCCGCCTTTGATATAGCGGTTGACAATAATTTCAATTTTTTCAAGACTGATGCCGAATTTCCTGATCAGTTTGCAGAGCCGAACAGTATTACGGATCGCTGGAACCGACATGTCAGTTACGACAAAGACCTTGTCGGAGTGTTTGAACGCCTCCAGGCTGCAGTCATTAATATGCATGGATCCACAGTCAAGAATGAGATGGTCGTACAGTTTTTTGGAGAGGTTCAGGATGCTGGATACATGCTCGCTTGTTATATCTTCGCTATCTTCAGGGTTGGCTGGCGCAGGCAGGAAATTAATTCCCGTTGAATGGTCAGACATGACACCGCGCAGGAATGAAACATCCAGGCGGTGTATGTTCTCGCAGATGTTCATAATTGTGTTCTGAGGGACAATGTCGAGGAGGACCGAAGCGTCACCGGATTGAAAAGACATATCCATAAGCGCCACGGTGCTTTTTTTTCCCATTGCCAGTGCGGCGGCGGTATTGACCGCCAGAACGGTTGAACCAACACCACCCTTAGCGCTCACAAAACTGTAAATGCGGCCTTGCGCTAAACGACCAGAACTGGCCAGCTTTGCACGGACTTCTTCAATTGCATTGTAAAGCAGGTCTTCCTGGACAGGTTCTATGAGGTACTCTGCTGCCCCGGCTTTCATGACCGATATGATGTTCTGATGGTCCTTGTTCTCTGAAACAACGAACAGTGTCGTTTTTGGAAAGTTTTCTTTGATCGCCTGAACTCTAGACAGCAAGTCATCACTTTCCAGGATGTCATCAATCAGGATGATGTCGGGGATAGTTTTAGCTGCAGACACGCCTTTTTCAGCTGTGCGGCTTTGCCACTGCAGAACATTTACACCCTTTAGCTGCTTGGCTAAGCCCAGAAAGGCTTTGGCCCGGTTAGGTTGGGATATCTCAATTGCGAGGATGAGTTCAGTTGCCATTTATTGTTGCCCTCTAAAATAATAGTTCCCACTTAACATTTATTGTAACCAGATTTATCGTTATTTCAGTGTTAAGCGCACGCAATGTACCTTTGAATAATTATAAGTGTTGTTTGACCTTTCTTCCATAACAACTTCCTCACATCTTTAAAAGATGGCTCGATTATCTTTAATAAGAGAAGAGTGGTAGGAATATTTATCTGTGCCGATGCAAAAAGGCGATGCACTCTGCCTCGAGTCTGTGTTCAGTTTGTTGTAGAGAGAACACCTCGACTAAAGTTTTTAATCTCACCGTCCGTTTCACGGTCAAAAGAGTTTTGGTACGTATCCATAATTTTCTCTGAATGAATGCCTGGCATCGAGGCGGGTTTAGAATTAGCATAAATGTAATCTTTATGTGCTATTTGCTGATCAAATGCGTCATTTTGAGCCATGCCAAACTCATGATCTACGTAGTATGCCTCTTGGGCGCAGCCGGCTAAAACAATTACAACGACATATAAAAGAATGGTTTTTAACATTTTTTCCTCCTTTATTGTTCAAGGTGTCCGAATGAACCTTCTAGCCCTTCTGAATTTGAGAGGCTAAAGTTATGGCCTGAAACTCTTGAACTGTCATTTGGGTGTCTGGCCCCTTCTAAGCGTCCCATAAGATAAAACTCGAGTCTATTGGGGTCCTTGATAAATTCACCAGGGAAACTGACAAGGCCCTCTTTTACAGGACTGGCCAGATGAGGGGTAATTGTGATCATCAAATCAGATTTCTTCTTTATGTAGGCTTGGCTTCTGAACAGTGCGCCCAATATTGGGAGGTCACCCAAAAAAGGGACTTTGTTTACTGTATTGGTCATGTCTTCGCGTAAGAGACCTGCCAAAACGAGTGTTTGTCCATCATGAAGCTGCGCAGTTGTTTCAAGCTCCCTGGTGTCGACGAGCGGGAGCAGGCCGTTTCCTGAGGGTATGGTACCTGTAATATCAGATATTGTGGGAGCGACCCTTAAAGTGATCAAGCCATTGCTTTGTACTATCGGTGTGAACTTTAGTGAGACACCAAATTCTTCAAATTCGACCGAAGAATTTGTTGTGCCACCATCGGTAGTTGATGTATTGCTGATGTAAGGAAATTTTCCGCCCGCCAGAAAACTGGCTTCTTGTCCACTCAATGCGACAAGCCGCGGCTCAGCAAGGGTGTTGGCTAGGCCTTCGCCCTCAAGGAACTCCAAGGCTAAATTGACATTGTCAATCTTTAATAAAACGTTCGCTGCATTACCGACGAAGTCAGTGATAATTGAGCCGCCATCGATGTTACTGACGTCGGGGTAGTGCGATCCACCAGGAATAAATGGCGACCCATCAGGAAGAGTTGGCGACCCACCGATAACCCCTCCGAAATCACTGCCGAGTTTGTGGAAGGATACCCCAGCAGACCAATTCATTGTGCTGTCTCGATTGACCTCGGCGATTTTAACTTCCAGGAGAACCTGATGGATAGAATCAACGTTAAGCAAATTCGTTATCTTGCTGATCTTTATCTCTGTGCGGCCAGTGGCAGATATATCCCCACCATCAGAGGATGACTCATCGCTTCCAGCTTCTTCCGAATAGGAAATACCGCCCTCTCCACCGTGAACCATACTGGTAGAGTTTTCAGTGGGTATAAATCTCTCAGCTAATCTTATCGCCTGCTCAACGATCTCCGGCCCCGAGACAGTTCCTGACAAAACAATACCATCATCAGCCCCATAAACGTTGATGTCTTGATTTGGAAAATGAGTTGCCATCTGTTTTTTAAGACCGGACAAATCATAGGAGACTGTGACATCGATTTCTGATGTTATTTTCTTTGAGATGTTGTCCCATATTGTGACGGTGCAATAACCCGTTTTTTTGCCCCTTATATAGACCTGATTTTCTTTCAGAGGGCGAGCGTGAACTATGTCACTTTCTGAAACCAGAACTCTTATGTCTTTACTGACGTTTTGTATCTCTAAAATTCTTGATCCGCCAGGCTTTATAAACAACTTTTGGCTAATCTCTTCAGAGTGTACATTGCCGACTTGGGCTGTAATTGTAAAAAGTCCAAGCACTAATAGCGCAAGTGGTATTTTCACATATGCTCTCATTTCTACCTCCCTCACAATTATGGAAACCGATGACTGGTCAGTTTTTATATTTGAATGTGAAATTTTCTGGCTTCCTGTCCCCCTGAATTAACTCAACTTTGAACTGAACATCCGCCTTCTTTGGGGCATATTTGCGAACGTACTTTTGAGTTGCTTTCGGCCCAGGCTTGGGAGGCTCAGGCTTGGGAGGCTCATCCATGCCTTCGGCTGGGTTTAATAAGGCCAAGGTGATCGGCCCTTTGGGAATCGTTTCGGACAGTTTTAAGACTTGTTTTGGGGTAAGCTCCAGCGTCACGGTGCTGACAACTTTTGCTTTTCCTTCCTCAACGAAGGTCTGTTGTGCAATAGCGAGCACTTCGACACGCTTTTCAACTGTTTTGGCAACATTGTTCTGCACGGAAATGATGTCAACAAATGTGTTGGGCAGAACGAAGCCAGCAACACCAATAACCTCGTTGACTCTTATTGCCATAGCCCGCATGCCCGGTTCAATGCTGGCAACCAACCCGGCTCCGGAACCTGGAGCGGCAAGCTCTGCGGCTACAATCGGCACGCCTGCGACAACTCTGGTCACTGTTACGCGTTCTTTGAGATCCTCGATTTTTTCAAAAGATCCTTGTGGGGCATTGGCCTTTGGCCAATCGGCAAGCAGGAGGTTCTGCTCGTTCAACATTGAACCGATGTCAAGGTTTTGTCCTGCGACAACGATCTTTGTCATCGGGAATTTCTGCTCCTGAACGATGACTTTTTCGTCGGAAACTTGAGTACTCAGCCATTGGTTCGCAAGAATTACGGCAACAATACCGAAAATTACGGCTACGGCCAGCGCGATCAGCGTGCCATATTGTTTCATGGTGAACCTCCTTGAATGAATATTGATATGTACACTGAACTAAAGTAGGTAGTCATTAAATTTAATAAGTCTGTCTTCTAAGACGACTATTGATTCTAAATACTTGAAACTATTGTACCAGACTTTAAAAAAACTGCTTTTAGAAATCTTCATTTATTTCAACATAGGAAAGATTTGAATGCATATATCTGGTTGGAGTTTGCGTCTCATGACAGGCAGGGGTATTAAATGTTGTCTTTCCGTCTTCGGTGTATGCAAAAAATCAATGTGTTTTTGTTGGAATCAAAACGCCGATCGTGTCGATCAATTGAAAACGCCGCTCATAAAAGGCCTCCCCAGTAAATAAAGCTGTAATAGCCAAAAGCGATTGCTGCGGAATAGGGAAATCTCATTGACGTTTTTTGTGGTCTTGGCTCTGCTGATGAATCTTGGCCCCTTTTATAGACGAATGCTACAGCGCAGACTGATTGCCAGGTTTCGCGGAGCATGTCTTTAAGGTTGGCCGTGTAGCTGTAATGGATGACCGCGAGCGCGCCACCAAACAGGCCCATATAGATAAAGACGTGCAGTATGTTATAGGGGCCGATTAACGCGCCAAGCGCAGCAAGCGCCTTAACATCTCCCGCACCGATCCCTCCCATTATGTAAGGTAACAACAAGAGGGCGAAGCCCAAGCCTAAGCCGCAAAGGCTTGACAGCAAGCCATCTACTCCATGATTTATGGTGAAAATAGCAATACCTGCGACAAGCAGGCAGGCATTAAGCAGATTCGGAATTTTGTGTTTGAGTGTGTCTGTTGTGCAGGCAAGTGTAAAATAGACTGAGGCGACAACAATGGAAAGATCGTGTCTCTGTGCGATCATAAAGTAGACAGAAATCGTTACTGCTATCAAGCCTGTAATGTGGCTCGGTGTGATCTCTATCTTTCTTCTTCCCAAAGTTGCCGCCTCATGGTCTCTTGGTTAATCTGTAGAACCGTAATCTACCTGTTAAGAGTCTCTGCTACGGTCTGGAAGGCATTTTTGACCTCGCCACCGAGCAGGGTGATGACACCCAGACAAACAACAATAATGAGAACGATCATGACTGCGTATTCAACTGCAGTCGCTCCTTCTTCTTCCTGGATAAATCTCTTGAAAAAATTCTTGATTCCCATTTTCTTTTCCTCCGTGCTGTTGGTTAAACTTCTTAGATTTTTACCCTTACGTACTTGTGATGATAGCTTCTCAACCCCAAGTCAAGGGCTCCAGTTCTAGCTTGTCGCGTTTTCCATGTTAGCCTGAGGAGTTCTTCCAGGCGAGTGTGTCTGCTACGGTGTTGAAGGCCTGATTGACCTCGCTGCCTAGCAGGGTGATGACACCCAGACAGACAACAATGATCAACACGATCATGACTGCGTATTCAACAGCTGTCGCGCCTTCTTCGTCCTGAATAAACTTATTGAAAAAACTCTTGACGCCCATATTCTTTTCCTCCTTGCCATTCGTAGATCAATTCCGCTCCTCCTTTCTTGTTACTGATGATACCTTTGTTCTACATCTAGTCAATGGCTAGAACTCTATCTGTTCGTAAAAACCCCCTAAATTCTATCTGATTATTTATGTAACTATAACTAAGGATATATACGTTGAGGGTGTTACTCAGCCGTTGTGAATGAAAGGCCTCAAACTTTTTGCCTCAGTGGACAATCCACGTTTAAACTGTTGAGTTTTTGCTTCTTATTTTTTTGGTTCAAGTGTGGAGGGCCCACGATGCTGTCGCTGAATGAGAACGTCGAAACCCCCGGGTTGAAGAGTGCCGCCGATTCAGTCTGCGTGGTTGCTCGCACAGGGCCAAAAGGAAAGGGTGTAGACTCTTAAATTATACTTGCACCTTGTGATAACCTTTTATCTGGGATACACCGGAACGGAGAGTGTTAAACGGAAGATAAACTAACGCCGGAGTTCTCCTCTGCATAAAAGGTGTGCAACCAAGTGTGCCGTTGCTTTATTTGTATGCAACTGTATCTACCGCAGAGATGTTGTTGTTCAACTCGTTATTGCCTGAAAACAACATAAAATCAGTGTCTTAGGTGTATTTGATGGCTTGCTGTTAATTTGGGCAAGCAATTTGCTATTGTCTATAGTCGTGTGAATTGGATATTGTTCGTTCCTAGCCAAAAGCTACATACAAAATCGATTGAGGAGCACTAATACTATGAGGAAAGTCGAAGCCATTATCAAACCTTTCAAGCTGGATGAAGTAAAGGAAGCGTTGAATGAGATCGGTATCCAGGGAATCACGGTCAGTGAGGTTAAAGGCTTTGGCCGTCAGAAAGGCCACACCGAATTGTACCGCGGCGCAGAGTACGTGGTAGATTTTATTCCCAAGATCAAGATGGAAATTATTGTCGCTGACGAAATGACTGCTAAAGTTGTTGAGGTGATCGGAGAATCTGCCAAAACCGGTCGGATCGGTGATGGTAAAATTTTCGTGACTCCCGTCGATGAAGTTGTTCGGATCCGTACAGGTGAAACGGGTGATGACGCCCTGTAAATAGCCGTTTGTTTTATCTAATCAATTGTCACACTAATAGTAATCCCTAAAAGGAGAAGGTGAACACGATGAGCCCACAAGAAGTAGTCAAATTTGCCCAGGACAACGATTGCAGAATGGTCGATTATAAATTCCTCGACTTCGTAGGTATCTGGCAGCATTTTTCCACGCCACTCGCTGAGTTCAGTGAAGATACTTTTGAAGAAGGTATCGGTTTCGACGGCTCCTCAATCCGTGGCTGGCAGCCGATCCATAACTCGGACATGCTGATCATGCCCGATCCGAGCACCGCCAAAATTGACCCTTTCGTCAAAGTTCCGACCCTTAGCCTTATCTGTAACATTATTGATCCGATTACCAAGGAAGGCTATACCCGCGATCCTCGTTTTATTGCTCAAAAGGCTGAATCGTATCTGAAATCAACCGGTATCGGTGATACCGCTTACTTCGGCCCTGAGCCGGAATTCTTCATCTTTGATGACGTTCGCTACGCGTCCACGGCCAACGAGTCTTTTTACTCTGTAGACTCTGTCGAAGGGATCTGGAACACGGGCCGAGAAGAGTTCCCTAATCTCGGTTATAAGCCTCGCCACAAAGAAGGTTATTTCCCCTGTGCTCCGACTGATTCATCTGTTGATTTGCGCAATGAGATGGTTGAAGTCCTGCAGAGCGTTGGCATGACGATTGAGGCTGTTCATCATGAAGTCGCTACCGGTGGTCAGAATGAAATAGATATGCGCTTCGACTCGCTGCTTGCAATGGGCGATACTTTACAGTGGTTTAAGTACATCGTTAAGAATGTTGCCTTTGCAAATGGCAAGACAGTTACTTTTATGCCTAAGCCTATCTTTGGTGACAACGGTTCCGGTATGCACTGTCATCAGTCAATCTGGAAAGATGGCGAGAACCTTTTTGCCGGAGACGGTTACGGCGGTCTCTCCAAGATGGCCATGTACTATATCGGTGGTATTATGAAACACGCCAAGGCACTCTGCGCATTCACCAATCCGAGTACCAACTCTTACAAGCGCCTGGTCCCCGGTTACGAAGCTCCTGTCAACCTGGCTTACTCGAACCGTAACCGTTCGGCGTCGCTGCGTATCCCTGTAACCGACAACCCGAAATCCAAGCGCGTTGAGTACCGTACGCCTGATCCTAGCTGTAACGGTTACCTTGCCTTCGCTGCACAGTTGATGGCCGGCCTCGATGGTATTGAGAATAAGATTGATCCAGGACAGCCTTTGGACAAGGACATCTACGGCTTGTCACCTGAAGAGCTTAAAGATATCCCAAGTGTTGCTGGTACCTTGAATGAAGCTCTGGATTGTCTGGAAGTTGATCACGACTTCCTGCTCAAGGGCGATGTCTTCACCAAGGATGTTATTGACATGTGGATTTCCTACAAGCGCGAAGTAGAGGTTGACGCTGTTCGTATGCGTCCTTGCCCTGAAGAGTTTGCGCTTTACTTTGACTGCTAAATCAACATCACTATAACAACCAATTGCTAACAGCTATTGGTTAACATGTAAAAAAAAGACCTCCAGTCCGTTTGTGACTGGAGGTCTTTTTTATGCATTGATCTTCAAGCTTTATTTTACGGACCTATAACCCAACAGACTGCTAATGTCCGGCAATCAACTAATCGACCAGCACCGGGTACTTCGCCCGGATGCCGAAATTGGGTCCATTGGTTGTGCCCTTGGGCTCCTGGAATTCGCAGCTCGGCATGAAGTACATCGACTTGAACGCCAATGGGGCCATGTTTCCATCGCTGTTAATCAGGTTGTGATGATCGACAAAACAGTCCCATTTAGCCTTGTCTTGATCATAGACATCGACGGGACTGACTGCTTTCCAACGTTCATCTATCAACCAAGGGTCAACAATCTTGACTGGAGTAACAATCGTGACTCCATCAACAATCGTTACTTCATCAACAAATTTTTCAGGCAAAAGGGGTAACACATCAGTGAGGAGGTTGTCGGCATTTCCGTCAGCATCTACACGATTGGCAAGGTCATAGAAAAATCCGCAGTCACGGCTAGCAACCCATTCAAAGTCGTCGTCTGTGTCTGGGTCTGGTCCGGGTATGGTCATTTGGATTGGGGTTTCGTCAGGCGTAGGATTACTGTCTGACATGTACAGCATGTTCACAGAGACGGCGCCAACGACCCGGGTACAATTTTCAATTGGACCATCATCGCAACTGACGACGGGGAGCGTCATCTCCCACGGACTTTCTTTACTGGTATAGGTCTCGTAACATCCCTTCATATCGTCATATACGTTTTGGAGCATCCCGTTATTGGCGCCCAACCAATCATTTCCCCGAATCTCTTCTTCGTTGACACCACACTCTGTACCCGGGGTAGCAGTAAAACAATCACAGCCTTTACTTATTAACGGTTTTACCTCAGAATTGTTTGCCCCGTTTTTGCATTGACTGGTATCAGCCTCTGGGTCCATGTCAGACCATGCAGCTGTGTTGCTCGTCGAGCCTGAATCCGACGGGGACTTAGCGCTGTTGATCATCCGGCCGATGTTGCAATCCCCGTTGCTCAGACTGGTATCACAGATCAGGATCGGCATATCCGCTTCCAATGGCCCCAAAGAACCGGAGAAACCAATATAGGCCACGGCCTCAGCCTGCATCTGAAAACCGAAAAAGCCGTAGATTTTTGCGAAAAAAGAATCTGCCTCGATATCCTCCCTGTGAGCAACGACCCTGACAGCGTTCACGTTTTTGGGGTATTGTCCGGAACCCGGTGGATATTGGTAAGATCCATCCATCTGATCAAGATCATCATCTGGAACACCCCTAATTTCGATAGGCTCAGTTGTGTCCTCTATACAAGTAAACTTGTTGTTTTGAAAGGACCAATGCCCGCGCCTGACATCAACAGGGTCATCGGATAAATCACTTGGGTCAGGACTCGGACAGAGCTCTGCGAGGTTCGTAGTAATTTCGACAGGAGTGTTATCGCTTGTATTCTCAAGACCGGCCAATTGTGCAATCTCGTTGGCACCCACATTTATAATTTCTCCGGCCTCAAGACCACCCGCGCCATCAAGATCTGCGTACAAAGCCTGAGCGCCAGCCAAGGCGCCGGAATCAGCAGCGTTCTGCAGTTCGTTTCTCACGACATAAAGATGATTGACATCAATCGCCAGGGCGAGCAGGCCCACGAAAATAACAAAGAAAATTGCAACCATGGCGAGAATCGCACCTCGCTGGTTTCCGAACTTGTTCTTCACTGGGTTTACTGGCTTTTCCAAGATCAACAACCTTTCTCAAAAAGTGCCCGAATACATCAGGGCAACTTGACAATCATGGCTCGTATCCTTCGTTGCGCATAACAGTGTTCGCAGTTAGGGTAATATCAGGAAGCAAGCCTCGCATGAATCCTGGCAGAAAAAACCAGTCGTAGGTATATGTCACGGTTGCAGTCACGTACTGATCGGAGGAAGTCTTATTTGTAGGGTCAGCAGGAAGCGTTTCAAGGGCTGGGACGGTTCCTGCGTTAAGAGAAATCAACCTGTTCTGAGCATATTGATTTACAACACCATCAAGATACGCCTTGTCGACTGGAGTTTGCCTATAAATCGCAAAGTCCCTGGCCACCTCGCGGCTGGCGTTGGTAATTACCGCTTTATCGTAGAACATCAAACTGAACTCAATAAGACCAAAGATCAACAGCAGTAACAGCGGCACTACCAGGGTGAATTCAATCAGCGCGGCTCCGCGCTCTTTGTCTCGAAACATTGTAAACCTACTTTCTCTAACGGGCTGATATGGTAAGTCCCTTAAATCATAAATAGAAGGTCATATTCCTCGAAGCTTGCTTCATGGTAGTTCTTTGTTCTTTATTATGCCATCTTCTCTGGAAAATGCCACTTAAGTCACTGTTTTTTTGAACCGAAACCAACAAAAAAATCTACTGTTTGTTTCACTTGTATAGAAACTTTAGGCTGTTAATTAAATTTTTTACATGAAACATAAGGCCAATTTGTAAAATAAAGTGATTTGAATCGCTGCTTGTTTAAGTTTTCCGCAGGGTGATTCTCTGCCCAAGAGCAACTAACAGAATGCTGCCTAATGTGATTAAAAGTATACAAATCCCGACACTAAATGATTTTGGTAAATAATAGACTTCGAGCTCATAATCTCCCGAAGACAGATCGACTGCCAACAGCCCTTTGTGGGAGGTTGTGTGGCCTTGTGAACTGCGCCATCCATGGTCGAAATTTTGATTGATAATCAGTCGGTCTTTATTCTCGCTCATGATGTGAAATAGGAGTTTGTTTGGACTCCATTTTTTGAGTGAGACAGATCCTTCTCCAGTAAGATAATATTCACCAATATACCCGTCATCAGTCTTTGCATGTATGTAGCGCTCAAAGGGGATCGTTTCGTAAGCATCAACAACGCCGGTGTTTTGAAGCAATGGTAGATATTGATTGCTCCATGCACCGTGAGCATTCCTTTCGGCAAAGGGAATGCTGATTTGAGTGAATTGCTGATGAACTGATGGGACTGTCTGTAAGAGACCCGAAGAACTACTAGGCGGGATCCTGTAGAGTTTTGGGGCGTTGATTCTCTGTTCTGTTCGAAGATTATTCCAGAAAGGTGTTGTGAGTGTTTTTGCAGCATTTGAGAGGGTAGGAGCACTTACGGAAAGCAAGTCACACAGTATAAAAAGAACGATCAAGCTAACCAGCAATCTGGAACGTGAGCTATCTTGTTTGCCAAGGTGTGCCAGCGAATACCCACTGAGAAGAGCCGCACCAAAGCAAAAAACAATCAATGCTCTCGTCGGCACCTGGAATCCGCTGAAAACAGGAAGCTCATGAAGAATACTCCAGGGTGATAAGGCACTGAAATTCCCGAGAGATATTAGAAGGATGAACAGTGTGGCAATAACAAGCGCCGCATGCTTTCTGAAGAGAGTGAAGCTGAACAGATAAAGTATGATTACAATAACGCCGAGATATGACCCGAATGCCCACCAGCCTGTCCCATTGAGACTTCTTTCCAATCCTGTAAAACGATCGATGAAAAAATAAAAAAAGACGTCCCAGGGAACACTTGCTCCAACGCCTGTTGGCCGTGGATGATTGTGCAGAAGTTCAAGGACTGGCAGCAGCTTGGGTGCAGAGAGAGCGGCAGCGAGTAAACTGATAAGAGTGAATACCCACACAGGGTGAAGTGATTTCTTGCCAATTGCGAGGACAACTGCATAAACAAAAATAAAGATCAGTGAATATGCGAAAACGTAAGTACCACCCTCGTAGAACATGATGCTTTCAATGACACCTGCAAGGCATAGCCATCGTCTGCTCTGCAGGCCTTGCAGAAAGGCCAAAAAGAACAAGGGCAACAAGGTTGCCGGTAGCCAGACAATATGTCCCGCTGCAATATGAAGAGCGTAAGAACCGGAAAAGATAAAGATAATTGGAGGCGCCAAACGAGCGGGGCCAGTGATTTTCAGGTGCCCAGTTAGCAGCCACATTCCCCACAAGCCCAAAAATGTGTGCACCAGAACTGCGATTTTTAGCCCGGCTGCAACACCAAAGAGTGCCGTAAAAATGAATATGGGAGAAAGGTAGCCTGCTTGTGGATTGCCAATCAGTGAAATCCCACCACCGCAATAGGGGTTCCATAATGGGAATTGGCCATATTCGAAGAGAGTGATCGACGGCACTTCATACAAAAACATGAAGTAGTCCCAGTCACCGCTGCCTGAGGAGTAAAGGTCTTTCAACAAGGAGAAGCAAAAAATCAGTGAGAGTGCGAAAAAGAGTAGGGCGGGCAACAACCTGTGTAGCCAACCCTTTTGATGGTTTATAAAAAGACGACCTTTCTCCATCTCGTGCTGGGAGACTTCAAGGCGTCTGGATAGCTTTTGTAAGAACGGCATAATGTTCGTTTGTATAAATAGACTTCCATGACTCTGATTCTTCCAGAGCCGCAACAAGGGCCGAGTCTTTTTCAAAAACAACCCATTCGACATCATATTGACTGAGTACTTTTTCACGATTGGAACTGGAAACGACGATTGTATTGTAATCTTTCAAGATTTTTTCACCGTACATGTCGGCCCGCCCGTCAATAAATACTTTTGGCGGTGGGGCCAGAGAATAAAGCAAATATCCTCCGAGTGTATATTCATTGAACATTTTACCTTCTGGCAAGTTCTCATCGAGATAGTCTACTAATTGATTGAGATGCTTAGTTTTTACGTCAATTAAATTTTCTGGAGTCAAGAAATTGAGTGAACGTTGGTCGATTGATCCGCAGATTAGTAGTGTCAAAGCAATGATAACGGTTGCTAGAGGGCCAGTTTTTGCTGACAGCTGTAATTGTTTGTTCTCGTACTGAATAGGGCTCCGTAACCGCTTGCCGAACTGGATGTCTATCATTCTGGCCATGAAAGGTGTCAGAGCCATGAGCATGATACTGATGTGACGTATATGGGTGAGTGCTGCGTTGAGGAAGAAAACAATGCAGAGGCGTTCTGTCCATGAGACGCGGCTTTTGGCAAGAGAAACCAGAATAACTAGTGAGATCAGATAGAAGCGGAAGTACCACATGTCTTGCAGGTCGGGCGCTTTCCATTCACTGATCAGCGTCGAGAAGACCCCACTTGAGACTTGAAACGGGAATAACAACAGCTCGTAACCAAAAGGGTTGATGCCGACGGCCAATATGCTGGCAAGCAGGGCAAGCACAGCTGTTTTCTGTTCTTGCAGAATCTTTGTGAAAGATAATTTGTCGGCCAGGCGAACTTCCATGGCGGCCCCTAGGAGGAAAATCCCTTGCATGACAAGCCCCAGTATGAATCCTCCATGAAGATTCGTCCAGATCACCATGACCACTGGCAGCCAATAAAGGCGCTTCCCGCCATTCATGAGTATAGACAGGGTGATTACCATGAATAACCAGGTGAACAGATGTGGTCGTGCGGCCATATGGCCGCGGCTGAAGGCCAATGCCAGACTCACGCAGCCAAAGGAGACCCACTGATTAGCATGCTTTTCGGTAATCTTGAACAATAACCAGAAGGCGAGTGAAGTAATCAACAGAAAGAAGCAGAGAAGACCTTCAAGCCCGGCAAGTTTATAGACGCCTGCCATGATGATTTCAGAGAGCCACTCGTGAGCGGTCCAGGGCGTGCCGAAGGCGGTATGGGAAAAAATATCGCTATCGATCAGACTCTGCTGCTCCAGCATGACGGTGCCGACCTTGATATGCCAGAAGGAGTCACCATCTCTTAGAAGCCCGTCACTTGTCGTCGTGATGGAAATCAGAAAGATGACCAGACAAAAAATGCCTGCAAAGTCAGGGAGATATTTGGACATGGTCAGTTCCCATGGGCAGCGTTAACATTAAAATTTAGGAGCAAAAGCATGGTTGATTATGCAGGCGTTCAGTTAATCAGATTCATCATGAGATGTTGACGGGTTGAAACTGTTTACGAAATAGAGTGGACGATGTTTGGTTTCGTTGAACATACGTCCAAGATATTCTCCGATCACACCAAGGCTCATCAATTGTACTCCCCCTAGAAAGAGGACAACGACCATGAGGGTAGGGTAGCCTTGTACCGGCTCTCCGAAGGCTAAGGTTTTATAGATAACAAACAACGCGTATGTGAAGGCGCCGATTGAAGTCATTAAGCCAAGGTAGCTGGCAATCTTTAAGGGGTTGATGGTGAACGAGGTAATCCCTTCGATGGCAAAGTTCCAGAGATGCCAGTAGTTCCACTTGGTGCTGCCAGCGAAACGTGGGTCGCGACGATAGTTGACGGCAATCTGCGGATAACCAATCCAGGCAAACAGGCCTTTCATGAAGCGGTGTGTTTCGCGGAGTTGTTTGAGTGCCTCTACTGCTCGGCGACTCAGCAGGCGATAGTCGCCTGTGTCCTCAGGAATCTTGACTCGACTGACGCCTTGGATAAACCGGTAAAAGAGTTTCGCTGTTGCCTTTTTTATAAATGTTTCGCCGTCTCGGGCGGTTCGTCGCGCATAGACAACATCGTAACCTTCCTGCCATTTCTCGATGAATTTTGGAATTAGTTCCGGTGGGTCCTGCAGATCCGCATCGATCACGACAACAGCTTCACCGCGGGCATGATCTAGCCCTGCCGACAGGGCAATCTCTTTGCCGAAGTTGCGGCTCAGGTCGATGATCCACACGCGAGGGTCTTTGAAATCATTTAAAACCTCGAGCGTCCGATCACTGCTGCCGTCATTGACGTAAAGTATTTCGCAGGCGCCTTCAACCTTTTCCAGAACGGAAGTGAGGCGTTTGTGAAACTCAGGTAAAACTTCTTCTTCATTGTAGGCGGGAACGACAATAGACAGGATGATTCCATCATTGTTTGACAAGGTGTTCCTCCCTGAAAGTCCAGAAACGATTACATAGAAAATTCCAGATCAGCACTATGGCCGTAGCTATCGCCTGGCTGACGAGATAATGCAGCCACTGGGTCATAATATACATGATCGAAATGTTCAGAACGAGCCCGATTATAGCGATGGTGAAAAACTTGGGGAAACTCTTCAGATGTCTGGTCCCGCTTTTGAATGTGACATGGTAGTTGAGCAGGTAATTAATGATGGCACCGACAAGAAATCCGGCCATTGACCCTGTAACAGGGCCAGTTGAGAGGATCTGTACAGAAATAATGAGAACGGCAAAGTGGCCAGCTGTACCGATGGCCCCGATAACCGAAAAAGAAATAAACTGCCTGAAAATCTTCACGGGGCTCCTCTCCTGGCAGTCAGCGCATTGGTGCTCCGGTGGTCTGCTAGCCTGTGATCTTCTGCCTTGGGAAGTATAACTGTCTGATATCACATTTCAAAGGAAAGATTATTTCTTTGTATACACCTCCGCTTCAGGATGAATCGTCTTTCCAGACGAACCAATAAAGCAGCAGATGGTCGAGAGTGTTGCCAGACTGGTCTTTCGCGTTCGCCACATTGCGGTCATTATTGCAGGAGGGCTCTCCTTAGAGTCAAACAAATCAAACGACTCAAACAGAAAAACACGGAGCGCATCTATCTGCTCCGTGTTTTTCTGTCAGTCAATGTCCATTATTTCTAAGTTAATGCATTTTGGGCCAGATAGGATTTGACCGTATCGGTCTTGGCTGCAATGATCTCGCATCGTTTCTCACGGCTTTCGAGGCCATCCAGACATGCCGGTCGTTCCGGGTTTTTGCCAATCGCCTGATGCACGGCATCTGGGAATTTGGCCGGATGTGCTGTTGCCAGACAGATGACGGGGCACTCTCCACCAGAAAGATCCTTGCCGGCTTTAACCCCGGTTGCTGTGTGTGGATCGAGGACGTAACCGGTGGTTTCGTGAAATTTCTTGATTGTTTCCAGGGTCTGCTCGTTGTCTACTGATGCAGCGATGAAAATTTCGTTGATCTCTGCAATCTGCTCGGTGGTAAAGGAGAGCTTGCCTGTCGAAGAAAACTGCGTCATGGCTGCTGTTAGCTTTGTTGAGTCCTCTTTAAGCAGGTAGAAGAGGTAGCGCTCCAGGTTGCTCGCATTCTGGATGTCCATCGATGGAGAGTGAGTCGGGTGGACGGCCCCAATCGAATAGTCACCATCGTTGACGAAACGCGAGAGGATATTGTTGGCGTTGGTCGCAAGCACCAGTTTTTCTATGGGCAGCCCCATCCGCTTGGCAATGTAGCCTGCAAAGATATCACCGAAGTTACCGGTGGGAATCGAGAAGCAGACCTTCTGTGAGCCGGTTTGCTTGCGCACCTGACCCCAGGCGTAGAAGTAATAAACCACCTGGGCGAGCACCCGTGCCCAGTTAATCGAATTCACTGCACCGAGCGCGTACTTCTTTTTGAAATCAAGGTCGCCGAAAGTCTCTTTAACAATCTGCTGACCATCATCAAACGTTCCCTCGATAGCAAGGTTGAAGACGTTTGCGTCGGTGACCGTGGTCATCTGCAGTTCCTGCACAGGCGAAACCTTCTTGCTCGGATGCAGGATGAAGATATTGATATTCTTTTTACCACGTACCCCATAGATGGCTGCACTGCCCGTGTCGCCAGAAGTCGCTCCGAGAATGTTCATGTGCTCACCGGATTCTGCAAGCAGGTACTCAAAGAGGTTGCCGAGAAACTGCAGGGCAACGTCTTTGAAGGCGAGGGTGGGGCCGTGGAAGAGTTCCAGGATAAAAACGCCATCCTTGTGGATGACCGGGGTAATGTCCGGATGTGTAAAGCTTGTATAAGAGCGGTCGATCATGCTTTTCAAGTCTGCGGCTGGAATGTCTTCTATGAAGTAGCTCATGACCTGGAATGCAAGCTCAGGATAGGCGAGCTTCGACAGGGCATCAAGATCGCCAGGGGTCAGTTGCGGGATAGACTCCGGCAGCAGTAAGCCGCCGTCTTCGGCCAAGCCCATCATGACGGCCTGTTTGAAAGGGATTTCCCTGATCTGACCACGAGTACTTTGATATTTCATTATCTCTTGTCCTTTATGTACGTGTTGTGGCCGGGCATTCTAGCAGGAGTTCCCTGTTCAGAAAAGAGGAAACGGGACGAAAAGCGAGGGATGAGGAAAGCGGTTCGAGGTACGAGGCACGCGAAAGTCAAAATCAAAAGCAAAAGCTAAACAAAATAAGAGGGCAGCCGATATGGGCTGCCCTCTAAGGTTTTCTCGTTCCGCGTTACTCGTTCCGCGTCCCGTTGTTTATTTGTTATTGCTCGCATATTCCTGAGCATCAACGACTGCGACGGCGGCCATGTTGATGATATCAGCAACAGCATCGCCGCGCTGTAGCACGTGAACCGGCTTATTCATGCCCATGAGAATGGGACCAATCTGCTCGGCACCGCCAAGCTTGTGAAGCAGCTTGTAAGCGATGTTGCCGGATTGCAGGTCGGGGAAGATGAAGACATTGGCGTCGCCTTTGAGCTTTGAAAAAGGGTATTGCTTCTCGACCAGATCAGGGTCGAGGGCAACGTTGGCCTGCATTTCACCTTCGACAATAAGGTCGGGAGCCTGTGCTTTGACCATTGCTGTTGCACGCTTTACTTTAATGGTCAGAGGGTGTGCTGCGCTGCCGAAGTTTGAGAAGGAGAGCATGGCGACCTTTGGCTCGAAATCAAACTGCTTGGCTTTCTGGGCTGTCAGGATTGCTGTCTCTGCCAATTCTTCAGCTGTTGGCTCAATGGCGACCGTGGTGTCGGCAAAGAAGGTCGCTTCCTTCTTGGTGACCATCATGTACATGCCGTGGACCTTGGAGAGACCTTCACGCTTGCCGATAACTTCGAGGGCAGGGCGGATCGTCTCAGGGTAATGGTGGTTGATACCCGATAGGAGCGAGTCCGCGTCACCTTTCAGGACCATCATCGAACCAAAGTGGTTGCGGCTCTTGCGCATGATGCGCTTTGCTTCAGCCTGAGTGATCCCTTTCCGCTGACGCATGGTGTAAAATTCTTCGGTGTATTCTTTGACCTTTTCACTCTTGCTCTGATCGATAATGGTGATCCCGGTCATGTCGATGTTTGCAGCGGCTGCATTGGTTTTGATCTCTTCTTCGTCTCCGAGCAAAATTGGCTTGGCAATCCCTTCGTCAACAAGGATCTGAGCTGCACGTAGAATCTTCTCTTCTTCACCCTCAGGGAAAACGAT
The DNA here is from genome assembly GCA_030005635.1 of Deltaproteobacteria bacterium IMCC39146. GTDB lineage: Bacteria > Desulfobacterota > Desulfuromonadia > Desulfuromonadales > BM103 > M0040. The sequence goes on from JARUHP010000020.1 coordinate 61,429, forward strand.
GCGCTTGGGACAGTTCTTAGCCTTGTTAATCAAGGTTCGCATAATCTGTTTGGAGCGGCCCTGCAGAGCTTCCAGGCTCTCCCTGTAAGCATCCATGTTTTCGATGGGTCGACGGGCAACGCCGGAATCCATGGCGGCCTGGGCTACAGCGGGAGCAACGTGCAACAAGACGCGCGGATCAAACGGTTTCGGGATGATGTACTCGCGGCCAAATTTGATCTCTTCACCGGCGTAAGCTTTACGCACCGAATCAGGAACGTCCTCTTTGGCCAGATCGGCAAGGGCCTTAACGCAAGCCAGCTTCATCTCGTCATTGATTGCACTGGCGTGAGTATCGAGTGCGCCGCGGAACAAGAAAGGGAAGCAGAGTACGTTATTGACCTGGTTGTTGTAATCAGATCGGCCGGTGCCGATGATAACATCGTCACGAACAGCTTTGGCTTCCGGTGGAGTGATCTCCGGGTCGGGGTTGGCCATGGCGAAGACGATCGGGTCTTTGGCCATTGACTTGAGCATATCCTGGGTGAGAGCGCCTTGGGCAGAGACACCAAAGAAAATGTCGGCATCCACCATGGCATCTTCCAGGGTGCGGGCGTCGGTCACCGCGGCCAGACGTTCCTTGTAAGGATTCATTCCTTCGGTACGCCCTTTGTAAATGACGCCCTTGGTGTCGCAAAGAATGACATTGTTTTTATCGATGCCCATTGTGACGGCGAGATTGGCGCAGGCAATGCCGGCAGCACCTGCACCATTGACAACAATCTTGCATTTTTCGATCTGCTTGCCGACGATTTCAACAGCGTTGAGCATGCCGGCAGCAGAGATAATGGCAGTGCCGTGCTGATCATCGTGGAAAACAGGAATATTCATGATCTTCTTGAGCTCTTCTTCGATATAGAAACACTCGGGGCCCTTGATGTCTTCAAGGTTGATGCCGCCAAAGGTTGGCTCAAGCAACTTAACTGTGCGGATTATTTCGTCGGAGTCCTTGGTGTTGAGTTCGATATCGAAAACATCAACATCTGCGAAGCTCTTGAAGAGGACGCCTTTGCCCTCCATGACTGGCTTGCCAGCCAGCGCACCTATATCACCAAGACCGAGAACGGCTGTGCCATTTGAGACGACAGCGACCAGGTTCCCTTTTGCGGTATATTTGTAAGCATCATCAGGATTTTTTTCAATTTCAAGACAAGGCTCAGCAACGCCAGGACTGTAAGCCAGTGCGAGATCCCTGCTCGTAGCACACGGCTTTGTCGTGATAACTTCAATTTTGCCTTTGCGACCCATTGAGTGATAATCAAGCGCTTCTTGTCTTTTTGACATTCGTTGTGTCCTCCTTGGCTTGTTGCCTTGCAATCAATTTGATAGTGTTTTTTTGTTTCGGTAAACTTTTTTAGCAATAATAAAAAGTCTAGATAAAGCTCATGGCTCTCTTTTGTCAAGATAAAACGGTATTTTAAAGTCTGATTCTGTGCTTATAAAGCAATGCTGATGTCAATATTTATCCTTTTGGGGAATACGATGCAACGTCATATAAAATATCGCTTTTCCAAATGTCGTCAAGCCTCTTTGCTACGAAACTTTGACAATGTAACATGATTTTATGGCTAAAATTGGCCACCACGGGCTGTTATTCCACGTTTTTAGGCCATCTGTTTGACAGAACGCTTTTCAGGCGTTAGTCGTTATAGCTGTAACCTAAACTTAAATATATAGGGTGTTTTGATGAAAACAGATGCGAATTCCCCTATTAGAATAGGGGTCATCTCCGACACACATCTTCCTGACTCGGCAGATGCCTATGATTTCCTGCACACACTGATAGAAGACGTTCTTGCGCCGGTCGACATAATCCTTCATGCCGGAGACCTGGTAGCTCCCAATCTGCTTGATGCCTTCTATGAATATCCTTTCCATGCGGTTCGTGGCAATATGGATCCTGCGACCCAAGGGCTACCGCACAAGAAAGTGATTCAAGTTGGCGGGTTTACAATTGGTTTGATCCATGGCTGGGGGCCCGTGGGCGGATTGGAGGACCGGGTGCATGATGAGTTTTCTGGAGTTTCACTAGATTGCCTGGTCTATGGTCATAGTCATCAACCGGCGTGTCATCATCACGATGGCGTGCTGTTTTTTAACCCTGGTAGCGCAACGGACAGACGTAGCATGGACTATCACTCTGTCGGCCTGTTGGAAGTTGATGACGATATACATGGAACGATCATTCGTTTGGATTAGCCAAGGAGACAGTATGGATCAATTGTGGGCGCCTTGGCGTCTTGAGTATATTCAGGGCCCCGAAGAAGGGGCTTGCATCTTCTGCGTTAATGATGAGTCTATTGCAGACTCGGAGCGCCTTATCCTGGTGCGTCGCAAGTTCTGCTATGTCATGATGAACCGTTATCCTTATTCAAACGGACACTTGATGATTTCTCCGTGCAGACACCTTGGCGATATGGCTGCTCTGGAGGAGGGCGAAGTCCTTGACATCCACCAACTGTTAATTGACAGCCAAGCTGCCCTGAGAATGGGGTGTGGCGCCCAGGGCTTTAATGTTGGCTGGAACCTTGGCTGGACTGCCGGCGCTGGAATCGCTGATCATATCCATATGCATATCGTCCCACGCTGGGCCGGTGACAGCAATTTTATGCCGATTCTTGCGGACACCAGAGTCATCCCACAGCACATTGAACAAACCTATACACTATTGGCGAAAGCATTTGCTGAGCTCTAACCTTTTGCCTTTATCCCTTCTGTGATTTCCGACCAGCAGAATTCTATCTCAAATAAGACATTGTTTTCGTTGTATTCCTTTGAGAAAACCAATAAAATTACCCGGATGATTCAATCATCTCAAAGCTTAACGGTTCTATAACCCAAAAAAATGTTTGACGCAGAGTCGCAAAGAGCGCTGAGGAAAAAGTCTTAAAACTTTTAGAAATGGCTCAATGCTGACTATTGCTCTCTGCGTCTCCGCGTCTTTGCGTTAATCCATAGCCTGAGTTTGCCTTGCCTTTTGTATTGGTTGTAGGCCCGAATCTTAATGCCCTGACCCTCGATAGTATTGTCAGGCATCACCTTAGTTTTCAGGGAGTTTAGTTTAATATGTGGCTCATTATCCAAAAAGGCGGATACCTTATGTATCCGATTGCCCTTTGTTCTGTTTTTGCCCTCGGTATTTTTCTGGAGCGGCTCTGGACCTATGTCAGGGTTCGCCGGGAATTCAGAGAGCTTGCACACCAGGTGGAACCTTTGGTGGCCAAGGACCGGAACGACGAGGCCGTGGCCATCTGTCATAAGGCAGGGACTCCTCTGGCACATGTTTTTCTCGCTGCTTTACGTGCTGCAGGTCGTAGCCGCGATCAGATTAAGGCGGTTGTTGAAGAAACAGGTCGGCGTGAAGCCGCTCCACTGCAGCGCTTTCTCGGTCTTCTGGGGACCATCGCGACGATCTCTCCGCTGTTAGGTTTACTGGGTACTGTTCTTGGTATGATACGCGCTTTCAATGTGATTGCTAGCCAAGGTATGGGCACTCCAGCAACTCTGGGGGGCGGCATTTCAGAGGCCCTGATAACAACTGCAGCTGGAATGACCGTTGCCATCCCGGTTATCCTTGCTCACCGCTACCTGACCAGCCGTCTCGATCAGCTGATCATTGAAATGGAAGATTATTCCCTTCGCCTGGTTGATCTGCTGGAGGAGTAAATGGGCTTTCTAAACAAACAACGAGAAGAACCGCGGCTTGACATGACACCAATGGTCGACGTGGTTTTTCTCCTGTTGATCTTCTTCATGATTTCCACGACTTTTGTTGAAAGTCCCGGCATCTCTATCAAATTGCCGGAGGCTTCCTCGCAGACCATCGATCGTGAGCCGAAAGAGATCAAGGTTTACCTGTCTCAGGAAGGCGACATCTATCACGGTGAAAAGAAGATCTCCATAGATGACTTCAGGGGCCTACTCGCCGAACATCAAGCTGATGCCAAGCAGACGACCGTTTTGTTGCTGGCGGATCAGGAATCACGACACGGCAAGGTTGTTATCCTTATGGATCTGGCCCGGGATGCCGGATTTACCAAGCTGGCTATCGCAACGGAACAACGAAAGAAGTGACTAGGGAACAGGGAACAGGGGACAGGGAACAGGGAACAGTAACCAGTAATTAGTGATCAGTGATCAGTGATCAGTGATCAGTGATCAGTGATCAGTAACCAGTAACCAGTAACCAGTAACCAGTAACCAGTAACCAGTAACCAGTAACCAGTAACCAGTAACCAGTAACCAGTAACCAGTAACCAGTAACCAGTAACCAGTAACCAGTAACCAGTAACCAGTACGTGCTGATGGTTGATCCGGAGAGCTTTTTATGAGTCGAACCATAGCGATTTTGACCGGTGGTGGTGATTGCCCCGGTTTGAATGCAGTCATCCGCGCTGTTGTGCGTAGCGCTTCCCTGACTCGAGACTGGCGTGTTATTGGCATTGAAGACGGTTTTGATGGCCTCGTTGGCACACCTCGTTGTCGAGAGCTGACACTCGATTCTGTCCGTGGCATTCTGCCACGCGGAGGAACGATCCTGGGGACCAGCAATCGCGGCAATCCCCTGGCTTACCCTGTGCAAGAAAACGGTGAAACCCGCCTTGTCGATGTCTCTGACGAAGTCGTTAGAAATATTCACGATCTTGGCGTCGAGGCGCTGATTGCGGTGGGTGGTGACGGGACCCTGAAAATTGCCAGAGCGTTGCAGGAGAAGGGGGTGCCGATGGTCGGTGTGCCAAAAACGATCGATAATGACCTGCGTGGCACCGATGTTACCTTTGGTTATAACACCGCTGTAAATATCGTCACTGAAGCCCTGGACCGGCTCCATACGACCGCCGAGAGTCACCAGCGAGTCATGGTGGTTGAGGTCATGGGCCGTGATGCCGGATGGATAGGCTTGGAGGCCGGCCTTGCAGGCTCTGCCGATGTTATCCTGATTCCCGAGATTCCTTTCGACATGGTTGCCGTTTGTGATGCTATCGAGGCACGCAAGGCCCGTGGCAGCAAGTTTTCAATCGTGGTTGTGGCCGAAGGGGCTTTCCCGATGGCCGGGCAAAAAGTTGTCCAACTGACAGGCGCTGAAAACCTGGGTGTTGAACGTTTAGGTGGGGTCGGAGCGTTTGTCGCTGACGAGATCTCCCGCCGTTTGCAGGTTGAAACCCGGGTTGTTGTCTTGGGTCACGTTCAACGTGGAGGGACACCTTCACCGTTTGATCGGATTCTTGGTTCGCGTTTTGGTGTCAAAGCTGTTGAGTTGATCGAGCAGAAACGTTATGGGCGTATGGTCTCTTTGCAGGGCCGTCAAGTTTCTGATGTCGATATTATTGATGCGGTTGATTCACTTAATCGCGTAGAGCCAGATGGTGATCTGGTTCGTACTGCGGAAGCTCTGGGCATTATGCTCGGGCGTGCACGCGCTTAAGTAGCAGGAGGGAAGTGTGGAGGTAGCGGAAATATTGAATGGCCGCAGTGGCAAACGTGATGTCGCCTATGCTGCTTGCGGCATGCTGCTCGGTGTTATGGCCCCGATCGGCTGGATTATCCTGCGCTTGATCTTGTTCTGGGATGATAGCCTGTCTCTCGCTGGACAGGTTACGCAGGATATCATGGGGACTGAACAGAGTCGGTACATGTATACATACATGTGTGGTGGCACCATGATGGTCCTCGGTTTATTCGGGTTCTTTATTGGCAGGGCCTCCCAGCAGATTCATGACAGGGCTTTGAAACTGGATATTCTCAACCGTGAAGTTGTCGAGCAGAAAGCTTCATTCGAGCAACGCTTTACCGATCTCGACCGTAGCATCAAGAACTTCCATATTATCAATACTGACCTGCAAAAAAGTGTTGATCGTCAGGAAATAATGCGCCTTTCGGCTGAGGGTTTGCACGAAGTCATCGGCTTTGATCGTGCTAATGTCCTGATGGTCGATAAAACAGGGCAGCAACTTTACTTTGCCGCCAGCAGGGGGCAAGGCCTCGACGAAGCGGATTTCAAGACCCGTATTCCTCTTGATGAACGGGCAGGCTGCCTTTACAAGTCAATTACTGATCGGCAGGTGATGTTGATTGATGATATTGCGAAGATGCCTGAGGAATATCACCTGCAACCCCCGTGTGATGCAGTGCAGCAATTGCGTTCACGGAACTTTATCCTCTGTCCGATCATCGTTCGTGGGCAGGCTGTCGGTCTGATAGCCGTTGATAACAAGTTCAAAAAGCTCAAGCTCTCTGACACCGATGTCGATACGGTCAAGTTGTTCGCCGACCAGGTCTCCTCATCGATGATGCGTATCAACTTGCTTGATGCCGTAGAATCGCTCACTCAGCAGCTACAGCACACCTTTGACGAGTTTCTTAAGTATCGCGATGAACATGCTGAATTAATAACATCTTTACGCTTAGCGACTTCTTCTACCACCAGTGCCACAGCGGATATCTCCGGCGGTGCCGGCGTTATTCAGGAGTCGGTTAATTCGACACGTTCAGCTGTCGGTCAGATCTCCGTTTCAATCGATCAGGTTTCTAACAGCCTCAAGTCCCTTAACGAATTTATGGAAAGCTCGATTGCATCAATGACCGAGATCCAATTCACCGTAAGCGCTGTTGAAGAGAGCAGTGCTCGTTCTCATGCCATGTCGGAAACAGTTAAGGAGCGCGCTGAGCACGGTGTTGAAACCGTAAAACAGGTTCTGGACGGTATGCGCGGAATTGTTTCTGCCGTTGAGCAGGCCGAGGGGACAATCAACGACCTCTCTCTCAAGGGGGAGGAGGTCGGCACAATCACCTCTGTGGTGACAGGTCTGACACAAAAAACCAGCCTGTTGGCATTAAACGCTGCCATCATCGCGGCCCAAGCCGGTGAACATGGTCGTTCTTTTGCTGTTGTTGCTGACGAAGTTAGAAGCCTCGCTAAAGAGGCCGCCTCATCGACAGATCAGATTAATCAGATTATTGAAGAGATTCAGAGATATACAAGAGATACGGTTGACCATATTCGTTGTACGCACCAACTGGTCAAGGTTGGTATGGAGCAGGGTGAAGAGATGGCAGACGTTCTGTCCCAGATCTTGGACAGCTCTCAGCAGGCCATGGAAATGGCTCATGATATCCGCAAATCAACCCAGGAAATCTCACAATCCGTTATCGGCGTGAGTAACTCGGTTGAAAAGCTGGGTGAAATGTCTTTTCAGGTTTCCAGAGCCTCACGAGAAGAGGCCAATGGAGCCAAAAGTATTGTCTCCGCTGTCGAGGAAGTACAGGCCATGTCTGATGATATGGTGAAAGCGACCTCTCGTCAGGCCGATAATACGCGACAGATCGAGAGCTCGGTAGAGCGTGTCAGTGACATGGCACAACGTATTTTTGACGAGATGGATGAGCGACGCAATGGTAGCCTCCAGGTTATCGAAGATCTAAGGCGCCTGAAAGAGAAGACGGCTTAGTTGCCGTTTAAATCATAAAAAGGGTCATATTCCCTGAAGCTTGCTTCGTAATCGCCAAGATGAAATATTGGCGACATGAGTGAATATATACGTAAGAGTCACAATGTGTCCGTGTTGCTATACCATCTTGTCTGCCCTGCCAAATACCGCAGGGTGGTCTTTACCGAAGAAGTGGACAATCACATTAAGGCTGTATGTTTAGAAATATCCAAAAGGTACGAGGTTCAGGTTGTAGAAATAGGAAAAGATCATGTTCATTTTCTGAGTCAGTCTGTTCCGATGTATAGCGCAACACAGATAGCACGAATTGTGAAAAGTATTACGGCTCGTGAAATATTTAAGTTGGCCCCATCTGTGAAGAAGCAATTATGGGGTGGAGAGTTTTGATCGAAAGGCTATTTTGTAAACAACGTCGGTCAAAAGAGCAATGAAGAAACAATTGCCAAATACGTTAGGAAGCAGGGCCGCGAAAAAGAATATAAACAGATACACCGTGAGCACTTGGAGCTATTTGATACCCCGTAGCTTGCTGCGGGGTAGTTCATTAGATTGTTCGTTATCCATCCTCTTTAAACCTCACCGTAGAAGCGCGTTTGTTGACAGGTAACAAATTTATGGAATACTTAATTAGTGTTTTATAGTCGTGGTTAGGGGGAATTGATTTCTTTTTGCCTTTTTTGTGATTTAGGGGGTTCGGACATGAAAAAAGTATTAGTTGTTTTCTTTGCATTGGTCTATCCGGTTGTCTTGATGCAGGGCTGTGGTGGCGGAGGGGGAAGCGATAGTAGCTCCCCTACAGGTACTCAGTCTGTAAGTACAAGTAGTCTTAGTAGTCTTAGCGCTGTCAGCGCTGCTGGTGGCTTGGTTGATCTGGGTGATTTGGTCGCCCCGAAAGGGGATCATTGGTATTATACCGAAGCTGTTGGTGTCAATGATAACGGGATGGTCATTGGGTCGTCAAACAATAACGGAACGACTAGCAGGGGGGCCTTTATATGGGACCCTGTAACCAGTAACATGACATTTTTGGGGGTTGACCCTGAACTGATTTTTAGTGAAGCAGTTGATGTTAATAGCAAAGATGAGGTCATAGTTAATTCATTTGGTGGCCGTGGTTTTTCTGATGCGTGTGAAGAGGTAAAGACTGAATCTACTGCCTTATGGAGAGAAGGTCTATTTGTCTCACTCCCTACCTATGCCAAATTTTCAAATGACGTAAATGAAAAAGGTGAAGTTGTTGGCCGGATGCTTAGTCCTGATCCTCTTTCCGATGGATGTACTTCCTCAGCTTTTTACTGGGATGGAACGTCTCCAAACCTTCTCGGTGTTGGACAGATTGCGGGAGCTGAATCTAGCGAAGCTGTTGCCATTAATGAACATTCCCAGATCATAATAAACTCGGGCGGTACAGTTGTTTTCCATGATCTCAACCATAATGTTGTTGAGTCACTTAATCACCTTCCTGGCGCCGCCAAGACAGTTGCTGTGGATATCAACGACAGCATTTACACTAATAATGATGGTATCCCCGATGGCCACGTGATTGGAAATAGCGGTAATTTTGATCAGGATGCTTTGGAGGAAGCTGTAAGTGGGAAAGGCGTAAGTGCTGTCGTGCAACAAGATGAACCTTCAGTGGACGTTGAAGAACCAACTCAACAACCTGAAGGGAGCCAATCTGCAGTTGATATCGTTTTTGGGACGCAACCGTCAGGAACTGTTGTTGATTTTGCCTTCGGTTCAGATGAGTTGGACGATGTTTTGACACAGTTACCTGATGGGGAAGTCGTCGACGAGTCGTTTGAATGGGCCACTTCCGACGTTCAAGGCTTTTTCTGGGATGGTGGTGCCATGTATCCCATTAGCGGTTTTGGCGAAGGCCTCAGCGCGGTAACGGACCTTAATGATAACGATGAAGTTGTCGGCGGAGCAATAACGGCAGAGGGGAAAACACACGCATTTATGTGGACACTGAATGCTAACGGAGAAGGTGTGGTGAGGGATCTTGGCACTTTGGGTGGCCAACACAGCTTCGCCTTGGCAATAAACGAGGCTGGGCAAATTGTTGGTTGGTCCTCTACTGGTGAATACTACACCGAAGAAGGCCTATATCTACCAGTTATACATGGCTTCCTGTGGGAGAACGGTAAAATGTATGATCTTGGCGCTCATAATAATTTCTACAATTATCCCTTCACACCCTCGTATCCTTTCAGCGTTGCGGTTGATATTAATGAGTTCGGCGAGTTGACTGGAAATTCAATGACAATTAACGCACACTCTCGTGGCTTTTACTCAGATGCAGGTGCTTCTGCTCCCTGAGTATGTTGTGGCACAGAATGGTATCAATAGAAAAGGCCGCCCGATTATGGGCGGCCGCACTGCCACTGAGGTTCCTCAGCAATAATACGCAACACAAAGTTGATTAGGCGACCTTTTCCTACTGAAGAATTTGTTCAATTATGCCCCCAGGGAAAGGGTGTCTGGACGAGCATGTCTTCTCTGACAATTTTAAAACTCTTCAAAGGTACTTGCTAATCCCAGGTACCACTTCGTGTCGAGTGCGATACTTACGGCGCGGAACCAGCACCGTTTTGGGCGTGCTAAAAACTTTCCATGGGGATATTATAGTAACAGTTTCTCCTGCGACTCATTTGAGGTATGTTCAAGCAAATGGATTTTATCCCCCCCTTTTTAAGTAGAGAAGCGGTATTCTACAGTTCTCTGCCTGCTGAGGTGTGAGGCTTTTTCTTAAGTCACGGTTCACAGTAAAAGAACGCCCCAACCTGTTTCAAGGTCGGGGCGTTCTTATTAAGTATTACTGCAAGTCATTCTTACATGACCTTAGGATTTATAATACGGTTAACCTTGGTACGCTCTTGGTACACTAGACCACAAAAAACCGCCATAAAACACTGCAGATCACAACAGGCGGAAAAACATAACATACTGATTCACATGCAGTAATTCTTTGCTATATGTTGTGGCCATTTGTAAGATTAGGATTAACAATCTGTTGGGCTGTCTTCATTTCCGACCTTAGGAGCAAAACTGAACTTTGTCTGCTGCCTGGAGCATAGCTTTGAAGTGGTCTAATGATCTTGGACACCTTGTTAAGCGTGTTAAACTACCACCGCTAACAAGGAGATCACATGAGCAATCAAACCAGACGTCGTTTTTCTGATGAGTTTAAAGAGGAAGCTGTCAAAC
>JARUHP010000021.1 GCA_030005635.1 Deltaproteobacteria bacterium IMCC39146
ATATGACCGAATTCCACGAATGGGCAACGGAACAACCACTGTCTTCTGAGAGTACGGTAGTCGCGATGAACTGATTAGCTGCACCAATCGGGCGAAACGGAATTTACAGCAACATTTGGACTTGATCTTTCTGGGCCACTGACTCTAGCTGGCTTGGCCTTTGCATTAATTTACTGATATAAAGAAAAACCTAGAAAACCTTCGCCCCACTGTTCGCCTCCTGGCCTGTGGGGCTTTTTTTCTAATAAGTCACGACTTCCGAGAAGAGAACCGGCTTATTATTGATAGCCGATAGAGACATTCAGGAAGCTCTTTAATCTACAGAATTTTGGCCATCAGGGTTTGATTCTTGGTGGCCTGTTTTTGATGTTATAATGTACGGATGAAGAAAAGAATCCTAATTGTTGATGACAGTCCCTTTGTTTTTGCGCAGCTATCTGACGATTTTGCTAAAAACTATGACTTCGTTACTGCTGAATCAGGGGAAGACGCTGTTGAAATATTGGAAGACCCTGTTCGTGGAGATGTCTGTTTCAGTAATCAATTCGACCTGATCATCACAGACTTGATGATGCCACGCATGAGTGGGTTTGATTTGGCTGATTATGTACGAAAGAGAAACAGGGCCAACAAGTTCACTCCTGTAATTTTGTAACCCACAGAGGAAGTCAGCAAAGAAGAAGCACGGAAGAAGCACGGAAGCATGGTTGTGCCGCATATTTTTCCAAAACAGATAAACAGAGACTGATTTCAATGGCGATTATTATGCTTTCATTCTGAAGGGGGATACATTATCTTTTCCCCTAAATGTCACGACTTCTGAGAAGAAATACGGCTAAGTGTGAAACTTTAACTCTCGGATTTTACTGCTATCTATAATTAGACAAAGACGTCAAGCAAACATGCCGAAATCAGCCTTTAATGCAATTGAATATAGTTTGCGAGCCTTTCTCGGTGGAGCCAAGGTGTCGCTTACTGAACTTGACAAGGGAGAAATAATTCCTGACGTTGAAAACCGGAGTGAGATCATCTCACGGTTGAAGATAGATGGAACATCCTACATGTTTCACGCTTCCCGCAAAGAACTCGCTTTTACCTCTACAGAAGAAAGTTTTATCGGCGAACTTCTAACTGCGTTCGAGGGGCTCTTTGACGGCTTTTCCTCAAAGGGCTATGCTGCACATTTCCGCACCGCGCTACTAACGTCCTTGGCTGATATTGCAGTGGCACGATATGTCCGTGGTGATCGCAAGGGGAACTTTTGGCCTGTACAAAGCTTAATTCAACTGCTCAAAAATCTGTCTTATCAACGCTATGAAGGCACACCGGCCACAACCGGATTTCTAATCTGCCGGAACCAGCTTGATGACTTTTTGGCAACTTTGGGGAATACCCGTTACGATTGGTTCGATCTTGGTGATGATCGACATAGGATCACGGGCGATTTTTTCCGCAACCCACTCTCCTATCGTTTTGTTGATGGCAACAGGGCGTTATTTGTAGGCGACATTCGTATGAACATCAAAGGAACGATCCGTACCAATGCTCCAGGTCCCCGAGATAGTATTGAGCAACTCGCTAACCACGAGACGCGCTCACTTTTATCCAAGGCGGGGGAAGGCTCATTTGCCATTTATGTCAATAAGTCCTCTGAGGTTGAGATCGTTTTCGATTCCGATAAATTACTTATATGGCGCAAGGGATACTGGAGCATTTACGATCCCGACATCATGCGGGAATTTTTCAACGGTAAGCTTGAAAAGCGCTCAATTGACCACCTTGTTTGGTCTGTCTATGCCTTGTCCAAAGCGCGTCACGGCACTGTGGTGCTTGTGGCTGACGACCAAACCAATTTTGAAGTATTGCGGAAAGGGTCTGTAGGTGGGCGGGACCCTCTCAGTCGGGCTCTGACTCGACATGTGCGTGGGACAAAGATTGGAACGTTGAAACGGTCGGGTGAATTGAGCAGAATCCTCTCATCTGACGGACTGACTATAATCAATCGCAAGGGCGAGTTGCTCGATACCGGGGTGATCGTCGATACTTCCAGGGTCAGTGGCTTAGTAACTGGTGGTGGCAGAACCACCGCCGCTACAGCTGCATCGTATTTTGGTCGAGTGATCAAGGTTTCTGAAGACGGTCCAGTGGAGCTTTTCCGCGACGGAGAAAGTATCTATCGTTTCGGTTAGTCTTTTTTGGGGTTAGCCTTTATTGGCTATCGACTCAGAAAACTTGACGGTGTTTGCCTCTTAATACGACAGGAATCGGCTTAAAACTACTCAATAAGATATGTGAACTGTCCTCTTTCCCGAAGTGGGGTGGGAGTTCTTTTTTGTTTTTCACGACTTCCGAGAAGAAAATTGCTTCTTATTGATAGACACATATAGGACGTCTCGTAAGCCATGCTTCTGGAACGTGAAATTTGGTGTGTTAGCGACGAGGAGAATGAGACATTCCCCAACAAGTCTTTGAAAGATTGACATTCTCTAGTTACCGCCTAGAATTGTAGAAAATTAATAAGCTCTCCGATAATAGCAAACCCGGAGTAATCCGGTGACGCAAAGCCACGGGTCCTTAATGGATAGCCGAGCTACCGAAGAGGGTGGGAGATATCAATTTCACGCCCACTTTCTCTATTCGGAGGTGGGTGAAGTTTTTTTTCAGCACCCGCCAGAGAGCAATCCTCTAACTCCTTGAAGGAGGTTACTATGGGTTGTGAAAAGATGAAGCTGTGTCCCTTTTTCGCTGAGTTCAAAGATGGATTTGGTTCACACTATCAAGTAATGATCCAAAGTTATTGCCAAGGGGTGTTGTCTGATATGTGCAAGCGCAAGAAGTATGAGTCAGTAGAAGGTGGCTTAGCACCGGAGAATCTTTGTCCTAGCGGTCATTACTCAAAAAGACTAACGGGACAACACACTTAATCGTTAATTGATACACACAGAGAGTGACTACTGATGACGGGCAAAGACATATCGCACATAGAATTACGGAAAGCTGGAGATGAAGAGTTCTACTTTGTTTTCAGGCTTCCCAGTGACGGAATGTTTGTTAGTGTTTTTTTCGATAGCATGTCGGAGACAATGGGGGCAGTTGAAAGTGCTAAAAGGAACTCCACAGAGGAAGCGAATTATCTATGCAGCACGGAGTCAGCAGATGAAGCCTACTTTGTATTTAGAGACAAGAATAGTAAACCAATTGGCCTAAGCACAATATTTGAACAAGAATCAACCATGACGGTTGGAAAGAAATATATGAAAGAACATCTACATAGAGCAGAGGTTGCCGATTTAACAACATAGCTGTTTTTATCTAGAGGCTCTTCCCACAAGTCACCACTGCCGAGACAAAAAGAGGCGTGTTATTGATAGAGACATTGAAGACGACAAAATGATGGCCATCTGGATCAATTCCGAGTGGCCATTTATTGTTTGCCAGGATTGCTAGGACGGATTCAAGGCACCCAATAAAGCCGTCCTTGCCAATTGCGTGACGGATTTTTTCGGCTGATGTTCGCTGACGTTCAACGCATAGAGCTTCTGCAACAGTGGCTTTATTGTTTTGGCACTACACTTTTTTGCCTTCCGAACAAAACCACAGCTTATTCCCCTCGCTGTCGAGAAAAGCGCCGATCGGATTGTTGCCGTACACGGCTACCGGATCGGAGATCGTGACACCGCGCTCGAGCAAGGATTTTTCTGTCGCATAAGAATCCTTCACCTCCAAGGTAATGCGAGGGTTCAACTCTTTGGTTGGTTTCCCATACCACTCCTCTGTCGGCTTTAGAAGCAGGATGACATCACCAACCATAAAGGCCATATCCATCTGGCGAATGCTTTCGGGGGGAAGGCCGAGCGTCTCTTTATAAAAGTGATTTGCGCGCGCCGCGTCCGTTACAGCCAAGGATACGGCTTTGACTTGGACAAATCCTATAACGTTTTTGGTATCAGCGGTCATAGAAGCTCCTTATCTGGCAGGAATTTGCTCTTTCAGGCATCGGGCTTGCGCCTCTGAAAACAGGTAATATTTTCATTTAAACTATATCACGAGCCTTTTGCAAAAGTCGGCACTTAGGGTGCGCAAAGTCACAAAGGTAAAGATTTTGTCATTTTTTGATATAAGGTCCACTACTCAGTCGCCTGAGAGGTTACTTTCTCCAATTTTGGACGAACTCGTCCCTTGAATCGGTTTTCTCGTTCTTTGACAATCAGCAACCAGTGACTTTGAGTAACTGATCAGCAAATAACGTGATGATGCCTAACATCAAAGGCATCATCACCTTGCCGGGGCCGCGAACCTGAACACAACGTCCACCTAATTCGTCCTTAAGGCATCCATTGCTCCGCTCTGCTGCCGTCCGTTCAATCAAATGGTTACCTTTGAAATTCAACTTTTATGCAGCACCCTTAAATATTCAGAAAACTGAATAGACTTTTGCAAGAGGCTCCTCTGACTGACCTTTTCCCAGCAGAGATGATAACTTTGTGACCCATGGGGCTTGTGCTCCATGGGTTTTATTTTCTTGTAACTGGCACTAAATTCATCTGCTGGTAAACTGTAGCCCAAACTTATTCAACATGGAGAGGACATCACAATACACAGATTTTTATGGTTGTCGTACTGATTTGAGTCGGTTGTGAGTCATAGAAAGAACAAACAACGGAAACAACTCCACACCAGGCGGTCAAGACTGATGATATGATAAATCAAAAGGCCGCCATGTCATTTACGACATGGCGGCCTTTTTGCCAGGATGCAACCTGACAATTATTATTTATGTAACTTAGAACGCATAGCTGACAGACACACCGAAAGTCGATTCATTGTCAATCTCTGCGATATCTTCTGCATCATCACTCAAAGGCTCTGAGTAAAGGGCAGCAACACCGACACTGACGTTCTCATTGACAGCATAATCAACACCGGCAGAGAGTTCGAGGTTGTGAAACCAGCTTTCGTCCGTGCCAAACCCATTTTCGTCGTCATTCAGATAGCTGGCAGTTGCACCAAGGCTGAGGCTGACTTTGTCATTCAGGTCAATGCTGTGGCCAACACCAAGGGTCGTATAGACCGTATCAAATTCATCATAGTCATAGTAAACGGTCAAAGTCGGCTCAAGAATCGTATTCAATGTTGCACCGAAGTAGACTTCGTTGGTGGTGTTCGAATCCTCATCATTAGTGTCAACATTATAGAGAATGTTACCAATACTGACCGAGACCATGTCACTCAGGTCAGTAGAGTAGTCAATAACCAAATCAACTTCGTTCATCTCACCAGTATTCTCACTAATGTTGCCCCACCAGCTCACCGTGAAAGAACCTACTGAGATATCGGCTCCGGGCTGTACAACAAAGTTGTCATCTTCATCGTTAAGGTCAAAACCACGCCAGAGGTATTTGCTGTAAACAGCGACGTAAGCGTCAGCGCTTGCTTCGAAAGCCAGGGCAGGGGTGCTGACGGCCAGGGTTGCAAGAATAAGTACTATTCCAACAGAAATCATTTTTTTCATGGTTTTGTCCTAAAGGTTATTAAAAGAGGGATAAATTCTCGTGGGGCACATGCCCCACGAGAGACAAGAGACATAATCAGTTCTGGCGAACCGGTTTGGTGGCAACCCGTGCAGCAGCAGGTGCCTCAGAGAAAGAAGCAGAGGGACTACCCATGCCACCGAGGTGAACAGTCTGGAAGTCAGGATAGGCTTCCATACCGATCTCGGCAAGGTCAAGGCCGCGGTACTCATCTTCTTCGCTGCAGCGGACACCGATGGTGTACTTGATAATCAACCAGACAACCGAAGAAGCAACCAGAACAAAGGCGGCCGTTGCGGCGACACCGATGAACTGGGTCAGGAAGCTGGCTTCACCGTCGGTAAAGGGAACAGCCATTGTGCCCCAGATACCGCAGACCAGGTGAACCGAGAGAGCACCGACCACATCGTCAATCTTGAGTTTGTCGAAGAAAGGAACAGCGAGTACAACCAGCACGCCACCGACAGCACCAATCAGGATAGCCGCACCAAGTGATGGGGTCGCAGGGCCGGCAGTAATGGAAACCAGACCAGCAAGAGCGCCGTTAAGACCCATTGTGACGTCAACTTTTTTGTAAAGGATTTGCACCATGGCCATGGCAGCGATCATGCCGCCGCAGGCAGCTAGGTTTGTGTTAACCATAACGTTACCCATCTCGATAGCGGAAGCAGCATCACCGAGGGCAAGCACCGAACCACCGTTGAAACCGTACCAACCCATCCAGAGGATGAAGGTACCGAGAGTCGCCATAGGGATGTTGGAACCAGGCATCGGATTAACGCGACCGTCTTTGCCATACTTGCCTTTACGGGCACCGAGGATAATGGCACCGGTCAGAGCAGCCCAGCCACCAACAGAGTGAACGATCGTGGAACCGGCGTAATCAGCAAAACCCATCTCTGAGAGCCAACCGCCACCCCAGCCCCAGGAGCCCTGGATCGGGTAGATGATGCCACAGAGAACTGCGCAGAAGAGCAGGAAAGACCAGAGTTTGATGCGCTCTGCCACACAACCGGAAACGATCGAGCAGGCTGCGCCACAGAAAACCATCTGGAAGAACCAGTCAGAGGACGCAGAGTAACCGGCAGAGTAGTCGCCGGCCAGGGCAGCAGCATCGTCAGCAGCCCAGAGACCGAAAGAACCGATATAGCCACCATCAACACCGGCGTACATCAAGTTGTAACCGCAGAGGTAGAAGAGGATACCGGCGATACCGAAGAGTGAGATGTTCTTCAAGCAGATAGTTGCAACGTTCTTGGAACGGACCAGGCCCGCCTCGAGCATGCCGAAGCCGGCAGCCATCCACATGACCAGGATTCCCATGATCAGGAAAGAAAAGGTGTTCAGGATAAAGGTCATCTCCGAAACGGGTGCATCTTCGGCCAGGGCAAGTGCCGGCAGCATGAGCATCATACCGGTGATCAGGGCAATAAGTGACTTCTTCATGATAATTTCTCCTTATATCTTTTTTGATTAAAGCGATTCGGGGCCATTCTCACCGGTACGGATCCGGATCGACTGCTCGACGTCAGAAACAAAAATCTTGCCGTCGCCAATGCGACCAGTACAAGCTTCCTTCTGTACCGCCTCCACGATGGAAGCAACCTGATCGTCAGCAACAACCAGATCAATCTTGATTTTGGGCAGGAAATCCACCTGGTACTCTGCGCCGCGATAAAGTTCGGTGTGACCCTTCTGACGACCGAAGCCACGAACCTCACTCACTGTCATGCCACTGATGCCCAAATCGGTAATCGCATTTTTGACATCGTCCAATTTGAACGGCTTGACGATACACTCTACTTTTTTCATCATGTTTCTATCTCCTTTCCAGAGTTAAAAATAAAAAAGCGCCTTAAGCTTCCGAAGGTGGAAGTTTAAGGCGCCATTGCCTAGCAACTAATATCGAGACGTCGTTGTCTCGTCGTTGGTGCTGATTATTTTACCGGATCACTTATTGTACTTATACCGTGTTCCGTGTCTGCTATCTTCTATAGCATCTGCCGTGCCAAAAATATTTTATCTTTCATTTCAGCTACTTAACAACAGGGACCGAGGAGATTGCCAATAACCTGCTCAATAATTAAACAGACTTGCACAGATTAAAAGCTTACTCCACAGGCAAACTGATACGAAACAAGGTGCCCTCTCCCGGCTGGCTCTCCAGTTTAATTGTGCCACCATGCTCACGGATGATATTCTGACAGATGTAAAGGCCCAAACCGGTCCCTTCACCCTCAGGTTTCGTCGTAAAGAAAGGCGCAAAAACCTCCTCCTGAAGTTCAGGCGCGATACCGGGGCCTGTGTCTCTAACCTGCAGCTCGACCATCCCTGCCACATTGATGCCAGTAGTCACAGTGATTTTACCCTGGCTCTGCATCGCATGAGCCGCGTTCATCACCAGGTTGATAATCACCTGTTTGATTTTGTTCGGGTCCACTGTCATCACGGGGATTTCACCGAATTCCGTGTTGAACTCAATCGACTTACGCTGCAACTCAAAACGAAGCAGCTTCAAAACTTCGACGATCAGGTCATTCAGATTGGCGATACGATTCTTCGTATCGCGGCTGCTGGAGAAAGAAAGCAAGCCACCGGTCAGATTCTTCAGACGTTCAACTTCCATCTCGATCTTTTCCAGCATTTCCTCCTGAAAACTCGAGAGTGGTTTTTCGCGCTTCAGAAGTTCGGTAGCATAAGCCACCATGGCGAGGGGGTTGTTGATCTCATGGGCGATCCCGGTCGTAAGACGGCCCACCTCGGCAAGTTTCTCACTCTGGATCGTCTGGTCCAGTAATCGTTTAAACTCTGTAATGTCTTCGACAATGACGACAACACCGGCAATCTCTTCCCCATCGAAGAGGGGCGCCAGGCGTCGCTTCTGGAAACGGTTGGTACCATCCAGCTGACGATGAAGAAGACGTAACTTTGCCTTGGTTCCGCTTTGTAGAACTTGGTTAAGCCTGTCCACGACACCTTCTTTTATCAGATTGGGGAAAAACCCCACGAGCTTTGAACCGATCGCTGCTTCCGCGCCGACACCGCTCATCTCAACCATGCGCTGATTCCATGAGGTAATCACCAGCTCGGCATCAACAGTGTAAACGCCAAGGTTGACGCTCTTCAGAATCCGATCGTTGAATTCATGTAGTTGGCGATAACCGTCCGTCATCTTTCTGAGACGATCATAGAGCTTGGCATTCTCTATTGCGATTGCTGCTTGCCGACCCAGGATCATCAGGGGTTCGATATCGCTGTGGGAAAACGCACCCGGATGCGGGCTCTCCACGTTGAGCACTCCAACCAGTTTCTTTTTGCTGATCAGAGGGACAGCCAGTTCACATTGGGCACCGGGAATACCGGGAACGTAATCAGGAAGTTTGCGGACATCTTCAACCAGGATGGGCTTTTGGACTTCTGCGGTACGGCCCATAACACCCTGGCCAATAACGATCGGCCCCATCGCTTCTTCGGTATAACCAAAAGCTGCAGCAGCGACAAGGTGCAGACCATCATCATCAAGCAGACGTATAATTGCATTCTCGAAGCGAAACACATCGCGGGCGACCCGCAACAGCGAATCGAGCAACTCTTCTATATCGGTTGTTGAAGCGAGTTCCTGGCCTATTTCAACCAGTGCATTCAGTAACCGCCCTGATTTTTGCTCAGAGACATTTGGCAAGTTTGCAGACATCATCGTAAAAGTTATTAACGCATAAGCCATGCCATTTATCCTACTTCAAAAAACACAATGAAATCAGGGCCTTTAAAGAGAGGGTTTCTTGCTAACTGGAAAGCCTGACTTTTGTGAAGCATTTCATGCCAGCTTTTTAAGCATAATCTTTTTATTATGGCTGGGTTTATCCTTGAGTTACACAAGCATTTTTCCTATACTGAGAGTGTATTGGGTTATTCATTCTGCTCTCTGCCCTGTATGTGTGGTTGCTATACCCACGCGGAATAATTTTCAATCGGGAATGTTCTTGTGAAAGTGGTGTGCATGCCTGCCTCGTAGCAGGACGCCTGAAGCGTTCACAGTTCCACCCACCTAGTTGGCCGTCGTCGTGAGGTCACGAACCCACGGCAGGCGTGGAGGGCAAAAGAAAAGACGTCGGGTATCCGGCGTCTTTTTCTTTCATACGGGGGTGCACTGATACCCCTTCGCCACACATCTGCCCCTTGCTATCTTTGCCCGGATCTTTCGGAAGGTTTTTATGACAACTCTTGAGAATGCCGACATACATCGCGTGACCATTGATAACCGGGAATTTGTCCTGGTTGGCACGGCACACATCTCCCAGGAGTCCGTTGATACGGTCAACGTGGTTATTCGGGAAGAGAACCCGGACACGGTTTGCGTTGAGTTAGATGAGCAGCGCCACCGGGCATTGAGCAACCCACGCCATTGGGAATCACTCAATCTGATCCAGGTTATCAAGCAGGGCCAAGCGCCCTTTTTGCTGGCAAACCTCGCCCTGGCCTCGTTTCAGAAACGCATGGGATTGCAGACGGGCGTCAAACCTGGAGCAGAGCTGGCCGCAGCCGCAGCAACAGCACTAGAGTTGGGGAAAGACCTGCAGTTGGTCGACCGGGAGATTCGTACAACCCTGTTGCGCGCCTGGCGCAAAGCAGGGCTCTGGAAAAAGATGACTCTCCTTTCAACCCTTCTCGCCAGCATGTTCGACTCCCAGGAACTCAACGAAGAAGAACTCGCCAAACTGCGTCAGACAGACACCCTTACAGCCATGCTCGATGAAATGGCCGATGTGTTGCCGACCGTGAAAACAATCCTGGTTGATGAACGCGACACCTTCATGGCTCACAAGATCTTCAAGTCACCGGGAGAAAAGATCGTTGCTATCGTCGGTGCGGCTCACATGCCGGGAATTCTCAAGAAGTTGGGGCAGGATTTTTCCACTGAAGAGATCGATGAACTTTCTGTTATTCCGGCAAAGACGTCATTCTCAAAAGTCCTTCCCTGGTTAATCCCGGCGATTGTAATCGCACTGTTTATCGTAGGTTTCATGACCGGAAACTCTGAGCAACTGGCTGATGCTGCCATTGCATGGGTTCTCGCCAACGGCGTGCTTTCTGCACTGGGAGCCTTGATTGCCCTGGGTCATCCGCTGACGATACTGGCAGCTTTTATTGCCGCCCCCATCACCTCGCTCAACCCAACCATCGGCGCCGGCTTTGTCACCGGCCTGGTACAGGCGTTTATCGCCCCTCCGCAAGTCAAAGATATGGAACATGTCGCCGAAGACATATCGGCGATCAGTGGTTGGTGGAAGAACCGCCTGACCAGAGTACTGCTGGTCTTTTTATTCTCTTCTCTCGGCTCCGCAATCGGCACCATGGTCGCCTTCGGCTGGCTTAAAGACCTCTTTTAAAATCGCAAGTACAAACCAAAAAACAGAATAGCCAAACTTCTTTTTAACGCAAAGACGCGAAGTCACAGAGAATTGGATTATGGCCTCTTTCTCTACCCCTTCGCGCCTTTGCGTTCAAGACTGTGGTCCATAAAAGCTAATGTAAAATCACAAAAAGCTATTTTTCGCCAGACGTGAACCAATGCTCACCTCCAATTGATCCATAACCCGGTAGGCAGGCTCAGTCAGGGCGACATCCAGATCAAGATCCCGGAAATAAACATCTCGTCGGAAATGGGTCAAGCCTTCAGGGGAAACCCACGCTGTCCAGTACTGGATATGTACTGGCAAAGGTTTGATCGGAACCTGTTCCGGGGCCGTCGCTTCGAAAAGTTCTTGCAGGCGCGCTGCTCCAAGTTCATTCTCCAGCAGGTAATAAGCAAGCTCCTGTGGTCTTTCGACCCGGATACAACCTGAACTGAAGGAACGGACATTGTTGCCGAACAGATAAGTCTGGTTGGTATCATGCAGGTAGACGTTGAACTTGTTCGGGAACATGAATTTCACACGGCCCAAAGGGTTCCATGGGCCCGGTTCCATGCGCAACAGGCCCGGAAAAGTCGCGGCTTTAACAGTGTCCCAATCAATTCCCTCTGTGTCGACAAAGACCCCCTTCTCTCGCCGTGAAAGAATCCGAAAATGCTTTTCTTCGAGATAAGCCGGATTACGCTTTATCTTTGGCAGCTTGTCTTCCCTGAGGATCGTCGGAGGGACGGTCCAGTAAGGTGCGAACTCGAGATAAGTCATGCGTGCAGAGAAGACTGGCGTCTTGCGGTACAGGGTTCCAACGATCACCGGCATCTGCATCACTATTTCGTCATCCTCAACGACCTTAAGCGAGAAGTCGGCAACGTTCACACTAAGGTGTCGCTTACCAAGGCTTTTCGGCATCCAACGCCATCGTTCAAGGTTCAATTCAATCTGACGGATCCGTTCTTCAACGGAAACATTCAGCGCTTCCAGGGTTTTAGGGCCGACCGCTCCGTCAGCGACCAGACCATGCCTGAATTGAAAGAGGCGTACCGCCTCTTCCGTTTCGTGATCGTAATCAGTTGTCGTGGTCACGGAATCGACAAGATCACCGGTTTTCAACAAGAACGTGCGTAATAAAGGCAACCTTTCATCGTGACCGCCAGGACGAATTGATGGGCCGGAAGGGATCTCGAGCCAGCCACCGAGAGCAGAGAGCTCCTGATACTGACGGAGAGTCTTAACCAGGAGGCGATAACCTTCATGAGGAGGGCTCAACCCTTCAAGAACCTGCCCCATACGATGGCTCTTGGTTGCGTATTCAAGCAGTTTGATCAGGTCAGCTTTACGTCGTCTGGCGCGCCAGTCAACATGGGCTAAGGCCGGGTCAACTTGCCCTTCCACCATATGCGTGGCATAAGTAAGAAACGCTTGAGAGAGGAAAAGATCCAGAACAGCTCGATTGGTAGGTGCTAGAGGAAGGCTGTGCAGGGCAAAATCAGTTTGAATACGGAGCAAGCCTTCCAGTTCGGCCAGCAGGTAATCGTCTCCACATAAGCCGAGTGCGCCAGCATTCCGGAGATATTCAAGTAAAGTCCCTGCTTCAGGCCTGAGTCGCCAGCCATCAAACCAGACCGACTGATAATCTCTTTGTTCGTAAAGCTTGGCGATCTGAGCGTGGGAAAGGAACCGGGAGACACTGACCAGAGAGGTCGGAGAAGAGTTCCTGTTTTCCAGAAGAACTTGTATTTGTTGCCTGTTCTCATTGTCAAAAAGCGCATCGATGCCAGACACCTGCCCGGCAAAAGTCGGCAGCGCCCAGAAAAAGATAAAAATAATCAATGACAGTTTTCTTAACATCGGTGGGCCCCAAACACTTCATAAATCAATTTGTTCACGAATTAAGGGTTAGACAAGACAAGGCTATTTAGCAAAAATAATTATAAGATTTACCGGCCAGTAGATGCCTATCAACTTCAAAACAAGCTATTCCGATTGGAGCCACAATGTACAAACTGGCCACATTCCAACATAACACCCGGGTGAACTTGCATACACTGACACCGAACGTTATGATGACAAGCATACAACCTTTCACGAGAAAAACAGCTTTTCATATAACAGGACGCAGACCAATATACTCATGAGTTACAACCTGAAAACACGTATAGCGATTTCCGTCTCGCTATTAGTTCTTAGTTTCATGGCACTATTAAGCTGGATGGCTCTATCTTACTTTGAAGGAGAGTTTAAAGCAGCGACCTTCTCACACTTTGCAGATAACCTTGAAATAACAGCAAAGGGAATTTCCAATAGGGTTGAGCATTCTCAACAGATACTGAGGTCCATTCGAAAAACGCTCCCTACAGACATATTGGACGATCATGAGAAGATCCAATCATTCCTTGAAGAACAAGAGACAGGCCTGCTGACATTTGACAACGGCATCACCCTTTTTGGTGCTGACGGCCGACTGATCGGAGTCCATCCCCGACAGGACGATGTGATAGATCTGGACTTCTCCTCCCGTGATTACATCAAAACAACCCTGAAGACAGGGCAGCCCTACATCTCAACTCCTTTCAAATCCCGCCAGAAGCATCATCATCCGATCATAATGATGACAGTGCCCATCCTTGACAAGAGCGGCAAAGTCATTGCGGTGCTCGGCGGCAGCTTTGATTTATACAGTAATAATTTTTTGCAGACGCTGATCACCAGCAAAATTGGCAAAGAGGGCTATTACTTGCTGGTCGACCATCAAGGAACTCTAGTTGTTCACCCGGACAAGAACAAGATTCTCAGCTCAGCAGAAATTCTTTTTTCACAGCAACAGCTATCAACCTTTGGCAACACTGATCACGGCAGGATAACGGATGTTCCTTCAGCCCGCAAAAAAATGCTCGGTTCTTTTCAACGGATTGAACCCCTTAATTGGTCTTTAATAGCCCTCTCAACCCAAGAGCACGATTATAAACCGATCCACCAAGCGCGAATCTACCTTGTTATCGCTCTCGCAATTCTATCTCTCGTCACAGTTCTGATCGTGCGCATGCTCAGCAATCGCCTGACTTCCCCACTGGTTGATCTGACAGAAAAAGTCCGTCTTCAAACAACCCAGGATGACATGCCATTGGGTATCGAGACCAGTGATTATATAGAGTTGGGAGACTTGGCCGATTCCATTCAACGACTCATGACTGACGTCTCCACCCAACGTAAAGAGTTGAACGATCAATTGGCTTTTTTGCAGAAGCTGATTGATACCATTCCCGGGCCAGTTTTTTATAAAGACAAGCGTTTCCGTTACATTGGCTGCAACACCGCATTCCAGAAGTTTATCGGCATCTCTCGTGAGGAACTGATCGGAAAATCTGTTTTCGACATTGCACCACCGAGCCTGGCCAAGATTTATCATCAAGCAGATATCGAGCTATGGGAAGGCGGTGGCGAACAGGTTTACGAAACAAACGTAAAATACGCAGACGGCTCTTTTCACGATGTCATTTATTACAAAAAAGTATTCAAGAATACCAACGGTGAACCAGCAGGAATGATCGGAACTTTTCTCGACATTACCGATCGGAAAAAATCAGAGGATGCTTTATCCCTCAGCGAAAAACGTTTTCGGTTACTGGTTGAGAATGCTGCAGACGCCTTCTTCCTTCACGACAAGAGCGGAAAAATCCTCGACGTCAACCAACAGGCTTGTTTGAGCCTTGGCTATTCTCGTGACGAGCTTTTATCTATGGAAATACCTGATATTTCTTTCGACTTTGACTCCACGACTCTTAACAACTTGCATGACGAAATGAAAGACAGAGGCAAGCTAACAGCCGAGGACAATCATCGTCGTAAAGACGGCACGATTTTCCCGGTTGAGCTCAGGCTTTGCTACACAGACCAGGACGGAGGGCGGATTATTGCTCTCGCACGCGATATCTCTGATCGCAAAAAAGCTGAGGATGTTCTACAGCAGGCTCTGCATGACACACAAACAGCCAAAGAACAGGTAGACAACATTCTTCGCTGTACAGCCGACGGGCTGGTTGTTACAAATCGGCGTAACCGGGTCACTCACATCAACAAGATTGCTGAAGAGATGCTTGATGTGACTGCCGAAGACGTCCTCGGCCATGCCTTCACCAAGCTATTCATCAACCGCAACTTGCGAGAACAGGCTAAGAACTTTTTAAATCAAGCTGATCAAGAAGCGCAGCAATTCGACTTCAAGCTCAACCTGTCGGGCTATCAATTCCCACGGATTATCGAAGCACGCTCGTCCATGTTGAGGACAGAAGATGGCGCTCAGGCCGGCATTGTCACACTCCTGCGAGATGTCTCCAGAGAACGTGAGCTCGATCAGATCAAGGGTGAGTTCATCTCAACAGCCGCCCATGAATTGCGAACCCCTATGGCTGTAATCATGGGTTATATTGAGATACTGATGGACAAGGAGCAGTTCGGACCATTTACGGAAGCAAAAGAGCTTGAGTTTCTAGGAGAGGTCTATCGCAAGGGTGAGGCTCTCAGCCAGATCGTCGACGACCTCTTTGACATCAGTCGTATCGAGGCTGGGCTGCCCTTACCTATCGATAGAGAGCACTGCGACATGAACGAAATTATTCGCGAGGTCGTGGCCCATTACAACAAACACACGACAAAGCACGATTTCAAGATGTCTCTCTCTGATGATACGCAAGGTCATATCGACCGCAACAAAATAACACAGGTCATTGAGAACCTGGTCAGCAACGCCGTCAAGTATTCTCAGGAAGGTGGTCTTATAGAAATCACCACGGCCCAAAAAGAAGACAGACTTCTGCAGGTCAACATCAAAGATCAGGGGAGTGGGATGTCAGAAGGTCAGATCGAACGTATTTTCGATAAATTTTACAGGGTCGACAACTCCAACACCGCAATCAGCGGACTGGGCCTGGGCATGAGTATCGTCAAGTCAATTATCGAGGGCCATGATGGTCGTATCTGGGTTGAAAGCAGCGAAGAACAAGGCACCTGCGTTTCCTTCACGATCCCCTTGCAAAAAGACTTCAACAACCCATCGATCCAGTCGACCATATGAACTTCTGGCAGGGCTTCACCATAGTAACCTTTGTTCACCTCCTGGCTGCGGCCTCACCGGGGCCGGACTTTGCTCTCGTAACAAGGCAATCCCTGCTCCATGGTCGAACAGCCGGAGTCCTTACGAGCCTGGGCATTTCACTCGGGCTGGCCATACATATTCTTTATTCTGCAGCGGGTCTGGCGGTCGTCGTTGCGCATTCTGTGGAATGGATGGTGGTCGTTAAACTGGCCGGCGGAATCTACCTGATATATTTGGGGATCAAAGGGTTACGGGCCAAGCATCACTCAGCGGACTATAACCAGGAGCTTCAGCTAGCGACGAACAACTCGGCTTTTCGCATGATTTCAACAGGGTTTTTCTGTAATGCCCTCAACCCTAAAGCACCGGTATATTTCCTCTCACTCTTTACTGTGATACTCTCTCCGGGTATTCCCTTACTGAATCTGGCAATCTATGGTATCTGGATCATGGTGTTGCAAATGCTCTGGTTTACCTCCATGGCCTGCTTATTCACTAAACCTGCCATTCGTCAGAGAGTTGTGAAGTTCGGGCACTGGATAGACCGGACCTTTGGCGTTGTTATGCTGGTTCTGGGTCTGCAGGTTCTAAACTCTATCCGATAACTAAAAACAGGTCGTCATGCTCTCGATTGAAACCTTCTCTGCATTTTTTCTTGCCTCCACCCTGCTCGCCATTGCACCGGGACCGGATAACGTTTTCGTTCTGACGCAATCGGCCCTACATGGCAAGCTTTCCGGACTGGTCGTTGTCTTCGGCTTATGTACAGGCCTGCTGTTCCATACCACAGCCGTGGCTTTCGGTGTCGCCGTTATTTTTCAAGCCTCAACGCTCGCATTTACACTTTTAAAGGTCATTGGTGCCGGCTACCTGGTTTACCTGGCCTGGCAAATCTTTCGCGCTTCACCTGAACAGATCAGCATGCAGAGCGACCAGCAGAAGAGGCCGGGAACACTCTATCGCCGCGGCATCATCATGAACCTGACCAATCCGAAAGTGTCGATCTTCTTCCTCGCTTTTCTACCGCAATTTGCAGACCCGGTTCGGGGTCCAATCAGCCTGCAGATGGTTGCCCTCGGTGGGATATTCATTACCGCGACCATTTTGGTGTTTGGTACAATTGCCCTGATTGGTGGCGCTCTGGGTGAGTGGCTCAACCGCTCCGAACATGCGCAAAGGGTCATGAACTGGACTGCGGGAACGATCTTTGTAGGCCTCGCGTTAAAGCTGGTCACTGCGGAGAGATAAGATGACTCTGCAAGCAACTTTCAAACCGATCGGCGAGATCGTTACGCCTTACAAGACGCTCGCTGACTGTCCCAGAAACATCGACCCGAACGGACCACAATGCGAACTGATCCTGAGAGATGAGTTACATGATGGCCTGCTCGGCCTGGCTGCCGGGCAACGCATTCTGATCCTCTACTGGCTTGAACACGCCGACCGTTCTGCCATCCACCAGAATTCACGTCGAACCGGAGAGCTTGCAGGGGTCTTTGCGTTACGAACACCGAACCGCCCTAATCCAATCGGTGCCGCAGTCTTGGCGATCGAACAAATAATTGACGGCGTTATCACCGTCCGCGGGCTCGACTGCCTCGACGGGACGCCGTTACTGGACATCAAACCCGCTATGTCGGGTGAATGACTTCGCCGAAAAGCAGCAAAAAATTACTCAGAGACTCAGGAATGTAACTCACATGGATTGGAAAAGTTTTTTTGATAGCCTCGGCATGAACGGTACCCGCTGGCAGTGGCGTATTATGAAATGGGAACGTAACCTTAAACAATTCAAGAGCGGCGATCTGACAACCATTGATTTTTCACTGCATCGGCTCATCCTCTATCTCAACCTGGCGCTGTTCTCCCTGATGGTAGTCCACGGTGTTCTGGCCGGATACGGTTTCAACGGCCTGTTTTCACCACCGACGCAATTATTACTGACCTGGGGTGGACAATTCTGGCCGGCCGTTCTACAAGACGGTCAGTGGTGGCGGTGCATCACCTACGCCTACAGCCATGGCGGGTTGATTCATCTCGCATTCAACATGATGGTTCTATATCAGGTCGGTCCCATGGTTGAACGGGAACTGGGCCCGGGCCGATTCATGGTGCTTTACACGGTGACGGCCATTACTGCAACCCTCGCCGGTCTGTTCTGGCACGCGTATACCCCGGTTGTCGGCGCTTCCGGAGCGTTGTTTGGCCTGATCGGGTTTGCCAGCGTCTATTTCCACCGAGTTGGTCCAGCAGGCCTGCAGCTGCGAAACTTCATGCTGCAATGGGCCCTGTTCGCATTTGTTTTCGGCCTCTTGGTCGGAGCCGACAACGCCGGGCACTTTGGCGGCGCCGTCGGAGGTGCCTTGCTCGGTTTGTTTCTCCCACCAAAGGGGCTGTTTAGTCCTCGTCGCAACAAACTCTGGAACGGCCTCGGCCTTACCTGTGCACTGGCCACCCTGCTGGCGCTGTTTAATATGCTTTACGTTATCGTGACCGCGTAAGGAGAATCTTATGGCAAGGGATAAATCTCCGGTCACCCCGGCAATTCGATTTTTGAAGCAACATAAGGTTGATCACTCCCAGCACCTCTACAGCTACGAGGAGAAAGGCGGCACCACAGTCTCAGCAAGAGAGCTCGGCATCGAAGAGCATCAGGTCATCAAAACCCTGGTGATGGAAGATGAGCAACGAAAGCCTCTCATTGTCTTGATGCATGGAGACCAGGAAGTCTCGACCAAGGAACTCGCCAGATGTGTCGGTGTTAAATCAATCACTCCCTGCAATCCTGAGATTGCACTGAAGCACTCCGGCTACCAGATTGGCGGCACGTCCCCTTTTGCCACCAGAAAGACAATGCCTGTCTATATGGAAGAAACGATTACCACTCTGCCCCACATTTA
The DNA here is from genome assembly GCA_030005635.1 of Deltaproteobacteria bacterium IMCC39146. Taxonomy (GTDB): domain Bacteria; phylum Desulfobacterota; class Desulfuromonadia; order Desulfuromonadales; family BM103; genus M0040. The sequence continues at coordinate 18,935 of JARUHP010000021.1, forward strand.
CATCAACGGTGGGAAGCGGGGGTTTCTGGTGAGTCTTACGCCGCAGAGTATCATTGACTTGTTGCAGCCGACGATGGTGGAGGTAGGGATAAAGAAGTAGGTTAAGGGTTAAGGGTTTTCCAAGAACCTTTAACCCTGAGCCAAAAGGGAAAATCATGCCTCTTTCAGAACGTTTTGAAAAAGCTGCTGAAGCGGTGAAATCAGCCAAAGCCATGATCGTGACCTCTGGAGCAGGTATGGGGGTTGATTCCGGCTTGCCTGATTTCCGTGGCGATCAAGGCTTCTGGAACGCTTACCCGATGTACGCGCATCTCGGCATCAGCTTCATTGACGCTGCAAATCCGGCCAACTTTGAAGGGGATCCGGCTTTCGGTTGGGGCTTCTACGGTCATCGTACCAATCTCTATCGTGCAACGGAGCCTCACCATGGTTTTCAAATGCTGCAGGATTGGGCTACGGAGTTTGGTCAGGACAGTTTCGTTGTCACCTCCAATGTCGATGGCCAGTTTCAGAAAGCCGGCTACCGAGAAGATCAGATTCTCGAAGTGCACGGCTCGATCAACCACCTGCAGTGTCTCACACCCTGCTGCAATGACATCTGGGACAACAACGAAGTCGTTCCCGTTGATTTTAACAGTATGCGTGCCCAGCAGGTTCCACAGTGCCGACACTGCTCCCGCCCTGCCCGGCCCAACATCCTCATGTTCGGTGATTATTCGTGGCTCTCGGACCGCACCCGGGGTCAGGAGATGCGCTTCGATAGCTTCCTCACTGAACACCAGCAGGCTCCGATCGTGGTCATCGAGATGGGTGCCGGCACCTCTATCCCGACCATCCGTTACATGAGCGAACGAATCGGGCAGCGCAACGCTGCCAAAGTTATTCGTATCAACCCAAGAGAGTCGCATATCGCAGGTGGGCATACATCCCTGCCATGCGGCGCGTTAGAGGGGTTGGAGGGGATAGATGCGTTGCTTTAACGCGTAGAGCCAAAAGTTGCTGGCTAGATTTCAAAAGGTCACAGGCAACCATGCATATTTTGCGTAACGAGACCAAGAATCGTATATTATTCCGCCAACGCAGGAAGAGCCAATAGATCACAGACACATAGTGTGTGCATATAACCACATGATTATTTAGATCTTTTCCAACCTTTCCTCCAACCTGATACGTTCTTCACCGTAAAACATATAAAAAAGGAACAGCTTTTGCTCCTTAACAGATCATAGGCAAAACCTTTTTAGAGATTCCACAAGGGAATGGCACTTTTCAGTCAGGAGGATGTCATGGAAAATAGACCTGTCGATATTTCCAATATTCAAGACCTGATCTTTGAACGCCGGCAGATTGTCGCTTTACTCGAAAACCAGGAACTCTGGCTTCAAATCCCGCTTGTTCATCGCTTTGCCATTGTCGAGTCAAGTGAGTTCATGGTCTTGATGGGGGAAACCTTTACTGCTGAAACACGCTACCTCCTGGAAAGTGAGGTTGACGCGATGATGGCAATTAGCCATTAAGCCAAAAGTAGCCAGCATCCGATTCATAAGCTCTTCTGGGGAGGGCATAAACAGAAAAAGGACCGGAGTTTTCACTCTGGGCCTCCCTCAGGCTGCTGACAAAGTTTCGTTTTGCTCCCAAGGTCGGAAATGAAGAGAGGGCATCAGATCGTTAATCTGTTGCTCTTTTTTAGTCCTTTTAACCCCAAAGACTAAGGCAAAACCGTCGGGTTTGCCCGACAGCAACGTCATTTTCTTTGTGGCGACAAAGAAAACGAAGCAAAAGAAAACTCGACGCTGCGCTGGGCATGTTTTACTCGGTTCATTCTGGTGGCAAATATTACTGGAATAAATCTTTGGTAGTCTACGCATCCCCCGTTAGCCCCGAGGCCCTTTAGGACCTCTATGACTCTGGTTTATGTTACTTTTGTCTTTTGCTGCAAAAGGCCAAGACCTGGAAGGCCCTCACCCAGGGCCGGATTCTTTATTTCTGCCACATCTTAAAATCATAAAATCTGGCAAAGGAGATGCCCTCCGCAAGGAGCAAGGCCTTTTTTGCATCCTTTTTGTGGCCGCTTGGACAAAAAGGATGGCGTCTGGCGGGACGCGACCCGCCGGTTATGCTTTGATCTTAAAAGTAAAGAGCAACAGATTAACGATCTGTTGCTCTGAGACTGCCTAGATAACGCACATAAATACTTAACTCACCAGACAGATTAAATACAAATCCCACATCAATTCAATATGGGGTTTGTCAACAATCTGAGGGCCGGAGTGGAAACTCCGGCCCTTTTTGTGTAACAACCAACTTAGATTACTTATGGAAACCCTTGGCACCTTTCGCTGCCCATGCCTTGTCACGACTGGCATGACAGCTCAGACAGGCATATTCAACCGTAACAAAATTCTTAGCAAAAGTTGACTTCTTGCCATTTTCCTCGATGGTCTTAAACATGTCAGCATCCGCATCAGTGTTGATTTTGAAGATGTGTGTACGAACATCACCAATATAACTCGCTACGCTGATCGCAGACTTACTCGCTTTTGGCATGTGGCACTCAATACAACGGGTACCCTGTTTGCCATGAATGTTTTTGGCGTAACCCGTTGCAATCTCACTATGGCATTCAGCGCAGTTGTTCTTGGCATTAATGGCCCGGTCGTGAGGATTGTGGCACTCGGTACAAGACAGGTCTTTATGAACACCGGCCTTCAACTCGTTGATCTGCTCATGATGCTTGATGAAACCGCCACTCGCAGGAGGTTGTGGGCCCATACCACCGCGCTGGTGGCATTTGCCACAGGCCTCGGCGGTGCGATCGATAGCAATCGTCTTCTTGCTCGGCTTCTTGATGTGATCTCCGCCAGGTCCATGACACTCTTCACAACCGATGCCATCTTCAGCCCAGGTTCCGATCATCCCTTCCATTCCGTCCTGGTTACCTTCTTTACTGTAAGCGGTCATGTGACAGGGGCCACATTTGTAAGGCTTCTTCTCGCCTTTGTGGTAGAAGGACCAGCTGCCATCTTGAAGATTGTACTGAGTTTTCGCTTCGGACCCATCTTTGGCTGTCGTAATAATGTAGCCATCATTATTGATAAAGCGCGCTTTCTTGTTAGCTCCGCCAATCACGTAGCTGACATCGTCCCAACTGTAGCCCGGAGGCAATGGCAACTTGGCATAGCGGGCCTTTTCCATCTTCCTCAACTTCCAGGGATGGCCACTGGCTTGCCAGAGGTTGAATTCATCAGCATGACATTTGAAACACTTTTCGGAGCCGACGTAATCGGTTGCGCTGGCCGGCACGGCCAAACCGAGGCAGACGACAAGGGCAAGGGTGAACTGCAGTAAGGTCTTCATGGTGTCCTCCTGATAGGATGAGAAGGGATATCTGGTAATCTAGTCTAAAAGCAAAACCCGTTTTGATACTTTACCCGACAGGTGTGAAAATACAACAACGCCCCGCAACATCAGTTACAGGGCGGATTAAAATATTTACGTCAAGTGAATGTTCAGGGGATTTGCCTACAAGACGAGCTGTATGCGTCTCGTCGTATACGTCAAAAAGCTAGAGTCCCTATCTTTCCCGTAACTTGGATAACAACCTCAGGAGCTCAAGATAGAGCCAGGCCAGGGTAACAACCAGACCAAAAGCCGCATACCACTCCATGTAACGAGGTGCGACTCCATGCCCACGCTCAATAAAATCAAAATCGAGGACGAGATTCAGGGCTGCAATCACAACCACGAAAAGACTGAAAAGAATCCCCATGGGGCCAGATTCATGGATCACAGGCATATTCCAGCCAAACATACCACCAATCATACTAATCAGGTAAACCACGGCAATGCCGCCGGTAGCTGCAAACACGCCGAGTTTGAAATTTTCCGTCGCCCTGATCAGGCGGGTTTTGTAAGCTAATAAAAGAGCGAAGAGTGTACCGAAAGTCAGGCCAACAGCCTGGATAACAATACCCGGGAAACGTGCTTCAAAGAATGCAGAGATCCCTCCCAGGGCCAGACCTTCCAAGACAGCATAAATCGGCGCAGTTTTCGGTGCCCAGGTGGCTTTAAAGATGGTGATCATGGCAAACACAAGGCTGCCGATGATCCCGCCAATCATCCAGGGCTGCACCGCTGCAGCGCCCTGGTTGTAGAACAGGTTCCAGGAGTAACTGGCACCGATCACGACTAAGGCCAGCAGGGCTATGGTCTTGTTAACCGCCCCTTGCAGGGTCATTGTTTCAGTCCCGGCAACCGCCTGAGTAAAAACACTTTCTTTCATCATTGGATTGGACGTACGCATTTTACTTCCTCGTTGTTAAGTTATTTAAGAGGTGATTTGACTAACGTCTATGGTGTTACCGCGTTAACTGTTTCACCCTAGGAGACTGTCTGTTTGAATAAAAAAGCCGGGGGGAAACCCGGCTTTTTTATCAGCATGGATGAACGTTGTTGCTGCCAACGACTCTCGGTTTCTGATAACGCTTCATTGGTTCCTCCTTAGTCATTATTCTGAATCAGGACACAGGTCATTCTACCCTGCTCTCATAAAGCTTACAAGCCCAACTCGCTGTCTATACCCTGCATCGCCAGCAAAGAGAGATCACAGAATTCTGCAAGCGGGACACCGCCCACCTCGCATTCGCGGATAATGTCGCGATTTGCGCCGGCGGCAAAGGCCTTTTCCTTGATCCGTTTGCGCACCGATTTCGGCTTGACGCTGGCCAGCTTTTTATCCGGATAAACGAGGGCTGTGGCGATGATCAATCCGGTGATTGTCTCTCCTGCTGCCAGCAGATGTTGAAATTGGGTAGTGCGCCGCTCTCCTGAATGAGCCTGTTCATTGTGCAAACGGATCGCCTCAATGATTTCTGCGTTAACACCTTTCTCTGCGAGGATACGTGCTGTCTCGCGGGTGTGCACATCAAGATCCGTATGTGATTCAGCATCCAGGTCGTGAAGCAAACCAGCCAGCCCCCACTTTTCTGCGTCTTCGCCGACATGCTCCGCCAGCGCTTTCATAACAGCTTCAGCAGCCAGGCAGTGGTTGATCATATTTGGGCTTTTGACATGTTGCTTGACCAGCTCAAAAGCTTCTTCACGAGTGATGCCGTAGTTCATAGATACTCCAAGTTTCGGGTTAAAGGTTAAGGGAAAAAGGATATCCCTTATCCCTTTACCTGTAATCACTTCTTAGCGTTCTGAATCGCTTCATAGGCTTCGTTGATTTCACGGAACTTTTCCTCCGCAAACTTGGTGAAATCTTCTGGCAGACCCTTGGAGACAATTTTGTCCGGATGGTATTCGCTGACCAGTTTGCGGTAGGCTTTTTTAACAGAACTCGTATCGGCATCATCCTCCAGGCCAAGAACAGCATAGTGATGTGAGAGACTACTTACAAATTGACGCTTCACCGTTTCGAAAGTACTGTTTTGCAAACCGATCAGAGAGGGAGCTGCACGCAGAAACTTCTCCTCAGCGGGATGAAGAACGCCATCAGCCAGGGCTATCGTAAAGAGCATTTCGTAGAACATTGTCCGGAGTTGTGGTTCGGCTTGAAAAACCTGGCCGAATTGACGAGCATAATCCTCAAAAGGGGTCGCATTATCCTTTGCCTCGTTAAAAACGCCCATGGCAAATTGCTGATGAACCTGATCGAGACGAAGTTTATCGGCCATAAAGCTGCGCACAGCACTGATTTCATCTTCGCAGACACGACCATCAGCCTTGGCCATCTTGCCAAGCATGGCAAATGTAGCCGTAAAAAAAACCGCCTGGCGCTGCTCCTGTCCGGTCATACGACCCGACTCGACGATGCCGGCACGGGCCTTGTCATCAATCAGTGCATGCCCGAGCGACACACCAACCAACGCACCGATAGGGCCACCCATCATAAAGCCGACGCTTCCTCCCATTATCTTGCCAAACCAGGACATGACTTATATCTCCTTATATTGCCTTGGACGTCATTCTTTAGATTGTTACCGTTTTCGTTGAAACAACGGGCATGTTAACACGTCAAAAGCTTCATCGCCATAGCAACCGGACATCCGAAAGACTGTGCTGATTTTATTACGTGATGTTAATTAGCGTAGCTCTTGTGACAACTGTGGGCATTATACATCATCGGGTATGGCTTAAAGACAACATGTATCAATGGCATATCATCCTGGACTTTCAAAAGCCTCTGGAAACAAAGAGATTTTACATTTCTAATCTCGTTCCCAAGAAGCTGAAATAATTAGCCTTCGTCTCCAACCTTCGACAGAAAAAGATCATTTTAGTCAACATTGAAAAGATATAACCGATATTGGCACATCACTTGCTTTTTGATTAGATAGTTCAATTTTATGATTCTCGGGGGAGAACGTAAGGGATAAAGATGCTCCACAAACTTATTATTATCGTTCTGCTCGCTCTCTTCACCAGTGCCTGTGCGCAACAGGCTGCATTTGTCTCCACTCCTCCCGGAGCCCAGGTGTTTATCGATGGTGAAGAAATTGGTGTAACTCCATGCGACTTCAATTACAAGTTGAGCACAACAGTGAGTCATAACGTCAAGATCAACAAGCAGGGTTACAATCCCGTCGAGTTTGTCGTGGTTGCCGATGAGGTAGATACCAAAGCACGCAACAACTGGGTAGCTGCAGGTGCCGTATGGAGCCCGCTTTGGTTGGGGACCATCTTTACCAAGAAGCTCAAAGACATCTACGCTTTTGCATTGCTGGCTGAACCGGCACAGATGACAGCTTCAGTAGAGCAGGTTGCAATAGAGCCTGAGCTGTAACCAGGAACAACATCATTCAATTAATAAAAGGCCTGCTTCGTAATGAGCAGGCCTTTTTTGTCTCAAATCATTCAGACTCTTTTTCATCACAGAGTTGTCAAGAGTCTGAAGCTATCTCTTCAACTGCCGGCCAAAATCAATGGAGCTCGGCAAACTGCTGCTGAACCTTAGTGACTTCCGGAGAGACTGCGATCAACGCGTCGACACAGCCCTTATCCAACTTATTGATAGACAGGAGTTGTAGCATTGCAAAGGCGTGTTGATTGGACCAGGGCTGTTTATAAGGTCGTTGGGTCGTCAGTGCGTCAAAGATGTCACTGACAGAGGTGATTCTTGCCGCCAGTGAAATTTCTTCACCACGCAAGCCATGGGGATAACCACTGCCATCCATCGCTTCGTGATGCAACTCGGTTATCTCTCTTAGATAATCGATATATGACAATTGCTCAAAACCAAAATTGCTGATCAGTTCGTCGACAATCTGCCGCCCAACCATGGTGTGCCTGTTCATAATTTTTCGTTCCGCCGAATCCAGACGGGCCTTTTTTTGCAGGATACTATCGGGAATGCTTATTTTGCCAACATCATGTAGAGGTGAAAAAAGCGCAATCTGCTCAATTTGCTCATCATCCAGGTTTGCGGTTCCCTGGTTAACCAAAGAACGTGCTATGAGCCGGGAGTAACGAGACATACGCTCTAGATGGGCCCCCGTTTCAAGGTCATGTTTTTGAACCATACTGACTGACGTCCTCATGGCAGCCACCAGGGCTCGGGCTGAGGCCAGGTCATTGAGGATCATTTCAGAAATCAGGTGAATAAAGATTTCAACCTGTTCCAGGATACGCTCCCGGAAATAGCAATTGTGCAAGGAATTCAGGAAAACAAAACCAGCCAACTCCTTGTTGTGGTACATCGGATGAGTATAGCTGGAAGCAAAACCATGCCCCACGATAGCCTGTGAATGCGCTGTATCATGATCTTCATAGACTCTCAGGTCACTGACAATGCGAGGTGTCGCGTCCAAAGCGATCTTGTGAAGGGCACAGCCTTCCTTCAAAACGACTTCGTAATTTCGCAGGGGACTTCCTGTGTAAGGTGAAGCCAGAAAAGTGGCTAACGATTGTGTCTTGGTGTCATAGAGAGCAATACTGATTCGGTCGACGCCAGGGCAGCGTTTTTTCAGGACCTCGTGAACAACAGCCAACCTCTCCTGGTAAGTAGAAGCTGTTTTCAGTTCGGTCAACGGGTCTTCTCGAAAAACAACATTGTACATAAACGCCCCCTGCCTTTGATTAGCAATTACTTATACTCTACCTTTCATAAAGCTGATTGCAATGGAGAATCCTCCTCAATTCTGATTCGATCTTTAATCTGAACAAAAACAATTCTCTAACCCAGAAAAAAGGTTTAACACAGGCGCGAAGGTGTAAAGAAAGCCCGCAAAGAAAACCCTTCAAAAATCTAGAATAGTTATCTTTTGCGTCTTTCTTGGCTTTTCTTCGCTTCTTTGCGTTGGTCTTTTGATTTCAGCTCTTATCGTTTTAATGTATAGCCTTTTTCCCTTTGTTATAGACCCGAATAAAAAAGGCTGCCTCCAAATGGAAGCAGCCTTTATGTCATTTTCTCTTTAGATTGATTAGTTGAGAAGTTCTTCAATGTCCGTATATTGCATGCTGAAAGCTTCCGCAACGCCGGCATAGGTCACCTTTCCTGCAACAACATTCAGGCCGGCCCTGATGCCCGAATTATTTTGAGCCACCTCTTGCCAACCTTGATCCGCAATCTTTACGGCGTAAGGAAGAGTCGCGTTGGTCAGAGCCACGGTCGATGTCAAAGGGACCGCTCCGGGCATATTTGCGACACAGTAATGTACGATACCATCTACTTCAAAGGTCGGCTCACTGTGAGTGGTCGGCTTGGAGGTTTCGAAGCATCCGCCCTGGTCTATCGCCACATCCACCAGCACCGCTCCGGGCTTCATGGTTTTAAGCATTTCCCGGGTCACCAACTTCGGAGCTTTGGCACCATGCAAGAGGACTGCACCAATAACCACATCGGCTTCCTGAACAAGCTCTCGCACCGTCGCCGGAGAAGACATAATCGGGAAACAGTTTTTCGGCATCACTTCAGAGAGATGGCGCAGACGATCAAGGCTGGTATCAAGGAGGTAAACCTTGGCACCCAGGCCACAAACCATCTGGGCGGCATGCGTACCAACCGTACCGCCGCCGAGGACGAGCACCGTTGCCGGTTGGACACCAGGGACACCACCCAATAGGATGCCACGACCGCCCTGTGTACGTTCAGCGTACTTTGCAGCTTCCTGGGCAGCCATACGTCCCGCGACCTCACTCATAGGAGTCAAGAGGGGTAAACTGCCGTCAGAACCGACAATGGTCTCATAGGCAATACAGACCGAGCCACTGTCGATCATCGCCCGAGTTAACTCCTCGGATGCTGCAAAATGGAAATAAGTAAAGACGATCTGACCTTTACGAATCAGTGCGTATTCACAAGGCTGGGGTTCTTTTACATGCATCACCATCTCTGCGCGAAGATAAACCTCCTCAGCAGTCGCCGCGATCGTCGCTCCGGTAGCAACGTAATCTGCATCGCTGAAACCACTGGAGACCCCGGCTTGAGTCTCTACCAGAACCTCATGACCGTGCTCGAGCAAAATCTCAACACCTGCAGGGGTCATGCACACCCTGTTTTCTGCCACCTTGATCTCTTTAAGAACACCGATAATCATTAGGATACTCCTTCATCACGCTTTGTTGAGTTGTCTGGATATATTGAAGTTTATCAGCAACGCCAGTAAATTTTCTTGCAAACTTTCAACAATATGCCTATTTATTGAAAGATAATTTTAAATTTTTGCAATAATGGAGCACATCATGCCAAACATGAATTTAGACGCCATAGATTGTTCTATTCTTAATAAGCTACAGAATAATGGCCGACTGTCAAATGTACAACTTGCCGAAGAGGTGGGTTTGTCTGAGTCAGCATGTCTGCGTCGCGTCAAGATTCTCGAAGAGAGCGGGATCATCGACCGCTACGTTATGCTGATCAACCAGAGCGCTATCGGCAAGCCGGACAACGTCTTTGTCATGGTCAGCCTTGACGGTCAACAGAGCGAAAAGCTGGCAGCCTTCGAGGCGGAGATCTCCAAGGTCGCAGAGGTTATGGAATGCTATTTGATGTCGGGGGCTTTTGACTACTTACTGCGTGTTATTACCAGGGACAATGCCGATTACGTACGTGTCCACAACAAACTGACCAGCCTGTCAGGAGTCTTGCGGGTGCAATCGTCATTTGCCTTACGAACGGTATTGGGAAAAACAGAGATGCCTTTGGAGGTGAGGAGATAATTGATGTATTTGTTCAGTTCATCATCACGCCACTGTTTCCTATAGCATCATGACACGCGGAAAATTATGGAAGCAGGAGAGAAGGCCATTTCATCATTGATTGTTTTGCCGGCAAGGAAGCCTGCAGCAAGTATCCCCAGAGTAAGCAACAGCATAAAGACTGCGAGCAGAGTCAAGGCAATGGTATGAGGATAAAGGGACTTACGGTAGCAGAGGAAGCCCAGGTAAAAGCTGAGCAGGCATAGGGGGGCGGAGAATATTACTAATAACACGGTTCAGTTTCCGTTCATCATTATTGAAGGCTAGATCTTTCAGGAAGAGAATCATCTCACAGGTTAAGTCCGTGAGTTTTTCTTTAATTTCTCTCCAATTTAGCCCAATCAACAAGCTACGTCAAAATAAATTAATGTATCTGTCTCTCCAATTATACTGAAAAGGGCCACCTCCTCATAACAGAAGATGGCCCTTTAACATTTTATCCCACTCAGGGACTCCGAATGGCCGTCGGTGCGAGTCAACTTAGCAACAAAGTCCCCGCGTCTTTAGCTCAACGTTTGGCCGGATATTGTGCAGCAAGTTCCGATTGAATCAATCGTTGTAATTGTTTGTAGCCAAACTGCTGCAAAGGCTTGCCATTGACAAAGTAGCCGGGCGTTTTTTGAACATTTAACGTTTTTACATCAGCCATGTCCTGTTCTATGATTTTTGCAATCGCAGGGTCATGCATATCTTTTTTGATTTGCTCGATATCCACACCCGCCCTGGGGATGACATCCCATAACTTTTCCGGCTTCCAGTGGCCGTGGTTGGCCCAGATGCCTTGCGATTTAAACATGACATCCAGAGTTTCCCAGTACTTCCCCTGCATTCTGGCGGCTTCAAGAATCTTGACAAAATTGTCGGCGCCATCATGGAAAGGGGCGTAGCGAAGAACCAGTTTGATTTTGCCGGGATAGGCGGCCATGATCTGTTTGATAAATGGTGCAAAGGCGGCACAGGTCTCACAGGCAGGGTCCATAAACTCGACGATATAGACTTTCGCATCATCGCTGCCGAGCGTCGGCGAATGGTCCCGAACGAACAGCTCAGCGTTTTTCTCGGCCATAAAGCCGTACTTTTCAACTTGTTGTCCTTTATAATAAGTGCTACCGAAAAAAAACAACAGGCCCAATACTACACACGAAAGACCGACTAGAACGTACTTCATCATGAGGTTCTCCTCTTGAGAATAAGTAAAAGAGCGACTATTGCTGAAAATGCAAAGAATGAAAGCATCGGTATTGACACAAAACCAAACAGCTCTATGTATTTTTCCGTGCATGAAACACCCTGCGAACAGGGCTGGATGCTCTCCGGGATGATCCCGGCATAGAGTAATGTGTGATAAAAGGCCGTCAACCCACCCGCTATTGAAAGAGGTAGTGCATATTTGATGACGCTTTTATCAAAAGCTGGAAAAAGACCTGCCGCTAAAATAAAGATCATCGGAAACAAACATATCCTCTGATACCAGCACAGGACACAGGGTTCATACTCCAAAACAGAGCTAAAAAAGAGACTTATAGTGGTCGACACACTGACTAAAAGCCAGCCCAGAAATAGCAGCGTCCAGTTCGTCTTGTCCGCTTGATCAATTTGAGGCATATTTAAAGTCCTCCAAATACAGGGAGAGAGTTAAGATAAAGATCGAGGAAATAGCCTACGCACTATAAGGACATTATCCTCGAACGGGAACCCACTGGTATAAAAACATAGTGACCGGCCCGAGCAGACTGAACATGAGCATGACACCAACCACCATCAGCATAACACCGGTACCGATTTCGATGAGGCGAATGTGCTTACGGAACCTCTTGAAAGCTGACAGAAATTGGTGAAACAGAAGGCCAGAAATCAAGAAAGGAAGACCCAGACCAAGAGAATAGACCGCTAGCAAGCCGACCCCTTCACTGACCTGACCGGAAGATGCGGCCACCACCAGAATTGACGCGAGAATTGGGCCGATACAGGGCGTCCAGCCAGCGGCAAAAGCAACACCAACCAAGCAAGTCCCGGCAAAACCACTCGGTCTCTTATGCAGATGAACCCTTTTTTCGCCGAGGAGGGCACTAAAGTGGAACAGCCCTGTCATATGAACTCCAAACAGGAAGATCAATATCCCGCCGATCTTTTCAACCCAGCCCAGGCCCTCGCGCAGATAGGTTTGGATGCTATTGGAAGCGATACCGGCAATAGCGCCAAGCAGAATAAATACGGCGGAAAAACCGAGGATGAAACACAAGGTGTGTAGCAGAACCGTCAGGCGAACCTTGGCATCCGGATGTTCATCATCAAGTTGGCTGAAAGACAGCCCGGTAATGTAGGTCAGGTACGAGGGGATCAAAGGCAACACGCAGGGCGAGGCAAACGATAAAATCCCAGCGGTAAACGCAATCCAATATGTGATATCAGCTGTTTGCTGTAGCAATGTGGTTATCCTTTGATAAGACCTTTGAAGTAGGTGATAGTTTTAAGACTGGACCAGTCAAGTGGACCAATGATTTTCTCTGCAACGGTCCCATCTTTGTTAATGATAAAAGATTCCGGAAACTTGAACACTCCATAACGTTTCTGCACGACACCCTTGTTATCGTAAAGGATGGGAAAGGTGTAGGGGGTCTTTTCCAGGAAAGCAGGAACAATACCAGGACCATTTTCTTCTGTATTGATCGCCAACATGACAAAGTCATCACCGGCAATAGCCTCGTTGAGTCTCTCCATTGAAGGCATCTCTTCTATGCATGGCGGACACCAGGTCGCCCAGAAATTTACCAGGACAACCTTGCCTCGCAAGTCCGATAAAGAGACCTTGTTACCCCTTGTATCTTCGAGTTGGAAGTCGGGGGCAAGATCACCAGCAACGACCGATTTGACCCATTCACTGGGTGGTCTTGAACTGCTTGAAGAAACAAGATAGACAGAAGCACCAACCAACGCGATAACAACAACTAGTATCAAATTACGCATAAGGAACCCTTCTATTTCTAACAGCAACAATATGGGTATCTACATTCAAAAGCACAGCCTGTACTCCGAGTGCCAACAACTCTGGTATCGCTTCTACCAGCTCACAGATAATATATAAGTGAAATCGATTATGCTAGGACGCTGTCCGACAATCCATGATCGGCTGCAAACCCAGCTGTTTCGCTCATATTTCAGCTCCTTTTCGGCCCATAGCTACTGCTATGGGATCTCAAACGAGCCAAAATCTGTTCTTAAACTTCTGGATTTTCGCTTCGACCCTTATTCTCGAACAGCCTCCTCGGTACAAGCACACAAAATATAGTGTTTATAAACACAGTTTACAAACTTATTCAGCCTGTTACTGGGGTCCGTGACCATTCTCAAGGTGATCGAGCATCGTCCTGACGTTATCAGCGCCTTGCCCCGTTGGTGAAATCTGCAGGTATTGATTCCAGGCTTTTTTGGCCTTTTCAATCTCCTGAAGATCATCACGATAAACGAGGCCCAGATTAAACAGCGATTGTGGATGGTTGGGATTCAACTCGTTAGCCTTGGTGAAATTGGCAATCGCCTTATCGAACCAACCGATACGGCGATACATAACCCCCTGGTCAGTCAAAACATTGGGATCATTTCCATCCAGTTGCAGTGCCTTGTCATAGGCTTCGATTGCCTCCAGGGGCTGGTTTGAATCGAAATAATTATGTCCCAGCTGAACCCAGGCTTCACGATTATTCGCACCGCTGCTGACAATATCTTCCAGTGCCTTAATCTTCTGCTGATAGTTTACAGCAGGCGCCGATGCAGGTGATTGATTCACTGTTGCTGTGTCTTTGTTTGTATTGGATAAAACCATGCCAATCAGAGCACCAACAACCAGAGTGATGACCATGAGTAAAACGATTTCTTTTTTCATAAGTCCTTCCATGACATTTCTATAACCAAAAAGAGGGTTTAACGCAGAGCCGCAAAGAACGCAGAGGGTAAAATTCTAAATTTTGCAATGGTTCAGTCAGAGTCATGACTCTCTGCGCCTTCGTGTCTTCGCCTAGAGCGCCTACTTTTGGTGCGTTAACAAATGGCTTAAATTGGTCCTACTCTTGTTTGGGTTACAAGTCCGTTCTTATATTTTAAGCGGGACAATCAGTCTGCCCAGAGAAATAGGCTCCCTACCCGCCGTAAGAGTGTAAACCAGAGAGCACCAGGTTAACACCAAGGTAGCAAAAGATGGTTGCGGCAAAGCCGAAGATCGACAGCCAGGCAACTCTACGACCCACCCAGCCGCGCGTAAAGCGGGCGTGCAGGAAAGCGGCGTAGATAAACCAGACGATCAGGCTCCAGGTTTCTTTCGGGTCCCAGCTCCAATAGGTGCCCCAGGCATAGTTGGCCCAGGCAGCGCCGGTGATGATGCCAAGAGTCAGCATCGGGAAACCGATCATGATCGCTTTGTAGTTCAGATCATCCAGAACCTTGCTGCTGGGGAACATACCCAGAATGCCACCGATCGGGGAATCTTTCGCGGACCTTTCCTCTTTGCCGACCTTGATCAAGTACATGATCGAAACGCCGCAGGCCAGTGCAAAGGCCGCATAGCCGATAAAGCAGGTGATGACATGGTAGGTCAGCCAGTTGCTCTGCAGGGCAGGAACCAGAGGAGCGATAGTCGCATCAAGACTCCACTGCGCCCAGATCATACCGCCAAAGGCAAAGGGGATAACAAAGGCGCCGATGGCGCGTTGCTTGTACTTGAGATCAAAGATCAGGTAGATCAGCAGAATCGACCAGGAGAAGAAGACCACCGACTCATAGAGATTAGAGAGCGGTGCCTGCTCATAGCCCATCGCATAGGCTTCGACCCAACGCATGCCGATCGCGCCGGTATTGGCGATAAAGCCGACCCAGCAGATCAGGGTGGCGACAAAGCCGACCGACTTGTTTGCGGAGGTCAGATAAACGATAAAGACCACCATGGCGGCAAAGTAGGCAACCGTAGTGACGTTAAACAAAAGTGAGCTATTCATAGTTCCTCCATCAGGACGACAGGGTGTCGTTGAAGTCTTTGGTCAATTCGTCAAAGTAGAGCACAAAGCCCGGTTGGTTACGGTGAGCGTTGCCACCGAACTTGACGCCGATGCCCTTATCGAGTTGCTCAATGCTGACCCAGATACGACGGTGCGACAAAAAGAATGCACCACAGGAGCCGAGCACCATCAACAGGCAACCGAGCCAGACCACCCAGACGCCGGGGTCTTTAGCAACCTGCAGGCCGGTGTAATAGCTTTGCGTTGCCTCAAGCAGACTGACTGAATAAGCACCGCCACGTTTTTCATCAAACTGCGGATAGTTTTTCATAACGATAAAGGGAGCGCCGGTACCGATCTTCACCTGGGCGGCCGGGCCGAAGTTCTGATAACTCTCGGCATAACCCAGGGGGGTCAGGGCAGTACCACCAGGCAAGGCCAGGCGTTTACCTTGAGCACCTTTAACGGTCACTGTCTCACCGGTCTCGCGATTTTTGACACGGAACGAATAGACCGGGTCACCGGTCGGACCGTAGCTTGACTGGTAAAAGGTCAGCCCTTTGTAGGACAGAGGATCATTAACTTCGATGGTCTTCTTCAGAATTTCTTTACCATTCTCAAGAACAACCAGATCGCTCGTGAAATCTTTGGGACGGCCACCGCCTTCGTAGAATGTGACTTCAAAGTTGTCACAACGGACTTCGAAACCAAGCGGGATCGGGGTCTGCCCGGCCCGCGGCCAGACCGCGTCGACCGATTTGCCTTCAACGATGTTGATATAGGCCTTGAAACCCCAGATGTTGCCGATCATGGCACCGAGAAAGATGACCAGGATCGACGTATGGGTCACATAAACACCGAAGCGAGACAAAGCGCCCTTTTGGGAAAACAGGTAGACCTTGCCGTCCTGTTCAGTCACCACAGGTGCAGCAAACTTGCTACCGAGCAGTGCGACGACTTTATCGCGTACGCTCTCGATGGTGCCCTCTGCGACAACTTCGCCCTTATTGGAAAAGGTGCGAAACAGGTTGTCATCGGCCACCAGGGTCGGCTCACGCACGATCTTGATGATCCTGGGCAGACGCTTGATCGAACAGCAGATCAGGTTGACGGCAAAGATTCCCATCAGGGAGAGGAACCAATAAGAGTGGTACATGTCAAAAAACTGCAGGGTGTCGAGCGCCTTGTAGGTCGACTCGCTCATGCCGTAGTTCTGCATGTACTCCTGGGGCGACTTGTTCTGCTCAATCACCGTACCGATGATCGAGGTCGTTGCCAGCAGAATCAAGGTGATGATGGCCAGCTTCAGGGAACAGAAAAAGTCCCATAACTCGTCGGTGAAGTGCTTTTCTTTATCCAAGATAATTTCTCCTGAACCAGTTGTTGACAATGAGAAGCACACAAGGGCTTTCCATTGCGTATCGAAGCATCCGTGAGGTCGTATGGTCTTGCGGACACCAACTATAAAATTGTCGTTGTTTGGATCGCCGGGGAGAGTGGGAGAAAGCCATATCGGCTCACCCGCACCCATTGGACATAAATCAATTCAGAAGAACAACTGTGCGATGAGCAAGAATGGTTGTCGAGACACGTGGAGAGAGTGGGGTCAGCCTGGCAACCCACGGAGCGCGTTCTACCATTTTAGGGGAGAAGCTATTTGCGGTCAAAGTCGCAACAGAAGGTGTCGAAACTCGTTTCAGAGGTTTGAAGAATACCGCGCTACGGTGATGTGCGGTGACATCCAGGCATGAACCGCAGGAGTCCCCACTCAATTGGCTGATAGTGGGGGTAACGTATCTGTTAGCAGAGCGCTTTTCGAGGTCCTCGCTGCAACAGCTAACGTCCTTGGTGTAATTGACCCCCACATGGCCATCATCGCCAAAGCACCAGGCATAATCGAATAGGATGCCTGCGCCAGCCACAAGAAAGGTCGCCAAGAGCAGGTAAGTCACTAATTTTGAACAATATCTGTGTCTCATCGCGTCGAAAGATAACACAAGTCTACCTTGGCTTGCCAGCCTTATTGAAGGGTTTGATTGCGAAAATGCAGAAGGCAATCTGGACCTGATCCTCAGCCTGGGTGTTCATCACCACAATTGGGACAGTAAAGCCAAGAGCTCTGCAGTCCTGAGCGGCAGGAAACACAGTGAATGTCATCATGCTTCATGCTGTTGTGTCGTTTGATCAAGAAGTAGACCAGAGCAGCAACTAGGTTAGCACCAATCACCGCCCAGCCGATCAGGGGGATGCGCAGAAAATCATTGAGAACACAGTGACCCCAATAAAGAGACCAGAGGTTGCATGCGACGATAGACGCAATCGCGACCAGGCAAAAGACGATAAATGGCGAGTATTTATATTGTCCGAACAAGTTCTTCATACAGGTATCGTTTCGTTCAAATATTTGCACCAGGGACAATATTTCATCCAGATATCATGAGCCTTGCCGCAACCGGGACAACTTTCTCTCAAAACAGCCTGGCACTGTGGACAAACCAGCCATCCCGACTCCACCTGCTCCGAACAACCGGGGCATGGACCGAACAATACAGACTCTGCGGGCACCGGCTTAACAAACTCCATGCAGATGAAGTAGAAGATGATCGAGAGACTGATGATAAAGAGGAAAAACATACGGTCTCACACCGCCTTTGAAAAGCTGCGAGCATCTCCGGCAGAATCCTTTTCAATCATGCCGTCACGTAGATAAATAGTGCGATCGAACCACTCAAGGTTTTCCCTGTTATGAGTCACCATAATGATGGTCTGACCATCCTGATGTAGCTCTGAAAGAAGGTTCATCACTTGTAAACTGGTCGCCGAATCGAGGCTGCCGGTCGGTTCGTCAGCAAGCAGAAGCGGCGGGTTGTTTACCAGGGAGCGGGCAATGGCGACCCTTTCCTGTTCTCCCCCAGACAGCTGTTGCGGCAAATGCAGCATGCGATCAGGAAGCCCGACACGCTTGAGCATATTGCAGGCACGCTCACGTTTCTCCGCGGTTGAAAGCTTTGATACCGCCAGAGGCAACATGACATTTTCCAGCGCGTTCAGGTATGGGATCAAGTTGTGTGACTGAAAGATGAAACCAAGATATTCACGCCTGAAGTCCGCTTGCTTCTCATGTGAAAGACCGTAGACATCGATATCATCAATATGAACTGTTCCGGAAGACGGACTGGTCAAACATCCAAGCACACTTAACAGGGTGCTTTTGCCGCTGCCGGAGGGGCCCATAACACCGAGGAAAGTCCCTTCATTGACAGCAAGGTTCAGTTCCTGCAACGCGGTAACACAATCAGCACCGTTGTGGTAGCGTTTATTCACCTGTTTCAATTCAATCAGACTCATAATTTATCCGTATCAAAGAGCCCTGAGGGCTTCACTAGGTTCAAGGCGGCTGGCACGAAAAGCCGGCTGTAAAGAAGCGAGAAGGCCAACAAAGATGGCCGCGAAAACGGCAGCAACAGCCAAGGTTGGGTTCCATTGCCAACTCGCTTTACCGCCATCAAGCAATGGCAGAGCCACCAGGGTTGCAGCCACTCCGGTCAGGTATCCAAGCACACCAGCCAAGGCACTAACGATAGTCGCCTCCATGAGCACCAGCTGTAAAACGTGTTGACGACGGTAACCGATCGCCCGAAAAATGCCGATTTCACGGGTTCGTTCACTGATGGCGCCCATCATGGTTACGAAAACCAACAAAGCACCGATAATTACAACGGTGACGGCAACGCCCCAGGCAAATAACCGGAACTGGCCAAGGGCATGCATGCGCGTTTTCACGACTTGTTGAACCGCCTGAACATCTGTTCCGGGTAGCACCGTTTGCAATTGGTTGACCATGTCATCAACAGGACAATCGTGACAAAGTGCTGCAATTTCGACCATGCTGACCTGCCCTTGCTTGCCTAAAGTGGCCTGGGCAACATCGAGAGGAGCAATTAAAAGCTGATCATCCTGAGAGCCTGTTTTGGCCAAAAGCCCGACCACGGTGAAATCCTGGTTATTGACTATAAGCGTGTCGCCCATATTCAGGTTGAAACGCTTGACCACCGCATCACCGACCAGAAGCTCGTGACCTTGCTCAACGGGTCTCCCAGCGATTGACCACCATCTTTTCAGCTTGAACTCCGCTGCCGGGTCAACGCCCATCATCATAATCCGTTGACCGTCAACCTCAACAGCCCCCAACACCTTGGGTGCAATCGTGGCGACATTACGGCGATTGGGGATGTCATCGATATTGGCAAGACTTGACTGCTCAAGCTCTTTTGCAATCAGGGTTACACCTGCGAGTTGAATGCCTCCATAGTTCAAAGCAAGCGCGTCGCTACGCGGGGTAATGATGATATTGGCACCAAAGTTCTCCAGTTCGTGCTGAGCACGCTGACCCATGGCATCAGTCAAGGACAACAAGGTGACAACAGTTGCCACACCGATCAGCAGACCGATCACCAGAAAGATGGCCCGTCCCTTACGACGCCTGAGATTATGTAAGACGATATGCTCTAAACGCACGATAGTTTCCCTTGCTTAATTTGTAGCGCCTTTGAAATACCAGGCCCCTGCCTTGATGTCATTTGCAGCGATGACAACATTTTCACCGGATTGCTGACGTTTCAGCGGTGCAGGATTACAACCACCCTTGACCACGTTGATCATGTCTGTTTTAAAACGTTGATCGCAGTTATTACAGACCATGTCATTCCCTTCCTGGCGGTATCCCTTGAGCGCCTTGTAGCAAACATCACAGGTATCAAAGGCGCTGCGGATTACACCATCATTGCTACGCACGACAAAGAAATCGACCGGTCCAGACTCTCCTTTGAAGCGATAGAATTTGGCTTTACCGTCGTCGAAATTGGCAGCCGCAAGACGAACCATGCCATCCTGCCCGGCCAAAATAACCTGCGGCCCACCAACAGACGTCGAACCAAAGAGAAACCACCCGCCAACGGCAAGCACGGCAAGGACCAGCACAGCAACAGGGGCCATCATTTTCTTCCCCACAGAAGGCTGCTCGTTAAATTTTTCTCTTTTAGCTTCACGTTCTGACATGATCAATAGCTCCTGTTCTCAGTTATTAAGGGGTCGTGTTCATCTAAGCCATTAACTACTACAGCAGCCACCGCCACCGCTGCCGCAGCCTCCGCCACCTTGACTGACGGTCTTAAGTCGGCTGTCAAAGATAACGACGTCGGTATTATTCTGCAGCTCTGCATACCATTGCTGCAGTTTGTTTTTTTGCTCGCCTGGATCTGTGATGCCGGCATAGACATGATCTTCAATATTACGACTGATAATCATGTCCTCATGCAGGCGGTCACGGAAAGTATCTATACTGCCGTAACGTTTGACCAGCAGGTCGTCAAGCCCTTGATGTCTCTTGCGCAACTCATCCAACCGCGCCTCGACTTCTCCACCCTGAACAACGACCTTGTTCTCTTCCGCGGAGGACAACATCAATTCACGCTGCAGGACATCCTGCCAGACGATCTTCCAGAGCTGATCATTCTGCCCTGAAACAACAGCACCACGGGAGCGCTGCGTAACCAAACCTTCAAAATCCGACCGGGCAAGCAGACGGTCGCCGATACGAGCCAGATACTCCTGACCGAGCTGTGCCTGTTCTTGCTGCAACGCAAGATACTCATCGGGGTCCAGCTCCAGGCGAAGCTTGGCAGGATAACCAGCGGCAGTAATCGCCTCAGCAATCGACTGGCTGTCCAGTTCATTTGGATCATAAGTAACCCGGCCACGGTTGCTGGTCAGGTTGATATCGACAGAACCAACACCACCGAGACCAACGAGCGCCGTTTCAATGTTGCCGATACAGGAGCCACAGGTCATCTTTTCGATCTGGTATTCGGCCAGAGCGGCGCTGGCAAGATTGGGTCCCGAGGGATAAAAGAGCCATGCGCCAACAAGGGCAGCAAGGCCAAAACACAGAGACAGGTAAAGCTTAGGACTTTTGATCATTGGTTTCGGCTCGATTAATTTAAGGGTTTTAGTCAGCGAACAGTACAGATAATGGTTAATCAATACATCAACTTTCATGCCAACGGATAAACAGTCGAGCAACCACTTATAATCATTGGCTTATAGATTATGCCGATAAAAAAAGGCGGACAAGTGGTCTACTATTTGTGGAATATTGCACAGGAGAAAGGAGACTATTCCGCACCTTAGATAAAGACAGGGCACGTAATAAAAAACCCCATCAATTAAATGACGGGGCATTGAGATAAGCCATGGGCTTAAAACCCGGACAAGGGCAAGCCATACTTAAACGATGTACTAACGTAGAGACGCAAAGCCGCCGAGGGGAGCCTCTTGGCTTGCAACGTACTACAGGATGATTAATTCATGATTGGCAAAGGTGAGATGTTTCAAGCCGTCTGCTCCAACCCAGAAAGTATCTTCCACGCCGACTGCGCCAAGGCCTGGATAAACAACCTTGGGTTCAAAAGCAAAGACCATATTCTCTTCTAATTCGTAATCGTTAAAGCCCCTGGCAATAAAAGGGTATTCATCCAGTTCAACACCAACACCATGACCGATGAAGGACACCTGGGCACCCCTGGAACCCATGAAGTGGTCCTGGTAACCCATATCACAAGCCATCTGTAAGCATTCGTCGTAAACGCCGCCCCAGGTCGCGCCTGGTTTAGCTATTTTTTTTGCATGGGTCAGGATAAGGACCATATCGACATAAGCCTTTGAGAGTTTCTCCGGCAACTCACCGATACTGAACATCCGGGTTTGATCAACAATGTAACCGTCAAAAACTCCTGAAAAATCGACAGTTACAGGCTCATTCCTGCGTACGCTTTTATAGCTGGCGCCCTGGGGAAAGGATGGGTTGAGACCAACGCCACCGAGGGGGGTGTCTGAATAGGTCGGTACGGCACTATCAGCACCCGAGAATGCGTGACCGTAGAACAGTTCGTTATTGAAGCCTCGCATGCGCACCAGACCTTGATGCCCTTCTTTTCTGGCAACAAACTCAAGCTCTGCCGTCAGTTCAAGATCTGTCATACCTTCCCTGAGAATCTCTGGGACCCTTTTACAGACCTTATCGACAATCAGTGCGGCATCTTTCAGAATACCGAGCTCGTAATCCGACTTAACAGCCCGCACCTTGCGAATCAGTGGCGTTGCATCACTGACATTGCAGTCACCGAGGCCTTTGCAGAATCTGTTCATCACGGAAACAGGAACAACGTCCAGTTCCATACCAATCGTTTCCGGCAACGCATAACCAAAATCAGCAAGGACTCCGGGAATATCTCGTGGACTTTTGAAAGGAACAACCTCCTTGAGGCCCGACTCCATCCTGGCACGACCAAAATCCTTGCGCACCAGGTAGAGAGCCTCCCCTTCTGCCGGGACATACAGGGCTCCTTGCTGGATGGCACCGGTAAAGTAGAAGAGATCTGCATTCTGCAACATGAGAACCGCTTCAAGGCTGTGGACAGCCATCTCTTTCTGCAGCTTTTCTATCCGATTTATCAGTTCTGTAGCAGGTGTAATACGCATACTTTATTCTCCAGGGACATGACCAGCAAAAATGGAGTTAAAAGGGACAACAAACACATTAGGCTAGAAGCCATAACCTACTGATTTATAGAGTACAAATATCAACCAAGGGACATCTTTGCATAATTTTTAGCAGAAGTTTCCAAGCCCTTAGATACAACACGACAACAGAATAACCTACTGTTATATATAGACTTTTTAAATACCACAACGATTCATACAAGGCAATCAAATTACAAATTAAGCTCGTCACAGTTATGTGATAACAGCATCACAGATATCTCTCTTTTTTGGAGATGTAGAAGATATATTCAATCTGATTTAGTCATGCTTTATTTCTGTGCAAAAGGCTAAAAGGTCATACGGCTAAAGTGTTTTACCTTGCCCTATTCGCTCTTTCCACAAATCTATCCACAGGCACCTGTGGACTGTATACAACCACTCACAAAAATCTCACAAAAAAACCGGCAATCCGGTTGCTGGGGATTAACCGACCTCACTTGCGTAAGGTGATTTGTATTTTTGTCTGTGGCACATAGAGACTTATTGAAGTCTTCAGCGCCAACCCTAACCATCAATTCAATCTTGTAGGCCACCATTAAAACAGCAGGACAGTTTGCGGAGGAGCCAAAGCGCAGATTTTGGCTGACAAGAGAAAGTCCAGGCGACCTTAATCAGCCACCATAAATGGTTACAAAAACTTTAACCTTTTCATGCCAATTTGAAAGAAAAGCGGTCACCGTAATAAATGGAAGGCATAACAAACAATTAGAGTCCCTTGACAAGGTATAATCCTGAGATTAAATGTAATTATATTGAGCAAGAGTATAGTTGATAATGCCAAACCTGTCGTGAGGCAGGGACGGAAAGCCACGGATCTTTATCTTCCTTTCTCCTAGCAAAAGATAGCCGGGTTCCCATGCTGAACATTATCGGACGGTGACATTCAATCAATAACTGGAGGGAACCGCTACTCAGAGGTAGGGGAACCATGGGTACTCTAGCATTCCGCAGTGTTCTCTTTTTCTTTCTTGTATTTATATTCGCATCACTTTGCCACGCCACAGACGATCATCAAGTCAGGCGACTATGGCCACCCACACCCAACAAATATCAACTGGAGTTTGTCGGAGTTTTTACTTCAGAAGCCGATCTTGGCATAAGCAACGGCAGCCAATTCATGGAGGCTGTTTTTGGTGAGAGCTGGCAGGAAAACCTCTCCAGGCCAACAAGCGTAGCCACAATAGAAGATAATACGGTGTTGGTTACAGAATGGGGAAGTGGAGACATCAAGGTTTTTGATTTTTCCCAGAAGAAGACCGGCAACCTCTTTAAAAGTCAATTCTCACTTTTCGAAAATCCTGTCGATATTGCCATCGATGATGAAAACAACATCCTGGTGGCAGACCAGAAAAAAGGCGTCATCACCGTTTTTGACCGCAACTTGGAGTCTATCGCCCTGATGGACGGAAATATCGAATTTGAAAAACTTGAAAAAATTGCCATAGACTCTGTCACCCAAACGATCTACGCCTCGGATTCTGTTCTCAACAAGGTCTTTGCTTTTGACAGAAACGGCCAGCTGCTTTTTGAAATTGGCGCGGGCGAGAACTCTGAAGACAAATTAAAGTCCCCCCATGGTCTGGCTATTAACCGTGAAGGCAACTTATATATCGCCGATACCGGCAACTCGAAAATCAAGATATTTGACAACGCCGGAAACTTTCTGAAAATTTTCAATTTCAAGCAGGATAAGGATGATTCCGTCTTAAAAAAACCATGGGATCTAGCCTTCGACAGCCAGGGGAAGCTTCATATCATTGATCAGGGAAGTGCCGCCCTGGTCACGTTCGATCAGAACGGAGAGCTGCTTTTTGCTACCATGGCAAAAGAGCCGACCAATCATTCCATGGGTTTATATCGCCCCAATGATATTCACATCGACAGCAAGGACAGAATAATTATTACGGATGACCTGAACAATCGATTCAGCGTATGGCAGGTTCTGACAAAAGCCTATCTGGCAGAAAACCCTATTACAGAAGATGACGTTGTAGCGCTAAACAACTATATAGAAAAGGGAAAATCTGATTTAGCCGAGCAGAGAAAAGCAAAGAAAGCAATCGCCCTAAATGATGAGCCAGGAAAGAAGGTCTTTAAGGAGAGTGAAAAGAAAGCAAAGAAAAAACAGAGAAAAGTCGTCTGCCCAAATTGCAATCAGGAATATGCTCTTGTTTTTATCGGTCTGGGTGGCGAATAAGTTGAAAATTGTTCCCGGTAACAAGCCATATCCACCCTGAGGTGGATACGGAAAGTAACAATTGTCTAGTCGCAGAGAATAACGAGTTGCCTGGTGTAAGGGTTGAGTCCGCCACAGGAGGTCAGTATGCTTAAAAGGACCTTTTCATTAACAATAGGGGCCATTCTCGTCATCGTGTGTCTTATCAAGACGGGCACGACCATTTCAGAAGCAGCCTCCACGGCAGAGCCCCCGCTTTCGCCCCCCGAACCTTCAAGCATTCATCAAAAAGCATCAACCTGCTGGGAAAATTTCGAAGAGCAGTTCGAAGATGAACCCCATGACTGCCAGAACGTTTGTGATACCTGCCACACAGTTGCAACGGTCATCGGGGGTAAGGACAACCCTGAGGCATATACAACTGACACGATATTCCCTGAAGCCCTAGACGTGACGGTCAACTGGAACACAATTGGCTTGCTTCAACGAACATGCACTACATGCCATACTGACATAACAGAGGCCGAGGCAGGTTCAAACCATGAAATTTTCGTAGAATATAACACGGGTGATTGGGAACAGAGTTTCAAGGAGACCAGCCTGAAACTTTTTGATAAATATATACTATGCACAACCTGTCATAGTCCGCATCGTGAAGAAATCGCTCTTTTGAGGATTTCAAATCAGGGGTCAACACTGTGCCTGGACTGTCACAGTACGTGATTTTTAAGCATTAAATGCCGGGTTCCGTTCCTCGAAGCTTTCATAGAGACATGTCATCTGTTTTTACGAACTCAACCACTATGCACTGAAAGTGCATAGGTTCCGACACGACTGAAAGTCCCTTAAAAACAGTTGACTGCAATAAACCAGGCACTAAGATCACCAAGGAAGACTATTAACATCAGGTTGGCATCCTTAGTGTCCTTGGTGCCTTAGTGGTGCGGGCTCGCGTGGTTCCTGCTTCGGCAACCCAACTTTTCTGTAACAAGAACTGTCTCAGGACCGGAGGCTTTGCGTCCCACCCTTTCGGATGGTTTGCCCTTGTCGGCTTGGTCATAAAGGAGAGTCACAACACTTTCGGACGACTCTCCATTAATATTTTGGATTCTGGAGCGATTCTAAAACAGACATCTCAAAAATCTCTCACATCTTCTCAGCGGGAGTTCAATCCCGGGGCGGACAATGTTCTTTCAAGGAAATGGTAAAGTTCCAGATTGACGTAAAAAAACGATCAAGGCCCCACTACCACCGTAACGTTGCGGCGCGATCCCCCATTCCAGAACAAGTTCCCTCTGAGACTCCAGTAACCTTTCCATAGCATTGCGCAGCACCGGGCCATCGCTTGAATGCAACCCTTTGCCAGTGATGACAAGAACGGTCCGGTATCCCTGGTAGAGAGCATCCTGCAGAAAAAATCGAAGCTTTGTGGAAGCCTCATCAACGATCAGCCCATGTAGGTCAAGCTCGGCTTCAGGCTTTAGCTGCCCACGTTCAACCTGCTTCATACGACAAGGGATCGCCTTCTTGTCAGACTCGTCCTCTGGCCACTCATCGACAAAGGTCTTTTCCATGGACCCCAAGGCCTCAAGAAAGGCCTCCTTATCACGCTCCTCCGTGGAATCCGTAGACAGAACGGTAGGTTGTACAGGGCTACCCTGCTTCGGCGCAGGCGCATCCATGGTTTTCCCTGGTAGCGGCTTAACCCCGAGGAAGTCCATCTCATCAGCAAAAGAGACTCCACTATTTGAAGGCGCAGCTGTTTCCCCGGTTACACTGCTTTTCCGGTCATCCACACTTTTTGACAAAGCAGGCGGCTCCTTGAACGCAGACAGCCCCTTCAAATTCTTGAAGGGGCTGCTAGAAAATTCTTTCGGTGTCGAGTGCTTCTGCTTCGTCGACTTTTTCTTGGCCATGGTTATAACCTTGATTTAAGAGTCACACGGCGACGCCGTTATCTTCTGACTATTTTGCGTCGACCCTGCATGGCCTTGGTCTGCTTACGAATCATGGCGCCCTGCTTCTCCAGCTGGAACTGCAACCAGAGGTCACCGTAGCCCTGCATCTTCATCTTGCCACCGGACTTGAGAGCTTCCAAGTTGGAGCTCATCAGCTCATCACCGCCAACCTTTTTCAAGCCCTTTTCCAAAACACTGACAGCCTTGTTGCGATCGCCTATCTTGTCGAGGCAGAAGGCGTAGAGACTCCAGAGCAACGGCTCCTTGCGAGTACCGGCGACGGTCTTGTCAAAAGTCGCGATCATTTTCTTCGGCTGGTTACGCTTCATCTGGATAATTGCCAGCATTGCCATGGCAACCCAGTGACGCACAAAGCCCTTCTCAAGATAATCGTAAGCCTTACTGAAATCACGACGCAGATAATAAACCATGCCGATTTGGGCGTTCATCTGCTTGTCGATGAAGAACTGCCACCATTGGTACTTCTTCTTTATACCTTCAAGCTTATGAACCGCCGCTTCCGGACGATTGGCCATGATGTCTTTCTGCACCACCTCCATGGAATCGCCAACGGCCTTCATAACCTGCTTGAGTATAAGCACGTAGATAAGAGTAAACCCAGCCAAAGCAGTAATCGCGGAAATAGCGGGATGCAGGCTGGTGGTGAAATACAGGGCGGCGCCGAGCGCGGAACCGGTCACTAATGCAATAAGTACAGACAGCATGAAAACAAAGTCCTTTCGAGTGGTTTAGAGCGACGTATACTATCAGCCTGCATCGAGGTTGTCAAAGCAAACTACGACATTAAAAGAGGCGCGTGACGTGTCGCGAGCGGTGTGAAAAATCTTTTATAAATTCTGGCTATCTACTTCACTCCAGCAAGGTAATGGCTTATTCGCAGCGGACCATGGCCGAGATCAGAAGTTGCAACCGGAAAAGAACACGACCTGCCTCACGCCCGTTCGCTTTGCTCACTTGAGACGCAGAGGTCGCAGAGTAAAAAAAGCCAAAAAATTAAGAATAACGACTCTTCCTCTGCGATTTCTGCGCCTCAGCGTGAGTCAGGTTTTTCTTTTGCCCCGCCGCGCGCTACACGCCACTCGCCACGGAAAAACCTGAAGCTTTCAAGACAACAGTTCTGGATGTGTAACGATGCGGTTGATACCAAGAGTTGAGAGGTCCTTTGGCAAGGTTATATTGTGCAGAAATTGCGTATTGCCATCCTGGTAAAGCAGAGGTTCTGTCTCCTCTGTTTTCAGAGTAAAGACTTCTCCGCAAGGAGCAGCACAGGGGCCAAATTTCGGGGAGGTGCGAAATGGACAGTTACGACTCGAAGTGACCATGGCATAAGGAAGATGCAACGAACCTTCGAGAGGCTCAGGAAGAGGCGCAAGCCCCTGCAGGAGGTTGTCCTGTTCAATACGCGTGACCCCTTTCTCGACAAGCAGTGCCACGGCGTCGCGATTATGCCAGGACCCGCAACGGAAGTACTCAGACTGCTCGTCACCCAGGTTCATATCGAGGAGACGTGGCCCACGCTTCTGGCCTGAGAGCGTTCGACCCAGGATCACCGTCAGGTCATCGCGTACAGAACGTACCAGCTCGAGAGCTCCCCAGTCAGAGATCAGGATCTCATCACCGGCAGTCAGCTCCGGCAGGACGGCTTTAAAAAAGCTGTCGAGCTGCTGCCGTTCTGCCTCGCCGAGAACCGGCGTCACCAGGGTATAGGCCCAATCGACCCGACGAGCCCAGGCTCTGGAAGCCAAGGTGTTTTCGATAGAGGGTAGACGCCAGAAGCAGAACTCGGCGCCATAATAGAGACGGGAAAACCCTGCTGGTGGTTCCCCGGGAAGATCCTTCAGGAAAGCGGCTTGTTCAAGCTCAGCCACGGTTGCTGCTCACGTGCAGGGTCAGACTCTCACCTGGCTGCAGCACATGGTTTTCCGCAAGGTTATTCCAGCTGCGGATCTGGCCTGTGCCAACCGCAAATTCACGGCCGATAGCCCAGAGCGTATCTCCGGAGCGTACCGTGTAGACCATCTTGGTTACTGGCCCACTGGTCTTTTTAACCTTCGCAGTTCGTTTTTCAGAAGTCTTTTTCGAGGAGACAATCAGCCTTTGTCCAGGTCGAATCGTATTACTCCAACCCAGCTTGTTCCAGACACGCAGTTGCTTCTCCGTAACGTTGAATTTGCGGGAGATTTTCCAGAGAGAATCGCCGGAGCGCACCGAGTAACGTGAAAGTCGTGAGCGCTTGTAATCATCCTTAAGTTCAGCGAGCGGCTTCGAACCGTTTGAATCAGGATTGAGCGGAACAATCAGGTTGGCACCAATCTGAATAGTCCGCGAGTTCTTGATACTGTTAAGACGTTTGATATCTGTGACACGCACCCCATAGCGATGTGACAGGGCCAGCAGAGTATCGCCCGACTTGACCTTGTGACGCACATAATTGGCTCGCTCACGTTTGGGAAGCTGCGCGTATTTCTCAGCGAAGAGGGGTTGTGAACCAACCGGCAGACGAACGTCAAAGCCTTTGGCTGCAGGCGGGGTACACCAACGTTTCAACTCCGGATTGAGTTTTTTAATCGAGGCATAGTCAGAACCACTCAAACGCGCAAGCACTTCCAGGTCAGTGCTACTGGACAGGGCCACCGTCTCGTAAGCAATAGGCTCCTGGTATTTGATGTCAGTAAAGCCATATTTCTCGGGCTGCTTGGCGATCAGGATGACGGCAAGCAGCTTTGGTAGATAGTTTTTGGTTTCAGCTTTCAGATACTTGCCACGGCTGATCTCCCAGAAATCCCTGGTTTTATACCTTTTGACGGCCTGACGCAATTTACCGGGGCCAGCGTTATAGGAAGGAACAGCGAGGTACCAGTCGCCATCGAAGCTCGTGTACAGATCGCCTAGAAAGTGGGCTGCTGCGCGCGTGGCTTTCTCCGGGTCACGGCGCTCGTCGTGCCACCAATCATTCTTCAGACCATAGCGACGACCGGTGCTTTCGATAAATTGCCAGGGGCCCACGGCATGAGCCCAACTGTAAGCCTTGTCGTTGAAGCCCGACTCAACCATAGCCAGATAAGCAAGGTCCTGTGGTAAGCCAGCTTCAGCAAAGATTTCACGCATCATCGGCAAGTAACGACCGGAACGCTCCAACCAGATCCTGAAGGTTTTTCTCGCACGACCCGTGTAGTAGTCAACGTAATAGCGGACCTTTTCATTTTCCACGATGGGGAAATCGTAGACCGGTTCCTGAATGGCCAGAGTTTTCCCCGGATCCTCCGGCGGGTTCTGATCGACTCCTTGCAAAAGCTGGTTGTCAGCCAGGGTCTCCGCATCAAGAGGCTCAACCTGTTCGGCGAGGGTCTCTTCGACCACCTCTTCAAACAGCGAGTCTGCGAGCAACTCGTTATCGCTTGGAACAACTGTTTCATCCGCAGGGGCAACAGGTTCTGCCTCCTCAAGCCTGGGCTGAGGAGAAATCTCTTCAGGAGAATCAGAAGAAAAGAAGGGGATATTGGTTGAGAAACAACCTGCCAGGGCAAGCCCTGCCAGGAGATAGATAATTACTTTAAAAAACCGCATTTATAAAACCTCCGAAAGCGGGCACAGGCTACACGAAAAACGCGCTAAGTGTCAAATACTGCGTAAGTCTTCGCCCCAACAGCGTTCTTCCATTTCCCGCAGCAGGTCAGCAAAAGTTTTTCTTCTTTGCGCACTCACGGCAATCGCTTCAAAACGTCGACAGAGAGGGGATACCTCTTCATCGGGGATCAGGTCAATTTTATTAAAAACCAGGATTCTTGGTACTTCTTCCAGGTCGAGATCACTCAGGATGCGATCAACAGCGCGAATCTGTTCCTCAAAACGTGGATTTGAGATATCAACAACATGCAGCAGCAGGTGCGCATCGACCATTTCTTCGAGGGTTGCCTTGAAGGCACCCATCAAACTTTTGGGTAGCTGCCGGATAAACCCGACCGTGTCTGTGATAATCACTTCCCGATCCTCGGGAAAACGCAAACGACGGGTCGAGGTATCCAGGGTGGCAAAGAGCAGGTCTTCGGTAAAGACCTCACTCTGAGTCAGGGCGTTGAGAAGAGTCGACTTACCGGCGTTTGTGTAGCCCACAATCGATACTATCGGCACACCCTTCTTGATGCGTTTCTGGCGTCGCTGTAGCCGCCCCTTACTGAGGGAAGCGAGCTGCTTCTCCAGGCGGCTGATACGATCACGAATCCGACGGCGATCAGTTTCCAGCTTGGTTTCACCAGGCCCACGACCACCGATACCGCCCATCAGGCGTGACATCTCCGTGCCCTTACCGGACAAACGCGGCAGGATATATTTGAGCTGAGCCAGCTCAACCTGAACCTTGCCATCCAGAGTGTGCGCCCTGCGGGCAAAGATATCCAGGATCAACTGGCTGCGGTCTATAACCTTCAGGTCGGTCATGGCGGCAATCGTGCGTGCCTGTACGGGGGTGAGGTCCTGGTCGAACACCAGCAGAGTTGCGCCACGATGCAGGGCGCTGATGACAACCTCTTTGAGCTTGCCCTCCCCCATCAGGGAGCGCGGGTTCATCTTGCGCGAACGCTGCATGATACGATCGAGGACAACCACATCAGCGGTACGGGCCAGCTCGGTCAGCTCGTCCAGAGCATCTTCCGCTTCGCGAAGCGGCGCCTGGGTCACAGAAAGCAGGATCGCCTTCTCCCGGGTATCTCCCAGGTCGAGGGATTCCGAGCGTGAGCGCTCCAATTCTGCATCGAGAGCACGGATAAAAGATCCAAAATCAAGATCCAACGCATAGATCGAAGAGGCTTTCTGTAAAAGATGAATCTGCCCCTCTGGGTCGGGCGGGATCAGGTGTGCGTAATTGACGACACCGGGCAAACCATCATCGCCAACGGCGAGGCTGACCATCATGTCGAGACGCAACAGGGCCAGGTCGTTGAGGTCGTCCTGGGAGAGGGGCTCACCCTTGAGATGGGTGTGAATACAACGCAGGCCGCGCAAACCACTGCGCCCCATGCCGTAACCACTCAGATCCGGGATAACGATTTCGCGATCGTCGCCCAGCACGACATATTTGACTTCGCCGCTGCGATCGACAATCAGGCCGATCTGACGACGTAATTCGCGCGACTGCTCGGTGAGATAGCGGGCAAGCTCCGGAGTGATCATCTCTCCAGCAGGCTGGCGTCGCTGGTAAATCCGCTCGAGCGCTTTGACCTGGCTTGATTTTAGTCCTGTGGTACTACCGTGAATCATGGAGGTTCCAGTTATCAGTGATTAGTTATCTGTATTATTTATCAGCTTTGGGACAGTCCCCTTAACAGCGGGGACAGTCCCAGTGGTGGGCGTTAGGGCTTTTTTAGTGCACAGTGCGTTCCACTATCCCGTCTTTTACGCAAAAAAGACCCACAAGGGGCCTTTTTTGATGCTCATATATGATGCGAAGAAATCATAACGCCGAGATGTTAAAACCACCATCGACGTAGTGAATTTCGCCATTCACACCCGTGGACAGATCGGAGAGGAGGTAGAGAGTTGATTTACCAACTTCATCCTGAGTGACCGTTCTCCGCAACGGGCAGCGTTCTTCCATGGTGTGCAGTTTTTGCTTAAAGTTACCGATACCGGAAGCTGCTAAAGTCTTGATTGGTCCGGCCGAAATAGCATTGACCCGGATCTTCTGAGGACCAAGTTCAGCAGCCAGGTAACGCACCGAAGCTTCCAAGGCTGCCTTGGCAACCCCCATCACGTTATAATCGGGAACAGCCATCACAGCGCCGAGATAGCTCATCGTTACAATGCTGCCGCCTTCAGGCATCAGAGGAATAGCATAACGGGTCATGGGAAGCAGTGAATAAGCGCTGATATCCATGGCCAGGTTGAACCCTTCCCGGCTCGTCTGGGAGAAGGGGTTTTTCAAATCTTCACGATTGGCGAAGGCGACAGCGTGCACGACAAAATCGATCGTTCCCCACTGTTTCTCCAACTCTTTGAAAACAGCTTCAACATCTTCATCCGTGCCAACATCGCAGGGCAGAATAATTTTTGAGCCCAGGCTCTCAGCCAGAGGACGGACACGCTTTTCCAACGCTTCATTCAGAAAGGTAAAAGCCAGTTCGGCACCAGCCTCATGTAATTGCTGTGCAACCCCCCAGGCAATACTTTTATCGTTAGCGACGCCAAATACCACACCGCGCTTGCCAGTCATCAAACCCATCAATCATTCCTCCTGAAATTTTAGAAAGCTGGTAGATTTCTTACCAGATAGACGCATCGAAGGCAAGCTTTGCCACAATAATTTATTGTTTCGCCGCCTGGGCGATATTCTCACCGATTATCGTTAAGAGTGCTTCTGCTTTTTTATAACCAGGCACAACCAATCCGTCAGGCATAATCAGGGTCGGTGTCGAAGAAACTCCCAAGGTCGGGCCTAAAGCCAGCGTCTGGTCCACCACGGTTGTTTCACAGTTGGCCGGCGGAACCGGCTTCCCGGCAAAGCTGAGTTCCAACAGTTCCATGGAATCGTGGCAGATAATACTCTTGGAAATACCATAAGCGTTGGGATGCATTTTCAACGGGAACAGCTTGATCAGAAAGGCAGTGTTCGGATCGATGCGGACAACCTCTTTCAACTCTTCATGCAGTTTTTTGCAATAGGGGCACTCCGGGTCGGTAAAAACCACAACTTTGTTTTTGGCCGTCGGCTTGCCAAGCAGAAGCGCGTCATCCAGGGGAATCGTGCTGACATCAACTTTATTCATCCGTGCGCTGCGCTTCTTGGTCAGGTTTTCCTTGTCATCCAGACGGATCACATTACCGGACACCAGGTACTGCTTGGAGAAGTCGATATAAACCGGCAGCTGCCTATCGCCCTTCTCAACTTCAGCCACCCACATACCGGGGATTTCCGAGAACTCCACGCTGTTGACCTTATCAACCATGGTACCCAAGAGTAGTGACGCCTCTTCCTTGGTGATGCTGTGGCAATCGTTACAGGTACCAGCACCGCAGCCATCAGCAGTCATGGCAAAAGTCGTCTGTGAATAAAAAAGGATCGCAACAACAATGAGCAGAAAACGCATTTAAAACCGTCCTTCTCCGGCTCAAGGGCCGGCAGTTATTTGACTTGTAACCTGTTTAGCTGACGAAAATTTTCACTTCGGCATATTAACGAATAGCTATCATGTTTTACAAGCGTTAGACGCATAAAAAGTGAAATGGTTGACAATTAGCCCTATCTTCCGTAATAACTCGCTGCAGACCGACCCTAAAGTCTTTATCTGCAGAGAGATAACTAAGCAAAATGGATGCCATCACCTTAACAGGACTTGCCCTGGCTCTGGCCATGGATGCCTTCGCCGTTGCGCTCGGCACCGGTGCCGTGCTGTCACGTCTCACCGGTCGGCACCTCTTTCGGCTCGGCTTCCACTTCGGGCTTTTTCAAGCGTTGATGCCGGTAATCGGCTGGCTGGCCGGACTCACCATCATTCAATGGGTTGAAGCCTGGGATCACTGGATCGCCTTCAGCCTGCTGGCGATCATCGGTGGCCGCATGATTTACGAAGCCTTCAGTGATGAAGAGAAACCCGGCGATCGCGATCCGACCAAAGGCTTGAGCCTGATTTTGCTCTCCATTGCCACCAGTATCGATGCCTTGGCCGTCGGTTTTTCTCTCAGCGTTATCGGTGTCTCAATCTGGATGCCCGCCCTGGTGATCGGCCTGGTGGCCGGTGTCCTTACTATTGCCGGTATGCTCCTCGGTGGACGTATCGGTAGTCGTTGGGGGTCTCGCGTGGAAATATTTGGCGGGTTGGTTCTGATTTCGATTGGCATCAAAATTTTGGTTGAGCACCTGACAGGTTAAAACTTCAGACGACAGAATAAATTATCAGTAAGGGGCTTAAACTCTCTTTCCGACAACCTCCCGAATCTCTTCGACACACCTGTAAGGAATCTTCAGATTCCCCCTGCCCTTACCCATCTCAACGCCACCCTTGATCGGCTGATGAAAATCAGAGCCACCGGTAACGATCAGGTTTCTCCTGCGGGCCATGGTGATATAACGATCGATGCCATCATTAGTGGTTCCTGAGCTGTGCGCTTCCACACCATCTAGGCCCAGACCGATAAAGATATCGAGCAACTCGCCGAGCCTGACATCGCTAACCCCGATAAAGACCGGATGGGCCAGAACAGTACAACCACCGGCATCGTGGATCAGCTTGATCGCCTCTTCGAGGGGGAAAAACCTCTTCGGCTCGTTGCAAAGAACCAGGTATCGCGTGAAAGCTTCTTCCATATCTTTGGCGTAACCCGCAGCGAGCAGCGCCTGACCAATGTGAGGCCGACCGATAGTCCCACCGGCACGCTTGGAGACATCGGCAGAATCAAGTGGTTGTCGACCCTCTCCGGAAAGACGTTGATTGATATTTTTCAGGATGCGTTCACTGCGCCTCGCGCGAAAGTCCCTGAATTCGGCAAGCGCCTTCTGTAAGGCAGCATTTTTGTGATCAAAAGCGTAACCGAGCAGGTGAATGTCGCTCAGCTCCTCCCACTGTACAGAGAGCTCTACCGCAGTAACAATTTCAACATCATATTTCCGCCCGGCCGCAAGCGCTTCAGGGATACCATCAACATTGTCATGGTCAGCCAAGGCGATTGCGCGCAAACCCAGCAAAGCTGCTTCGGCAACCAGTTCTGTGGGCGTTAAGACGCCATCGGAAAAAAAACTGTGGAGATGAAGATCAACCAAGTCACGCATATAATTACCGATCGATAGGAGAGAATAGTTTTAATTATCGTAGCACAAATTGAAAAACAAGGGACAAGGGACAAGGGACAAGGGATAATAAAGGCTAACAACGGCCCAGACAGCGACAACTCGTTAAACCATTATCTGCAGGAGGTAAGTCTTCACCTGGCACTCGCTGTCAGGTCTGGAGGGGTTCAACGAAGGGCGATGTCGCCATTTCCCTTGCTTTAATGGAAGAGAAGATTGAACGCCGTGCCTTTCTTCTTAGATGATATGTCTAAAATCGTATCTGTTCGTCCTTGGAGAGATTCATCTACAACTGGCGAGTGATCCCAAAACTTGCGATTAGCTTCACTGGCCGCTTCTACTCGACTGACACCGATATCCTTCAGTAGAGAATCATCCATTTTGCTTAGTTGCTTTCGTTGTCTGAGTATTTCCCCCCAAAAAATAATTTTGGTCAACACTTTGTTTGCGTTAGAGAGCAGCATCATGATCAATCCTCCTTGTTAATTTACGTGTAATTCTTCACCTGTGTTGTGAACATAGTGTTCTGAGGGCCCAGCCATGAATCCTCGGTGCAAATACTTATAATGCTGTTAGCTGCTTATCTGCATTGATACTTCAAAATTAATTCATTCTTCTTATTAGTCGAACAAATAGCTCACGAACCACTTTGTTGCGTAACTCGTTCGCTTTAGAAGTTAGTAAACTATAGTTATTACGATACGTTTCAATTTCTTCATGAGTCCAGCATTTTAAATACATTAGGCGTCTCCTCTCGTTACTTCTTTGCGTCCTCGTCCCCGTAGAGTCGTCTACGGCGATGATTATTCTCTTCATCTTTGCAGAAACGATCCAGGAAACGTTTGAATATGACAATGTCGCCGAATTCCTCAACTTCGCCAGCCGAGTCCTGTACCCTCCACAAAGCTTCCATGGTTATCCTTTGCTAGCAACCTGTCGGACTAACCATGAACTGGCTGCAAATCCGCCTGTTTGGTCCATATCTCAGTTCCTTTTCGACCAATAGCTACGGCTATTACTCTCAAAAGAGCCAAAATCTGTTCTCAAACAGTCAAATTTTCGATTCAGCCCAGATAGTCCGACAGGCTGCTAGATAGACACAATTTTACTAGCGACAAAATGTGTCTTACATATAAACGTAGTCATTTGACTCGACTTGTTCAGAGTTGGTGCTGAGGAAAGAGTTGGCTTGTGAATCTTTAACGACTTCGACTTGGTTATGGGCTGACAAACACACCGTGCCGCAGTTGGCGCATTCCTGAAGTTCCTCATGAAACTGAAGTGCATCAAGGTCTGTTTCACTACAAAGAATGGATTTACAGGTTGGGCAGATGAAGTCAGAATAAGCTGTGACTTCCTTGAAACTCTTCTCTTTGATGATTTTTGAGTCTTTGCCAGAGTAGGTCCAAATTCCGCCGCAATCTCCGCATTCGAATGCATCTTGGCAGTAACCGTCTGCGTGTAAGTCAATTTCAATATGTCCGGTGCTTTTACATAGTGGGCACTTCATGATTTTCTCCAAAACCAGGTTGGGTTAACAGTTATGGTTCGAGTCTGCTATGAATATCAATTGAGGTGCTAGTACCTTGTAACTCATAAAATGTCGCAAAACTGCGACGGGATTTGGCGCACCAGCAAGGCGTGACTGAGAGCGCATAGCACCGCTATGAAACCGAAGCCAAAACGCAGTTGGCGTGGCAAAGAACAAGCAATATCCGTTAGTTTATGGGTTACACGGTACTAGCCGTGTTACAGCATTTAGGGCGGCTTCGCACATGGACTTTTCAATCGTTGCCCCTTGCCCTATTCCCAAGAAGAGTCCTGTTTTGGGGTCGATGATGACATATTCGTAGGAGCCGTCTTGGGCTTTGCCACCATACCGAGCAGGGTAGCCGAGGCGGGACAAGGCGTCCCATGCGACAGAGATATCTATCTCAGGGTCCGCATCATCTGTGAGTAATAAACCAGCTTTTTGAAGTCGAGATTTCATAGGGCCTCTCTATTTTTGTATTTGGACTTTTTGTCGTCCGTTTTTTTAGCAGGATACAGAATGCAGAAAGGGACAATTCTGTACTGTGACAACTTTTCACTCAAGAAGTATTTATTTACACAATTGATATAATTATTGCTAATACACCAACAATGTCAAGCCAAAAAAACGTATATTATCTATATTTATCAGCAACTTACATGATTTGTTGTTTTACACAGTATACAGTTGGTGTGTTTTACTGTTGCAGTTGTGCCAAGTAGTAATCATTAAGATTTCAGTAGGTGCTTGTAATTACAGAGAAAACTCAATTAAAAACATGTGTTTACAAATATGTTATAATTTATCAATTGTGTTCTGTATGGCCCTTGGTGCCTCTCCTTAATTCGTGATTTTTTTTCATGGTTATCCAGCGTTATAAGTTTTTTATCTTGTTCCTGAGAACGCCCAAGAGAAAAGTACCCTACATGTGCCGCAAAAAAACCTCGCCCCGGGGTACACCGACGCTACATTCCGTGAGCTTCAAATTGTCAGATAGAGCTGTGATGTGGACCGGAGAGTAAAAACAAGGATAGACCTTCCCGGGGGCGCTCCTTGTATACGCTGGTCAGGAAGATTGAATCCTTAAATGTCACGATTCTGAGAGGAAAATCGGCTTCTCATTGATAGAGACATAGAGGAAGCTCTTTAATCTGCAGAATCAAGGCGACCAGGGTTTTTCCCTTGGTGGTCTTCCCTGTTGAACCTCAGCATGGATTTTGTGATATATAAGGTTTACCTCAACAGAATGAAGAGGTCTCTTGCAACCAAAGGAGGCAGATGTTATGTCAGTCTCTGACCCGCCCGACCCGTTAGGGAAAGTATCATCAGTTTAAAGCTAACAAACCAGACTCTCAGTAGTCGGGTGTTCTGATACAGATTCCTGCAATGGGAATCGAAAAGAATAGCAAAGCACCCCGTATATTTTCGAGGTGCTTTGTTTTTTAAGGTTCGTCTAGACAAACGCCTTCTTAAAGCTCATGACTTATCAGAAACTATTGGCAAAGAGATTTTCACACCAAAATTAAAATTCTTTACTATTAATCTAACGTGACTATGATTGGCCCCTCATAACGAAGGAATGCTTTATGTTTGAAATGGTCAGTGGAATGTTTCTTTTGGGATTTTTCGTTATTTTCATCACATCACTTATCAGTGCCTTCCTATTGTCTCACTTTGTAATTTAATGGCTATGCTTGCATTGAAAAGAATTTTTTCAAGTCACACCGATTGACTTCTTAAAGCTGCAGTAATAGATAAAGTTCCTACCAGGTATTGATAGATTTATTCACCCAGTGAATATTCTTGAATAACTAGACAAAAGGCGAAACACAATGATTCTCGTGCACAAGATACATTGGCTGGTGTTCAGCGCTGTCCTCTTTCTCTCCTTGGTTGCATGCAATCAAGTGGAGTCAACCGCGTTGGCCGAAGGAAAGCAGACAGAAGCGCAAACGTTACCGAAACTTATTGATGTCGGTGCCGACAAGTGCATTCCCTGCATCAAAATGGCACCAATCCTTGAGGATTTGAAAAATGATTTTTCAGGGCGCATGGAGGTTGAATTTGTCGATGCCTGGAAAAGAAGAGAAGACGCTGCAAGGTACCGAGTGCAGATGATTCCGACGCAGATTTTCTTTGATGCAAAAGGAAAAGAGCTTTATCGTCACACCGGATTCTACGGCCGCGATGATATCCTCGGCAAGTGGCAGGAGCTCGGATACAGTTTCCAGGAT
Organism: Deltaproteobacteria bacterium IMCC39146; assembly: GCA_030005635.1. Lineage (GTDB taxonomy): Bacteria > Desulfobacterota > Desulfuromonadia > Desulfuromonadales > BM103 > M0040. The sequence goes on from JARUHP010000021.1 coordinate 58,424, forward strand.
GAGAAGTAGATGATAGAGCAGTTGCTGACCAGTTTAAGTCATGCCGTTACTGGAGCCCCATTGATTGCACTCGGGGCTGCCGCAGGCTGGGGGGTGCTGAGCATTATTCTATCTCCATGCCATCTGGCTAGCATCCCGTTAATCGTCGGTTTCATTGATGGTCAAGGACCGATGAACACCCGCAGGGCATTTGTTATCTCCAACCTGTTTGCAGTCGGCATTTTACTTTCTATCGCTCTGATAGGTCTTCTGACAGCTTTGGCAGGAAGAATGCTTGGCGATCTTGGTTCGTGGGGCAACTGGTTAGTCGCCGGAATCTTTTTCATCTTCGGACTGCACCTCTGGGGTTTGATTCCAATGCCATGGTCGGGACCAGGCAAGGTCGGTATGCAGCGCAAGGGGCTATTGGCAGCATTCTTTCTCGGTGCGGTTTTCGGCATCGCACTCGGCCCTTGCACCTTTGCATTTATGGGGCCGGTCCTTGGGGTCGCTTTTGCCAAAGCAGCCAACAACATGCTTTATGCCTCACTGCTTCTTCTGGCGTATGGGCTAGGGCACTGTGCCGTCATAGTCTTTGCTGGAACATTTACAGAAAAGGTACAACGATACCTCGAATGGAACGAACGTTCCAAAGGTACGCTCTGGGTTAAGCGGGTTTGCGGTGCTTTGGTAATAGCCGGAGGGGCATGGCTGATCCATACTGCACCTTAATTTTACAGCTCACCTCTTTCAGCGCAGGAAAAAACTAATGAAAAACATTGCTATTGCCATCTCTCTATTGATTCTTATTCCTACAGCAGTGCTAGCGAATAACAACGAGCTTGAAACTTACATTACTAATTTCGATTATGATGCACGCATTGAAATGAAGGTTAATAGTGAAAAGCTCCTCGACCTTCTCGAAGAGGGGAAGGCTGTTTTGGTTGATATCCGCTACAAAGAAGAACAAGAGGCTTGGGGTCCAAGTTTCGGTCTAAAGATACCTTTAAACGAACTCCCCGGTCGTCTGGAGGAGCTGCCTAAAGATAAGATCATTGTCACCGCCTGCCCCCATAAGGATCGAGCTATTATCGCTATGACCTATCTGCGTTCTAAGGGGATTAAAGCGCGTTATCTGACAGACGGTTTGATCGGATTGGCAGAGAACCTGCGTGGTGATTCAGCTATGTACTTTCTGTTGAACATGTCAGCGGAGTAATTAGATGTTGTTGTAAACAAAAGCTCCTGACCCAAATCTTACGACTTCTGAGAAGAAAAACGGCTTCTTTTTTATAGAAACATTAAGGAAGACAAAATGATGGCTGCTAGGGGAGCGGCCTGAATTAGTGAAAAATAATGTTTCGCCTGGGCTAAATGTGAGAATAATTTGAGAAGCCTTATGGTATAGATTTATATAATAATAAAAATTAATTAGATAAATGCACCGACAAGAGCAAACCATCTGAGAAGGTGGGACGCAAAACCTCCGATCCTAGTCGCAATCATTGATTGTGAAGGACAGCGGGGTTACCGAAGTAGCGACCATGCGCCCCTTGTCTCTTCAGATTTGGAGGCGCTTTTGTTTTTAGTAAAAACACGGCAAAAATTAATTCTGAACGAGGAGATTCCTGTGCCACACTTCAAAACAAATATTACGATCTTAACCGTTGCTCTGCTGCTGTGCGGCAATCTGGCTACAGCCGCAACCTTTACCTCTTGCTTCCAAAATACATGCGCAATTATCACAGCCCCGGATAATGTCGTTCCAGGGGAAGACTTTGAAATTCAAGTCGAAGGTTATATTGAAAATGCGACCGGTTGGGACAACTCGTCTTACCTTCTGCTCGAAGACGCAGAGTGGCACTATGACTCAAATCACATGATACGCTTCTCTGGCGAGACAGTTGATGCAAAAGGTCTTAATTGGGGAGGGAGTCTTACGAAAAAATACCCGATGAAAGGCATTGCTGATACAAAAGTGCTCACCTTTGTATTCGGTTCACGTAGTCATCAACATGGTTATTATGATGTCGCCGTTGAAGCCACCATCGAAGCCGCATCGCCCGCCATTGATGTTGCCTTTGATATCAAACCTCAGTCTTGCCCTAACCCACTAAATGCAAACAAAAAAGGTTTGTTGTCAGCATCTATTGTGGGCTCATCAGCTTTCGATGTGAGACAAGTTGACCCTGCTACGGTTCGACTTGCAGGAGTGAGTCCCATTCATTATTCCTATGAAGATGTAACGGAACCTTTTTACCCCTTGACTGAAAAGGTCTATGAGTTTGATTGTACCGATGCTGGACCCGATGGGCAGACTGACCTGACATTAAAGTTTCGCGCTCAGGAAATCTATGATGCCTTGCAAAACTTATATGGTCAGGACTTGAGAAAAGGGGATGTGGTGACCATTCAAATGACGGCGGTATTATCAGACGGTGTCCTGACAAACATTTCTGGAGAGGATGTCCTTCGGATCAATTCCAAGAAGTGACATAGCTCCCATTGAGCAGCATTCAAGCCGAACAAGAAAAGGCCTTACGGGGTTTGCTCCAAGAGACCTTTTTTACAAGTCACGACTTGTGAGAAGAAAATCGGCTTCTTGTTGATAGAGACATTTAAAAAGACAAAACTATGGCCACCAGGATTTGATCTTGGTGGCCTTTTACTGGAATGCAGGGTTTGTAAGAATTTCACCTCTCAGCCAATTTGAGCAACGCCAAGCGATGCGAGGATAAATAATAATATTTACTTGCTTGACAGTTCGAGCCCAACTCGGGGGTCCATATAAATAATGGGTCTATAGTGTTTGCTGTAGACCCCTTATTTATATGGGTGCCTTGCCACAAAACTTGCCTGTTATCGAGTCTCTGACAATCGAGGTTTCGCCCGATCTTCACCCGAACTCTTCGGTGAAATCTCGGCGTTGGGGTTCACTCCCCAACATCACCAGTTCACAACCAGACTCAAGGACCATCGAAGCCGTCGCCGGGATGACTTTGCGGTCGGACAGGCGCAGCGCCAGCACGTTGAGACCAGTCCGCGCCCGGATCTGGCTGGATGCAAGGGTCTGTCCAGCCAGGCTCACAGGCACGGAGACATAAAAGAGCTCGAACCCCTCACCCAGGATTACTGACTCTCGGCTCTGTAGCAGCGCCATAACGCTCTCGGCTCCCAGAGACGGGTAGCTCAGCACAAAGTCGGCGCCAGCCCGGTGGATCGCTTCGATGTTACGCTCATGAGTGATGCGGCTGATCACCCGTAGCTCTGGATTCAAACGACGGCAGTACACCGCCAGGTAGACGTTCATGGCATCATCATTAGTGGTAAGCAGCACGCTGGGGGCCTCGGCCAATCCCGCACCCATGAGCAGTTCCAGATCAGCCGCGTCGCCGATGAACAACTGGTCGGCGACCCCCTCCAGAGAGCTCCGCAGGCCCTCCTCGCGCTCGATCATGTGAACGGTCACTCCACGACTCCGGAGAGTTCGGGTGGTAACACAGCCCACCTTGCCGCCACCGATTACGAGCACCGGGTTGAAATTGGTATTGTAAATCACCAGATAAGTATCGATGTTGGTGATCTGCTCGCTGGACCCCACCACCACCGGAAAGCTCCCGTCGGCAAGGACGGTATCAGGCGTAACCGGGACCATGCTCCCCCGCTCCCACACCGCTACTACATTCAGACCGAAGGTCTCCCTCAGCTGCACTTCCCGCAGGGAACGACCGACCAACGGAGTGTTGTGCACTGGGAACTCTGCGATCATAAGATCTCCCACCCGCCCGACCACGTGGCAGTGAAGGTGCCCGGCGCTAACACGGTTGGCGAGGTGCTCCCCCAACTGGAGTTTGAGGGGCATAACGTGATTGCTACCGGTCAGCTCAAGCAGGTCTATTGACTGCTCGTGCTCGGCCACCGCAGCGATGGGAACTTGTAGAGAGAGGTCACGGATCGTCAGGGTGATGTTGGTGTTGGTCGTATCGGCGCAGTTGGCGACCACCAGCCGGGCATGCGCCACCTCCAACGCTTCGTAAGTGGCCCGGTCCTCCACTCCTCCGGTCACTACTGGCACGCCGTCGATTTGCAGTTGCACGGCTTTGACCGGGTCCGGTTCGATCACGAAGTGGGGGATGCCGTGAAGTCGCAGCCGTGCCATCAACGACGTGGCCAGACTGTCTAGGCTACACAGGATGACATGGCCTCGAGTACCTGGGGGTACTGCCCTGGGCGCATGAAACTGCATTCGGGATTCCATCCACGGTGCGTAGAAGAACCGGATGAATACGAACGGTAGCACGATCAGGAGCAGCACAACGCCGGACAAGAGAACTACGACACTGAACAGGCGACCCAGATCGCTATGAAAGGTGATGTCGCCAAACCCGAGGGTGGTCATAACCGTGAGAGCCCAGTAAACTCCCGTGACCCAGGAGTGCTCCTGCCCTTCGACATGGTACATGATCCAGTGGAAACCGACGGAAAAGAGCGCCACGGTCGCCACCAGCAGGAGCGTATAGCTTACCAGAGCCCGGAGATTGGGGCGGAGGTGTTTCGGGATAAGGAGAGACAACAACTGGCTTGTGAGAAACTTCATCGGGCATCCTTGCAAATACGAGTCTTTCTTGAGAAACAGCCTTATCGCCCGTCGACCATCTTATGTGCTCGGAAAACCACACATCCGTTATTAAGACGCCGCCTCCCGGGTTATTCTCGCCTCAATCTCTGGCAGAAAACCCCAAAAAGGCTTGACACAATACGAAGATACCATAGTTAAAACTCTTGTCTGTGAAGAATTTGATGACGGCTGGGGAGATGGTAGCCCGGACGTCAAATAGCAGGAGATGGCTCTATGCGAATAATTGTATTTTTCTTCACCCCGATCCTACTGCTCTTTCTGACCAGTTGCATAGCGACCAAGGTTGTGACGATACCAATGCGGGTTGCAGCCGAAGTGGTTTGCTTTGTACCTGTAATTGGCGGAGTTGCTGAAGTTGTAGTAGACACCACTGGGGGAGCTATAGCCTTAGTCCCTTTCTGATTATAAACTTCTTTAGCTTAGATAATTATTGCCACCAGGGTTAGATCCTTGGCAGCCATTTCCTTATATGTAAGGATTTATAGTAAACAATTCTTTGTGTTACACTTCGGAGAATGAAAGGGCTTATTCCTATCATTACAAGGAGATCACAATGGTGACAACTCTGGCATTTGATGTGTACGGGACACTTATTGATACGCACGGTGTCATGACATTACTGGAAGAACTGGTCGGCGACAAAGCAAAAGATTTTTCGAGGACCTGGCGTGACAAGCAGTTAGAGTATTCGTTTCGCAAAGGGCTGATGCAGAACTACGAAACCTTTGCCGTCTGTACCAGCCAAGCCCTTGATTACACCTGCGCCTCTTATGGAGCCACTCTGAGCGCTGAGCAGAAAAAGGAATTGATGGCTATCTATCGTGTCCTGCCGGCTTTTGATGACGCGAAAGAAGGTCTGACCCGATTGAAAGATACAGGAAACCGCCTCTTCGCTTTTTCCAATGGCGCAGCAGATGCCCTTGAAATACTGCTTAACAACGCAGGCATCCGCGAGTTGTTTCTTGGTGTTGTCAGTGTCGATGACATCAAGTCATTCAAGCCGAATCCGGCTGTTTATAGTCACTTCCTTCGGAAGTCAGGGGCGACCGGGGGAGAATCGTGGTTGATCTCCAGCAACCCGTTTGATGTGATCGGTGCGATATCCGCAGGCATGAAATCAGCTTGGGTTCGTCGATCCCCGGAGGCCATTTTCGACCCTTGGGGAATCGAGCCAACGATTACGGTCAGCAGTCTGGTTGAGCTTGACGATAAAATTGCTCGAAGTTGATTTATCTTCTCCTCCCAGTGCCCATTGCCGTCCTGTTCAGAAAGCCATTCTTGACTTAAACTACGAGTTTGTTTTTCTCAGATGTCACTATTTATACGCATACTTGATCATCTGTCGTGACATCTCTCTATAAATCCTGTTGCAACTCATGCTTACATTACCTAGGGATATTTAGTCTACGGGGGGGCATAGGACAAAACCAGACACTGCCTTTCTGATCAAGCCCCGACGGCTATACATTAATGGATGTTTTTGTTTTTCCGCGAGCCACGTCCCGCGTTCCAGTCTTTAATAGATTGACATCCCCAAATGTGTCATGATTCCATTTACCAATCAACAATCACCAGAGATGAAAAAACATGAGCACACTTCTCACTGTCAGTAACCTGAAAACCTACTTCTTCACCAGAGATGGTCTGACCAAGGCCATAAACGGTATCGATTTCACCATCAAGCGGGGTGAGACCCTGGCCCTGGTCGGCGAATCCGGCTGCGGCAAATCGATGACCGCCCTCTCCTTGCTGCGCCTGATCCCGGAGCCGGGGAAGATCGTCGCAGGTGAGATTTGTTTTGACGGCCTGGACCTGCTGCGCATACCCGAAGAAGAAGTTCGGCGGGTGCGAGGAAATCGCATCAGCATGATCTTCCAGGAGCCGATGACTTCGCTCAACCCGGTTTTTCGCATCGGCGACCAGATCATGGAGAGTTTGCAGCTACATCGCGGCAAAAGCAAACAACGGGCGGCAGAAATCGCCACCGAGCTTCTGCACAAGGTCGGAATTCCTGCGGCAGCCCAAAGACTTAAGGATTTTCCTCATCAACTCTCCGGCGGTATGCGCCAGCGCGTTATGATCGCCATGGCCCTTGCCTGCGATCCTCAATTGTTGATTGCCGATGAACCGACCACGGCCCTCGACGTCACCATTCAGGCCCAGATCATGGATCTGCTTGCTGCAATCAAGGCCGAACACAACATGGCCATGCTACTGATCACCCACGATCTCGGTGTGGTCGCCGAAAACGCCGATCGTGTCGCTATCATGTATGCCGGCGTCATCGTGGAAACCGCTCCGGTTAAAGAGCTCTATGCGAACCCTCAACATCCCTACACGCAAGGATTGCTGGCCTGCATCCCGCGAATTGGCGAGCAAAAGCAGCGACTTGTCCCTATAGAAGGTACTGTTCCCAGGGCTGGCGCAACCAACGAAGGATGTTCTTTCCTTGAGCGTTGTTCTAAATCCTTCGCGCCGTGTCGAGGCGAACTCCCACCGCTCAAGGAAGTGCAGCCAGGTCACTGGGTGCGCTGCTGGCAGGTGCAATAATGACGACACTTCTCAAAGTGGAGAATCTGCGCAAAGCCTTCAAGGTCAGCGCCAATCGCCCCGGGGCAGCAAAACAATCGCTCAAGGCGGTGGATGGTGTTTCTTTCGAGATCAAAAGTGGCGAAACGCTCGGCCTGGTCGGCGAATCAGGCTGCGGAAAATCGACCACAGGCAAGCTCTTGCTGCGACTCATCGAACCGGACTCAGGCACCATTCAATTTGACGGTAGAGATGTCACCGGCATGGGCCACCGCGAATTGACAGCCATTCGTCGTGACATGCAGATGATTTTCCAGGATCCCTACTCATCGCTCAACCCACGCATGCGGGTCGGCGAGATCATCGGCGAACCGCTGGTGGTCCACTCCCTTGCTAAAGGCCGCGCCATTAAAGAGCAGGTTATGACGCTGATGCAAAAAGTCGGACTGTCCCCCGAACATTACGATCGCTACCCCCACGAGTTCTCCGGTGGCCAGCGCCAGCGGATAGGCATTGCCCGAACCCTGGCGGTGCAACCGCGCCTGATCGTTGCAGATGAGCCAGTTTCAGCACTCGATCTCTCCATCCAGGCGCAGATCGTTAACCTGATGAAAGATCTGCAACAGGAATTCGGCCTGACCTACCTCTTCATCTCCCACGATCTCGGCATTATCGAACACGTCTGCGACCGGGTCGCGGTGATGTACCTGGGTCGAATTGTCGAGATAGCCACGGCAGAGCAGCTATATCAGCAGCCATGCCACCCTTACACCGAAGCCTTGCTCAATGCAGTACCGATTCCAGACCCACAAAGAGTCCGCAAGCACCAGGTCTTAAGCGGCGAGGTCCCGTCACCGATTGACCCTCCCGACGGCTGTCATTTCCACCCCCGCTGCCCTTACGCTCAGGAGATCTGTGGCAAGGAATATCCGGCTTTGAAAGATCACGCCGAAGGGCATCAGTCCGCCTGCCATTTCAGCGGTGAGGTCGGCAGGTTTCGCCAGAGCAGGAGATGAGGGACAAATGATCAAAAGAATTATTTCATCGACAATCGTCGTGCTTGCACTTTTCAGTGTTCAGGCTTGTGCTGCCGTTCATCCTGAGCTGAAACCTTTTCCTGCAGCAAAAAAGGGCATGGAAAGATTCGTCGTGGTTCTGCCCGAAAAGACTCGCGCGGAAGAGGTCGATTTCAAGGTCGAATTGATCCCCGGAAAAACCATGCTGACCGATGGCGTGAACCAGGTGCGTCACGGTAGCGCCATCGAAGCGCGACCACTCAAAGGTTGGGGGTATACTTTTTACGAAGTGACCGGGCAGGACACGACCATGAGCACCATGATGGCTGCTCCCGAAGGAAGTGAAAAAGTCGAACAGTTTGTCTCAGGAACTCCTTTGCTGCTTCGTTACAACAGCCGTTTGCCGATTGTGGTTTATGCGCCGGAAGGATATGAGCTCAGGTACCGCATCTGGACCGCAGGTGATGCAGTGCAAGCCGTTAAAGAGTAGCATACTCTTATTGACCAGACCCCACCTGCCGTGGCAATCTTCCAGCGATTCTAAATACCAGAGAAACCATCCTTCACAATAGGAGTGATAACCATGCCGAGCTTTGACATCGTTTTTAAAGTTGACCTGCAGGAAGTCGACAATGCCGTCAACCAGACCCGCAAAGAAGTGAATCAACGCTTTGACTTCAAGGGCACACATAACGAGATCGACCTGGAGACCGACAGCATCCTGGTTCTTGGCGCCGATGATTATAAGCTGACTGCTGTCGTTGACATCCTGCGCGGCAAACTGGCCAAGCGCAGCGTCTCTCCCACATGCCTTGATTTCGGCACGAAGGAACCAGCCTCAAACGGTGCCGTTCGCCAGCGGATCAGTCTTCTCCAGGGAATCGACAAGGAACGCGGCAAAGAGATCGTTAAAGCAATCAAGGAGAGCAAGCTGAAGGTTCAGGCACAGATCATGGAAGACCAGGTGCGCGTAAGCAGTAAAAAGATTGATGACCTGCAGAGCGTGATTCAGCTACTCAAAGGGAAAGACTTGGGGATTGATTTGCAGTTTATTAACATGCGCAGCTAATTCATTTAGACCGTAAAAAACTAAAAACAAAACGTTTTCACAGACATAATGGCTGACAGTTGAGCACAAAAAGAGACCTGCCCCTTGCAACGTGGGTTATGTTGGTGTTTTCGATAAAAACCCCAAAACAGAGCCAAAACCAAGGAGGCAGGTCATGGAAAAGTCTATCATGTATGTAGGTCTTGACGTCCACAAAAACTCCATTGAGATTGCATTTGCCGAAGCTGGCCGCGACGGTGAGGTTCGCAGCTATGGCAGCGTTGACGGGAGCTTAGCCGCTCTCGACAAGGTGATCCGTAAGCTAGTCTCCAAAAACTATGATCTCCATTTCATCTACGAAGCTGGCCCCTGCGGTTATGATATTTATCGTCATCTTGCGGCACAAGGCTTTGATTGCGCTATCGTTGCCCCATCGAAAATCCCCAAACAGAGCGGCAACCGAATCAAGAATGATCGCCGGGATGCCCAGATGCTTGCTCGACTGCACCGCGCTGGCGAATTAACCTCAGTCTATATCCCCTCTGTTGAAGATGAAGCCATGCGGGATTTAACCCGCTCCAGGGAAGACGTTAAAGCTT
>JARUHP010000022.1 GCA_030005635.1 Deltaproteobacteria bacterium IMCC39146
ACATTAATCTCGAAATCGGTCATCGTGGTTTTCCTCTCTCGTTGGGGGTTGATGTGTCGTAACACCAATCCTACGAGATGAAGGCCACGATGGCCTCATGAATTTACAGCACTATACGGACATAACCAGATCTGTCAGCACTATGAATCAACCCTCCCTACAGAAAAGCATATCTTCGTCTTGCTCGGGGACCCGTGCTGGATTCGAACATTATATTGTCGCTAACTTTTACCTGTTCTTTGGCTAGGTAGAAAGGTTGGTAACAAGAAATATTCCAGTTGTGCTCCGAAAGGCCGACAGGCCTGTCCTGTGGTCTTTTTCTCGTTAAATCACAGCCGGGGTCTTGTTCCGTTAGAATTGATGCCTTCGGTTAGGCCTGAGGCGTTTTTAAAAGAGGGCTATATTGGCACGAGTCTCGGTTTATGATATAGCTTGCCTTGGCTTTAACTCTCCGCTCGTGCTTAATTCCATTGTTTGGGCGGGGTCGCTATAATTGGTTGTCGTCCGTTATTGACCGGTATTACATTGTAAATGTCTGTAATTGTTGATGCAGAAACGGGCTTTATGCCCGTTTTTTCTGTCAATAGCTGCGACACACTATAAGAAGAGGCACAGTTGAGTACCCATTTTTTAAAAGAGATTAAAAAGCGCAGGACCTTCGGCATTATTAGCCACCCCGATGCCGGTAAAACCACCCTGACTGAAAAACTGCTGTTGTTTGGTGGCGCTATCCAGATGGCCGGAGCCATCAAGGCTCGTAAGGCGGGTCGTCATGCCACCAGCGACTGGATGAAAGTTGAGCAGGAGCGTGGTATCTCGGTGACCACCTCGGTTATGAAGTTCGGCCATCGTGAATGTGAGATTAACCTGCTTGATACCCCGGGTCACCAGGACTTCTCTGAAGACACCTACCGGGTTTTGACCGCCGTAGACAGCGCCTTGATGGTTATCGATAGTGCCAAGGGAGTTGAGGCCCAGACTGAGAAGTTGATGGCCGTCTGCCGGATGCGCAATACGCCGGTGCTGACATTCATTAACAAGATGGATCGTGAAGGACAGTACCCGCTCGATCTGCTCTCTGATGTTGAGGAGAAACTGCAGATAGAATGTGCACCGATGTCATGGCCGATTGGTATGGGTAAACGCTTCAAGGGAGTTTACAATCTCTACCGTAAAGAGCTGCGTCTCTTTCGCCCGGGCGAAAAAAAACTCACCGATGATGTTCGCGTCATTAAAGATATCAACGATAGCCAGCTTGATGAATTGCTCGGTAGCGCGGCCGATGAATTGCGGGAAGACATTGAGCTTCTCGAAGGCGCGGCCAACCCTTTTGATCTGAATGAGTATCTCAAGGGCAACCAGACTCCGGTGTTTTTTGGTAGTGCGATCAACAATTTTGGTGTTGAAGAATTGCTCGATGCGCTGGTTGATATTGCCCCGGCACCCGGTCCACGGCAAGCCCAGAGCCGCGAAGTTGCGCCGGAGGAGGAAGACTTCTCCGGCTTCGTCTTCAAGGTTCAGGCGAACATGGATCCGGCTCATCGCGATCGCATCGCTTTTATGCGTATCTGTTCAGGGCGTTTTCAGCGTGGTATGAAGGTTCGTCATCATCGCATCGGCAAGGAAGTCAGCCTTTCCAAGGCGATTATCTTCATGGCCCAGGACAGGGCCAATGTCGAAGAGGCTTACCCCGGAGACATTATTGGTTTGCACAACCACGGCACGATCAAGGTTGGTGATACCTTCACCGACAAGGAAGTCCTCAAGTTTACCGGGATCCCCAGTTTTGCTGCGGAACATTTCCGAAGGGTGAGGCTGAAGTCCCCCCTCAAGGCGAAGCAACTTGAAAAGGGTTTGAAGCAGCTCTCGGAAGAGGGCGCTGTGCAGGTGTTCAGGCCGTTGATCAACAATGATTATATTGTTGGTGCCGTTGGTGTTTTGCAGTTTGATGTAACGATGGAGCGTCTGAAAACAGAGTATGGCGTTGACGCCATTTACGAGAGCGTGGATTTTGCCACGGCACGTTGGGTGGGGAGTGCTGACCCCAAGAAGATGGCCGAGTTTGAGAAGAAGAGCCAGGCGAGCCTGGCCTTAGATGCGGAGGGTAATTTAAGTTACCTCGCCCCGAGTGAGTGGCGCCTGGGTTATGTTATGGAGCAGTGGCCGGACATCGAATTTTCCAAGACGAGAGAGCACGACTAGATATTCAAGTTTGAAAAAATAACACCTGATGATAGATATTTTCTCTTCTGTAGCGGGGATTGGTTGACAAACAACACTACCTAATAATTCACTATAATTTAAGCTGCCTATGATAGCCTCAATTCTACCCAAGTCTATTGAGTAAACACCATCAAGAACATGGCCCTTTTTTGTTAGAGGATTGTACAATTCACTTGCAGAAATTCCATCTGTTTCATCTGCTATATCGTCTAAGGTCGGATGTCTTACAAAATATTTTCCACCATCCTCTGGAGAGACGACAGCGCCAACAATGCGCTTTTTCTCCTGTGTGGGCAAATTGCTTAAAAACGTTTTGAATTTGGCTTTTGTCGAGAAATAAATTCCAAACTTCTCTCGATTAGTTGCACTTTTTAAGGATTCGTGAAATTTAGCGAGATAGTTAACCTTGCTTTCAGCAAAATCTAACTCTTTTTTAGCTCTATTCTTGCTTGATTTAATATCTGTATATTCGATTTCTTTCTTTTTCAATTCATCTTCATATATTTTTCTTATTTCAGGATTTTCAGCACTTTGACTAATTCTGAAACCATTAATCAGATCATCCTTGATTTTTCTTTCAATGCTTTCAAGTCTATTTAATTTATCTGTAATTTCATCAATGTTTGTGTTTCTAAGCCATTCTTTAGCAAAACTTCCTGGGTCTGAAATTATTTCTGAAACTTCCGTAAAAATTCTATTATCTGCATCCTCCACAACGATAGGCTTCAAAATACATTTTTCTTTATTGTTTAAAAACAACTCCTTTTGTGAGCAATAAGACCAATAGCAGACGTATTTGAATTTCCCTTCTCGGATTCTGATTTTTTTCATTTTTGTACCACAATGTCCACAGTACAATATGTTTTCGCCAAGGAAGTGCTCTTTTCCACCAGAATGATGTTTTCTTGGTTTCCGTTTTTGAAGCTGAATTCGTTTTTGAATTAATTGAAATTTTTCCTCTGAAATCAACGGTGGGTATAACACTTTAATAAATTGATTCGGTTCATTTTCAATCTTTGAAGGAGCACTGTAACTTTTGCCGCTTTTAGCACTCTTTCTTGTTTCATAAACAAATCTGTTATGCAGTTTTTCCCCTGTATACGCTTCATTTTTCAATATGTCACTGATCGTAGGGGTGCTCCAATTATGATGCGTTTTTTTTAAACTTCTTTTTGGAGTTGGAATGCCTTCTAATGTGAGTTTTACTGCTATTTCTTTCATTGAATAATTCTGATCGAGGTACATTGAAACAATTCTGTTATAAATTTTAGCCTTTTTCTCGTCAATTTCTGGCTTGCCGTTAACCTTCTTATACCCAAAAGGCAAACTTCCGATGACAGATGTTTGTTTTAACCATACAGCTTTTCTACCCAACTCGGTTCTAGCCCTTATTGTGTCCCTTTCAAATTCTGCAAACGTTGCAAAAATATTAAACATTAAACCGCTACCATCTATATATGGCTCATCAATAAAGTGTAATTTTGTTTTCGTATCCGAGAATTCGTGCGCAATATTACTCAAATCCCTGTTATTTCTACCAAGGCGGTCTAATTTCGTAAGCATCACACAGTCAAATTTATTTGATTTTGCATCGCCACGAAGTCTGTTTAACTCGGGTCTATCATTACCTTTCCCAGAAACACCATCATCTATGTAGATGTCTATTAATTGATAGTTGAGTTTTCGACATTCATTTTTGATTGAAATTACTTGGGACTCCGTTGATGTCCCATTTACTGATTGCTCTAGAGTGCTTACTCTGCAATAGCCCACAACCCTCATCTCGCACCTCCATGAATGTTTTATCCTTATTCTCATCATACAGGTACTTCTCGACTTTCGATTGTTATAATCTTTTAATGTTTTTTGTGGTTTCAATGTTTTTGGGATAAATTGTGGTCAATACTTGTCCTGCAGTCATCCATTTTTTCGCTCCAGGCAAAACAAGGGGGGTCTATCTGCGCACACGCTATACCTTCAACCCCGCTGCACTCCATTCCCCATGTTGTTGACGATGAAAACCGATTGTCACTTGCCACAAACCAGTGTCAATTAACAGTACACTGCTAGTACACAGTTTAAGTTGACACTTTTTACGTGTATTAATGGTTAGTTTGAACATTTATTGACATATTGCCTAAACGGTCATAGAGTGTTTGTACACATTTAACTAGTGGAGGCAAATCATGGAAGATGAAAGATGTAGGATTATTGGCTACAAAAGAGTTTCATCGTTAGAGCAGAACACTGCAAGGCAGCTTGAAGGGATAGAGCGTGATCTTAACTATGAAGACAAGATTAGCGGGAAGGACAGGAATCGCCCTCAGCTTACGGAGCTTATCAAAACCGCAAACAAAGGCGACACAGTTGTTGTCCATTCAATGGATCGCTTGGCAAGAAACTTGATTGATCTGAAAAAGATTGTTTGTGAGTTGGTTAAAAAAGGCGCTGATGTAAAATTTATAAAAGAGAACCTTACCTTTTCTGGCAAAGAAGACGTCTACTCTGAATTAATGCTGAACCTTATGGGGTCGTTTGCTGAGTTTGAAAGGGCACTGATTAAATCGAGGCAAATGGAAGGCATCGCTATACGAAAGGCTGCAGGATTATATAAAGGCGTAGGTCGCAAAAGGTCAATTACAGATGAGCAAGTTGAAGAGATTAAGAAGCGAGTGTCAGCTGGTGAGATGAAGACGAAAATCGCTAAGGACATGAAGATAAGCCGAGAATCGATCTACAAGCTTTTAAAGAGATAAACGACAACTGGTTTGCCGATCGCTGTTAACTGTTCATAATGACGACAATGAGGAGAAACATTATGGAAGATGTCTTCTATTTGATCTTTTTTATTCTCGTGCTAGTAGGTCATTTTTCTGAAAACTAATAATACTGTCGAATTATCTTAGTTGGCTTTCTTGTGTCAATCGGTGCGGAAATAATTGAGTGTTTCCTGAAAATGAAAATAGCGGTGGCAGATAGTCACTTCTCGTCGCTACCGTCTGCTATAAAGCACTCAAGCAAAGAACGTCTATCAAGCAACTGGATGCGCTCAGAGGCGAAGGGCGGGGCTGAGAAGATAGGTTCTATGCTGTCGAAGTGATTGTAATACAAAAAACAGCATCGATATTGAGGTGAGGGCTGCAAAAGATCAATGGCAAATAAGCAGAGAATCGAACAACAAGTTTTCTCATAAGTCAGGCTTTTTAGTAAAAGCCCCAGACACCCCACTTCGTACCATCAATACAATGCGAAAGGATTTATAAGACCGTTTTCGCTTTGATCTGATGTATTAATCCTTTACATTGGCGGCGCACTATATATGTAGTTATTGGTGATCAGGGGGAGTAAAAAGTGGCCGAAAAAAGAAAGCCTGGCTTAGACTTAATTCGAGCGTTTGCAATATTGCTCGTTGTTTTCCATCATTATCGGCACCTACCCGGTTGCCCTGAGTGGCTACGATGGTTCTCCTTGCGCGGCTATATTGGCGTTGATCTTTTTTTTGTCCTTAGTGGCTGGTTGATTGGTGGGCAACTCATCCGCAAGTACCGCGCAACGGGACAAGTAGAGGTTTTTCGCTTCTGGACTCGCCGATGGTTTCGCACGTTGCCATGCTATTTCTTTATGCTAGGGGTGTTATGGTACTTGGGGAAAGTGACAACCACAAAGCTCCCAGATTTTTTTGTGTTCTTCCAGAACTACACCTCGCCAGGAACATGGTTAATTTCTTGGTCCCTTTGTGTTGAGGAGCATTTTTACATCACTCTCCCCATCCTCTTCCTTCTATTGCCTCTTATTGTTCGGTCAAAAACTGGGTGGTTTTTGACCGGCTTATTTTTTGTCTTCATCTCACCGTTATTGCGATATCAAATTTTCGACCAAGTTCAGTCGTCTACATATGGAACCTTTCTCGGGGAATACTATGGTGTCACTCACCTTCGCTTTGAAGGTTTAGCCATTGGTGTGGCTCTAGCAGTTCTTGCTGAGTATCACACGCCTCTGTGGTTATGGATGGAGCGTCATGCCGGAAAACTTGCAATCGCTGGAGTCACTTTGGTCATTTTAGCAACATGGTCTCCTCAACTCACGGGGACAACCGCGCAGGGTGTCGAAAGAATGGCTTTCTTTCCTTGGGTGTTAGGCTTCTTTTTTGTAAGCGTAGGTACTGGGATGGCTTTGCCCCTAGCTAACAGAGCCGAAGTCACTGGAATATGGATTAAACCAATTACGTTAATCTCTGAGCATGCTTACACATTATACTTGGTGCATGAGTTTGGCCGAGACATCGTTAGAGATCATATACGGGACATTGTTCTCTTGATTTCAAAATGGTTTCCCACTATTCCGTTTATTCCTCCTACATACTATTTCAGTATATTTTTCTTGTTGGCTTTTATTCTTTCAATGGTGCTAGCAATTTCCTTACGATTAACAATTGAAGTTCCAGGGCTTTACGCAAGAGACTTAATGTTGAGAAAATACTCACTGAGGCCAGGCAAGTTTTTTGCGAGGTCAATGCAGCGCTTATGGGGGGCTATCAACCAAGGCTCACCACCATAGGTTTATTCTCAGACTCTGCGCCTAAAGTGAAGAGACTCTATATTGGTGACGTCCTGATATAATATTTATGGCTTTAGGATAGATTAGCGGTGGTCTTCAATTCTCGAAAGTCACCATTTATAAAACACTAAAACCCTCAATCTTCGGGTCGAGGGTTTTCTTACCTTGCAGGGGTTGCTAGATTTTCGCACTTCAGTCGATTCTAAACGTACAAGACAATGCAGTAGGATAAATAAGAAAGAAATCTTTACCTGTTTTGCCTCTTTATGTAGCTTGGCGTTGTCTTATTTGATGAGTTCCATGGGGGATGGAAATGATCAGAAAATTGCAGGACTATGTAGATAAATTATAAACCGCTTTTGTCGGCTTAGACGTTTAAGGCGATTTTTTCGATGTTAATTTATTTTGAAGCCCCGTGTTATTGAAACTTGATAAGACCTGATTTTACATTCACCTTTTATCTTTACTATTGGAATTGGGAAACGCGTTGACAACTTTAATTTCTATATTTTTGTTCTTTATCGCAAATATTCTATATGTCAGAAGCAGAAGTGGAATGCGCCTTTTTGTCACTTTTTTTGTTTTTAGCAATATGTGGTACATATCTACATTGTCATACTTTATTGTAGATGATTTGTCAGGTAAAGGCATTGATAATGCTGTTTTGTATCATATCAAGAGCGGCATTAACGGCGCAGGGATAATGCAGTACAAATATTTGTTGTTTATTTCATTACTATCCGTAGTGCTCTTATTTATAACAAATATAGTAATCCATAAATTGAAAAATAAATATCAGTCCGAATCAGTAAAAAAACAATATTTGTATTTAATTTTTTTGATTATGTTTTTTTCTGCAACAACAAATCCCCTTTCTATGGAATTAGTTAAGCAGAATATTTCTATTAAAAAACAAAACAGTAAAGCTTCAGACTTTCACGATTTTTACAAATCAAACGACTTAAAAAAACTTTCTAAAGAAAAAAACTTTGTTCTCATTTATGCAGAAAGTCTTGAGAAAACATACTTTAACGAAGAGGTCTTTCCAGGGTTGGTGGAGAATCTCAAAAAGATCGAAGGCATAAGCACTTCGTTTGCAAAGATAGGGCAGGCAGACCATACGGGTTGGACGATGGGAGGGCTTGTTGCTAGTCAGTGTGGAATACCGTTGATAGTCCCAAACGGGAATTCTATGTCTGGCATGGATTCTTTTTTGATTAATGCAAACTGTTTGGGAGACCTTCTTCATAGCAAAGGTTATTTTTTGTCATTTCTCGGAGGTGCTTCTTTAGAGTTTGCTGGCAAAGGAAAATATTTTGCATCGCACAATTATGATGAAATTCTAGGGCGAGATGAACTGTTCAGTTTGTTAGACGATAAGTCCAATATGAACTCTTGGGGACTTTATGACGACTCGTTATTAAGTATCGCGTACAAAAGATTTCTGCAGCTTCAGAAGTCAGGAAAAAAATTTGGCATGACGGTGTTAACAATTGATACTCATGACCCTGATGGGATGCCCTCTAAAGAATGTGAATCATTTATTTACAAGGATGGTTCTTCGCAAATCCTAAATTCAGTTTATTGCTCGGATAAATTAATCGGGGAGTTTTTCGATAAGATAGTCGCTGCCGATAAAGAAAAAAACACCATTATCGCCATTGCTTCAGATCACTTGGCTATAAACAATTCCATAGCTGAAACACTTGATGAGCTTGAAAGAAATAACCTTTTCTTGATTTACAATAGTGAGAATCCTGAAGGTGAATTATTTAATAAAGAAGGAACGACAATGGATATAGGTCCTACATTATTGAATTTTATAGGTTATGATGGCTCAATAGGATTAGGAAGAAATTTACTGAAAGACAAATCACTAAGTGAAGAATTTAGCAACTTCTCTGACAAAATAACATTCTGGTATGATGACATCGCTCAGCTTTGGGACTTCCCTAAAATCAACAATTTCGTAAGTATTAACCTTAAAACCAGAAAAATCTATATAGACAATAGAAGCTTTACAGTACCTATCCTTATTCGTCTTGATGATAATTTGAATACAAAACTTCAATTTCAAGAGTATAGAAGTCCAGGGGAAAAGGATCTTTACGGACATATTCAGGATATTGATGAGAACCAGAAAATTTTATACGCTGACTTGTGTAGCAAGGTTGGGAATGTCACAAAAGAAAACCTTAAAGGATTTTTTTGTGCTGCTCTAGGACAAGTCAGAAATAGTTCTGAAGGCAGATATTTTGAAGGAGAGTCGTACCAAATTAGCTCGGAGTTGATACTGACAAAAAAAGACATCGAAGAGACAATCTCTTCTTTGCATTGACTTGGCCCAAATATGAGGGGAAAGTATAAACTTAGGAAAACTTCCAACAGGCCGCGCCTTGGGGTCTGTTTCTTCATATTAATTCATTTTCAAAAACTCAATAACTTATCGTTTATTTTTTTATGGAATCCTCCCAGTGCCCATTTTCGTCCGTACTGGTGAGCCGTGCTGGACTCGAACAACGAAGAAGTAAATTGGAGGAATCTGAACTTTCAAAGAACGCTGCCGTCTCTTCTAAGCTGTTAAGCAAGAGAATGTCTACATTGTCTGTTTGGATGCGCTCAGGATCGAAGAACCGAGCTTACAGAGCAGGTTCTGATCTGCTGTCAGTCAGTAGTTTTCACTATCTGACATGATTCCTCTCTTCGCTCTCACAAATCCGATCGTAGTGGTTCGGGTCGCCATATCCTTCAGATCTTTTTTGATCTAAATCCTTATGATGCAAAGAACGTGAAAGGCTCGCGACCTTACCAGTCAATTCGATAATTTCTGGTAACCGCATGCCTGCCTTCCGACTTTTGCAAAGGCGGGAAAGAAGCCTAGATGCGTCGGTAAGTGCCTCTTCCACAGCAGAAATATTTTTAACCTTCCTACTTGCGCTTATGGTCATGTCCTGTCCTCCCTTTCTTGACTTGCCTACCTTATTAATCGAATGCTTCAAAACCTCATATACCTAAAGAACTAAAAGCAAGCCTACATGATAAATGCCTTGAAACATCAATGTCTTTAGTACCTTACGAATGATTCTTGTATGTAGATGAATGATGCACGAAACTAACATTAACCGAAACAATAAAGTTATGGCGTGAAGAATGAAGCTTCAGCGTAAAGAATGAAGAGTAAAGAATCGGTGTGTAAAAAAAGCATACACATTCGTTTATATTATGTTCGATGCTTTCCAAGCTGAATCGAATGCAATCATTTCTTGAGATAGCAACGCTTTTAGCGGTTCAAATTCTTCGACATCTGTCATGCGTTGTCGGATGTTTTTATGGTCAAGTCTTCTATCTGAATATTCCAGCTGAAAAGCACCGGAATGGCCTTCATAATTTTTCGTTGAATAGCTATCCCAGTCCCATATTTGTGGAAGTTTTTTTGATTTGAACTTTTTGAATTTATATATATTCTCGTTTAGTTCTGTGAATTTACAATTTTCAATAAGGTCAGTTAACGATAAAATTTTATGGTTTTTGAGCTTGTCTCGGTTTGCAGTATGTTCAAACCTAAGCCTATCCGTCTCGTCATAGTTCCAACCATCTATTGTTTTCTTATTGTCTGGCCCTCGTTCATACATTTTTACATCATCACCACAATTAAACGTAAAGTTGAATCGAACGTTTTTCCCGACCTTCACAGAGTGATCATCATAAAATGTTGCGTCGTTTTTGTAAGGGACGTAAATAGACCTTTTTGCAAATATATATAAATTTTCCACAGCTCTTGAGGATTTCAAGAAAATATCTAAGGTATATTCGACAGATGAGACTTGTAGGTTCGGAATTAACTCATTAAGGGAGGAAAGATAATTTTTGTGATCGATTAAGGTAAGTTCCTCTTTTGGTGTTAACTCAATATGAAAAGCTGGAAAGAAAGGATGAATTCTTTGAATAAAAATATTTAGAACGCAAGTATCAGTATTTACAATAAGATGTTTTTTGTAGTTAGGCATTCTTTCTGCTGGAACAAAGTCTTGGTTAATTGAAAGATTAGGGAATATTTTTTTAAAATAATCAAAGCTTGTTCCAAATACGAATTGTTCAGCGGATAATTTTATCCGATGCAATCTTGCTTTTACAGTAACGATATCTTCTATGGCATACCTAGTGTAGGTAGCAATTTGTGTCTGAGATAAACTTGCACGTATTTTGTCGCGAGGAATTTTAGACAATTTAGTTTTTCTCTTCTGCGGTAATTTATTCCTGTTATCGATTGAATTAATCACGTTGTCAGATTTCATCTTAAAACTCCTCGTTCTAGGCTGAAGGTAAAAATACGCAAAAGGACATTGTCTCCACGAAAAGCGAAACATCCCGAAAGCTAGGCTTTATTTGCGGATCAGAAACTTAGAATGGATTGGAATTTTTAGATTGTCTTGACTACAAGCCAATCCCCGTTGTTTATTTGTAGAGACTGTAGCTTTTCAAAGGCTTTGTCTGAAAAAATGTCTACGCTCTAACTTATATATTGAGGTGCCTATGAATAAAACAGATTGGCGTCAGAATCGTTGCCGGGTGAAAGCTTTGCTTCAGACTGAAGAGTCTCATGGGGAAGTCTTTGTCCAGGGTTGGCTGCGTACTGTTCGTTCCAGCAAGGGCGTCGCTTTCCTGGCGTTGAATGATGGCTCCTGCCTGGATAGTTTGCAGATTGTTGTCGGCAGCGATTCAGAGGCCTTTGAGGTTGTCAGTCGTTTAGGGACCGGTTCCTGTGTCGGTGTGCGTGGCCAGATGGTGGCGTCGCCAGGGGCGGGACAAAGTTGGGAAGTCCAGGGTGATGAGATCCTTGTTTACGGAGACGTTGACGAGAGCTTCCCCTTGCAGAAAAAACGTCACGGCTTCGAGTTTTTGCGCACGATCGCCCACCTGCGGCCCAGAACCAACGCCTACGGAGCTGTTTTTCGTGTCCGCAGTCGTATCAGTCATGCTGTGCACATCTTCTTTCAGGAGCGGGGTTTCGTGCATGTGCATACGCCGATCATCACCTCCAACGATTGTGAGGGTGCTGGAGAAATGTTCCGTGTGACGACGCTTGATCCGGAAAATCCACCTATGGCTGACAAGCGCATCGCCTGGCACGATGATTTTTTTGGCACAAAGACCGGCCTGACTGTCAGCGGCCAGTTGCAGGCCGAGCTCTTCGCTACGGCCTTTACCGATGTCTATGCCTTTGGCCCCACTTTCCGGGCCGAAAACTCCAATACCAGTCGTCATGCTTCTGAGTTCTGGATGATAGAACCCGAAATTGCTTTTGCTGATTTGGCTGATAACTGCCAGCTTGCCGAAGATTTCTTCCGCTTCATGGTGGCTTACGCGCTGGAACATTGTCGTGAAGACCTTGAGTTCTTTAACCAGTTTATCGATAAGGGGTTGATCGAGCGTTTGGAGAAGGTTGTTGAAACGGACTTTCAGACAATGACCTACACGGAAGCTGTCGAACGCTTGCAGCAGAGCGGGCAGGCCTTCGAGTTCCCTGTGGAGTGGGGGTGTGACCTCCAGTCAGAGCATGAGCGTTACCTGACAGAGAAAATTGTTGGTGGGCCACTTTTCGTGACCGATTACCCGAAAGGGATAAAGGCCTTTTACATGCGGAATAATGACGATGGTCGTACGGTCGCAGCCATGGATCTGCTGGTGCCGAAAGTTGGTGAGATCATCGGTGGCAGTCAGCGTGAAGAGCGGCTGGAGGTTCTGGAGCAGAAGATGAAGGACTTCGACATCCATCCGGAGAGTCTTGATTGGTATCTCGACACCCGTCGCTGGGGTAGTTGCCCTCATGCAGGTTTCGGTCTCGGCTTTGAACGTTTTCTGATGTATATCACCGGCATGGAGAATGTCCGCGATGTGATTCCGTTTCCGCGTACACCTGGGCATGCCAAATTCTGATCCGGCTTGCTTGGTTCTAAATCCCTATTTTTTCGGTAGCCCCGTGCTGGCGTGTTGCCCATAGCGACATAAAAGTATGCAATGCCAGGGTGGAGATGATCAACGCCCCGGCAACCAGGGTTGTTGTTTGCGGTACCTCGCTGAGCGCCAGCCAGACCCAGATCGGACCGAGGATTGTCTCGGTCAGTAAGATAAGGCTGACTTCCGGTGCCGGCAGATAACGTGGCCCTATGGTGATCAGGGTAAAAGAGACGGGCAGAACAATTCCGCCGAGAACGATCAGGTAGGTCATGTCGGTTGGCGATACAGAGAGTGGTTGTGCGCCGGCTAGAAGAGTGATTGGAACGACCATCAGGTTGCCAAGCAGGTTAGCTGGAACCATGTTGACGGCTTTTCCTTTGCGCAGGACAACCAGGTTGCTTGCCCACATAAGGGTTGCTCCCAGTGCCAGTAAATCGCCAAACAGCAAGCCGCTTCGCAGGCTTCCAGAAAATATCAGCAAGATTCCCCCGAAACAGATCGTAATCGCAATCCAGGTGCGACGAGCGATTTTGTCACGTAAAAAGAACCAGCTGAGGAGGCTACTGAACAGGGGGGTCGCTGCAAGTATGATCAGGGCGTTTGCCGCTGCTGTGTGTCTGAGCGCGTTGACAAAGAAGAAGGATCCTGTGGTCACGATTCCTGCGGAGATTAGCCCGATCCGCCCTATGTTGCGGAAACTTTGCAGGAACTGTCGCCGATAGACTATTGCAAGGAAGAGAGCTTGCATACTGCCCGTTAACAGACAGCGCCAGAAAAGTAGGGTCCAAACATCGCAGTGGATCAGTCTCACCAGAAGAGCATCCGGGCTGAGGATGACGACTGCGGTAAAAGTGATCAGTAACCCTTTTATGTGAGAAGAACGATCCATAGCGGTGATAAGTCGCATAGAAGAGGCAGAAAGGCAACTGCTTTCGATTTGACACGATTTCGGTCATATTGTAGAAATGTCTTATTGTTTGATCAGGAATTCTTAGTCTCTACGATAAGTTATAAGAATGTAACGTGAAGTGAGTCAGATCCGTTTTCACACCGCGGAAAAGGAAATAAAAGGTGCCTTTAACAACAGTAGGTAAAATAGGTTTCATCGGTGGCGGCAATATGGCCGAAGCATTTATCAAGGGTTTGATAAATGGCGGCTTCCCGACTACTGATATCCTCTTTTTTGAGCCGAATG
Organism: Deltaproteobacteria bacterium IMCC39146; assembly: GCA_030005635.1. Classification (GTDB taxonomy): domain Bacteria; phylum Desulfobacterota; class Desulfuromonadia; order Desulfuromonadales; family BM103; genus M0040. The sequence goes on from JARUHP010000022.1 coordinate 13,934, forward strand.
AAAAGCGTCGCCAATTAATGATAGAGCGTTACGGGGTCTCGTGCGCTGTTGACAATATGGAGCTGGTCAACAAGAGCGACATTGTTGTTGTTGCCACCAAACCGCAAATTCTGGACAAGGTTCTGGAAGACATTGTTACAGTCTTTAATGATGAAAAACTGTTGATCTCCATCTTGGCGGGTATAACGACAACAACCTTCGAAGAGGGTCTCGGCGGTCAGACCCGTGTAGTTCGAGCCATGCCGAATACGCCGGCTCTGGCCGGACAGGGTGCTGCCGCTCTTTGTCCCGGTAAGAATGTAACCGAAGAAGATCGCCGGGTTGCCCAGCACCTGTTTGAAACCGTCGGTATCGCTCTCTGGGTGGAAGAAGGACAGATGGACGCTGTAACCGGGCTCTCCGGTTCCGGCCCCGCCTTTGTTTACACCTTTATTGAAGCTTTGACAGCAGGGGGCGTGCAGGAAGGTTTACGACTCGATATTGCTCATTCTTTGGCGGTACAGACCGTCGTCGGGGCGGCTCATCTGGTGAAAGAGACCGGCGAACACCCAGCGTTGTTACGCGAAAAGGTCTGTAGCCCGGCTGGAACCACAATCAGGGCCATCCGTGTTCTCGAAGAGCGGGGCTTGCGCGCAATGATGATGGAAGCAGTGGGGGCCGCAACGACACGGTCCAGAGAGCTGGGCAAAGAAAAAAAATAACGGTTATTTCTTTGCCGCGAGAGGTCGATCAATTGATCAAGCCATTTATCTGAATTGTTGAGAGGCCACCTGCGTATCCAAGCTGTGGTCTTTCCTCGTTTTGAGGCGCTGTTTGAGGTTTGACTCGGAGACTTTATGAGGTTCTTATATCAATTCACCATGCTCTTGCTCCTGCTAACTGTTTTAGTTCCTGTTGCCTTTGGTGGCAACGTAGAAGACGGCTTGGCTGCTGCAGAGTCTGGCGATTTTAAAACGGCTCATAGCCTCTGGCTTGCCGAGGCAGAGAAAGGAAATCCAGTGGCTCAAGGCTACCTGGGGATTCTCTATCTCAAAGGACAGGGTGTCGCAAAAGATGAACCGCAAGCTTTAAAGTGGTTCCGTTCCGCTGCCGATGGGGGTGACGCGACCGCACAGACAAACCTGGGTGCACTCTATATTCAGGGCCAGGTTGTTGAGATAGATTACGACAAGGCTGTCCATTGGTTTCGATTGGCGGGTAATCAGGGCGATCCGAGTGCGCAAAGTTACCTGGGGGTCATGTATGCCAGGGGGCAGGGTGTGCAACAAAGTGATTCTCAGTCGGCAAAATGGTTTCATGTGGCCGCCAAGCGTGGTGACGCCAAGGCTCAGCTAAGCCTCGGTGTGATGTACGATGTAGGTCGCGGCGTTGCCCAGAATTCTGTGGTTGCCTGTGCCTGGTATTCTTTGGCGCTGGAAAATGGTGAGGCTGCTGCCCAGGGCGCGCTTGAGGCGACCAAAAAGAAGATGACAGAGGTCGAGATAGAGATCTATGAGCAGATCGCCGAGCAACTCCGTATAGATATCGGGCGTTAAAGTGAAAGAAGAGTAAAAGCGCGATGACAGAGATTACCATTCAAAAGCCTGATGACTGGCACCTGCACTTTCGGGATGGCGACATGCTGGCGGAAACGGTTCCTGCCACGGCTCGTTGTTTCCAGCGCGCAATTGCGATGCCCAACCTGGACCCACCCGTTGCAACTGCCGACATGGCTTTAGCCTACCGTGAACGGATTAAAACTGCTCTTCCCGCAGACAGCAGCTTTGAACCTTTGATGACTCTGTATCTGACCAATGGCACTGGCTTGGATGATATTCTTCAAGCCAAAGCCGCAGGGCTTGTTGCTGCCAAACTTTACCCGGCCGGTGGTACGACAAATTCCGATGCCGCTCCCAGTGATCTGGCCGCCATGGCTCCGGTGTTTGAAGTGATGCAAGAGGTTGGGATGCCCCTGCTGGTTCACGGCGAGGTCACTGACGCGCATGTCGATATATTTGATCGCGAAAAAGCATTTATCGATCGTCACTTACAAAAAATCGTGCAGAACTATCCCGGCTTGAAAATGGTGTTGGAGCATATTACCACTGCGGAAGCCGTTCAGTTTGTGGATGAAGCACCAGAAAATGTTGCAGCAACCATCACTCCCCAGCATTTGTTATTAAATCGCAACGATATGCTGGTCGGAGGGATTCGTCCTCATAACTTCTGCCTGCCGGTCTTGAAACGCAACACCCACCAGGAAGCACTGCGCACTGCTGTAGCTTCTGGATCCAATAAATATTTCCTCGGTACCGATTCTGCTCCCCATGAGAAACACCGTAAAGAAAGCGCTTGCGGTTGTGCCGGCTGTTACTCAGCCTGGAGTGCTCTTGAACTTTATACCCAGGTGTTTGAAGAGTTGAATGTTCTTGATAAACTGGAGTCCTTTGTCTCGCGTCATGGGGCAGATTTCTACGGTCTGCCTCGTAATCAGGGGACCGTGACATTGGTCAAAGAGACCTGGACAGTGCCGGAAGAGATTGTCTTGCCGAACGGGAAGCCGATTGTGCCTTTTTTTGCCGGGCAGGACGTTCACTGGAAAGTTAAAACCAACTCTTAAGGTAAATGCGCTTTTTTTGCACAGCAGTGTTCACGCCGTCCCAGTCATCTGTTGTCCGTGTTTGTCTACATCGAGAAAGGTAATGAACCAATCAGGGCCTAACTTGAGTAAAATGGATAACCAGATAAACGGATTGGTGAAGGTGTTCCAAAAGACTGTTAAAAGCTTCTGTGAATTTATGGTCAAGGATGAAAGGAGTAATGCTTTGATAAGGGCTATAATAATCTTTTTTGCCATACTCTTTTTGTCCTCCTGTTTGAACAAACCAAACCAAATTAGTTATAGGGATGGTACGGAGCAACTGGCTCTTTTGGGTATCCCTTTTTGGGTTGAGGACAAGGACGGAAAACATACTGAACTAATTTATGGAGGTAGAAGCGACTCTGAGATTGTGATTATTTTGAGCGAAAAGGTTGGCAATCCTACTACCGCCACCATTAAACAGTATAAATTTGATTTATTGAAAAGTAATGTAATTACGGTCGATAGCTATAGGCTGAAGATAATTATAGCGTATGAGGCAGATATGATGTTTCGTTTTGTAGCGATTTAAGTTTGCCCTGTGATGCTGACCATTTAGTTGCCCTAAGGATTCTCTTTAATCGGAAAGAGGGTCAAACTCCCCGCATATATCTGCGCGAGTTAGCAAAGGTTGCAGGCTGTTGATACCCCGCTGCTTGCGGTGGGGTCGTACATTGTTGCGAACAGACAAATGCAGTGAATCGAGACAATCTATACCTATAATGGCGTGCAATTTTTGCACGCTCACATCGTTTAGAATGCTTTTGCTTTACCTGTACAAAGGCCTAACTCTCCAATAGCTCGACATTAAGTTCTGCTTAAGTTGTTGGCATGCAATGTGCTTTTTATGCTATGTCTCTACTTTCCGCACGGTTATTCTCCCTTAGGGTTATATTGCATTACAGACAGGAGAACTTTAATGGGGATTACTATAGATATACGGTTAACACAAGGTGTCTGCTAACGTTTGCAGTCAGAGATGCAGGTATACTAGGGGCCAACGCCACAAACGGTCCTTTCTGATTTTAGTGATGATATAAGTACTGGCGGACTTTAACTTAACCAAAATACCGTTGGGAATTGATGATGTTTTATGTTGCCCTAAGGCCCTGAGACTTTGGAGGAAGAACGATGTCAATCAAGGTAGTGGATATTATTGTCGAGAGAAAGGGGATGATCCTCTTAACCAAAAGGGGTGATTTTTGGATATTGCCGGGTGGAGAGATCGAGCCTGGTGAAGACGAATTGCAGTGCCTGAATGAAGTCGTTGCCAGTGAGATGAATGACACGGTTGCCAGTGTTTTCAGAAAACTAGGGAAAATTATCAAAGGGACATCACCCGTCAGGCCCGGTGATGTCGAGGTTTCTGTCTATGTCGGTGATGTCAGTAGCGTAAAGATGTCTGACATAAAAGATTGTAATGCGCATTGGTTCAGCAGAGAAAGCATCCGTGCAATAAGACTTTCCAATATTACAAAGGACGTCTTGGAATATTATTATTCTGAAGACAAGGAGATATAACCTTGCAGGCTGTACCCTGAAAATTACTTCTGAGATGGAAAATGGTTTCTTATTGATAGAGGCTTTTAGCACGATCTTTAATTCGAATAATTATGGCCACCTGAAACGGGTGGCCATTTCTGATTTTTATGTACGACTTGGAATACAGAGTTTTCCGTGCCGTAAAATTGACCATACATAACTGTTTTGGTAAACTATAAGCGTAATGATAGAGTAGCTCACTACAAACAACGTTGTCTCGCGGGTCTTCACCTGACCGCGATGTTTCTTGGGAGGTGAAGAGATGATTGTTGAAATACTCTGTGATGGTTGTGTTGATTGTTGGGTTGTAAAAGGGAAGGTCTGCCAGGCCATTGCTGACCTTAACCTGAACGCAGAAGTTTTATCTCATCATGACCCCAAAAGACCTGGCTCAGGCATTGATTGCGATGGCTTGCTCAAAATTCGCATTAATGGCCTCGTTGTTTCCACAAGAAGCGATTGTTCTGTTCGAGATCTGATGTTGCTCTTTAGCCAAGAGCCTCAAATGTATTCTCAAATGTAACGACTTTTGATACGAAAACGGACGTATTACTGATAGAGATATTTAAGAAGTTCTGCAGCTCACAAAATTATGGCCACCGGGATCAACTCTGGGTGGCCTTTATCATGGGTAAGGGTCAGTAAGCCTTTTGCCTCTCGGCCAATTTGAGTGCGTCTAATCAATGCGAGAGGACAAAAAATAAAATTAAACCTCGGGCTCCTTGACCTAACCCTCAGAATAAACTAATGTAGCCCCTGTTTACTCTCCGATAATAGCAAAGCTAGGGTGACCTAGTGACGCAAAGCTAGGGGTCACACCGTGACAGCCCAGCCACCGAAGAAGAGTTAGTGATAAGCACACCTAAACGTCTATCTTCGCTATCGGAGATAGACGTTTTTTGTGGGTGCAGGAAAAAATCGCAAGATATTTAAATCAACAACAATTTAGCTCTCACTTTAGAAGCTTTGCACAATGTCATTATGGCTATGTTTCTTAAACCTCTAAATGAAGAGGCAAGCTTGCAAAGTTATTCTAAACAACGATTTCCAATCGTTACAGTTGCTATCACAAGTTCAAGCCAAGTTTTATTTTTACACGGGACAGACTATGAAATATCTTATAATTCTTTGTTTGATTTTGACGAGTTCCAGTGTGTTAGCGTATGACATGCCCCTTAAGACTGTAAATCTCGACAAGAAAAAAGTGTATCTCGAAGAATTCTTACGACAAGAAGAAGGGGAATCTGCACATAATCAGATCGAGCTTCGTCGAACAACTGATACCCCTGGCAAGATTCAGTTAGGTTTTGCGATAATGGCATATGGGGACGTATGTGTAAAATACCAAAGAACTAACGTACTCAGCCGTGAGGAAGATTATTATAATCGCTACAAGCGGAACTTCTATTATGGCAGGGCAGACCTTTTAAACAAAGCCTGTATAGAGTTTGAAAACCAGCCCGTAGGCTCCAACAAATGGATCACACTTGACTTTGACAATGCAAAAAAGCTTGAAAAGGATGACCAGGAAATAATTAGATTTTCTGTTTCACAGACTGATATCAATGCCGTGATGATAGATATTAATGCCGAAGTAATTAATATCACAGAGACAGAAGAAGGCTATACAATAGAAACTGTCGAGGAAGGTTTTTTTAGAAACCAAGGATTAAGTTTTATCTTGAATTCAAGTCGTTAATTATTAGAAAAGAGGAAAGACCCTCAAAAAAGCCTTCTTATTGATAGAGCCATTTAAGAAGAATAAACTATGGCCATCAGGGAACGATTCTTGGTGGCCTTTTCTTCCCTTTAGTCAGTTAGAATTACACCTTTCTGTAAGTTTGACTGCATCAAAACAATATGAGAAGATTTTTGAGGATTTTGAAGTGTGTCAGGGGCCACCTCTCTGACATAACTTTCAAGATACCCTAAGGTTTGACCGACTGCAATGATTCCGTTACATTGATAAGTCTTACAATTCCTTGATGAGTTAGAAACTAAGGGGCATGATTTTAATGGCATCGTATACCTACCATCCAACGATTTGTTTCCAAGGCAAACTAAAAAAAATCCAAAAGCAAGACCCCCCCGGGTTTTTACGAATCAACAAAGTCATTGAACGCCTGCTTCACAAACCAGATGACGCTGATGGTCGAATGCGTGGTACTCATCATAGTCGATTCAAGAAATATGTTGGGCGTAGAGACTATCGTTTGATTTATGAGTGGTGTGCCATCTGCCGTAAAGCAAGTAAGAAGCTAGAAGACCGTTGTGAAAAATGTGACGAGATAGATGATAATAGCGTGGTCTTCTTTGATATTTTCCACAAGAATGAAGCCTAAATTATCTTCTCATAAACCAAGCCACTGAAACGCAAAATCGGGTGTTTCAGAATCGGGGTTTTTATGACTATAGTAATTTCGCCCATTAACAATATTTTATTCAGAGTGCCTTCAAATGGTTGAAGATCCAATTGCTTTAATGGCTGGAGTGGTTATGATTTTCACCCATGTCTGGATGGCGATCGTGGCAAGGGATGATTCCAGAGCAAAAGGCTTTGAGGCGCTTCTGTTTTTGTGCTGTCCACCATTCGCCCTCTTGTATTATATGCGAACGCCAAAAAGAAAGAGGAATAGGATTGATTACCTGCACTGGATATTTCTAGCGTCTACGACTGTTGTTATATACAGGGTCTCCTAGAAACCACGCCCCTGAACCTTGATTTCAGATGTGTCAGTGACAGGGTTTCTGTGCCCTGGATTCAAGATGAGGGCTACATCTTTGGAATGTTGTTGAACGGGTGAGGATATGCGTAATTTACTAATTATTGAGCATGAAGACAGTGTCAGAACTGACCTTGGATTGTACACGAAGGAGTTGGGTTACAAACCTATTCTTATATCTGACCCTTTGGTATGTAATGCAGTTAAGTCTGTAGGGCAACAATGTCATACAAAGAAGCCTTGTGCTGAATTTTTGCTTATTGATAACGATTGTCCAGCTATTGATGGCTTCAGCTTGATTGAACTCCAAGCAGAGAAAGGTTGTACAGTAAATAAACAACGAAAAGCACTTATGGCTAGCACGTTAACAGATAAAGAACATAAAAAAGCAACCACCCTTGGCTGTCATGTGATTCCAAAACCGGTAACTTATAAAGCTTTAGAAAACTGGTTGAAGGGTCTCGAATCTTCGGCAGGATAGCCCCATTCCCCACGACTTCTGAGAAGAAAAGCAGCTTGTTATTGATAGAGGTCTTTAGGAAGTTCTTTAATCCGCAGAATCAAGGCCACTGGCTCTACGTCTGGTGGCCTTTTTACGCTCATGCAGATAACACCAGCTTGTGCTCGTAATCTAGTCGATAGGCAGATGATGTGCTGATGCCATATTGCTCTGCAGTTTCATGTTTGCTACAGCCTGGTGTCTCGTAGTCTTTTAGAAGATCTAGGATCTCATGCGTTGTGAGCTTGGGCTTCGCAGCAAAGATACCTCCACTTGTCTTGCCTTTTCTCCCCCTGCAAGAGAGCGCTCTCGGATCAAGCCCGTTCAAACTCACCAATAGCTGCAACAATGTAGCAGGATTAATAAGACACATTGCTGTCAAATGTGAGGTGCTTTGACCTTCCAGCGTGTTTCCGAGAAGTTCCTGAAATTAGTTTATCTATGGGCTTGACAGAACCTCTTTTCGCGTTAACTTTAGTCAATGTTGCCGGTTAAAGAGGAGGCTCATTCTATGTTTATTCCTGTGGTACTTAAAGACGGTCATGAAGAGTTGGTTAGCAAGGACGAACTGCAGTTTTTGATGTTTAACAAACAGCTCATGTTTTTTAAACGTTCTAATGGATGGGTTGTTCTCGGTCGAGACAAAATGCGTGATCTGAAGGTTCCATACAATGGCGTGGAGCGGCGGCAACACAGTGTCTTCTCTTTAGATTACTGATTATATAAACATTTGATAAATTTCAAAGACCACTTCGATCACAAATTCTGGCAGCTTTTACTCTATTGAAGGGGCAGTAAGGATTTTGCGATTTGGCCAATTTAATACCGCTCAAACAATACGATAAATGGTAAACTCCGACCTTCTTTTGGCTGTGTTAAATGCTACAGAACTATGCAGTAGGATTTACAGTCACAAAAAGTCCTCATCTTCTGTGATTACTCACCTAGGCAAACCTATTCTTAAGACTCACCATATATGGTAACTTTCCCTATGAGATTATTCCTTCTTACAATATTACTTTCTCTCCCACTGTCATTTTTTATCCAGTCATGGGCTGTTGAAAGGGCTCCTCTGAAAAATGGTATGGCAACCGATCACGCGTTGAGCGCCTCTGAACTAAACGAACTTGCTGTCCGTTATGTGACAGGTGATGGCGTTGGCATAAATTATGACCAAGCCAGACTTCTGTGGCTCAAAGCCGCAGAGAATGGCCATGCAGGAGCTCAATATAATCTTGGCCAGATGTATTCTACTGGAACGGGTGTTAAAAAAAATTCAGTCGAAGCAGCGCGATGGTATCAGCAGGCCGCAAACGCAGGAGACTTGCTATCGCAATTCAATCTTGGACTAATGTACGAGACAGGGGCTGGAGTTCAACAAGACATAACCAAAGCATTTGCATTATATCGAGAGGCTGCCCTTCATGGCTTGGCCGAGGCTCAGAACTCATTTGGAAGATTGTATGAAATAGGGCAAGGGGTCGAACAAAATATAGCAGAGGCTAAAAAATGGTATCGATTAGCAGCCTTACAAGGATACGTTTTAGCGCAAAGCAATTTAGGCTTTCAGATTTATGCTGGGAGAAATAATGAAGGAGACATGGTTGAGGCTTTTGCGTGGCTAACCCTGGCTGCCAAACAAAACAACGCTATAGCCCAAGCCCACCTGCGTGAGTTGACTGGCAGCATGACAAGAAGACAAATTGAGGCAGGGCAAAGAATGTCTTATGAGTTAAGTTCTGACATAATCAATCATGAAAAATAACTATTTTGTTATGTGTAGGCTCTGGATTACATGGCCACCTGAAACAGGTGGCCTTTTATGCTTTGTTACATAGCCTTGGCCCATACGGCCTGCCCCTGGTTGCTCTGGCGCTGATACCTGCTAAAATTCTGGGCAGACCTTAAACATTCCTTCTATTCTCAGGAGTCAACCCATGCCGTTGCTGAAACAAACTACCCTGATTCTCTTTGCGATTCTCTTCTGTCTCCCCCAGTTTGTTCTGGCTGCCAGTCATGAACTTCATGAACACAACCCGAAGCCGGATGCCGAGCGTGCCCACCACATGGAACCGCAGACCTCTCAGGGGGCCCAACTTTCTCCCAGTCTGCTGGCCCTGCTCAACCAAGAGATGGGATTGATCCAGCAGGGTATTATGGATATGGTTCCGGCTATCGCTGCCGGAGAGTGGGCCAAGGTTTCGGCCCTCGGCCAGAAGATCAAGGAGAGCTTTATTCTCAAGCAGAAGTTGACGGAGGCACAGAAAGAGGAGTTGCACCGGGTGCTGCCACAGCAGTTCATCGAGATGGACATGGACTTCCACAAGTCCGCGGGAATGCTGGCCCATGCGGCAGAGGTGAAGAATGCGGATGTGGTCAATTTCTACTTTTACAAGATGAATGCCGCCTGTGTCTCTTGCCACAGCAAGTATGCAGCAGAGCGCTTCCCCGGGTTGGTAAAAGGTGGCGAGGAAGGACATCTTTAATAGCAGGTTGTAAATGAGTATCTTAACGGATGGTACACAAGAGTTGCATTCGTACCTTTTTAAGGTGCGTGATTCAATTTCTAACAACTTTAGTAACCTTGACGCGATCAAGTCTGCGTTGGTTGAGCTGCTCGTCTTCTTATGCTCACCTGAAGGTCGTAATACCGAGAACTGCACTACAACCGATGCTTTCTTCCACCTTCATGCTGATTATGGTTTTAACTGGCTTCATCTACCTGAAGAGTTTCAGTTGATTCTGGAAGATATCGGCGGGCAGTTACACGACACTTTGGAGCATCCGAACACAGCAGCGAACTTTGAAAGCACTCCGGAGCAGTTGCTAACAAGAATCCATTGTCTGAGTTACTAACGACCGATCCAGTTTCTTATAAGCCCCCGTCGAGACAAAACTGGCTTTTTATTGATTGAGACATTTAGGAAGCTAAAACTATGGCCACCAGGGTTCGATCCTTGGTGGCCTTTTCTTAAATGTCAGGATTTACAGGAAAACCAATGTTTGTGAGGATTTGACTAAGAAACTTTATGGGCTAGGTTATTAGAAGACTTTTGCCTGTTTTTAAAGTGAGGCTGATATGGAGCACGGACTGACTAAGAGGCTTTCATTTCTTGACCGCTATCTAACACTCTGGATATTCCTTGCCATGTTCATCGGTGTTGGTTTGGGTTGGATATCCCCTGGTATCAAGGATTTTGTTAATACCTTCTCAGTTGGCACAACCAACATTCCGATCGCGATCGGCCTGATTCTTATGATGTACCCGCCATTGGCCAAGGTCCGCTACGAGGAACTGGGAGAGGTCTTTCAGAACAAGAAAATTCTAGGCATCTCGTTAGTTCAAAATTGGGTGATCGGTCCAATACTGATGTTCGTCCTCGCTATTGTTTTTCTGCATGGCTATCCGGAATATATGGTCGGGCTGATCATGATAGGTCTTGCTCGCTGCATTGCCATGGTCATTGTTTGGAATGAGCTGGCCAAAGGCAACACAGAGTATTGCGCAGGTCTAGTCGCCTTCAACTCAATCTTCCAGGTGTTCTTCTATTCGATCTATGCATGGTTCTTTGTAACGGTACTCCCACCACTGTTCGGTCTAGAGGGAGCTGTTGTAGAAGTCTCCATCGCCCAGATCGCTGAAAGTGTCGCCATCTATCTTGGCATACCCTTTCTCGCTGGCATGATTACACGATTTGTCTTGTTGAAGAGGCGGGGACGTGACTGGTACGAGAAGAAGTTTATTCCTAAAATCAGTCCAATCACCTTGGTGGCATTGCTCTTTACCATCGTTGTTATGTTCAGCCTCAAGGGAGAACTCATCGTTTCCATTCCACTCGACGTAGTACGCATTGCCATCCCTCTGTTGATCTACTTTATCATAATGTTTTTGATTAGTTTTTGGATGGGAGTCAAGGTAGGCGCGGACTATTCCAAAACAACTACGGTGGCCTTCACTGCTTCCGGCAACAATTTTGAGCTAGCCATCGCAGTATCCGTAGCTGTCTTCGGCCTTGATTCGGCTGTTGCGTTTACTGCTGTTATCGGACCTTTAGTTGAGGTCCCAGCGTTGATCGGATTAGTCCATGTTGCCTTCTGGCTTCAGAAAAAGTTTTTTCTCAAAGAGAATTCATCTGTAAACATTTAACTGTCTTATAACTCTCGACTTGTGAGAGGAAAAACTGCTGATTATCTGGCTTCTTGTTGATAGAGACCTTTAGGGAGACAAAGCAATGGCCACCAGGGTTCGATCCTTGCTGGCCTTTTCTTGACTGTTTCACTGTGATTTTATTTTGAAATTCTGCTATATTCCCGACATAATTTATAAAGCAGTGGTGATGGTTGGCATGCTGGGCTCAAAAATCCATATTCCCAATGCGACAAAAGCTATAAAACTAATGAATATCTCATGGGCAATCTAATTGATGAAAAAACACGTCATAAGTGTATCTGAAGAAACGATCGCAGAAACCAAGAGGTGCGAGAAGGACTTCTCGTGTCTGAAGAAGCGAGGCGAAGACCTTTGCCAAATAGAATCTTGTATTAATAGTAAAATTCACTTCATCAAATGCCTCAGCACGACAAGCTGTTCTTACCAGATTTTTTATGGTGACAGCTGCATTTGTTGTTGCCCAATCCGTAAGGAGTTACACAATCAGCATGGTATATAAACTCACACCTAAATATCCTCGCCTCAGTTAGCACAGCAATTCATAAAGCTCACGACTTTCAATAAAATCAATCCCTAACCTGCTTTCGCCGATTGGGGATTTCCTGTAAGCATTACTGCACGTCGTTCTAACATGTCCTTGGGGTTTATAGGGCAGGCCTGGGAGGCTGTCAAACTTACAATGAACTGGCTACAAATTCGTCTCTTTTGCCCATGTTTCAGCTCCTTCTCGGCCAATAACCATGGTTATTACCCTCAAGTAAGCCAAAATCTGTTCTCAAACGGTAAATTTTCTCTTCAGCCCAGATAGTCCGACAGGCTGCTAGTCTCCAAGCATGATGCGAATTATCTCCCTGTCGGTTTCTCGCATCCCTTCACGGCCGAGCCGGCCAATGTTGTTGATCGTGTTCTCCACACCTTTTGAGACAATGCCGTCGCCGCCGTAGAACTGTTGGCCTTTCTCAAACATATAGAAGCCCAGGATCCCGGCCTCAACAGACGAAGCGATTTTTGCTGCGCAGGAAGGTTTTGCCCCATCGCAGATGATCCCTGAGACCGTAGCCAGAGTATTGACGATCGTATGGGCCACCTCCTCGAAACGGCCACCGTGCAGCCATGCGATCCCCGCTCCGGCACCGCAGCCGGCGCTGACAGCGCCGCAGTAAGCAGAGAGCCTGCCGATGCCGGTTTTCTGGTGAATCGTCACCAGGTTGGAGACAACCAGAGCCCGGAGTAAGGTCTCCTTATCTGAGCCCAGTTCTTTCGCATATTCGATCACCGGAACGGAAGCCGTGATCCCTTGGTTGCCGCTTCCTGAGGCGATTACAACCGGCAGGCCACAACCGCTCATGCGGGCATCTGAACCTGCCGCAGCGAGTGCTTTTGCCCGAACTTTGACATCATCGCCCCAAACCTCCAACAGCACGGACCCGATGTTGGCTCCCCAGTCACCTTTGAGGCCCGCTTCTGCAATCGCCATGTTGTAATCAATCTGGCACTGCAGCAGCTCTTCAATATCTTTAAGCTCGACCGATTCTGCGAAATCGAGGATGTCGCGGACATTCATGATGGAGCGGTCTGTCAGGTTTGCCGTCTCGACTTCGTCGCAATCCTGGTTTTTGTAGATCACTTCATCGTTCTTCGTGATCATAACGATGTTGGTGTGGTAATGGGAGATCTGCACGCTGGCTGATGAGCCGCCGGCAAAGACAGAGACAGTTAGATCAAAAACCAAGCCATTCTTGGCTTCTGTGACGACGATCTCGTTATTCTCGAGGAAGTCATTTATTCTTTCGCGCCCGGAATCATCTATCGAAGAGAGAACTTCCAGGGCCTTCTCAGCGTTTCCTGAGGCAATTCCCGCCGCTGCAGAGGCTTCTATACCCCTGAGGTTGCCGGTGTTCGGGACGACCACGCTTTTTACATTTTTGATGATGTTGTTGCTCGCTTCAATTACGGCCCGCTCCGGTGCAGTACCTAGTGCCTCACGGGCTTTTGCTGCAGCATAAGCAATGGCGATCGGCTCGGTGCAGCCCATGGCCGGGACCAGTTCCTCTTGCAAAATATCCAGATATGCCTGATAACGTTTATCTGTCGGTTTCATTATTACCCTTTTCTTTAAGCGGACCGAAAAGTTGCGCTGTTTTTGTTGGTTCGCAAGTCACTGTCATTATTTAACACCTATCCTCTGATAAAAGGGAAAGATATTGTGATAGCAACCCTTGAGGATTGGGTTGTGGCTTTCTGGCTCGGCACTTCAGGATTAATCGATATTGCAATCGACCTGATCTACAAAGCTACGCTTTCAGTGGCTCTGCAACATACCGAGAAAGTCGGCCTCGCGATTTTTACCGATAGCCCACGGATGAGGCAGTCTCACTCGCCAGAATAACAAACAGATATTTCTCCGGCAGGCAGTTCTTCCTTTTTCCTGTGGGCCTTCTTGTCGACGTTTGCAGGTAATCTTTATAATATCGCTGTTTTTCATGATGATACCAAGTCAATCAGTAACTAACGTAGCCTTTGCAGATAACAATGCTTTAAGCTAAAGATCTAAGTTGCAAACTCTTGAAGTTAAATAAGTTCATGTAATGATTTTGTTTTGTGTTTGCCACCGGCAAGCCAGAAGGCAAGGAAGAGGCACTCATGATTGATCAAAAGCAGGTGTTGGACAACTTGTTCGACGGACTCTACACGGTTACGCAAGAACGAAAAATTACTTATTGGAACAAGGCTGCCGAGGCGATAACCGGCTACACCGCTGAGGAGATGGTCGGGACCCACTGTTACGACAGCTTACTCAAGCACGTTGACAAGGAAGGCAATGATTTGTGCAGGGATGGCTGCCCCCTCAGTTGGGCAATCGCCCATCGCTGCCGACATGAAGACGAAATATTTCTGAGGCATAAAAAAGGCTACCGGGTTCCCATCAATGTTCGGGTCTCTCCCCTTTACGATACCGAAGGCCAGGTCAGAGGGGCTTCAGAGCTTTTTAGCGATAGTACGCCGAGTGCTGCGCTTGCTGATAAGCTCGCTGAACTTGAAGAGTTGGCCATGATCGATTCGCTGACCAGGCTGGCAAATGAAAAATATGCAAAAGAGCAAATTGAGCACTATCTCGATGAAATGAAACGCTATCCGATCAAGATCGGTGTTGCCATCTTCAAAATCGACAATATTAACATTTTTATCAAAGATCACGGTCTGCCGGCTTTTGAACAAATGCAAAAAATTGCAGGGCAGACTCTGTCGAGGAATTGCCGTCCTCTTGACTTGATTGCCAGGGTCGATGATGGAGAGTTCCTGGGGATCTTCAGGAATGTGTCAGACAATTATTTGCACGCCACCTGTGAGAAAATGCGTCTGCTCTTTTTGAAAAGCAATTTTCCCCTTAACAACGTATTGATCTCCAGTACCTTCTCTGTCGGTGGGCATTGCCTTAAAAATGAGGATTCCTACTCGGGAGTTATAACGCTTTGTCGGAAGCAGGTTGCAGCTTGTCGGCAGATAGGCGGTAATCGAACCGAGGTTGATATTCATTTTGTTGCAGTTTGAACGATGCCGTGACGGCTGTATTTCCCGCTCACTCTATGGAAATTTGTGTGAGAGTTAGGCTGAGTTGAGGTGATGATGCTGCTGGATGACAAGCAGAGAGAAATTGCTCTTGTAAAAAATATTATCAATACTTGTTTGCTGCTTTCCAAGCAGTTGAAACTGTATGGTTCCAAGAATAAACAGATTGATCTTGCGAGCGCGAGGTTGTCTGAATTTTTCGCCTCTTATTTCCTCTCTCATGACAACCTGAAGTTCACGGTTGCCCGGCATGGTTTTATCTACGCCGAAGACTTCATCGAACGAACGAATAAATCTTTTGTCGCATTTGCTTACATGCTTTTTCAGCATGGTGTAGGTGCAATCACCTTCCAGGCAAACATTTCCCCTCACGACATCCAGACGTTTCTCCTCTTGGCCGGTCGGGCTCCCTCTGAGAGCTGGGAGGAGGGAGGCTTCGCAGAATCTCTGCTGATGAGAGGCGTCGAGCAAGTCACAGTACGCGAGATGTCCGAAAATGATCTTGAGTATATCCATGCTCTTGCCGTTCCAGACCGCGACGAGCTGCTGCGTGAAAAGTCGCCTATGTGGGATCGCTTTGCCCTTGCCGTCTCTCGCGGACTGACTTCAAAGGGACAAGGTGGTGAAACTGACATCGATGATGCCAATCCCTATACTCTCGCAGAATTGACGAACCATGCCCTCTCCGGCATGTCTCAAGCTAGTCAACAACAATTCAGCAAGGGGGTGAGCAACTTTCTCCTCTCTGCCCAACATGAAAAAATAAGCCTCTATCGGCAACGGGCCCTGGCCAAGTTGACAGATTTTATTAATCGTATCGCTCCGGAAATCAGGCAGCGGCTCTTCAGTAACATTTTCAATCTCAATATGAAACCGGCTTTCAGCGAAGAGTTCTTTTCCGGCCTGTCCAATGAAGTCATTGTTGAGTTGCTGGAAAACTCTGCCCAGGAGAGCGGTTATGTCCCTCCCTTGATCCTGAAGCTGCTTGGCAAGATTGCCCAGAATAAAAAACTGAATATGGCACATGTGGAGCAGCTTGATGAAAAGCTTGCTGATAAGAAAAAAGATGTCGCCAAGCTGTTTAAGAAGGATGACTTTGAAAAATATGTTCCGGATGAATATCGGCAGGCCCTTCTTAATATCATTCAGCATGACAGCATCCCGCAAGAGTCCGGAGCCAACCTGTTGGCTTTGAAAAGATCCCTGGAAGATTCACAACAGGAAAAGCATACAACTGAGATTATCGTGAAAATCCTCAATGAATCTCCTGATGAAGAGTATTTGAGGGGGCTCGGAGAAAACCTGGGCAATATTGTCTTTGTCTATCTTGAGGAGGGGTCTTACAGTGACATCGTGGAGCTTTGGAGGTTGTTGAAGGCTCAAAACTTTCCTGCCGAAGATTTTCAGTGCTTTGAAGAAATCATGACTTCCGCACGTTTTGCTGAAAAACCCTGGCAGGGATCAACCTCTACGGAAAGGGTAAGTTTGAAGGAATCCATGCCCTCGTAGTGGCTGTAGGGGCCTCTTTTGTTGTGCCGCTGCTAGAACTTCTCGCAATTGAGGTGAATCGTACCAACAGGCTTTTTTGCCTGCAGTTGTTGAAAGAACTCGATTCAAAGACTGTGCTTGCCGCAGCGGTCGAATATCTCGATGACGCACGTTGGTTTGTCGTCCGGAACATCATCTACCTCCTGAGTAATCTTCAGGAGCCAGAAGCGCTGCCATTCATCAAGCCCTTGTCGAAACATCCTCACCTCAAAGTTCGCACGGAGGCCATCAGATCCTGTCTTCAATATGGCTGCGAGGACGCTGTGGCCAACCTGCTGAAGATGCTGGAGGGCAAGGACTCGAAAACGGTAGATACTGCGATTTCTTTGGCTTTGATGGTGAAAAAGCCAGCCGTGACGAGCCGTCTTATTTTGTTGCTGCAAGAAAATCCGATCTTTAACTATCGCATCGAGCAGAAAAAAGCGATTGCGAAAGCTCTGTCTGAGGTCGCACCGAAAGAAGCCCTGGCCGTGTTCTTTGAGGTTCTGGCCTCGATTAATATAGTTCATCCGAAGTATCATGAACAGCTGAAGGCCGAGATATTCAGGGTGTTGGAACGTTATGATCCAAGACTGCTTTCTCGGGCCATTCGCCAATTCGGCCCTTCCCTCGGCACCGAGACCCAGAACAAGCTCAGAAGGTTAAGCGCTAAAATGGAGCCATAGTCGTGACTCAATCTGCAAGCCTTGGAATAGTCCACGCGATCATCAGGACTCTCGTCCGCGCAATCTCCACGGCGGCACTCTACTCGCCGGAGCATCCGCGGATCATGGAGCATTTTTCCATACTTACAGATGCATTCAGGGCGTTTTGTCAGAAAGATCGAGAACTGCTCTTGGCAAAGGTTGAAGATGAACTGCTCTACCAGGGCAAGCCCTTGGAGAAGACTGCTAATGTCGAGCGTTTATTGCGTTACTGCGGCGATCAAAACTTGGGCTTTATAAAGTTCTCCCAGGGTCTCACTGCAAATGAACTGCAGCAGTTGATCAAGGTTCTGCTTGGAAAAGCATCAACTGAATCTTTGAAAATTATGACGAGCTTTATTCAACTTGGTGTCCTCGATTCCTCTGCGGATCAAAATTTCCGGACCATCTCTTCTTTTACCGAGCTGACCGCAGAGGAAAAAAAGGGAATACAGAACCAGTTTGACAATATCGCCACACAGGAAGCCTGCGATGTTCAGCATATTTCTTCGATGATTGCTGGATTTATTGAGGCGTTCAGGCAAAATGCCAATCCCTTCCTGGCCCTGGTGCCGATAAGGGAGCAGGACGAATACACCTTTACCCACTCTGTCGATGTCGGGATTCTGAATATTGCCCAGGCTATGGCACTGGGCATAGAAGGGCAAATGCTGCACGATATCGGTGTTGCCGGCATGCTCCATGATGCCGGTAAGATATTTGTCGACAGGGAGATCCTGAATAAGCCCGGCTCTCTGGATGAGGCTGAATTTGAGTTGATCAAGGAGCATCCTTCGAGGGGAGCGCAGTACCTGATGAATCAGGAAGGGGTTCCCCGGCTGGCTGTTTTTAGCGCTTATGAACATCACATGAAGTACGATTTGACCGGCTACCCCAAGGCCCCTGCGGGCTGGCAGTTGAATATTGCGAGCCAGATGACGATGATCTCTGATATTTTTGATGCGTTAAGAACCCGGAGAGCCTATAAGCAGGCCTGGGATTTTTCCAAGGTAAGCGGTTTATTGTTGAGCCTGTCAGGAACACAGCTTAACCCTGATTTAACTTTGAACTTCTTGAAAGTGCTGGCACAGATGGGGGAAGATATTGAAAACTCTTCAGGCCCCTCCGAATCTTTTGATAGCATGGACGAGTTTATTGGCTGTACATGTTCAATTGAAAATCCACGTTGTGGATGAAAAAATGTCCATGATGTTCTCGGTTAAGAAGGTCAGTTCTGAGAGTTTCGTGCTTGGCCGGAGGTTGAAATGAAAAAGTTCATAACCAGTTCTATAGAAATAGAAGTTGCGGCAGCCCAGATTTACCATGAATTTGCAAAGAGCAAGGTTTGCAATGAAGAACTGATATCAATATGGAAGGGCATGGCTAAAGATGAGGAAGATCACGCAAACGCATTGCGGCTGGCGGCACGTATACCTTTCCAGGAAGCGTTTTTAGGCATTCAGGAAGAATGCCCCAATCCTGAGGACCTCATGGAACTGTTAAATACCCTCCTGACGAGGGCCAAAGAGGGGAGCGAGTCTGAACTCTCGATGCTCAAGGATGCCGTTGTTCTCGAGAATAAGTTTCGCAAATTCCATGCAACCTATGCTTTGATCTTCAGGGATCAAGATATGCAGAAGACCTTCAGTGCTCTCTCGCGCGCTGATGACAAGCATCTGGAAGCTCTCAACCTGTACATAAAGGAATTCAAATCACGACAGGGCGGTTAAATGTTTTCGATAACCGATGCTCTTGTCCAGAAACGGCCGGTCTATTGACCGGCCGTTTCTGCTTTGATCTATCTTGCGATCAGTCTCTGCGAGGATCCTGCGTCGATTGTTCTTTCGCCAGCTTAGCCCACTGGCCAGGTTGACAATGGCTTCAACTCCTTTTTTTATCGTGATGAAGAAGTAGGAGCGCCTCTGCACGCGTAACCACTTGAGGTTGTCGGTCGCGCGGCCCAGTTCATCGATTTCTATTCGACGGATTTTCTGCAGCATGCGACTGTCGACGGCCAGTTCGTTCAGCATTGTCTTCCTTGGGGCTTTTGATGGGTGCGTGAAGAAGCTCTGTAGGAGCCCATTGCTCACAGAAATGCTCAGTTTCTCGGGGACAAGGTCCGTACCCCCCCCCTCTTTTTTTGTTTAGCATTGTTTTGTGAATAAATAATTCCCTGTTGCATAGTCTATGCGTTTACGCATAAAATATGCTTCTCAAATAAGGAGGCCTGTTATGCCCAATCACGACTTGCCGGTTGATTTACAGTCGCTCGCTCCCGCCTTTATAGAGGCTCTCTCTGTCCCTTTGCTGGTATGCAATAGCGAGAAGCGTATTGTTTTCAGTAACCCTGTGGCAGAAACTCAACTCAACGCTCGAGCTGGAATGTTGCTGGCCGAACCCTTGCCTAAACTGGCCGAAGCGGTTGCAAACTTTCGACGTAGCGCAACCGCCCATCCTCCTCTAACAATTCTTCGTGGCACGAGTGCTCCATATCTGGCTTTGCTCAGTTCGGTGAAGAGTCCTTCCGGACCGCTGACACTTTGTCTCCTCCCCCCGGCTCCCTCGACTCTCGATGGTGATCGCCGCATGCTCAATTTTGAGGCCATGACCCTTGAGCTCCAGGCGATCATTGACTCCTCGTCTGATGGACTGTTCGTATGCGATGGTGATGCGAACGTTATCCGTGTCAACCCTGCTTCTGAGCGCATCCATAAGCGACCGGCCTCCGAGATGGTGGGGAGGAATATGCGTGAACTGATTCCTGAAGGGTTTATTGATCGTTCGGCAGCGCTTGAAGCCTGCCTGCAGAAAGAGACTGTCAGCCTGTTGCAGAATATGCCAAACAACCGCAAGCTGATCTCCATCGGAACACCGGTGTTTGATCAGGCAGGAGAGTTGATCCGGGTCGTAGTCAGTGAACGCGACATTACCGAGATAGATACTTTGCAGCGTGAACTTGAGAACCAGGAGGCGATCAAGGATCAGTTCCGTCACCAGATGCTGGAAATGCAGCAGATGGAACTTGAGAAGCAAAAAATCATTGCTCGCAGCCCGAACATGATCAAGGCCTTGCGCCAGGCGATGCGGGTGGCGACGGCTGATTCTTCTGTCCTGATCCTCGGGGAGTCGGGAGTCGGCAAAGGCGTGATTGCTGATATGATTCATAGCCACTCACGTCGTGCGGATCGGCCGTTGATCAAGATCAATTGCGGCGCGATTCCCGAGTCGCTGGTAGAGGCGGAGCTGTTTGGCTATGAAAAAGGGGCTTTCACCGGAGCAAGCACGGGGGGCAAGCCCGGCCAGTTCGAGTTGGCCAATGAAGGCATCCTCTTTCTCGATGAAGTTGCTGAGTTGCCACTGTCGGCCCAGGTGAAATTGCTGCGTTTTCTTGAAGATGGCAGGATCACCCGGTTGGGCGCCACCGAACAGCGCAAGGTTGATGTGCGTGTGCTGGCAGCAACTCACCGAGACCTGGATGATATGGTTGAGAAGGGGACTTTCCGGCTCGATCTTTATTACCGCCTCAATGTTATCCCGATCCATGTGCCGGCGGTACGTGAGCGCAAGGATTGCCTGGTGCCGCTGATCAGGCACTATATTGATCACTTCTCTCTCATCAACAATGAATCCCGGCGGCTCTCGCGGGCAGCTGTAGATGCTTTATGCAACTACTCCTTTCCCGGTAATGTCCGCGAGTTGATGAATATCTGTGAGCGAATGGTGGTTATGTCGGAAACCGAGGTGATTGATCTGGTTGACCTGCCAGCGCAGGTCGCCGGGAGTGTCAAGACCCGCTTGCCGCAAGAGATGGATTGGCCTGAAACCGTGACCTTGCAGGAGGCACTGGAGACGGTTGAACGAAATCTCCTCACCAAAGCGCGTGAGCGTTATCCGAGCCAGTCCAGGATCGCAGAGGCCCTCGGTGTGAACCAGTCGACAATTGCACGCAAGCTGAAACGTTACGGTCTTCTGTGAACTCCCTCCCTATGGCCATAATTTTGAAGGGGTATACAATGTAAAGGAGTCCCTCTCTGCTGATAGGGTTACCGTCTGGCTTGCATTTATGCACTTCTGCATAGAGAGGTCGAATATATCTGCTCCAAGGGCCTTCTGTGGCCGTCGATCCTGTTTTGAAAGTGTCTCTTGTCGTCGATTGTTTTTTCCATTTTTCACGTGATAAGATTTTGTTTATTTGCTAAGATACCGTAATTACATAATCTTTTTTTTGAAAAATTGTGAAAGCCCTGTAATCATCAAGGGGCTTGAGTTGTCTTTGCTGCAAAATAAAACAGAGTTTGGCATCAGCCTTGCTCCAGGGTTTATTATCTGTTTTTTTCAGGCTCGACTTTTAAGCCTTATTCAAGGTGGTATAGTTATAGGCAGTTTTTTTGAATGTAGTTTAATCAGTGGGTTTTCGACATCCTGTCGACTCACAAACTTCCCAACCCTAAGGAGAAGAGACATGAAAAAGTATCTGGCAACAGCCCTCGCCGTGTTCCTTGCAACCGGCACCGTGTTCGCAGCAGACACACTCAAGGTTGGTGTTCAAGCGCCAATCACCGGTAGCTATGCGAACGAAGGCCAAGGGATCGAGAACGGTGTACGCTTACTCGCCGAGCAGATCAACGCCAAGGGTGGCGTTATGGGCCAGCAGATCGAAGTTATGGTCTGCGACGATCAAGGTACCGCAATGGCAGCCGCAATCTGTGCCAAAGACCTGGTGAACAAAGGTGCTAAAATGGTCATCGGTTCCTACACCTCGACCAGTGCCGAAGCCGCACAGAAGACCTACTTCAAAGCTGGCGTTCTGCAGACTTCCGACGGTACTGCCGACAGCCTGACTGAGAATGGCTACTGGACTTTCCTGCGTAACTCTTTCCCGAACAGCGCCGAAGCAAAATTCGCTGCCGAGTACATGGTTAACGTCAAAAAGTACGAGCGGATTGTCGTTATCTCCGACTTCTCCACCTATGCTGACGGTCTGGCTAATGCAACCGAAGAAGCAATCAAAGCGCTGGGTGGCAATGTTGTCTCCCGCGACAAGATTAAAGCCGACTCCCAGAACTTCACTCCTGTTCTGACCAACATCAAGTCCAAGAATCCTGATGCAATCTTCTTCGCCGGTTACTACTCCGACGGTGGCCAGTTGCGTGCGCAGCAGATCGCACTCGGTATCAAGGCTGACTTCATTGGCGGCGACGCTAACGACAACCCTGACTTCGTCAAGTTGGCCGGCTCTGCTGCCACAGGCGCTTTCATCATCAACGTTCCTTCTCCAGACGTCCTGCCTTACGAAGTGGCCAAGACCTTCATTGCTGACTACCAGAAGAAATATGGTGAAATGCCTCCTTCCATCTGGGGTTTGATGAATATCGACGGCATGCGCGCCATCATTCACGCTATGGAGCAGACCAAAAGCTTCGACACCAAGAAGGCTGCTGACTACCTGCACAACATGACCGAGCCACTACCTGGCATCACCGGTCCGATCGCTTTCGCTAAAGACGGCAACCGCAAAGGCGGTGCCTACGTCGTCAAGAAGGTTCAGGCTGATGGAACCTATTTCAACGAGTACGTTCAGTAATAGCGCCTGATTGTTTCGAAGGGGGCGGGGGGAGAGAGCCATTTCCCCGCCCCTTAATCTTTGCCCATTCAAAAAGCCAACGTGTAGATACAAAAAATTGCCCTTCAGACGCGAGCAGGGGACGCCCTGGTCCTCCTCTGGCTTCTGCAAGGCAACTCGTTCACCAAATCCGGAGAAGTTTTATGGACACTTTTTTACAACAGTTAGCGAACGGCCTGACTATCGGCAGTATGTTTGCCCTGGTTGCGCTCGGCTACACCATGGTCTACGGCGTCATGAGGTTGATCAACTTTGCTCATGGCGATATGGTTGCGGCTTCGGCATTCGTCGGCCTGACGATCTATACGGAGGTGTTGGGTCAGGCAACCTCGCTGTTCGCTGTCATCGCTATCTTCCTGCTGACTGCGGTTGTCATGGCGATTGTCGGTATTATCCTCGAGCGGGTTGCCTATCGTCCGTTACGCGAAGCGCCGCGCTTGTCGGCTGTGGTCTCGGCGCTTGGTGCCTCGCTGGTTATCCAGAACGGTATCATGCTGGTCTGGGGCCCACGGATGCGCATCTTCCCGGAGTTGGTGCCACAGGTTTACTGGGATTTTGGCGGTGTGGTGATCAGCCTGATTCAGGTGATTATCCTGGTCTTGTCGCTGGTTTTGATGGTTGCCCTCTACCTGTTTGTTGAAAAAACCCGTATAGGCGCAGCGATCCGAGCCTCTTCCATTGACCAGGATGCAGCGCGCTTGATGGGCATCAACGTCAACAGTGTGATCGCCCTGATTTTTATCATCGGCTCCTCTCTGGGTGCTGTCGGCGGCCTCTTTATCGGCCTCTATTATCGCGGCATTACCTTTAATATGGGTTGGCAATACGGCCTCTACGCTTTTATCGCAGCAATCCTCGGTGGTATCGGTAATATTCCGGGCGCTATGCTCGGTGGGATGCTGCTCGGCCTGTTCAATGCCTTTATCGCTGGTTACGTCTCCAGCACATGGGCCGATGCCTTTACCTTTATCCTGCTGATTTTAATCTTGATTGTCCGCCCGACCGGCATCCTCGGCGAGCGGGTTGCGGAGAAAGTCTGATGAAAGAATTGCAGAAATTTGCTTATCCGGTCTTCTTCATCGTTATGGCGGTTCTGCCGCACATGCTTGACGATCGTTGGCAGGCGGTAGCGATAACGTTCCTGATCTTTGCCGTGGTGGCTCTATCTCAAGATATTATCCTTGGTAAGTGCGGTATGTTTAACATGGGCCAGGCGCTCTTTTTCGGCATGGGCGCTTACACCACGGCGATCCTCAATAACGAGTACGGTTGGTCGATCATCGCCACGATTCCGCTGGCGATCATCATCCCTGCCCTGTTCGGTATCCTGCTGGCCGGACCGATCGTCCATCTGCGCGGCGACTACCTGCTGGTCGTCACTATCGGTTTCAATATTGTTTTTGTTCAGGTCCTGCAGAACAATCTCGGCGGTGTGACTGGTGGCCCCAACGGTATCTTCGGTCTCGATTCACTGAGCTTTTTAGGTTATGACCTGATGAGTCAGATCTCGGTCTACTATTTTGCCTTCATTGTCCTGTTGCTGACCCTCTGGGTGATGCACAACCTGGCCGGGAGCAAGCCGGGACGTGCCATGCATTATCTGCGCGAGGATCAGCTTGCGGCTGAAAGTATCGGCATTAACACCCGCGTCTACAAGATCTTCTCCTTCGGTCTTGGTGCCGGTATTGCCGGATTGGCCGGAACCGTCTATGCCACCCAGTACTCAGCAGTTAGCCCGGAGGCCTTCGAGTTTATCCAGTCGGTACTCTTCTTCAGTATCGTCCTGGTTGGCGGCTCTTCAGTGCCGGGAGTCCTGATCGGGGTGTTCGTAATGTTCGTGCTGCCGGAAATCTTCCGTGAGTTCGCCACCTGGCGTTACTTCATTTTTGGTTTCGCTATGATCGCGGCGATGATTATGCGGCCACGTGGTATCTGGCCGGCTACTTTCGGTAAAATCCCCAAGTTCTTGATCAAGGATAATAACCATGGCGCATAATGAACTTATATTGACCGACGTCACCAAGCGCTTCGGGGGATTGACCGCCGTCGACGCTTTAAGCTTCAAGGTTGAAAGTGGCCAGATTTACGGCATCATCGGCCCCAACGGGGCGGGTAAGACCACGGTCTTCAACTGCATTACCGGCATCTACAAATCGGAAGAGGGCTCAGTTCTCTGGCGTGGTGAAGAGATCCGCGGCAAGACCCCCTACCAGATTGTGGATCGTGGCATCGTCCGTACCTTTCAGACCATCCGCCTGTTCGGCCAGATGTCGGTCGCCGAAAACATCATGAGCGGCCGTCACATCAAAAGCACGCAGAGATGGTGGCACGGCATTATCCCTACTCCCGGGAAAAAGCGAGATGAGCTGGAAAACTGGCAGAAGGTTGAAGAGCAGCTCGACTTCTTCAAACTGAGCGAGTTTGCTGCTACTCCGGTTGGCTCGTTGCCCTACGGTCTCCAGCGGCGGGTGGAAATTGCCAGGGCGATGGCTGTTGAACCGACCCTGCTGATCCTCGATGAACCGGCAGCAGGTCTTAACGACAAAGAGACTCTGGAGCTCCTGGAAACGATCTTCAAGATCCGTGACAAAGGAGTCACCGTTCTGCTGATCGAGCACGATATGGACATGGTCATGGAGGTCACTGACTACCTGACGGTGATCAACTTCGGCAAGAAGATCGCCGAAGGCACCCCTGAGGAAGTTCAGAAAAACCCGGCCGTCATCGAGGCCTACTTGGGAAGTGAGGATGACGACGATGAGTAATGACGTTTTGTTTGAAATAAAAGATCTCGAAGTCTCTTACGGCAGCATTGCGGCCATCAAGGGAATTTCTCTCGAAGTGCACAAGGGTGAAATTGTTACCATCCTCGGCGCCAACGGTGCCGGTAAAACCACGACCATGCGCACTATCAGTCAACTGCTCAAAGCCAAGGCCGGTTCAATCAAGTTCAAGGGGGTAGAGCTGACTAAGTTGCCTGCCCACAAAATCGTCAAGCTGGGCATCAGCCATTCTCCTGAAGGGCGACGCGTGTTCGGTATTTTGACGGTCGAAGAGAATCTTATGCTCGGTGCGTTTTCCCAGAGCAAAATGGATCGGGAAACCCTTGGTTGGGTCTACGAGCTTTTCCCCCGTCTGCAGGAACGCCGTAAACAGTTGGCCGGAACCCTCTCCGGTGGTGAGCAGCAGATGCTGGCGATCGGCCGGGCCTTGATGAGTAATCCCGAGATGGTTCTGCTCGATGAGCCTTCTCTTGGAATTGCACCGATCCTGGTCAAAGCGATCTTCAAGCAGATCAAGGAGATTGCCAAAAAAGGTGTGACGGTGCTGCTGGTTGAACAGAACGCCAAGGCTGCGCTGAAGCTCGCTGATCGCGGCTATGTACTCGACGTTGGCAAAATTGCCCTCTCCGGGACCTCAGAAGAACTGTTGGCTTCGGAGAAAGTGCAGGAAGCCTACCTGGGCAAGAAGCATTAATATCCTTGCCGAGGCAGAGCAATCCTGCGAGAGGATCAATCAATGAACTTAAAAGACCTTCTGGTTTATATCGATTTAAGCTCAACCTGCTCAACCCGACTGGCTACAGCAATCCAGTTGGCCCAGCAACAGCAGGCCAAACTGACGGGTCTCTACACGATTCCACCCCATCGGGCCAGCGACTTTGAACAACCCTATAAACTGGCGGACCAGGCCAAGCTTAAGTTCCAGAAAACAGTCGAACAGGCAGGTCTGGAGTCGGAGTGGATTTGTGCCGACAGCTCCAGAAACAATCTTGATCTGGTTCAGTCGATCAATCTTTTCGCCCATTATCGCGACATGCTGATCGTCAGCCAGGCTGACCATGATGCAAAACAACCGTTGATCCCCGGTGATCTTCCGGAAAAGGCGGTGCTGGGGGCTGGCCGTCCCGTTCTGGTCGTTCCCTACACCTGTGATACCCGAACAATCGGCAAACGGGTGATGCTGGTCTGGCGTGGTGGTCCCGAATCTTCGCGGGCTATGCATGATTCGATGCCACTTCTGCGCGCGGCCGATTCTGTTCACGTCATATCAATTCAGGGCTACGGGGGCGATGAGGCCTATGAGTCTCACAACGCCGATATCTGCAGTCATTTGCGTCACTACGATATCAATGCAATTGCCGAAAAGCATGTTACCGCAGGGCTCAGTATCGGTGACTTGCTGCTCAATCGCTGTGCCGACGAGGGGATCGACCTGATGGTTCTCGGCGCCTTTTCCCAGTTCCGTCGTGGCAACCAGATCCTTGGCGATGTCGGTCGTTATCTGCTGCAGTCGATGACCGTCCCGGTGCTGATGTCGCACTAGCAGCCTGTCGGACTATCCAGGCTGAAGCGAAAATTTGACCGTTTGAGATCAAGTTTTGGCTCATTTGAGAGTAATAGCTGTAGCTATTGGTCGAAAAGGAGCTGAGATATGGGCCAGACAGACGAATTTGCAGCCAGTTCATTGGTAGTCCGACAGGCTGCTAAAGCCAAGCCGGTTCAAGGAGAGGCCATGGACAGGAGTATCCAGGAACTGACCTGGGAACATGATGCGATCATTGATTCCTCCTCAGATGGCCTTTTTGTCTGCGATGGTGCCGGTCTTATCCTGCGAGTTAATCCCGCTTCTCAACGAATCAACAACGCCACTGCTGAACAGTTGGTCGGACGTTCCTATCTCGATGTTGCTGAAGAAGGGTTGGTTATCCTTCCCTCGGCAGCCCTTGAAGCCATCAAGTCCCGCAGCGTGATCAGCCTGCTGCAGGAAAACCGTTTCGGTCGAAAACTTATTTCTACTGCAACCCCTGTGTTTGATGATGCCGGCGAATTGATCCGCGTGGTGGTTAGCGAACGCGATATTACTGAAACGGATCGTCTACAGCGGCAGCTCGAAGAACAACAGGCGATTGGAGATCATTTTCGTCACCAGGTACAAGAACTACAGGAAGAGTTTCTCTCCAGTCAGCCGGTGATTGCCAAAAGTCCCTGTATGGTCAAGGCGCTCAAGCAGGCGCTAAAAGTCAGTGAAATCGACTCGACGGTTCTGATCCTAGGTGAATCGGGTGTTGGCAAGGGTCTGGTCGCTGATCTGATTCATAAGAACTCCCGCCGTAGCGACAAACCCATCATAAAAATCAATTGTGGAGCTATTCCCGAAACGCTTATCGAAGCCGAATTGTTTGGCTACGAAAAGGGTGCGTTTACCGGCGCCTCTGCCAACAAACCAGGCCATCTTGAGCTCGCTGATGGCGGCACCCTGTTTCTCGATGAAGTCGCCGAACTGCCGCTGGCTTCGCAGGTCAAGCTTCTGCATTTCATGGAAGATGGTGAGGTTACCCGTCTGGGAAGCACTCAGAGTCGCAAAGTTGATGCCCGTTTACTTGCCGCAACCAATCGTGATCTCAGTCAGTTGGTTGCTTCCGGCCAATTTCGCACCGATCTATTCTACCGTTTGAGCGTTATCCCGTTACTTGTCCCGGCTCTACGTGAACGTAAGGAATGCCTGATCGCATTGATTCGCTCCTACGTTGATCATTTTGCTTTGCGGTCCAATGTTTCAAGAAAATTGAGTGCTACAGCTCTCGACGTTCTGGTTCATTACCATTATCCAGGTAATGTGCGTGAATTGATGAATATCTGCGAGCGTTTGGTAGTGATGTCTGAAACTGAGATGCTCGATGTGGGTGATCTGCCTCAGGATGTGGTTACGGGGTTCAATGGTGAAGGTTGGCTCGTGGAAAGCCATTGGCCAGACGGGATGAACATGACGCAAATTCTGGAGAGCGTTGAAAAGCGCGTCCTTTCTGAAGCCAGTAAACGCTATCGAAAACAGCAGGCCATTGCCGAAGCTCTTGGTATGAGCCAGCCTACGGTCGCCAGAAAACTTCGGAAATATGGAGTCGGCTCTCACCGTGCGAGTGCGGAAAGTTGAATAAGCTTTTTACATAACATAACCCCTGCCGCCTTTTATTGTTAACTCTTGCGTGGCTTTTGCACCCATCAAGGCAATCCCTGTTTTCTGCAGTCGGGCACATTCTTGTGCCTCCCGCATTTTATCAGGATGATAAAGCGGTGCTCCTGGCCTTCCTGCGTGAGTGGTTGAGGCATTATGAGTCTATACAACAAGCATGTTCTTCCGAAACTCGTCCACTGTGCCTGCAATATGCATTCAGTTATGAGTCAACGAGAAAAGGTTGTGCCGCTTGCGCGAGGCAGGGTGCTGGAGGTCGGCCTGGGGTCAGGTTTAAACCTTTCTTACTATGATGCAGACAAGGTCAGCAAAGTCTGGGGCCTTGACCCTTCGTCGGAGCTGCTCGGAATGGCAGAAACAAGAGCCGCTTCTGTTAAATTCGATGTTGAATTCATTTGTTCGGCCGGCGAGGAGTTGTCCCTGGAGAGCAACAGCATTGACACCGTTCTGGTTACTTACACCTTGTGCACAATTTTTGATATCGGCCGGGCTCTTGAGCAGATGGCACGTGTTCTCAAGCCCGGGGGCGAGCTCCTGTTTTGCGAACATGGTGTCGCGCCAGACCCGGGTGTCCGGAGAGTGCAAAATTTCATTAATCCCCTCTGGAAGGTTGTTGGTGGAGGCTGTCACCTTAATCGCAACATCCCTGAGCTGGTTGAGCGGGGGGGCTTTAAGCTCAATGAAATGACGAAAAATTATATCCCCGGATGGCGGCCGGCATCCTTTAACTATCGGGGCAGGGCTTCACTTGGATAGTTTGTTTAAGCTTGGGTCAAATTGTAGTTGTTTCTTTAGGATGAGAAATATGAAGAGTTTGTTGTCGTTCTTTGTCTCTATTTTGCTTTCTTTGGTTTTGTCAGCTTGTGGGAGTTCGCAAACCGTGCTTGATCGCGTTTATGTCAAAAATGCCACAAACAGTAGGATCACTGATGTAAAGGTGCGTCATGAACCGACGGAAAGATATGGGTCCGTCAATGCAATTTTGCCGCAAAAATCCTTGGATATAGGTTTTTCGGAGCACCCCCTCCTCGCTCGGAAGGCCTCTGTAAGCTGGCGCGATGGTGATGGTAAGGAGTGGACATACAGGGTTTCACTGCCTTATGGCCGGAATGTCGGCAAGGATGGTGAGACAATGAGTCTGGTTTATATTATCTACCCTTCCGGCCTCATCAATGTGCACTTGCTGGAGTCCGTAAAGAATAAATAGCGGGTTCGCCACCTTTCGGTTTTGAGTCTTCCTCGTCCGCCTTTATGCCTGAATGAATAAAAAATACATAAATGAATAATGAAGTGATTGGCTGTTCCTTCCTTGCCCTTATCAGTCTGTAAAAAATCAATGATTTTAGTCATTTGCGGTGGCCACCTGGCTTCTTTCAATTGGTACTCTTCTTGCTTTTCAAATATGTAAGAAGCTTCTCCGGTTACCTTCGCGAGGTGATGCGTACGGCCTTTGTTGTATTCAAGCAGCCGTGCGGAGTACAATTAAAGCTGATGTTGTTGTCTGATTGCGTACCCTTTAGGGGCGCGATGTTTGAAGGGAAGAGATTATGTCAAAAGAAAGAGACTTGAAGGTGGTCCCGCAGCGTCATGCTGATGCCGAGGGAAACTATTATTCGCCAAGCAAGAGCGCCATCGGGCCTGGGATGAATGAACGAATCCAGCGCCTGCGCAAGTTGAGCGTTGAGACAGAGCCGAGTCTTTCTATTGAACGTGCCCTACATGAGACTGCTTTTTATATAGAGAACTATGGTAAACACTCGACCCCGATGCTGCGCGCCCTGAATTTTCTCGACCACTGCCAGAAGAAAACTCTCTATATCGGTGACGGTGAATTAATCGTTGCTGAGCGCGGCCCGCAGCCCAGGGCAGTGCCAACCTTCCCTGAGTTGACTTGCCACAGCGTTGAAGACTTTTACGTCCTCAATACCCGTGATCAGCAACGCTACACCATCAGCGCTGAAGACGTTGAAACCTATGCCCGTGAGGTGATTCCCTATTGGCAGGGCAAAACAGTCCGTGAGCGTATTTTTAGCCATGTCCCTGATGAATGGCGGGCGGCTTACGAGGCGGGCCTCTTTACCGAATTCATGGAACAGCGCGCTCCCGGTCATACGGCTCTGGACGGACAGATCTATGGCAAGGGAATGCTCGATTACAAGCGTCAGATTGCGGCTGAAATTGAAGCCCTTGATTATCTCAACGATCCGGAAGCCACCGACAAGTTCGAAGAGCTCAAGGCGATGGACGTCTCTTGTGATGCCGTGATCGTCTTTGCCGAACGCCACGCCGACCTGGCCGACAAAACGGCCGCGAGCGAAAGTGATCCGCAGCGGATTGCTGAATTACAGAAGATTTCTGAGGTCTGCCGCTGGGTTCCCGCCAATGCGCCACGCACGTTCCACGAAGCGATCCAGATGTACTGGTTTGTGCACCTTGGCACCATTACCGAGCTCAACGGCTGGGACGCCATGAACCCCGGTCACTTCGATCAGCACCTGGCGCCTTTTTACGAAGCCGGGATTGCCGCTGGAACTTTGACCCGCGAGCAGGCCAAGGAGTTGCTCTGCTGTTTTTGGATCAAGGTCAATAACCACCCGGCACCACCCAAGGTCGGTATTACGGCCCGTGAAAGCGGTACCTATAACGATTTCACTAACATTAATATTGGCGGCATCACCAGTGACGGTAAGGATGGCGTCAGTGACGTCTCCTATATCATGCTCGAAGTCGTCGAAGAGCTGCATATCCTGCAGCCAGGCAATTCTGTGCACGTCAGCAGCAAGACGCCGGACCGTTTCCTCGAGGCTGCCTGCAAGGTGATTCGTCAGGGCCATGGTTACCCGTCAATCTTCAATCCTGATATTTATGTTAAGGAGTTGATGCGTCAGGGCAAGTCTCTTAAAGATGCTCGCGAAGGGGGCTGTAGTGGCTGCATCGAAGTTGGTGCCTTCGGCAAAGAGGCTTATGTTCTGACCGGCTACCTGAATGTGCCGAAGATCCTGGAGGTCACTCTGAACAACGGCATTGACCCAGTGACCGGTAAACGGGTGGGGATTGAGACGGGCAATCCTCGTGACTTTACCTGTTATGAAGATCTCTACGAGGCATTTAAAAAGCAGTTGAATTTTATTGTCGATACCAAGATCAGAGTCAGTAACTACATAGACCGTATGTTCGCCAAGTATGCACCGGCACCTTTCCTGTCGGTTGTGATCGAGGATTGCATTAGCAAGGGTAGGGACTATTACGATGCCGGTCCACGCTATAATACCAACTATATCCAGTGTACTGGTCTTGGTACGACAACTGACAGTCTCTCCGTGATCAAGAAGCATGTTTTTGAAGCGAAAACCTTCAGCATGGAGCGCCTGCTCGACGCCGTTGGTAAGGATTTCGAGGGTGAAGAGTTTGTGCGGCAGACAGTGCTCAACAAGACGCCTTTCTTTGGCAATGATGATGACTGCGCTGATGATATCGCCCTGCAGGTTTACGCTGACTTATTTGCCGCGATCGATGGCAAGCCGAACGTTAAGGGTGAAACCTTTCATCTCAACATGCTCTCTACGACCTGTCATATCTATTTCGGCAAGGTGATGGGGGCAACCCCCAACGGTCGTCTGGCCGGCAAGTCGATCTCAGACGGAACCTCGCCGTCTCATGGTGCTGATACCCATGGCCCTTCTGCCGTGGTGCGGTCATTGACCAAGCTCGACCACACCTTGTCAGGTGGAACTCTGCTTAACCAACGCTTCTTGCCGAGCCTTCTCAAGCGGGACGAGGATATTGCAAGGTTGGGTCAGCTGGTGCGCAGCTATTTCACTCTGGGCGGTCATCACATTCAATTCAATATCGTTGATACGGCAACCCTGAAAGCAGCCCAGGAGGCCCCCGAGGATTATAAGGACCTGCTGGTGCGTATGGCCGGCTACAGCGACTACTTCAATGATATGAACGCAGACCTGCAGCAGGAAGTGGTTGAGCGTACGGAAAACGAGTCGTTCTGACATGACTCAACCGCTGATTTTTGACATCAAGCGTTACTCGATTAATGATGGCCCGGGTATCCGGGCCACAATCTTCTTCAAGGGCTGTCCGCTGAATTGTCTGTGGTGCCACAATCCGGAAAGCATCTCACCAAAAGTCCAAAAACTCTTTACGGCAGCCAAGTGTATAGGTTGCGGGGAGTGTGGCCGCGTTTGCCCTGTAGGTGCCTGCAGCCTGACTTCTGATGGTGTGGTCACTGACGGCGATCTCTGTACGCTCTGTGGAAAGTGTGCTGAAGTTTGCCCGACTCTGGCTACAGAGATGTCGGGGCGCTACTATTCGGTCGCAGAACTTCTCGAAGTTGTTAAAAAAGAACGCCCCTTCTTCGATCAATCGGGGGGCGGTGTCACTTTCTCAGGCGGTGAGCCGCTGCTCTATCCCGAATTTCTGATTGAAGTTCTCGAGGCATGTGGCAGACAGGGCGTCCACAGGGCTGTAGATACCTCGGGTTTTGTTCAAAAAGAGACGCTGCTTGAGGTGGCACAGCACACAGATCTGTTTCTTTATGACCTGAAGATAGTCGACGCAGAAAAGCATAAGCACTACACGGGGGTCGATAATCGATTGATTCTCGATAATTTGACGGCGCTGGCTGAATATGGTGCAGAGGTCCAGGTGCGAATTCCTCTGATCGGTGGCGTCAATGATGATGACGACAGCGTTGCTGCCATGGCCACCTATATTGCCGATTTGCCTGGAGAGAAGAGGGCGGTCAGTCTTCTGCCTTTTCATGATGTCGCCAGGGGTAAGGATGAGAAGCTTGGTCAGGAGCGTGACCTTGCTGCACTGTATGAGCCGGGTGCGGATGCTTTGCAAAAAGTAATTGATGCCTTTGCTGGATATGGTTTGTCTGCCACGATAGGTGGCTGATAAAGGCTAATTGTTATGCGTATATGCATTTAAAGTGCGTATATATTGTAGTATCTAATTCTGCATAAAAATTAAATATCGTATAATATCCAAACGTTTGTAATCCATACATCGATCTTTGGTTATGCTTAAATGCATTATTGTGTCGTCTTGATAATTGACTTTTCCTCCCCGTTGGCCTCTCCTTAAAAGAAAAAACAATAATTTTGTTTGTTTGTACGTCGTCTGTTGCTTTTCATGGTGTCTTTAAAAGATCTATATTTTCAGGATGTTATCCTGTTTGTCTACCTCTAAAAATTGCTTTCCTATGTGAAATTAGCTCGATCTCCTGAATGAAAAGAGCAGCTTGGCATCTTGCTTGCTCTTATCACTATGTCAGAATGACTTGGTACGCACTGCGACCGGTCTTGACTCCTGCGTATAAACGATTTGTTAACATAAAACCTCTGACGAGAAAGGTGCCCATCATGAATCTGTTAAACAACGCCATCCTTAAGGTCCCAACGCCTGTCAATGAACCCGTCTACAACTATGCTCCAGGATCTTCTGAGCGTGATCTTCTCAAGGCGGCGATTGATGAAATCACCAACAAGAAAGTTGAGATTCCCCTGATCATCGGTGGCAAGGAAGTGCGCACCGGTAAGATGGGCAAGGTTGTCATGCCACATGATCACCAGCACGTTCTGGGTGAATACCACCAGGCTGGTGAAAAAGAGATCAACATGGCCATTGATGCTGCCATGGCTGCCAAGGAAGATTGGGCTAACCTGCGTTGGGAAGAGCGTGCCGCGATCTTCCTCAAGGCTGCAGAGCTGCTTTCCGGCAAGTATCGCTACCTTATGAATGCAGTCAGCATGCTCTCGACGAGCAAAAGCGCCTATCAGGCTGAGATTGATGCTGCTTGTGAGTTAATCGACTTCTTACGCTTCAACGTTTATTACGCGCAGCAGGTTTACACTGACCAACCCATGCATTGTTCGAAAGGCCTATGGAACTTCGTGCAGCAGCGCCCTCTGGAAGGTTTCGTTTTTGCAGTTGCTCCGTTCAACTTCACCGCAATCGCCGGCAACCTGGCAACGGCTCCGGCCATCATGGGTAACACGATTCTACTCAAGCCCGCTTCGTCCTGCGTTTATACGCCTTACCTCTTCATGCAGATTCTTAAAGAAGCGGGGATGCCTGATGGCGTCATCAACTTTGTGCCGGGTTCCGGTTCGATGGTCGGCAAGATCTGTCTCGATCATAAAGATCTCGGTGGCATTCACTTCACCGGTTCGACCCGCGTCTTCCACCAGATGTGGCAGACCGTTGGTGAAAATATTGCCAAGTACAAGTCGTATCCGCGCATCGTTGGTGAAACAGGCGGTAAAGACTTCATCGTGGCCCATGAGAGTGCCAATGCTGAACAGCTGACAACAGCAATCATCCGCGGTGCTTTTGAATTCCAGGGTCAGAAATGTTCTGCAGCTTCCCGCGCCTATATCCCCAAAACACTCTGGGCCCCGGTTCGTGAGAAGCTTGAAACCGATATGGCGACGATCAAGATGGGTCACCCTAAAGATTTCACCAACTTCTTTAATGCCGTCATCGACAAGTCGGCATATGCGACCATCACCGAATTTATAGATTACGCCAATGCTGCAGACGACGCCGAGATCATTGTTGGCGGTGGTTATGATGACAGTAAAGGCTACTTCATCGAGCCGACCGTGATTCTGACCAGCAACCCGCATTTCCGTACTATGGAAGAAGAGATCTTCGGACCGGTTATGACCATCTATGTCTATGAAGATGATAAGTACGAAGAAGCCCTTGAACTCTGTGACAAGACGTCCATCTATGCTCTGACCGGCGCTGTGTTCGCCACCAAGCGTGAAGCCGTGAGCCTGGCTCTCACCAAGTTGGAAAATGCGGCAGGCAACTTCTACATCAACGATAAGCCGACCGGTGCTGTGGTCGGTCAGCAGCCTTTCGGTGGCGCACGCGCTTCCGGTACCAACGACAAGGCCGGTTCTTACCTGAACCTGGTTCGCTGGGTGTCGCCGCGCACTATCAAGGAAACCTTTGAGGCGCCGACGCACTTCGCCTACCCCTTCATGGACGCTGAATAATATCAATCGGGGGCAGTTTACTGCCCCCGTTAACCATTCATTTAGTTGGAGGACGCTATGTCCCTGTTTAACTTCCTTGTTTCAAAAACCATCATGCACGTGCCGGGCCCGATCGTTGGCTTTTTCGCCAAGGGTTATATCGCTGGAGATGATCTCTCTGCGGCAGTCAAGACCACGAAAGAGCTGAACAGCAAGGGAATGGTTACTACCATCGATATCCTCGGTGAGTTCATCAAGACCAAAGAAGAAGCCAATTTCTTCAAGCAGCAGTGTCTGGATATTCTCAACGGAATCGATAAGGAAGGTCTTGATGCCAATCTGTCTCTGAAACCGACTCAGTTGGGACTGGAACTCGACAAGGATTTCGCTTTCGAAAATATTCGTGAAATTGTTGCCCTTGCCGCAAGCCTGAATAATTTTGTTCGTATCGACATGGAAGACCATTCTTGCACCGACGATACCCTTGAGTTTTTCCGTGCTCTGCGTGAGGAATTTGAAGGACATGTTGGTGTGGTTGTGCAGTCTTATCTGCGTCGGACTCTGGATGACATCGAAGCTTTAAGTGACGGTCCTCTCAACTTCAGACTCTGTAAAGGGATTTACAATGAGCCGCGCGAGGTTGCCTTCAAGGACATGGCTATCATCAATCGCAGCTTTGTGAAATGTCTTGAAAAAATGTTTGAGAAGGGTGCCTACGTTGGTATCGCAACTCATGACGAAAAACTGGTTTTCGAAGCGGAGCAACTGATCAGGCAGTTTGGTCTGAAACGTGAGGAATACGAGTATCAGATGCTGCTTGGTGTTGACCCCGAGTTGCGGGACCTTCTGGTTAAGCAAGGACATCGCCTGCGGATATACGTTCCATACGGAAAATCGTGGCTGCCGTATTCCAGGCGCCGGCTCAAGGAGAATCCGAGCATTGCTCAGCACGCCTTGAGACAGATGCTTGGCATGAAGTCAAAATCTGTCTGAATGCTGGCATGATTAATATGTTTCGAAGGAGGATGTCACTTGTTGGCATCCTCCTTTTCGTATAATCTCTTCACAGGGACTGTCCCCGAACGGGGACTGTCCCTTTACGTTAGAGCCGACAGAAAAGCCGGGATTTGTTCTTTTATGAACACCCGGGGACAGACTCCTGATTCGCTGTTGAAAACCCGGGGACAGTCCCCTTGGTGGAGTTATGAACCAACAGGCAACACTTAAAACCATTTATCGCCTCTGGTGGCCACTTGCCTTGACCTGGCTGATGATGGCGATCGAGGGCCCTTTTTTGGCGGCAATCATTGCCCGCATGGGCGAGAGTGCCACGAACCTGGCGGCCTACGGTGTTGCCTATGCTTTCGGGTTGATAACGGAAGCTCCGGTGATCATGCTGTTGAGCGCTTCGACACTCTTGGCGCGGAGTCGTTGTGATTACCTGCGGTTGCGCTCTTTCTCCGTGACCCTGTGTGGGATCGTCACGCTGTTTCTTTTTCTTCTGCTCGTACCGGCTGTTTTTATCCCCTTAACGACAATGCTTCTCGGCTTATCATCCGATATCTCCGCTCATGTGAATCAGGCTTTGTGGTTGCTCTTGCCATGGCCGGCGGCTATCGGCATGCGTCGTTTCTACCAGGGTGTGCTGATCGCCCATCACCAACCGGGCCGGGTTGCGGTTGGCACTGCGGTCAGAATTTTGAGTATGTCGACAACGGCATACCTGCTCTGGTCCTTTGGTGATTTGCCAGGGGCCAGTCTGGGAGCCTGTTCCTTGAGTGCCGGTGTCGTGGCTGAGGCCTTGGCGACCCGTTGGCTGGCACGTCGCGCGATTGCAACCTCACTGGCGGAAACCGGAGATGCCGTTGTCATGATCTCCTATGCCGCGTTGAGTCGTTTCTATCTGCCTCTGGCTATGACGCCTCTGATCGGCTTGAGTGTTCATCCTGTGGTGACCTTTTTCCTCGGCCATAGTTACAAGCCTCTGGAGTCCTTGGCGGTCATGCCGGTGCTTTATGCGTTGACATTCCTGTTTCGTGCGCTCGGATTATCTTATCCAGAGGTGGCAATCGCTACGTTAAAGGATGGTCAGCAGAATCGCGCGGTGGTCAGAAAGTTTGCCATCTATCTAGGGCTTGCACTGGGTGGCGGGTTGTCTTTGATTGCATTTACCCCTCTCAACGTGGTCTGGTTTGCAACCCTTTCCGGTTTGTCTACAGAGCTGGTTCAGTTAGCGATTCCGCCATTACAGATCATGGCTTTTTTTCCGGCCTTGACAGTTGCCATCGGTTATCAACGAGCTATTCTGATCGATGCCGGCATAACACTTCCTGTGACGCTGGCGACTGCTATTGAAGCGATGGGAATTTTTTCAATAATGGCGTTGCTTGTACTATACTCAGCGCTTCCTGGAGTGACCTCCGCAGCGCTTGCTTACCTGCTTGGTCGTCTTCTGGCCCTGCTTTACTTATGTTGGCCTTGTGCTGGTGTGCAGCGGAGTCGTGAACAAGTTGTTTCATGAGTGTCTCGATGGGAGTTTTTGATGCAGCAAGATGATTCACGGTCGGGAGTCTGGTTTGTCCTGATGGCGGCCATGTTATGGGGAACAACCGGGACGGCCCAGGCTTTTGCACCTGCCGGTTTCGATCCGATGGTTATCGGATTCTTACGTCTGGCGATCGGTGGCGTCTCCATGCTGTTGATTGTATTAATGACCACTGGACTGTCGCAGATGAAAGGCTGGCCACTTAAAGCAACGCTTTCTGCCGCCCTGTTTACTGCGCTTTATCAAGCCTTCTTTTTTGCCGGTGTCGCCAAAACCGGAGTCGCTGTCGGGACTATTGTCGGTATCGGCAGTGCACCGGTTGCCGGTGGGCTGCTCGGTTATCTTTTCCGGGGAGAGCGCCCTGGGAGAAGTTGGTTTGTTGCGACGGCTCTTGCAATTATCGGTTGTGTTGTTTTGACCCTCAGCAGCGGTGGTGATGTTGTGATTGATCTGCTGGGTGTCGCACTCGCTATCGGTGCCGGTGTTGCCTATGCAGCCTATACTCTGGTGATCAAGGGTTTGTTAGAAAAACACGACGCGAATGCTGTTATCGCGGTTGTTTTCTGTATTGGTGCCCTGATGCTTGCCCCTTTGTTAATCGGACGTGAAATGGCCTGGCTGGCGGCTCCTCGTAGTATTGCTGTCATAATCCACCTTGGCCTGGTAACGGCCGCTCTCGCCTACTGGCTGTTTGCCCGTGGTTTGCAGCGGGTTCCGGTTGCCACTGCGGTCACCTTGACCCTGGCAGAGCCCTTGACTGCAGGTCTTTTGGGACTGTTGGTCCTGGGCGAACAACTGAATCCGGTTTCCTTTGTTGGTATAGCCCTGATTTTCTCCGGTTTGGCGGTCCTCACTCTGGGGGGGCGCGCTACCCCGGAAGTCCCTGCGGAATTTGGAGGTTGACCAAATGGTCAATCAACGCAAGGCATACATCTACGCAATCAGCACGGTTTTAATCTGGTCAACGGTCGCTTCAGCGTTCAAAATTTCCCTGCGGACATTGTCCCCTGCACACCTGTTACTTTACGCCAACCTGGCTTCGGTCTTGTTGCTTGGTGTCATCCTGCTGTTTCGTCGCGAGTTGGGTCTGGCTTTGCCAAAAAATAGTCAGGAATGGCTCCGTTCAGCTGGCTTGGGAATCCTCAACCCCTTTCTCTATTACCTGATTCTGTTGAAGGCGTACGAACTGCTTCCGGCCCAGGTCGCTCAACCACTTAACAGCACCTGGGCTATCACGCTCTCGATTCTCGCCGTACCATTACTCAAGCAGAAGCTTTCTTTTCGTGAGATCCTTGCGATCCTGGTCAGCTTTTGTGGTGTTGTGGTGATTTCGACCCACGGCGATCCGTTTGGGATGAATTTTTCCGATCCCTTTGGGGTCGCCCTGGCCTTAGGGAGCACGATTGTCTGGGCGCTCTACTGGATTCTCAATGTCAGGGACAGCAGACCACCTCTGGCTGGCCTCTTTATGAACTTCCTCTGTGCGCTGCCATTGACCCTGATCTATTGCCTGGTTTTTACCGAAATGCAAAAACCTGACCTGACCGGTTTTCTCGGGGCTGTCTATGTCGGTTGCTTTGAGATGGGAATATCTTTCGTGCTCTGGTTGCAGGCACTTAAATACACTGCCAGTGCAGCGAGGATCAGTAGTATCGTCTTTATGTTGCCTTTTTTCTCTCTGATCCTGATCCATTTTCTGGTTGGCGAAGAGATTCTGCCGTCGACTTTTTATGGCTTGGTTTTGATTGTGGTGGGGTTGGTTTTGCAACAGCTTGTGAAAAGCAAAGCCGCTGGTGTTGATTGATGCTGATTTAATGATTATATTAATGGTGCAGTCTAATAAAGCCTTTCTTAAGTAAGAGTGACTGAAGATGATGAAGATCAATGTCAAACTCGTTGGCATGTTTCGCATTGGCCGATTCAATGAGAAAAGGCTTGAGTATCCTTCCGATGCAAGGGTCTTCGATATTGTTGAGGATCTCCAGCTACCTAAGGATGTTCTTGGTATCATTCTCATCAATGGGCTGCATGCAGGAGAACAAGACAGCCTCAAAGATGGTGACGCTTTGTCTCTCCTTCCTATGCTGGACGGAGGTTAAGAAGAGCCATTACCATAGATTTGTCTGCAATGAATGTTTTTTGGAGTAAGGAGGAAAATCGATGAGATTTTTGACTACTGATCCCGCTGCTGAGTCATCCAATATCCTCTATAAGCGCTGTACCATCGACTTGAGAACAGTTGAACAGCGCATGGAAGAGACTCCCTGCCGCAATCTGGAGGATGTGCTAGGAGGCTTCGGCCGCTCATTTCAGGATTTAGCCCGGCGGCAAATTAATAACGCTTATTGCGACGAGAACCCTTTAATCGTCAACACCGGTCTACTGACCGGCAGCAGTGCCATGACCGGCATGCGTACATACTTCTCCGGTTACAGCCCGATCAAAGGTTCCAAGGCGGGGCTTCCTGCCGCCATGTGGTCGACAGGCAGTGGCAAGTTCGGCGCCAAGTTCAAATGGACGGGTCTGGATGAGCTGATTTTCGAAAACCGCTCAGAACAGCCGGTCTATGTGGTGATTAAGGAGACTGATGCAGGGCCGCAGGTCGAATTGAAACCCGCCGAGCGCTTACTTGGTCTTTCGACCCATGACAAAATCATGGCCCTACAGAAAGATTATCCTGATGCCCACTTTGCCGCCATCGGCCAAGCCGGGGAGAACTGGCAGAACAACTTTATGGGTGCTGTCGCCCTTTCCACAGAGAATCAGCTCAAAGAGAAAGAAGACAAGTGTCGATTCGCAGGGCGTGGCGGTATGGGCAGCCTGATGGGTTATAAGAACATCCTTGCCCTGGTGGCGCAAAGCAGTGACAAGCTTAAACCCTTATCCGAAGCGGTGAAGAAAGTTAACCTCAATGTCGTCAAAGGGGGCGGCTCCGCCCGCATTCAACCGATCAGTCGTGGCGGTGGCGGCGGGACCTGGGCTGCCTACGATGTTCTGCAGGAATTCCACGCGGTGCCGGTCAATAATTTCCGTCCACAAGGAAATGCGATTCCAGAGAAGTTATTCCGTGAAAATGTCGAGAAAGAGTACGATATCAAGTCGCAGGCCTGCTACCGCTGCGGCATCACCTGTCACAATAATATTTCTGAGAAGAACGCCGACGGCAGCAAGGGCGAGTTCCTGGCCAAGTTCGACTACGAGCCACTCAACCTGCTCGGCACCAATATCGGTATTCACGATGCCGGCCAGGCCGCACGCCTGATTCAGCTTAGTGATAACTACGGCATGGATGCCATTTCTCTCGGTGCGACCATCTCTTATGCATTGTCCTACAACGAAAGGCATCCGCAAAAAACGTTTCTCAACGGCGCGACCTTTGGTGATTATGAAAAGATTCATGAGCTGATCATTCAGGCTGGAGAGGGGAAACTACCGGAGATCGGCCAGGGCTCCATGCGACTCTCGCAAAGTCTCAACGAAACCTGCTACGCTTACCATGTTAAAGGCCTGGAGATCCCAGCGTATCAACCGGAAACCAATCCTGGTTACGCCTGGGCGATTGCCGGAGGGCACATGTCGATGGGGACCTACGGTTTGCTGACCCGTGAGGGCAAGTCGGATCTGGACTCCTGGGTAAAAGGGATCACCGAAGATAAGCTGCACATTGTCGGGTTTGATATGATCGGCCTGTGTAAATTCTTCGACATTGCCAAGGGCATCGGCACACAGATGGTGGTTGATTGTCTGAAGAGCGAATTTGATCTGGATGTCAGTATCGATAACATCCGTGCTGCAGTACGCCGTTCTTTTCTGCGTGGACTGGCTCTTGAGTTACGACAGGGTTACACCAAAGCCGAGTTCTGTCTGCCGGCCGAGGTGTTTGAGAATCCGAACCAGAACATCAAGTTGCCTAATATTACCAGCCCGGAATTTATTGAAAAGCTGGAGAAACGAGTCTGGGAAATCTTTGAGCCAGAACTTGAAGGGTTGCTTAACGCATAACTTGATGGAGTGAGAGAAAATATCTTATGTGCCTGACTGGAAATCCGCTGATTGGTTCAAGCTA
The DNA here is from genome assembly GCA_030005635.1 of Deltaproteobacteria bacterium IMCC39146. GTDB lineage: Bacteria > Desulfobacterota > Desulfuromonadia > Desulfuromonadales > BM103 > M0040. Next base: position 56,501 of record JARUHP010000022.1, read on the forward strand.
CGCGTTCACTGGAGAACAGACCTTCCAGGCGGTTAACCCCGAAACGGGAGCGGCTCTGGAGCCCCTCTTTTATGAAGGGACCTCTCAAGATGTGGATCGTGCGGCGGCTTTGGCCGAAAAAGCTTTTGACGCTTACAGGGCCACAGACAATATAAAACGGGGAGACTTTCTCGAGACCATTGCTACAGAGTTGTTGAGTCTTGAAGGAGTTCTGGTTGATCGCGCCATGCAGGAAACCGGTCTCCCTGAAGCACGTCTTGTTGGTGAGCTGGGCCGGACTGCCATTCAGTTGAAACTTTTTGCCCAAGTGGTCAAAGAGGGCTCTTATGTGGAGGCGCGTATCGATCGCGCCCTCCCGGATCGATTCCCTGTTCCCAAGCCAGACCTTCGTCAGATTCTTATTCCTTTGGGGCCGGTTGCGGTCTTCGGTGCCAGCAACTTCCCGCTTGCCTTTTCTGTCGCCGGTGGCGATACGGCCTCAGCTTTGGCTGCCGGGTGTCCGGTTGTGGTTAAAGGCCATCCAGCTCACCCGGGAACCTCCGAATTAGCCGGACAGGCTATCAAGAATGCTGTCAGGAAGTGTGCGTTGCCAGAAGGGATTTTTAGCCTGGTTCAGGGTAGTGGTTTTGAGGTTGGTGCCTCTCTTGTCGAACATCCTCGTATCAAGGCGGTTGCTTTTACCGGTTCTCTTGCCGGCGGCCGGGCCCTTTTCGACCTGGCGTCATCGCGTCCGGAGCCGATTCCTGTTTATGCTGAAATGGGCAGTGTTAACCCCGTTTTTCTGTTGCCTCAGGCATTGCAGGAATATGGTGACAGCTTGGCCAAGGATTTTGTGGAGTCGGTGACCCTCGGTGTCGGACAATTCTGCACCTCTCCGGGTCTCTTGTTTGCTATCAAGGGGCCGGCTTTGGAAGCCTTTGTGAGCAAAGCAGCAGAGCTGCTGTCGCAAAAGCCTCCAGGTGTTGTGTTGCATGCGGGAATCAAAGAGAATTTTCAGCAGGGCATTAAACGGTTGATAAGCATCAAAGGCGTTGTCAGGGTTGGGGGTGAAGACCTTCAGAAGGCAGGCTGTTTAGTGAACCCTGTCTTGTTGCAAACCGATGCTAAGGTCTTGTTTGAAAATCCCGGGATCGGTGAAGAGGTGTTCGGTCCCTCTGCTGTGGTCGTTGTTTGTGATTCCCGAGAAGAGATGATGATTGCAGCTCAAAATCTTCAGGGTCAATTGACTGCGACCGTTCACGGCAAGGATCTTGAGGTGGAAGATTACGCCGAGCTCTTCAGGAAGCTTGAACGCAGGGTCGGCAGGGTTCTCGTGGGAGGCTTCCCAACTGGCGTGGAGGTTTGCGACTCAATGAACCACGGAGGGCCTTATCCGGCATCGACGGATAGTCGTTCCACTTCAGTCGGTTCGGCAGCGATCAAGAGGTTCTTACGTCCGGTGTGTTACCAGAACTTTCCTCAGACAATGCTTCCTGAGCCACTGAAGAACAAAAACGAGCATAATCTTTGGAGACTGGTTGACGGCACTTTGACCCGTGATGATACCTAGTTACAGCAAGGGCAGTCTGGTTGGCAGGAGTAAGAGCCTCTACTCCGGGTTGTGATCCGGCTTCTCGGATGTAGGATTTGCTGCCTTTTTGTGGGTAAAAACCTTAACCATGCCTAGTAATCCAATCAGCGTAAAGAACACCCCACGCAACTTGCCTGGTTCCTTGCCCTCACTCAAAAAAATCACATCGTCAGCTATGTTCAGGTCGGTCTCTTTTGCCAGATCGATCAGTTTCTGTCGATTTCCCCGGGCTATCAGCCCAGCGACCAGCATACCAGTGATATCTCGTTGCCCTTTAAATTCAGCGCCATGCTTGCGGCGGAAGTCCCTCTTTTCCGGCAGCGTGTCGGTAAAGAAGTGGTAGTCCTGAAAGAGCTTCAATTGGTGTGGGTCCCGCGTTTCAACCATAACATGAATCTGCTCCTGGTCGGGGTCAGCAACAAGCGGCACCAGAAGAGCTTCCATCTCCAGGGAACCGGAGGTGGAGATGGCACGATCAAGGTCCTGGTAGCCAGCTCTAGCTTCAAGCCATTCAGCGGGTGCGCCGATCTGCTCCAGGGTTTCAATGCTGACCGGTTGCGGGGCTAGATTGTTATACCAGAGGGTCAGGTCACTCACACCTAGAAACAGGAGGACCAGGCAGACGGCAATCAGTGTGTAGCGGAAACGGCGCATGAAATATATCCAGTGTTGTTAGATTACATAAAAAGGAAAAGAGAGGGGCTGCAGAGCAGCCCCTCTCTCTATTTAACAGGTTGAACCTTTTCTTGCAAGGATCAGGCTTCTGCGCCTTCCTCAACCATGGCGCCCTTCTTCTGAGTCATCAGTGAAATGATGATCAGGGTCAGAACGCTAGCCGGGATGGAGATGGCTGCCGGGCTGTTGAAAGCGACAGGAGCATCCTGAGGCAGCAGACCGTAACGGATCCACATGTCAGGTGAAACCAGGATCAGGCCGAGAGAAGATGTTAGCCCGACAAAAATCGATGCTGCAACGCCCTGGGCTGTCGCTTTCTTCCAGAACAGGATCATCAGGATCGCAGGCAGGTTAGCTGAAGCTGCAACGGCGAAGGCCCAGCCGACCAGGAAGGAAACGTTCATGCCTTCAAAGATGATGCCTAGGTAGATGGCAATGCCGCCGATGACCATGGCAGAGATCTTGCCCGCTCTGACTTTACCGGCATCTGTCATGTTCATGCCGAGGAAGTTGTCCATCAGGTCGTGGGCAACGGCTCCGGCCGAGGCGACGATTAGACCCGAAACAGTACCGAGGACTGTGGCGAAGGCCAGAGATGAGATGACGGAGAAGAGTAGGACCCCGAAGGAGAGGGCCAGCAGCGGTGCCGACATGTTGTTGTCGGTAATGTTGATAACACCGTTGGTCATCGCACCCAGACCAAGATAAAGGGTCAGGATGTAGAAGAAGCCGATAGCGGCAATCGCGACGATGGTCGACTTACGGGCTGCTGCCTGGCTCGGTACCGTGTAGTAACGAATCAGGATGTGGGGCAGGGCCGCGGTGCCGCAGAAGAGTGCGAGCATCAGCGAGATGAAGTTGAACTTGTCGAGGCCGCTCGCGTTGTCAACTTTGAACTTCAAACCGGGACGCAGGATGCGGCTGCCCGGGGTCGGCTTCTGGTAGTAGATGGTGGTTGTGGTGTCGCCAACCTTGACGTACTTCTTGCCCCACAGGACCACGGTGCTGTCTTTGAAGCGGTTCAGAAACTCTAACGGGCCAACCGCACCGGTCTGAGCAATCTCTTTGCCATCGACGGTGATCTCCTTGATGTGGCCAACAGCAAAGAACTTGCCGTCTTCTTTCGGAGCGCCGTTATAAAGCTTGGTGCCGTCAGCCATCTTGGTGACGAAAAGAGCTTCAACCAGCTCGTAGCCGGTTGCTGCTTCTTTGAGATGCCAGACAGTTTCTGCGCCGTCTTGGGAGAGCTTGACAAAGCCTTCTTGGCCGAATTCAGAATCAAGGCCTTCAACCACATCGTAGCCTGCAACCTGTAGACTACCGTTGGTGACTTCGGCCTGCAGGGTTTGAAACTGATGGTATTCCTTGGTGTCACCCTGGTTGGGGTCGGTACCGAGCCCGCGGAAAAGAACGAGGCCCACGACGACAGATGAGCAGATCAGCAGCAGTGCGCCTTTGAAGAACTGAACGTAAGTGGTCGAAGCCATACCCGCAGTGGCAACGATGATGGTAACAACCACACCAACGATGCAGACACCAACCCAGTGCGGCATGCCGAGCAGAGGCTGAACCAGAACGCCGGCACCGACCATTTGCGGAATCAGGTAGAAAACCGAGACGACCAGTGTTGAAATGGCCGCCATCAACTGAATCGCCTTGGAGTTGAACTTGGAGTCGAGAGCGTCGGTGAAGGTGTACTTACCGAGGCGCTTCATCGGTTCTGCGACCAGGAAGAGAGCGACCATCCAACCGGCTAGGTAGCCGATGGAGTACATCCAACCATCGAAACCAGCGGTTGCGATCATGCCGCAAATACCGAGAAAGGAGGCCGCAGAAAGGTAATCACCAGCGAAAGCGATACCGTTAGTAAACCAGTGAATGTTACCGCCGGCAGCGTAGTAGCCGTCAGCTGTAGAGGTGCGGCGGGCAAGGTAGAAAGAGAGGCCGAGAACGAAAAGAACAAAAAAGCAAAACAGGCCGATGGCTATCGGCGATTGTGTATATATCATAGTCTTAGTTCTCCCCTATTAATTCAGGCGCGCTTCAGCGGCGGTACAGAAATGGTTGTAGATGACAGCGAGCACTAAAGCGAAGACGATCAGGAAGAAGCCGTAGAGAACGGCCAGGGTCTGACCGAAGTAGACTTTTTCCATCAGTGCCGGGCTGACCGCATTGATAACGACAAAGCCGAAGTAGGTCAGGGTGTAGACGAAGAACATCGATATGCCGATTTTGCTCTTGTACGCGGCAGCGTTGTCCTTGCCGAGTTTTACTGCTGGTCCGTGTCCCATAGCTGTGACTCCTTTTCTCTCAGTGTTTTTTTTCTTCAGAAACAATGTGTGACAAATGTGCAACAATAAATTGCGGAAACACCTATCGAGATGGCCCGCATAATAAATAAAGTTCTCTATACCGTATGCAATTGTTAGCTTGAAAAGGTCGTAAAACTGAGCGATCCCTGCATTGTGAGCATTGATTAAGGTACTTATTCGTGAAAAACAACCACATCATGGGGTGGTAAATTTTGCGACATGATACGTCGTTCTAAAAAGAAGTCAATAGAAAATTTTCAGTAAATTAGCTAATTATAAGGCGTATAAGCATAAAGTATACGGAATAGCAGGAGATTTAACTTTTGTAAAAAAATAACCGATCGTGGGGATAAAAAGATGTTTTATCTTATCGGTTAAAAGGTCATCTATATGGTTGCGGCAATGTTGAAGAGAGTTCTTTACCCTACCGTCGGGGCACGTTATAACGTCGATAAAAAAGGTCTGGAAATGAGGAGTCAGGTTGAAGGCAAGGGTACCAGGTATGATCGAATATAAAGTTGTAGAGTTGGCTGTGGTAACGGATGAATCGATTGAAGAGGTGCTGAATGAACGCACGGCTGAGGGCTGGCAGTTTGATGGCATTCAGTTCGTCATTCGCGAAGCCAGCAAGAGGCCTTCGATGGCTTTTGTCCTCTTTACCCGTAATCTGGTCAGCTAGTGTCCCTTGCGGTTAGTTCGCCGCACAAATTGCGAGTGATTTGGTTCCTGGCAAGGCGCGGTGACACAGGCCTAGGGCGGCTTAAGCCGAGGTGCCGTAACGCAGTCAGAAGCCAAAAGCACCGGAATTTGAAGATAAGAATTAATCGCACGAGACACTAGATCCGCTCAGTCGTCCCAGGTTTCAACGTCCTGATAAGAGATGGTGTGCTTTGGGTCCGATGAGGGTGAGGCCCCGCAACGTTGGCAGATCGCTTCCACCGGTTCATCTTCCGCCGTTTCCACTGTGCTGAGCTCCAACGGTTTGCCTCTGCAACTGCAATACCACTTCCGGTAGTTAGTCATCGCGACCTCCCTGGTTGGTTATGTCAACAATGGACATTCAGTATGACAGGGAATTAATGAGATGCAACAAGGCTTCTTCAGGGCCTTCAAGTCACCTTATCTCATTGTTTTTCTTCTGTCCCTTCCCCCCAATCGGCTGTAAATAACCTAATGGTCTTGCACCACCGCGCCGAGAGGGCTATATTTCGAGATTCTCAACACACTATTTTTCAGGAGTTTTGTCATGATTACAGCGATCAGCCCGATTGATGGGCGGTATGCTTCAAAAGTAGAAGAGCTGAGCGAATGTTTTTCCGAGTATGCCCTGGTCCGCAACCGGGTGAAGGTTGAGGTTCTGTGGCTGCTGGCGCTTTGTGCCGAGCCGAAAATTGCAGAATGCCCTGCACTGACGATAGAGGAGGATCAGTACCTTCGCGCTATCGTAACCAAGTTTACTCCTGAGGAAGCCGAGAAGGTTAAAGCGATCGAGAAGGTGACCAACCACGATGTCAAAGCGGTTGAGTATTACCTGAAGGAGCAGATCACCGGGACCTCTTTGCAAGGACTGTCCGAGTTCCTGCATTTCGCCTGCACCTCGGAAGATATCAATAACCTGTCGCACGCCATGATGCTTAAGGATGGTCTTAAAGCTCTGGAGCCGTTACAGGAACGCATAACCAGAGAGTTGACCTCGCTGGCCAAAGATTTCAAGACCGTGCCGATGTTGGCCCGTACCCATGGGCAGACGGCATCACCAACCACCATTGGTAAGGAGTTGGCAGTTTTCGTGGCTCGCCTGCGCAGGCAAGGTGCAAGCGTTGCCAACGTGGAGATCCTCGGCAAGCTTAACGGAGCGGTCGGCAATTTCAATGCTCACCTTTCTGCATACCCGCAGGTCAATTGGATTTCTTTGAGTAAAAAGGTGATCGAGGGTGACCTTGGCCTGACTCAGAACCTCTTTACCACCCAGATCGAGCCCCACGATTACATGGCTGAACTCTTCGATGCCCTGTCTCGCTGGAATACCATCCTCGTCGATCTTAATCGTGATCTCTGGACTTACATCTCCATGGCCTACTTTGGTCAGAAAACGATCGCCGGTGAAGTTGGATCGTCGACCATGCCGCATAAGGTTAACCCGATTGATTTCGAAAACTCTGAAGGTAACTGCGGCTTGGCTAACGCTATCTTCGGCCACCTCTCTGCTAAACTGCCGATCTCAAGACTACAGCGTGACCTGACAGATTCGACGGTGATCCGCAACATGGGTGTCGGCTTCGGTTACAGCATGATCGCCTATCACTCGACCATCAAGGGTTTGAGCAAGCTCAAGCTCAATGAGCAGAACCTGGCGAGTGATCTGGATAACGCCTGGGAGGTGATGGCTGAACCGATTCAGACGGTGATGCGCAAGGCTGGAATTGAGAAGCCCTATGAAAAGCTCAAGGAGTTGACTCGTGGGCAGAAGATTACTGCTGAGACGATTCATGCCTTTATTGAAGGGTTGGAGTTGGCTTATGATGACAAACAACGTCTGCTTGAGATGACTCCGGGTAGCTACGTTGGTATGGCACCGGAAATTGTTGATTTACTTAATTAATTGTTTCAGCAGTTTTGGAAACACAAAAGCGCAACAGATTAACGCTCTGTTGCGCTTTTTGGTTTTCGGATGTTTTTCTCTTTTAGTAAATCAAACCTGTCTTCTTACGCACCTTTCGCAAAGTCTTACTCGCCGTATATCGCGCCTTGTCCGCACCTTTGGCTAGAATCTCCCGAATCCCGTCCGGGTTGGCCAGCAACTCCTTACGATACTCCGTCTGAGGAGCAAAATAGTCACGCACCGTTTCAAAGAGCTCTTGCTTCACATCACCGAAGCCGAGATTCCCCGCCTGGTAGCGCTGACGCAAGGCTTGGTCCTGCTCTTTGTCGAGGAAAAGACGGAAGATTTTATAGACGTTACAGGCGTCAGGATCTTTCGGATCTTCGACCGGGATCGGTGCTGTGACGATGCGCATGATCTGTTTGCGTAAAGCTTTGTCTTCAGCGAAGAGGTCGATGGTGTTGCCGTAGCTCTTGCTCATTTTCTGGCCATCAAGACCTGGCACTGTGGCGACATCATCATCAATCTCAGGCTGTGGTAAAGTGAAGATCTCACCGTATTCGTTGTTGAACTTGATAGCGATGTCGCGGGCCACTTCAACATGCTGCTTCTGGTCTTTTCCGACTGGCACCGTCTCGCTCTGAAAGAGCAAGATGTCGGCAGTCATTAATACTGGGTAGGCAAAAAGTCCATGGTTGGCCGCGATTCCCTTGACAATTTTATCCTTGTAGCTGTGGCAGCGCTCCAAAAGACCCATAGGAGTGAAGTTGGAAAGGATCCACGCCAGTTCCTGAACCTCCGGAACATCAGACTGCACCCAGAAGGTACTTTTTTCTGGGTCCATGCCGAGAGCCAAAAAGTTCGCGGCCGCTTCGAGAGTGCCCTTGGCAAGTTGTTTGCCGTCACTGACCGAAGTCTGGGCATGGTAGTTGGCGATAAAACAGAAAAGTTCAGCCTCTTCCTGGTGGGCGATCATTTTCGACATCATGCCGAAATAATTGCCGAGGTGAAGGGAGCCGGAAGGCTGGATGCCGGATAGTACGCGCATTATCATTCTCCTTAGAGCGTGTCGGGACGGACGAAGTCACGTTCCTTGATTTTACATGGGCGCGAACTTACCAGAAAAGACGGCCGATTTCAATCTGTGAGCTTCCTGTATCGCAAGTCCGTTCACTTCCGGTTTCACTCTGGTGAGTCGGTCTTGTAAACAGCTCCGGGGCGAGTCCCAGGTTTACCCTCAGACATATTGGTGTAGAAGCGCTGGGTGGGATAGGCAAAGTCGATGTCGTCGTGCACGGCAAAAGCATCAAGGATGTTTTCCCAAAGCTCTTCTTCTGAGCCTCTACGTTTACGGGGGTCGCAGAGATAGCGGATCGTCAGCATGACCCCGCAGTCCTTCACTGTTGTGTAGACCACCGGCGTCAGTTTTTTATAGAAAATCATGAATTTTTTTGCGGCTTCCCTTAGTCTGCGTGCGGCAGAATCGCTGAGCGAATCGCCATGTTGATGGGCTATCTCACCAAGGATCTGCTTTGCCTTGCGCCAATCACTTTCAAAAGTGACCAGAACCGGTATTTCATTCCAGATATATTGAAACCCCTGGCTGTAGTTGGCCAGAACTTCGTTAAATATTTTGCCATTTGGGATGTGAATGACGCGTCCGGTGCTCTGGTCGGAGTCGACCCAGTTGCCAATCTCTATCAGGCTGAACATAAAGATACGTTGGTCAATGACATCTCCACGATGGTCGCCAAGTTGGACTCGGTCGCCAACCTTGAAAGGCTGTCGCCAGAGTATGAAGGCCCACCCGGCGAGATTGACCAATGGAGTCTGCAGGGCAATGGCCAAACCTGCGGAGAGCAAGCCGAGATAAGTTGACACTGCCTGAAAGCCGGCAAACCAGATGCGACCAATCAACAGAAAGGCAAGCGGGTAGGTGATGTAGGCGACACTTTTGCGGATGCGGTACTGTACCTGAACGTCTCGGCCACGCAGCAAAACAATGAGGCTGATACGACGGATCAGCCAGAAAACCACAATGGCCAGAATTGTGTAAAAGATTTTGCTTTCAAGGAAATCGCCACCAAAAAAGCCATCGCTAAATGAAATGAGAGACTCCATGAATTGATACTCCCTACTTAAGGATTAAATTAATAATAACGGAAAGTTACCATCATGCAATGCGATGTATGCTTATAGGGTTTTAATCAAAGGGAAGGTAACGACAAGTTGCTAGAGGGAAACGTGACCCTGATAAAACCAAAAGAGGCACCCACGATCAGGGTGCCCCTTTATAGTTGGTGTGCCAGGCATGGCGCACGGCGCGAAAGCGCCATCCGGTTGGATGTGGTGTCTAACTGGTGACTTGGAGGTGAAAGTCCTCTACGGACCCTGATGACGGGAACCGTTAGCCGGACGGCAAGGGTGTCTACCGCGAGGTAGAATCTGAAGGAAGCCGCAGGCAAAATCCCGGCCCGACGAACAGAAATCGCATATGAGGCAGTTCCATCCGGGCGAGAAGGCCAATATCTTC
>JARUHP010000023.1 GCA_030005635.1 Deltaproteobacteria bacterium IMCC39146
TCTCTTCGAAACGCATTATCCGGATCTCCTGTTGTAGAACTGTTCGTTTCATAGTGTCCTCCTACTGGACAGAATGAACCGGACAGATGTTGTGCTACAACACCGGACAGTTTATTTGCTAGCGACAAAGGAGCCGAGTAAAAGTTTGAAAATCAGTCCGGTAATGCTAACATGTGAGTCTGATGCAAAACATGGAGATCGAGTTGATGGACCTTGATGATTTAAAGCATTTACTGACCGCCTTACAAGTGGGAGACCTGAGTATAGACGAGGGTCTCGAACGCCTGCGCAAGTTGCCTTTCGAGGACGCCGGCATCGCTATGATCGACCATCATCGCGCTCTACGTCAGGGCGTTCCCGAAGTCGTGTTTGGTGAAGGGAAATCAACGGAGCAGATCTGCACGATTGTGCAACGCATGGTCGTGCACGGCGACAATATCCTGATCACCCGAATTTCTGGTGAAAAAGCTCACGCTCTGTCAAATATCTACCCCAACGGTAAATACGATCCCGTAGCCAATACCTACTGCCTGCAACAAAAGCCCGAGAAGGATCTCGGTCGGGGGAAAATCCTTATCATCTGCGCCGGCACCTCTGATTTGCCTGTGGCTAAAGAAGCCGCCGTTACGGCCCGCATGTTCAACAACCAGGTCGAAGAACTGGTCGATGTTGGCGTCGCAGGCATTCATCGCTTGCTGGCCCACACGGACATCCTGCGTGAAGCCTCTGTGATCATCGTTGTTGCCGGCATGGAAGGTGCGTTGCCCTCAGTCGTCGGTGGTCTGGTCGATGTTCCGGTGATTGCCGTGCCGACTTCGATCGGTTATGGCGCCGCATTCGGCGGAGTTGCGGCGCTCCTCGGCATGCTTAATTCCTGTGCCGGAGGCGTAACCGTCGTCAATATTGACAATGGCTTCGGGGCCGCCTTCGCCGCCACCCGCATCAATCGAAAAAAATCATCATGAGCATTCTCTACCTTGACACCTTTTCCGGGATCTCCGGTGACATGATGCTCGGCCTTCTGGTTGACCTGGGCGTCGACCTGAGCCTGATTGAAACAGAACTGGCAAAGCTGCCCGTCTCCGGATACAAGCTGGATCAGCGTCCCGAAAAGCGTCACAGCATCGGTGGTACACGCGTCGAAGTTGTCTGCGAAGGCCATCAGCCTGCTCGTACCTGGTCGGAGATCGACACCATGCTTGCAGAGAGTTCTCTCGCTGAGCCTTTACGCAACCAGGCACGCAGCATTTTCAGGAGCCTCGGCGAAGCGGAGGCAAAAGTTCACCTGGTTGCCCTGGACGAGGTCCACTTTCATGAAGTCGGCGCCGTTGACGCCATCGTCGACATTGTCGGCAGCGTTATCGGCCTGCACCTCCTCGGAGTAGAGGAGATCACCTGCACCCCACTGCCGCTTTCCAGCGGCATGATCCGCGGTTCCCACGGAGCCATGCCCTTACCTGCCCCGGCGACCCTGCAGTTACTGCAAGGAAAACCGGTCCGGAACGCGAACTGCGATCGAGAGCTGGTGACACCCACCGGCGCAGCTATCGCTGCCGAAATCGCCAGCTTCGGCAACATGCCGGAGCTGACCATCGAACGCATCGGTTATGGTGTCGGCGGCTGGGACCTTGAGGACCGCCCCAACCTGCTGCGGGGGATCATCGGCACAGCGAATGCGGCTGACGGTTTCGAGCAGGATACCGTCACGGTGATTGAAACTCATATCGACGACTCCTCGGCCGAATGGCTCGGAGCCCTGACCGAAAGGCTGCTCTCGGCAGGAGCTCTCGATGTCGGCCTAACTCCGCTGCAGATGAAAAAAAATCGTCCGGGCACATGCTTAACGGTTGTGGCGCAGCCACAGCAAGCGAAGCCTCTGGCACAATTGATCCTGCGCGAAAGCAGCGCCATCGGCGTCCGTTTGCATGAGACCCGTCGCTTGAAGCTGCGGCGTGAAGCGGCGACCGTACAAACAGCTTTTGGAGAAGCTGCGGTGAAATTGATTTATGAGGGGAGCAAGCTGTTGAGGATCACCCCGGAGCATGACCGCTGCCAGGAGTTGGCCACAGCCAGAAACCGCCCCCTGCCTGAAATCCACCGGACAATCACAACCGCAGCCAACCGTCAATTCGGCCTGGAGGACTAATGCGTAAACTGATCCTTTTCTTCTCCAGCAACGCCGGTCTTGGCTACGCGCCCTTTGCCTCTGGCACTGTCGGCACGCTGGCCGGCATCCCGGTCTTTTATCTGACCAGCGACTGGCCCTGGTGGCTCTCTTTCGTCACTTTGCTGGCACTGCTCTTCCTGAGCTTCTGGATTGCAGATGCCGCAGGACAAATCTACGGTGTCGCCGATGACGGACGTATCGTTATCGATGAGCTGATCGGCTATCTGATCACCGTCGCCTTTTTGCCCTGGAGCTGGAGCGCTGCGATCCTCGGATTTTTCTGGTTTCGACTCTTTGACATCTTCAAACCCCCGCCAGCAGGCTGGTTTGATAAAAACCTCAAGCATGGCGTTGGCGTGGTCCTCGACGATTTCGCGGCAGGGATCTACGCTGCAATTGCCTTGCGCCTGACCTTGTGGCTTTTCGGTCTGGCTTCGTAAAAATATAGATTCAAAGCAAAAAGCAAAGGCTTAAAATTTAACGCAGAGGCGCAAAGACGCTGAGGAAAAACTTAACCTTTATGAAAAAAGCTCAGCCCCAAGGTTACTCTTTGCGTCTTTGCGGCTGCGTTAATTAATGGTTTGAAGTGTCTTTAACCTTAATCTTTGGTCTAAAAATCAAAAGATTGATGGTAAGAGCACCAAAAGGACCTTCGGTCATAACAAACAAGGATTTCCCCTTTGCGCCTCTGCGTTAAAAATGGTTTGTGTTCCTTTCCCTTTGAGTTCTTAAAATTATGAAGATAGCAATCCTCACCATAGGCGACGAACTACTGAACGGTGACCTGGCCGACACCAACACCGCGGCAATCAGTCGGGAGCTCATAGAGAATTCATTGCCGGTTCGTGAAGCAAACACCATTGGTGACAGTGCGGTCGACATTGCCGCGGCCCTGCGTCGCCTTGCAGAAGCCCACGACGTTGTGATTGCAACGGGCGGTCTCGGCCCCACCGAAGATGACCGCACCGCCAAGGCCGCGGCCATGGCCTTTGAACGCTCCTACAGCCTCAACGACAAGGCGCTGCTGCAGATCCGGGCCCGTTTTCAGGAATGGCAACGAGAGATGCACCCCCGCAATGAGAAGCAGGCCATGCTGCCGGGTAGAAGCACGGTTATCACCAACCATAACGGCACAGCACCTGGATTCCATCTGCTGCACAATCAGACCGACCTTTATTTTTTGCCGGGTGTCCCCCGTGAGATGCTGGCGATGCTCAATGAGTACGTCGTGCCTTCCCTGCTGCAACGTTTCCCCGACCCGCCTATGCGCTGCCAACGAACCGTAGGCGTCTTTGGCCTGCCCGAGCCAACGGTCGAATCACGCATCAACCGCAACGGCCTGCCCGAAGGGGTAGAACTGGCCTTCAATGTCGAATTCCCGGTGGTTCAGGTCAAACTGCGCACCAGAGGCGAAGACGCCCAGCGACTGGCGGACCGTGCAGAGTTGGCGGTACGCAAAGCCCTGGGCAACTATGTATTCGGTGTTGATAGCGACACTCTGGCCGGAAGTACAGCTCGCCTGCTCTCTACAGCCGGCCTGACGATTTCGTTGGCCGAATCGTGCACGGGAGGTCTGATCGCACAACTTCTGACCGACCAACCCGGGGCCTCGGCCTTTCTGGAGCGTAGCATTGTCTGCTACGCCAATTCCGCCAAAACGGACTGTCTTAAGGTTGACCAGGAGATCCTTGCTCGTCATGGTGCGGTCAGCCCCGAGTGCGCTGAAGCCATGGCCAAGGGCGTCCGGTTTGCGGCCGGAACCGACATCAGCCTGGCGGTCACCGGCATAGCTGGCCCCGATGGCGGCACGGCAGACAAACCGGTCGGCACTGTCTATCTGGCTATGATCAGCCCCCAGGAAAAGCGCGTTGAACGCTTTAATTTCTCCGGCAACCGCCAGCAAGTCCGACTGCGCACAGCCTGCACGGCTCTGGACTGGCTGCGACGTCAGGCAATGGCTCAACTCTCAGGTGGACTTCTCGGGGATGAGGCATGAACACGGCGCTTCTGATCATAGTCACAATAGCGGTTTTCATGGCGGCTCGCTGGGCGAAACAAAAGCAGACTCAGGCCAGGGAGATGCAGGAAAGCCTGAAAAAGAGTGAAGAGCTCTCTCGGCAGCAAGCGGAACAACTCAAGGACTACAACGATCGTGATCGACAGCTGGTACAGAACACCAACGACGCCCTCTTCATCTTTGACCAGAAGGATGGAGCCCTGACTGAGGTCAACCGCCAGGCGGAAGAGCTGCTCGGCTACACCCAGGGAGAAGTCACCAATCTGACTTTCAAAGTCCTTTTTTCCAGAGAACACCGTCAGCGCCTGCTGCGCATGATCAGTGCCGTTATCAGAGACGGTCACGCCGAAACCAGCGGCATCAAGTTCCGCCGCAAAGACGGCAGTCAGTTTATCGGGGAGATCAAAGCCAGAAGCGGACGCATAGGCAATCGCCAGATCGTCTACGGCAACTTTCGAGATGTCACCCAGACGACAAACCTGCAACTCGAACTGGAGCGCCAGAACCTCCATCTCACCCTGCTAAACCAGATTTCCCACCGGGTGGCAGAAGGTCACAACCTGCCACATACGCTGGAGATTATCCTCGATGAAGTGATCAGGAGTTTCAACATTTCTGGGGGTGGTATTTTTCTTCTGGAACAGCGCGGTACAGAGATGAAGCTGGCCCTTCATCGCAACATCCCTGAGGATGTCGTCGAAGATCTCAACCAGATGAAACCCGGCGAAGGGCTTGCCGGCAAGGTAATTGAAACAGCTCGCCATCGGCATTCAACCAACCTACAGAAAGACCATAGACGGACCTCCAGCGCAGTTCGTGCAGATAACTGGCGGGCCTTTCTGGCTGTGCCTTTCATCGCAGAAGAGGAAGCGCTTGGAGTCCTCTTCATTTTTGATCGAGGCCATAAGGTCTTCGGTCGAGAAGATATACGCCTGACTCAAGCGATCGGCAGACAGCTGGGCCCTTTACTGAAAAGCGCCGAGCTTTTCGATGAATTGGAGTGGCAACACCGGATCAACTTTGCCAGCCTGCGCGAGTTGGAACGCTCACGATCGACCCTCCGCGACAATCTGGACCAACTCGAACAGCATCACCGGACCTTGCAGGGGCTCAACCAGATGAAAAGCTCTTTTCTGTCACTGGCCTCTCACGAGCTGCGGACGCCACTTACCACGATTCTATCGGGTGCAGAGTTCCTGCAGAGTCAAACGGAAGAGCTTCTGGGCGACAATGAAAAACGAGCCCTCAATGTTATTATCCGTGCCAGTCAGCGTCTCAACCAGATTGTCGACGACCTTCTTGATGCGGCCCGACTGGAAGCAAGAGCCCTCTATATTGCTCGTGAGTCATTCAATCCCATCACGATGATCAACGAACTGATCACTGAATTTAAACCAAGATACCAGACCAACAAAATCACTCTCGAGCTACAGGAGTTTCCTGATGAAACCGTCATCCGCGGGGATGCCCATCATCTCAAACGAGCTCTCGGACGCTTACTGGAGAACGCCATCAAATTCACTCCAGAAGGGGGCATGGTTCATATTGCCGGACGCACCCTGCTGCAGGAGAAAGTCGTCGGCCTTACCGGGGAACTGAACGCTTTTTCGGAAAGTTTTTTCGATGGAGCGCTGGCCGAATCCTACCTGCAGATTTCCATCAGCGACAGTGGCATTGGCATAGACAAGGCTGACCAGTTGCGGATTTTTGATAAATTCCAGGAAGTCGGTGACATCTCGACCCACTCAACATCCCAGGCACAATTCGGCGGCAAAGGTGTCGGCCTGGGACTGACGCTGGCGAAGGGGATCATAGAAACCCATGACGGTCTGGTCTGGGTGGAGAGTGCCGGTGCTGATCAGGGTAGCTGCTTCTCAGCGCTCCTGCCGCTCGCCAACCCTAATGAGGAGAGATATGTCCTCGGTTAGAGCCTTCCTGGCCATCCCTTTACCTCGGCAACTTCAGGAGTCTATCCGCGCCATACAGACCCAACTGCAGGCCAGTATAGCCGAGGCTCGCTGGACCCGCCCCGAAAATCTCCACCTGACCCTACACTTCTTCGGCGAAGTCGAGCAGGAAACCCTTGAAAAGTTGAAGGTTTCTGTGCTATCCGTTAGGGATTGTCAACGACCTTTCCTGGTCGAGGTCAAAGGTCTTGGTGCCTTCCCCAATCCGTATCGGCCCCGGGTCATCTGGCTCGGCCTGGAGTCACGGGGGCAGCTCGAGCAGCTACACAGAGCCACCGCGCAGTGTTTAAGCCAAGCAGGGCTCACAACTGATTCGCGGCCCTACTCTCCACACTTGACCATTGGTCGACTGCGTGGAGGCAAGCTTGACCTGACCGAGCTTTTCAACTCAGTGAGGTATAGTACTCTTAACCAACTGACCGTTGACAGGTTGATCCTTTATAAAAGTCGCCTGCGCCCTGATGGCGCGCAGCATATTCCATTATTGGCGGTAAATCTTGATGACGAAGATACCGATATCCACGATGCAACTAACAATTTTATTGCGGGCAATGCCCCTGCAAGGAGGGAACACTGATGGCTGAGAGTGATCGCAACAGAGCTATCGAACTGGCCATGGGCCAGATTGAGAAACAGTTTGGCAAAGGCAGTATCATGCGCCTCGGTGAAGATGCCGTACTGCCGGACATAAAATCCATTCCAACCGGCGCCTTAAGCCTTGATATCGCTCTCGGAATCGGCGGTGTACCCTGCGGCAGAATCGTCGAGGTTTACGGCCCTGAATCTTCCGGCAAAACAACCCTGGCCTTGCACATTGCTGCAGAAGCACAGAAAAAAGGTGGCGTTGCCGCCTTTATCGATGCTGAGCATGCCCTGGATGTTCACTATGCCAGGAAGCTCGGTGTCAACACCGATGACCTGCTGATCTCCCAACCGGACACCGGCGAACAAGCCCTTGAAATTGTCGAAGTCCTCGTTCGCAGCGGCGCCATTGATGTTCTGATCATCGACTCGGTTGCAGCCCTGGTTCCCCGCGCTGAGATTGAAGGTGAAATGGGTGATTCGCACATGGGCCTGCAAGCCCGACTCATGTCGCAAGCGCTCCGTAAGCTCACCGGCACCATCAGCAAATCAAACTGCTGTGTCATCTTCATTAACCAGATTCGTATGAAGATCGGCGTCATGTTCGGCAACCCTGAGACCACCACGGGCGGCAACGCTCTGAAATTCTACGCGTCTATCCGTATGGACATCCGTCGCATCGCATCGCTTAAGCAGGGACAGGATGCCATCGGCAACCGCACCCGGGTCAAGGTCGTTAAGAACAAAGTGGCACCTCCTTTCAAGGAAGCCGAATTTGACATCATGTACGGCACCGGCATCTCAAAAGAGGGTGACCTGGTCGACCTGGGCGTTGAGTGCAATATTGTCGAGAAGAGCGGTTCCTGGTTCTCCTACGGCGAAGAACGCATCGGCCAGGGGCGTGAAAACGCTAAGAAATTCCTGATTGACCACCCTGAAATGGCGGCTGATATCGAAGCCAGGGTACTCGAACATTTCGGCCTTAACCCAGCAGGGACGCCGTCTGAAGGAGAATAAGTCATGGAACTCAATGAAATCCTGGCCATTGGCCTGAAATCCGGAGCCTCAGACATTCACCTCAAAGCAGGACTGCCGCCGATCTACCGTATTGACGGAACGCTGCGGCCTCTGCCAAAAGCCCCACGGATCAGCCCGGAGCAAACAGAACAGATCACTGCAGAGATCATGAACGACATGCAGAGAGAGCGTTTTGAAACGGCTTACGAGTGTGACCTCGCTTACGGGGTTCCGGGCCTGGGACGCTTCCGGGTCAACGCGTTTACCCAACGCGGCTCGATTTCATTGGTCTTCCGTGCCATTCCTTTTGACATAAAAGGCCTGGACGATCTGATGTTACCGCCAGTCATCAAGAAAATGGCCATGGCCCAGCGCGGTCTGATTCTGGTAACCGGAGCAACAGGTTCCGGTAAATCAACCAGTCTTGCGGCGCTGATCGACTACATCAATGCCAACCGCAAATCGCATATTGTTACCATCGAAGACCCGATCGAGTTTCTCCATCGCGACAAGAAGAGTATCATCAACCAGCGCGAAGTCGGTTCCGACACCAAAGGTTTTGAGCCGGCACTGAAATCTGCGCTGCGCCAGGACCCCGATGTTATTCTGGTCGGCGAGATGCGTGACCATGAAACGATTGAAACGGCACTGATGGCTGCTGAAACCGGTCACCTGGTTCTCTCGACACTGCACACAATCGATGCGACTGAAACTGTCAACCGTATCATCTCTGTTTTCCCGCCATTCCAGCAGCGTCAGATGCGTATTCAGCTGGCAGCGGTTCTGCGTGGCGTCATCTCCATGCGCCTGATACCGAGACTTGACGGCAAGGGCCGTGTCCCTGCGGTTGAAGTCATGGTCGCTTCCGCCAGGGTGAAGCAGATGATCGACGACAAAGAACTGACCAAGTCCCTGCCAGAAGCAATTCAACAGGGTTTTGAATCCTACGGTATGCAGACCTTTGACCAGTCACTGATGGGCCTGCTTAAAAACAAGTTGATCAGCTTCGAAGAAGCCTTGCGTCAGTGCTCCAATCCGGACGATTTCAAACTCAAGATGTCCGGTGTCTCGTCAACTTCAGACCTCTCATGGGATGCCTTTGACGGCACTGACGAAAAAGGTGAAAAATAACAGGGGACAGAAACCGGACAGTACCGACCCCTGGCCGACCGCGCTGCGGATACTGACTGGCCGCGACTACAGCCAGACAGAATTGCGCCAACGATTGACCGATAAAGGCTTTGACCCAGCACGCATCGAAGCGGCTTTAAAGCGCTGTTTAGAGTTGGCCTACCTTGACGATGCCCGTTACGCCCTGAACCGGGCGACCAGCCTGATGAACCAGGGGCGTGCAGTCGGCAAGCGGGTACTGCTTGACCTGCGCCAGCACGGTGTTAATGAAGAAATCGCCAACCGGGCACTAGAACTGGCTCGCGAGGCTCTTGATGAGGAACAATTATTGGCATCGCTCCTGGAACGACGCTTTGCCAATTTCAACTACGACTCGGCGCCGGCCAAAGAGCGGCGAAGGGTCGTGCATTTTCTGCAACGACGCGGCTTCACAATTGACCGCATCATGGCTCAACTGACTCGGAGAGGCTTAGAAACGCGCGATGAAAACCGGTAGCGAAATACGTCAGCAATTTTTGAAATTTTTTGAAGATCGAGGCCACACGGTTGTCGCGTCTTCTTCCCTGGTCCCGCACAACGATCCGACGCTGCTTTTTACCAACGCCGGAATGAACCAGTTCAAGGACTGTTTCCTCGGCCAGGAAAAACGCGCCTACGTTCGGGCAACCACTTCACAGAAGTGTGTCCGCGCCGGCGGCAAACACAACGATCTGGAAAATGTTGGCCGCACTGCGCGTCACCACACCTTTTTCGAGATGCTCGGCAACTTCTCATTCGGCGATTATTTCAAGAAGGAAGCGATCGCTTACGCCTGGGAGTTCCTCACGGTCGACATGGCTATGGATAAAGATCGCCTCTACGTTTCGGTTTACACCGACGACGACGAAGCTGCCGATATCTGGTTTGAGCAGGAGGGTGTCCCACGCGAGCGAATTTTCCGCTTTGAGGAAGACAACTTCTGGTCAATGGGCGACACCGGCCCCTGTGGCCCCTGCTCGGAAATTTTTTATGACAATGGCCCGGAAATCGGCTGCGACTCGCCGGAGTGCACCGTCGGCTGCGACTGTGACCGTTACATGGAGATCTGGAACAACGTCTTCATGCAATTCAACCGCCAGGCAGATGGTGAGCTGATTCCACTACCAAAGCCTGCCGTCGATACCGGTATGGGCCTGGAAAGAATCACTACGGTCATGCAGGGTGTCAAGTCAAACTACGACACCAACCTGCTGCGCGACATTATTGGCTACATTGAAAAGCTGTCCGGCAAAACCTACGGCGACAAACTTGAAGATGATGTCTCCATGCGGGTTATGGCCGACCACAGCCGCGCCACTGCATACCTTATCGCCGATGGCGTCATGCCAAGTAACGAAGGACGCGGATACGTACTACGCCGCATCATGCGTCGTGCTATGCGCCACGCCAAAATGCTCGGTTTTGCCGACCCGGTGCTCTACAAAACAGCAACGTTTGTTCTCGACTTCATGGCCGAGGCTTTCCCGCAGGAAGCGGAGCGCAAGAGTTTTGTCTCCAAGATTGTCGAGAAGGAAGAGGAACGCTTCATCCAGACCCTCGATAATGGCCTGCGCATCCTCAATGACCAGGTTGACATCTTGCGTAAAAAGCAATCGACAGTCATCCCCGGTGAAGTTCTTTTCAAGCTCTATGACACCTACGGTTTCCCTGCCGACCTGACCGCCGACATCGTTGAAGCCGACGGTTTCAGCATCGATGAGGCTGGCTTTGAAAGCTGCATGGAAGAGCAGCGCAAGAAGGCACGTAAGCATTGGAAAGGTTCCGGTGAAGAAGCGGTTGGTACGATTTATCGCGAGCTGATCGAGCAGGGCAACACTGTAAACTTCATCGGCTACAAGGAGATGCAGACAAGCAGCAAGGTTGTCGCACTTCTGCACGATGGCGAGCAGGTCAGCCAGGCCAGAGTCGGAGAACAGGTTGAAATCCTTACTGAAACGACACCTTTCTACGGCGAATCGGGCGGCCAGGCAGGAGACATTGGCAGCATCAGTGCCAACGGCCTCAAGGTTGATATTATCGAGACCAGGAAACCACTGCCGGAGCTGATAGTGCATGTCGGCAAGGTCACCGAAGGAGCCCTGGAGATCGGTCAAGACGTGCAACTCTCAGTTGACGCCGCGGCCCGTCAGGCCACCGCCTTGAACCACACTGCGACACACATCCTGCACGCCGTGCTGGTTGAGGTCCTTGGCGACCACGTCAAGCAGGCGGGCTCACTGGTGGCGCCAGATCGTCTGCGTTTCGATTTCAGTCATTATACTGCGATCTCTCATGAAGAGTTGACGCGCATCGAAAGCGAAGTCAACCGCCGCATCCGTGAAAACCGTTCCGTGCAGACCCGTGAGATGTCAGCAGAGGAGGCTATCGCTGCGGGAGCAACAGCTCTCTTTGGCGAAAAGTACGGTGAGCGTGTCCGAGTGGTCAACATGGGTGATTTCAGCATGGAGCTCTGCGGGGGGACCCACACATCTGCAACTGGAGATATAGGCCTTTTCAAAATCATTCAGGAGGCGGGTATCGCCGCCGGTGTGCGTCGTATCGAAGCCGCAACCGGAACGCGTGCTCTCGACCTGACCCAGCAGCAGGATGAAAGCCTGAGCCGTATGGCCGGGCTGGTAAAAAGTGATCGCCCGCAGCTGGAAACCCGCCTGCTCAAGATGGTTGAACGCCAGAAAGAGTTGGAACGCGAACTGGCCACTCTGGAAAGTCGTCTAAAAGCCGGACAGGCCGATGACATCATGAGCAAGGTCGTGGAGATTGGCGACGTCAAACTCCTGGCCGCTGAAGTTGATTCAACAGACGGCAAGGGTTTGCGAGAGATGGCAGACAAGCTCCGTGACAAACTCGGTTCCGGAGTTGTCGCTATCGGCTGCCCCCACGAAGGCAAAGTGAACCTGCTGGTTGCTGTCACCGCCGACCTAACGAATAAGCTACATGCCGGCAAGCTGGTCGCCGTCCTGGCAGAAGAGGTCGGCGGTCGCGGAGGCGGTCGACCTGACCTTGCCCAAGCTGGTGGCAGTCAACCGGAGAAGCTCACCTCAGCCTTGAGCAAGGTGGCTGATCTGGTACGAAACGTATAACTTGAGCATTGGTCTAAAGCCAAGGCCCTGATGCAGGACTTTACTGCGGAGTCACCATGCGCCTGGAAACACGAGAAGAGGCTCAACTGTTACAGCAGTTGGAGAAACCGACCATCCTCATCGTCGACGACGAAGAGATTATTCGTGATCTCTGCGCCCGGGCACTGAAAGACTATCGAATCCTTCAGGCCGAAAATGGCCAGGCCGCACTGAAAATTCTGGATCAGCAAGAGGTCGACCTGATCCTGGCCGACATCATGATGCCGATCATGAACGGCCTCGACCTGCTGCTGCAAGTAAAGGAACGTGACCCGTCGCAATTAGTCGTCGTCATGACCGGGTACGCAGACAAAGACATTATTCTACGTGCCCTCAAGTCTCACGCCGACGACTTCATACAGAAGCCGATCAATCTTCTCCAGCTCAAAACAACTATCAGTAAGGCGATGGAGCAAAAAGCTCTGCGCCGCGAGCTTTTGCAATTAAAACAGCTCGATCGTATCAAGTCAGATTTTCTCGGCCTCATCTCGCACAAGCTACGCACCCCGACAACCTCCATCTCCCTCTTCATTCAGAACCTCGCCAGCGGCGCTATCAACACAGAAGAAGACGGTTTTACTGAAGCACTGAAAGCCATTCTGGAAGAATCAGATTACCTGGCTTACCTGATTCAGGACCTTCTCTACTACAGCGACATTATTCTCCAGGACAACGAGGGCAAGGCCACAACGGAAGATCTTAAAGAAATTGTCATGAGCCTGTTGGCAGAAAAACGCTCTGCGCTCGAGAAGAAAGGGCTGACCCTGCAGAGCAGGCTGGCCGGTAGCTGGCCCACCATTATGGTCGATCGCCGTCGTATTGCTTTTGCCCTCAACGCCCTCTTGGACAACGCGATCAAGTTTACTCCGCCAGGAGGACAAATCACCCTTACGGGAGAGATTTCGGAGCAGGAGCTCTCCCTGACAATCACCGACAACGGACCCGGCATTACCTACGAAGAGGCGGCCAAGGTCTTCGAGAAGTTTTATCAGATCGATCCGCATCACACAGGTCAGATCCGTGGTTTTGGCTTGGGCCTCTTTTACGCCCGTCAATTCATCCGTGATCATGGCGGCACAATTCATCTTGATACAGCTCCAGGTAAAGGGACAGCTATCACAATCCAGCTGCCTAGGAGGCTGTCCCCCTGCCTGGAAGAACTTCCTCAAGGAGCCTCAGATTGAGGCTTCAATAACTTCGTATCTAAGCTATTCTCTGGCCCCTTTTTGTCTGCCATTTCGACCTTGACATCTTGTCTGACTGCAGGCATTTTGCTTTGTCTGTTCGCAGGCTTATGTTATATTTGCAATATTTTTCGCTGGTTTACGACAAGTTTCGTCAAGGGGTCTAATATGTTCAAAGGAACAACCATTCTTTGTGTGAGACGTGGAAGCGAGGTAGCGATGGCCGGAGATGGTCAAGTCAGCCTCGGCAACACCATCATGAAGCACACCGCAAGGAAGCTGAGACGCATGTACGATGATCAGGTGATTGCCGGATTTGCGGGCAGTACAGCTGATGCTTTCACCCTCTTCGAAAAGTTTGAAACGAAGCTCCAGGAATACCGCGGCAATTTGCAGCGGGCAGCCGTTGAACTGGCCAAGGACTGGCGCAAAGACCGGATTCTGCGGCACCTTGAGGCCCTGCTGATTGTCGCTGATCGCGAAGCAACCCTGGTCCTCTCAGGCGTTGGCGATGTCATCGAACCGGAACACGGCATCGCCGCGATTGGTTCAGGGGGCACTTTTGCGCAGGCAGCGGCCCGTGCCTTAACCTGTCACACAGAGTTATCCATGGCGCAGGTCGCTGAAGAATCGCTGAAGATTGCTGCCGACATCTGTGTTTACACCAACGACCAGATTATTGTGGAGACCCTGACGTGAACAACTTTACGCCACGTGAAATCGTCTCCGAGCTCGATCGCTATATCGTCGGCCAGAATAATGCTAAACGCGCGGTCGCGGTCGCCTTGCGCAACCGCTGGCGTCGGCAGCAGGTTGCACCGGATCTGCGCGATGAGATTGCACCGAAGAACATCATCATGATCGGCCCGACCGGGGTAGGTAAAACCGAAATTGCCAGGCGTCTGGCACGACTGGCGCAGGCCCCGTTCGTTAAGGTTGAAGCCAGCAAGTTCACCGAAGTCGGCTATGTCGGCCGTGACGTCGAGAGTATGGTTCGCGATCTCGTCGAGCTGGCGATCCTCATGGTCAAGACCGAAGAAACCAAGAGCCAGAGGCTTAAAGCTGAAGATCTGGCTGAGGAATGCTTACTTGATCTCCTCCTTCCCGGCGAAAAGAACCTTGAAGAAGCCAAGGACGGCAGCAGCACAACGCGTGACAAGCTACGCCACTTGTTGCGTATGGGCGAGCTCAACGAACGTATGGTCGAGATCGAAACACAGGACGGCCAGATGCCGAACATGCAGGTTTTCGGCCCTCAAGGTTCCGAGGACATGGGCATCAACATCAAGGAGATGTTTGGCAACATTTTTCCGAAGAAAACCAAGAACCGGAAGATGAAGGTCTCGGAAGCACGTGAGCTGCTTATTGAAATGGAAGCCGAAAAGCTCGTTGATATGGACAAGGTCCAGGCCCTGGCCAAGGAGCGCACCGAACAGAACGGCATCATCTTTATAGACGAGATTGACAAGATCGCCAGTCGTGAAGGCGGTCATGGTCCGGAAGTCTCCCGCGAAGGTGTGCAACGCGACATCCTGCCGATCGTTGAAGGCAGCTCGGTCAACACCAAGTATGGTCCGGTCAAGACAGACCACATCCTCTTCATTGCCGCCGGCGCGTTCCATGTTGCCAAACCTTCAGATCTGATTCCGGAGCTGCAGGGGCGATTCCCGATCAGGGTTGAGCTCGACAGCCTCGAAGAAGCGGACTTTGTAAGAATTCTGACCGAACCGAACAATGCCCTGATCCTCCAGTACCAGGCGCTCATGGAAACCGAAGGCATTCGTCTGAAGTTCAGCAAAGAGGCGATCGCGGAGATTGCCAAAACCGCGGCTACGGTCAACGAACGAACGGAAAATATCGGCGCTCGCCGCTTGCACACTATTATGGAAACGTTACTCGAGGAGCTCTCCTTCAACGCACCGGAGCTGCAGGACAAAAGTCTGTCCATCGATGACGCCTTTGTTCGTGAGCGCCTCTCTGACATTGCCGACAATGAAGATCTATCACGGTACATCCTGTAATTTGGAGTTTGGCGGATGATGCAAGAATTGATTAACAAAGCAAATGTGCTGGTCGAAGCCCTCCCCTGGATTCGGGAATTCAACGGCAAAACCATCGTCATCAAGTACGGTGGTAACGCCATGGTCGAGGAGAGCCTTAAAGTAGGCTTTGCCCGTGACATTATCCTGATGAAGTACATCGGCATGAACCCGGTGGTTGTTCACGGCGGAGGGCCACAGATCGGAAAAGTCCTTGAGGCCATGGGCATTGAAACCCGCTTTGAACAGGGCATGCGAGTCACCGACGCGCGCACCATGGACGTCGTCGAAATGGTTCTGGGAGGCAAGGTCAACAAAGAGATCGTCGCCAACATCAACAAGCAAGGCGGCAAGGCCGTTGGCCTGACGGGCAAAGACGGGAAACTGCTCACGGCCCGCAAGTTGGAGATGAAAACGGTCAACCCCGACACCCTGACCCCTGAGATCATCGATATCGGCATGGTCGGAGAAGTCGCCAAGATCAATCCGGAGATCATCTCGGCGCTTGAGGAGGCCAACTTCATTCCGGTGATCGCACCGGTTGGAGTGGACGACGAGGGCTTGACCTACAACATCAACGCCGACCTGGTCGCCGGTAAAATTGCCGGGGCTCTAAAGGCCGAGAAGCTGATCCTGCTGACCGACATTGAAGGCGTTAAAGACAAGAGCGGCAACTTGTTGCACACCATTGACATCAGCGATGTGCAGGGATTGATTGATGACGGAACGATTGCCGGTGGCATGATTCCAAAAGTCACCTGCTGCCTCGACGCTATCGCCGAGGGCGTCATGAAGACTCACATCATTGATGGCCGTATGGAACACGCCTGTCTGCTCGAGATCTTTACCGATCAGGGTGTCGGCACGGCGGTTGCAAAGTTCAAGTGAAGCAAGCTGTAAGCTGTAACAAAAATGATCATTTACTTTATGGAAGACAACGATGAGCAGTTCGGCAGAGTGGATTAATAGAGCAGACAAGCATGTCATGAAAACCTACGGACGTTACCCGATCGTCGCAGCACGCGGCGAAGGCTGTCGTCTGTGGGATGTTGATGGCAAAGTGTACCTCGATTTCCTCGCCGGAGTCGCGGTCAACAATCTTGGCCACTGCCACCCCAAGGTGGTTGCAGCCCTGTGTGAGCAAGCCGGACGTCTGCTGCATTGTTCCAATTTCTATCATATCCCTCAACAGGTCGAATTGGCAGAATGGCTCTGTGAACACTCCTTTGCCGATCGCGTCTTCTTCTGCAACTCCGGTGCTGAAGCCAATGAAGCGGCCATGAAACTGGCACGCAAGCACAGCAACGAGAAATACAGCGAAGATCGTTTCGAAGTGATTACCGCCCTGGCCTCTTTTCATGGCCGCACCATCGGTGCCATCAGCGCTACCGGTCAGGAGAAGGTCAAGGCCGGTTTCACACCAATGCTGGAGGGCTTCAAACACGTCCCCTTTGGAGATGTGCAAGCCATGCGCCAGGCGATTACACCACAGTCCTGCGCCATTATGCTTGAGCCCCTTCAGGGTGAGGGAGGAGTCAACGTCGCGCCAACGGGTTACCTCAAAGCTGTCCGCGAACTCTGTGACGAATTTGACCTCCTGCTGATCTTTGATGAGGTCCAGGTCGGCTGTGGCAGGACCGGCACCCTCTGGGCCTACGAGCAGGACAAGGTTATCCCCGACATCATGACCCTGGCCAAAGCCCTGGCCGGCGGGCCGCCGATCGGCGCTCTCTTGACCACAGAAGGACTGGCCGCAAGTCTCGGGCCCGGGACTCACGGCTCCACCTTTGGCGGCAACCCGCTGGTCTGCGCCGCAGCGTTGGCGGCGATGCAGACCATCAATGAGGAAACCCTGCTCGACAACTGTCGATCCATGGGCGCGTACCTGACCGAAAAGCTCGAGCAATTAAAAGGCAAATATTCTTTTATCAAGGAGATCCGTGGCCTCGGCCTGATCATCGGCGTAGAGCTCGACATCGAAGGCGGCCCCCTGGTCGTTAAAGCAATGGAGCGCGGTCTGCTGATGAACTGCACCGTCGGCAATGTTTTACGATTCGTGCCGCCACTAATCATCAACCGAGCAGAGATTGACGAGGCAATGACGATACTTGACGAAGTGCTGGCAATCGTCGGCTGAACAACGAATAGGACAATTTAAGGAGTTACAACTGTGAATAAAGACTTTCTCTGTCTCAGCGACTGGAGCCTCGAAGAACTGGAAAAGATCTTCACGCTGACCGGTGAGCTTAAATCAAAACAAAAAGCAGGTTTGCCTCACCAGCTACTGGAAGGCAAGACCCTGGGTATGCTCTTCGAAAAAAGTTCGACAAGGACCCGGGTTTCCTTTGAAGCAGGGATGTTCCACCTCGGCGGACACGCGCTGTTTCTGGCTTCAGGAAACACACAAATGGGCCGCGGCGAGCCGATCAAGGACACCGCCCGTTGCATGGCTCGTTATGTCGATGGCGTCATGATCAGGACTTACTCGCAACAGACCGTTGAGGAGTTTGCCAAGTATAGCTCTGTTCCGGTTATCAACGGTTTGACCGACAGCTATCATCCTTGTCAGATCATGGCAGACCTCTTTACTGTCGGCGAGCACAGAGAAAACTATCGCGAGCTGACCTACTGCTGGATCGGTGACGGCAACAACATGGCGAACAGCTGGATCAACGCCGCTGCCGTGTTCGGCTTTGAGTTGCGCGTTGCCACTCCGGTCGGCTATGAACCCGACGTCGCAGTCTGCAAGCGTGCCGCCGATGCCGGGGCAAAAATTTTCTATACAAATGATCCACGCGAAGCCGCACAAGGCGCGCAGGTTCTCAACACGGATGTCTGGGCCAGCATGGGACAGGAAGAAGAACAGCTGGAACGCGCCAAGGCCTTTACCGGCTACCAGATCAACATGGACCTGGTTAGTCTGGCTGATCCCGACTGTGTGGTTATGCACTGCCTGCCCGCACACCGCGACGAAGAGATTACCGATGAGGTCATGGAAAGCCGTCACGCCATCATCTACGACGAAGCCGAAAATCGGCTGCATGTACAAAAAGCGATTATGGCAACCTTGATGGGCTAGTGGCACGTCGCGAAGAGCGTGGCAAGAAACAACTCTTTAGCATAGAGACATAATGAATATTATCTGTCCACATTGTAATTTCTCCAAAACAGTTGATCCGGCTCAAGTTCCGGATCGCCCCGTTAAGGTGAACTGCCCCAGGTGCAAAGAGCGTTTCACTTTTGACAAGAAGGTGCAAAAGAGAGACGCTTCAGCCAATACAATTGTTCCGCAAAAGGATTCTCTGCCATCTCAATCAGGCAACTATCAGGGACGCAGGATTATCTGTAACGCCTGCGGCACGGTACAACCGCCTACGGCTCGATGCGTACAGTGCGGCGCAACCATAACTGCCACAGCGAGTCCGATAAACGAGCAAAGCTATGCAGGCTTCTGGATCCGGGTTCTGGCCTACCTGATCGACTCGGTTCTGCTGATCACTATACAAACGGCACTCAGCTTACTGATCAATCTGACCATTGGCATGCTGGGGATTGCCACCGACGGAGACCCCGCCATCAACACCATCATCTGGCTTTTCGGAGCCGTGCTCAGCATCAGCTATGCGGTCTTCTTCACCGGATACTGCGGCCAGACCCCTGGCAAGATGGCGCTGCGCATCAAGGTTATCCGCACCGACGGCAGCCCGATCAACTATGGTCGAGCTGCACTTCGAGAAGTCCTTGGTAAATTTATTTCCAGCATCCTGCTCGGCATCGGTTATCTCATGGTCGCCTTTGATAACCGCAAGCAGGGCTTGCATGACAAGATCGCCGACACTTACGTTATAAAGCTTTAGGATAAAGGTGAAGGGATCAGGGACAAGGGAAGAAGATCAAAGCTTGCATCCTTTACCATCTACCCTGCACCCTGAACCTGAGCCATTCATAATCAAAAGGAGCACATTTCAATGTCTAAACCAAAAATCAAAAAAGCTGTCCTCGCCTACTCCGGAGGTCTTGATACCTCGATCATCCTGAAGTGGCTGATTGAAGAATACGGCTGTGAAGTCATCGCTTTCTCCGCTGACCTCGGTCAGGGTGAAGAACTCGATGGCATTCCGCAGAAAGCCAAGGATACCGGCGCAAGCGCCTGCCACATCCTTGATCTGCGTGAAGAATTCGTACGCGACTTCGTTTTCCCGATGTTCCGCGCCAACGCCATCTACGAAGGCCGTTACTTCCTCGGCACTTCGATCGCCCGGCCGCTGATTTCCAAGGCACAGATGGAAATCGCCGCCAACGAAGGAGCTGACGCCGTCTCTCATGGCGCCACCGGCAAGGGCAATGACCAGGTCCGCTTCGAGCTCGCCTATTATCACTTCGATCCTTCTGTTACGGTCATCGCCCCCTGGCGCGAGTGGGATTTAAACAGCCGAACGGCACTCGAAGAGTATGCCAAGAAGCATGGCATCCCGGTACCGACCAGCAAAAAGAGCCCCTGGAGTAGCGACCGTAACCTGTTGCACATTTCTTTCGAGGGCGACCTACTTGAAGACCCCTGGGCCGAAGCACCTGAGCACATGTACGTGCTCAGCGTCGCTCCAGAAGAGGCTCCTGATCAACCGGAATATGTTGAAATTGATTTCGAGAAGGGTGATGCAGTTGCCGTCAATGGTGAACGTCTCTCTCCGGCCAACCTGCTCGGCAAGCTCAATGAGCTGGGCGGCAAACACGGCATCGGTCGCGTCGACCTGATGGAGAATCGCTTTGTCGGCATGAAGAGCCGCGGCGTCTACGAGACCCCCGGTGGCACCATTCTGGAAGAGGCCCATCGCGCCGTGGAATCAATCACCATGGACCGCGAAGTCATGCACCTGCGCGACTCCATCATCTCCCGCTATGCCACGATGGTCTACAACGGCTTCTGGTTCGCTCCGGAGCGTATCGCCCTGCAGGCGATGATCGATCAGACCCAGCAGACGGTCAACGGCAAGGCTCGCATCAAACTCTACAAAGGACACTGCCGTGTGGTTGGCCGTGATTCTGACACCGACAGCCTGTTCAATGTCGACTTCGCCACCTTTGAAGCCGATGAAGTTTACAACCAGGCAGACGCCGAAGGTTTTATCAAGCTGAACGCGCTGCGCCTGAGAATTGCAGCGATGCAGAGAGAAGCGAAAAAATAAGGGACGGGGAACGCGGAACGCGAGACGCGGGTGGAAAAGCTTTTTCTCGTACCGCGTCCCTCGTACCGCGTCCAGATTTATATGGACTTCACGAAACAATCAATCAAAACCTCTGTTGTCGCCTGCATTATAGACGACCAGAAACGAGTGCTTTTGACCCGGCGCTGCGTTGAGCCGTTTTGCGGTCAGTGGGTCATGCCGGGAGGCAAGGTTGATCACGGTGAACCTTTAGCAGAAGCGCTGCATCGTGAGGTTCGTGAAGAGGTCGGTCTCGAAGTTCATATCGACGGGCTGCTCGATGTTTATGAACATGTCGCCCTCGGCGAGCAAAAGGATCACTACGTGATTCTCTATTACCGGGCACACCCATTAACGTTCGAACTGGTACAGAACAATCAGGAAGTCACCGAAGCGGACTGGGTCTCTGCAGAACGACTTGAAAAGTATGACATGACCCCCGGCACATGCCATATTCTGGCCCAGGTTTACCCCGGCGTACTACAGGACCCGGGTGAACCGGACGATGAACAGACAAACCGCACCGCGGCCGGAATTATTGACCAACAACCTTGAGCGTAAAACAGTTCGAGACAGCCACACTAAAAGGAAAAAACATGAGTGACAAACTCTGGGCCGGACGATTCACACAACCGACCGATGCCTTTGTCGAAGAATTTACAGCTTCGATCAATTTTGACCAGCGCCTTTACCGCTACGACATCCTCGGTTCTGTCACTCACGCCAGAATGCTCGCTCGACAGGAAATCATCGCCGATGGCGAGGCCGAAGTGATCGTTGCGGGCCTCAACGAGATCCTGTTTGAGATCGAAGCAGGAAACTTCACCTTCTCTGTTGCCCGCGAAGATATTCACATGAATATCGAAGCGAGGCTGATAGAAAAGATCGGTTCAGTCGGTGGTAAACTGCACACCGCACGCTCACGCAACGACCAGGTCGCCCTCGACGTGCGTCTCTACCTGCGCGATGAAGTAGATGCTATTTCCGCAGCCCTTAAAAAGCTACAATCGGCCCTGCTCGACCAGGCCGAGGCAAACCTCGATGTCATCATGCCGGGCTACACGCACCTGCAAACCGCACAGCCGGTCCTCTTTGCCCATCACATGCTCGCTTACGTAGAGATGCTGGCGCGGGATACCGGTCGTCTGCACGACTTGCGCAGTCGCCTCAACCTGATGCCTCTGGGTGCCGGTGCCCTGGCAGGAACGACCTTCCCCATCGACCGTGAATGGGTTGCCGAGCAGCTCGGCTTTGCCGGTGTCACACGCAACAGCCTCGATACCGTCTCCGATCGCGACTTTGCGCTCGAGTTTTGCAGCTTTGCCTCGATCATGATGATGCACCTCTCGCGACTTTCCGAAGAGCTGATCCTCTGGTCGAGCGCCGACTTTGCCTTTATCAACCTCTCCGACGGCTTCTGTACCGGCAGCTCGATCATGCCGCAGAAGAAAAACCCCGATGTTCCAGAGCTGGTGCGCGGTAAAACCGGCCGGGTTTATGGCAACCAGGTCAGCCTGCTGACCCTGATGAAATCACTGCCGCTGGCTTATAATAAGGACATGCAGGAAGACAAAGAGCCGCTCTTCGACACCGTCGATACAGTGCGTGGTTCACTCAAGGTCTTCGCCGAGATGATCGTCGAGATGAGCATCAAGTCAGAACAAATGAGAATTGCTGCAGGACGCGGCTTCTCAACCGCCACTGATATTGCCGACTACCTGGTACGCAAGGGCCTGCCTTTCCGCAACGCTCACGAAGTGGTTGGCAAAACCGTGCGTTACTGCATAGAGAACGCTAAAGATATTCCCGATTTGACTCTCGCCGAGTTCCAGCAATTCTCCAGCGACATCGAATCCGATATTTTCGATTGCGTCACCCTTGAAGCTTCTGTGAATGCCCGTACAGCAACCGGCGGAACAGCGCGCTCAGCGGTTGAAAAAGAACTTGGCCTCGCCCGTCAGGCCCTGAAGGAAGGCTAAGTATGAGATTTTTTCGTTTGTTTACTTTTTCCGCGGCCTCAATCCTGCGTGCTGCGCTCCTCGTCTCCATCAGTTTTTCGCTGGTTGTCTCGCTTTCTGCCTGTGGTAAAAAAGGCCCGGTCCGGCCAAAAGTAGCCATACAGCTGGAAGCTCCGACCGATGTCACGCTACAACAGCAGGGCAACCTTTTCGTCCTTGGCTGGACAATTCCTTCCGACAATCAGGATGGTAGTGCAGAAGACTTGACCGGCTTTATCATCAAACGCCTGATCTATAACGCGACTGAAGGCTGCCCTACCTGCCGCACCCCGGAAGAGGAAGTCGCCGAGCTTGACATCAAGGATCCGGCCCCGGGACAAAGGATCGGCGACCGGATTTACTGGCGTGATTTCGATATTCGCGAAGGCACCGGCTACAGATACGCAGTCGTGCCAGTCACACGTGGCGATATAGAAGCGCCATTTGCTACAATTCACCTGGAAGTCCAGCAATCACCACCCGCACCCACCGGCTTAAAAGCTGAATCTGGTGACGGTCAGATTGCACTGCAATGGGACGCTCCCCCTCTGCCGGAAGGGCTAGAGTTGCTCGGTTACAACCTGTATCGCAGACAGGCGAAGCGACCGTTTCCGATCGTTCCGGTCAACGTCAAACCCTTGCAGGAGACCCACCTGCTTGATCGCGGCCTCGATAACGGACGAGCCTACGAATATCGTGTCAGCGCGCTCGTAAGCAACGGCACTCAGCAGCTTGAAAGTATGGCCAGCCCTGGCGTACTGATTACCCCTCAGTGAAAGCCTAGATACAGACTTTACATGAGTCTAGTGCTATGTTACCTAGGTGCATCAGTGACTTGAGTTCAGAGAAATCATATAGCATCAGAGAACGTTCGGACAATGAGATCCGGTCGTCTTCGTACTTTAAGGAGAGAATCATGTTCAGTGGATCCATGGTAGCGATCGTCACCCCTTTTGATAACCAGGGGCAATTCGCCGAGGAGACCTATCGTCAACTGATCGACTTCCAGATTGAAAACGGCACCGACGTTATCGTCCCCTGCGGCACGACAGGAGAATCAGCAACCCTCGATGTTGACGAGCACGAATATGTCATTAAGGTCTGTATCGACCAGGTCAACAAGCGTGTTCCTGTTATCGCCGGCACAGGTGCCAACAACACGGCCGAAGCGATCCATCTGTCCAATAAAGCCAAGAATATGGGCGCCGATGGCCTCCTTCTGGTCTGCCCCTACTACAACAAGCCTTCCCAGGAAGGTATCTTTCAGCATTACAAGTTACTTGCCGAAGAGGTTGCTCTACCCCAGATCCTCTACAATGTGCCTGGACGTACCGGTGTGAACATGACCTCGGCGACAACGATCCGCCTGGCCGAATTCGACAACATCGTTGCAATCAAGGAAGCCTCCGCCAACCTGACCCAGGTTTCAGAGATTCTGGCAAAAGCCGGCGACAAGATCGACGTCATCTCCGGTGACGACTTTCTCACTTTTCCGATGATGTGCTGCGGCGCCAAGGGCGTTATTTCAGTTTCCGCCAACGCCATTCCCAAGCAGGTCAAGGATATGGTCGAAGCGGTCCTGAACGCCGACTACATGATGGCTCGCAAGCTGCATCTCGAAATGTTGGACTTTCACAACGCCATGTTTATCGACTCAAACCCGGTCCCGGTCAAGAAGACTCTGGAGCTGATGGGCAAAATGCAGGCGAATGTCCGACTGCCCCTGGTCGACATGGATGATGAGACGCTTGAGAGACTGAAGGCGGTATTAAAGAAGTACAACGTCATCTAACCAGTAATCCGCCACAGAGACACGGAGACACAGAGAATTCAGCTCAAGTTCCGACTGAGAAACTCTGTGTCTCCGTTTCTCTGTGGCATTTCTTGAGGTTTATTATGATAAAGGTTGCAGTAACAGGTGCTGCGGGCAGAATGGGCGGCCGTATCATCACCCTGATTACCGAAGCCGAAGGGCTGGAAGTCGCCGGTGCGGTTGAGATGTCCGGACATGACAGACTCGGCGAAGATGCCGGCTACATCGCCGGCTGTGGCAACGTCGGTGTTGCCATTACTGCGTCTCTGGAAGAGGCCCTGACCAACGCCGACGTCCTGATCGACTTCACCTGGCCGGAGGTCACTATCGGCAACGCTGAGGTCTGCGCAAGGCTCGGTAAAGCCATGGTGGTCGGCACAACCGGTCTGAATCAGGAGCAACGTGATGTTATTTCACGAGTCGCAGAGTCATCTCCGGTGGTTTTCGCGCCGAATATGAGTGTCGGCGTCAACGTCTGTTTCAAATTACTCAAGGATATGGCCAAGACCCTCGGCGAAGGCTTCGATATCGAGATCGTTGAACTGCACCACAACAAGAAAAAAGACTCGCCTTCCGGCACAGCAGTACGCATGGGCGAAATCGTTGCCGACGCTCTCGATCGTGATTACAACGAAGTCGCCAACTATCATCGTGAAGGCATGTGCGGTGAGCGCAGCCAGGAAGAGATCGGCATGCAGACCGTGCGCGGTGGCGATATCGTCGGCGAGCACACGGTCTACTTCATCGGCATGGGCGAACGTATTGAACTGACCCATCGCGCCATGAGCCGCGACATGTTCGCCCGTGGTGCCGTGCGTGCCGCCGGTTGGCTGGCAGACAAACCGGTCGGGCTATACGATATGCAGGATGTTCTTGGGCTAAAATAGAACCTAGTGACGCGGGACGCGGAACGAGGGACGAGGTTGAAGAATTTTTTCGCGTCCCTCGTTCCGCGTCCCGCGTGCCAATAATTTCCAACTCAACGGAGGACATAATTTAAATGGCACGTATCAATGATAGCTATCTCAAACTCCAAGCAGGCTACCTCTTCCCTGAAATCGGCCGCCGCGTTAAAGATTTCACCGACGCCAACGCTGACGCTCAGGTGATTCGTCTCGGCATCGGCGATGTCACCCTGCCGCTGGCACCGGCCGTACTCAAAGCTTTCCACGAAGGTGTTGATGACATGGCCCAAGGCGAGTCCTTTCACGGCTACGGTCCTGAGCAAGGTTATAACTGGCTCTCTCAGGTCATCATTGACAAAGCTTACAAACCGCTCGGCGTTGACTTAAAAACCTCGGAGGTCTTTATCTCTGATGGTTCCAAGTGCGACTGTGCCAACATCCTCGACATCTTCGACCTCGGCAACAAGGTCGCGATCTGCGACCCTGTGTACCCGGTCTACAACGACACCAATGTCATGGTCGGCCGCACGGGCCAGGCTGACGACAAGGGCTACTATGAAGGCATCCACTACATGCCTTGCACCGGTGCCAACAACTTCACCCCGTCGATCCCGAACGAAAAGGTCGATGTCATCTATCTTTGCTACCCGAACAACCCAACCGGTGCGGTGGCAACCAAGGCGGACCTGAAAAAATGGGTCGATTACGCCCTAGCCAACGATGCTGTCATCCTCTTTGACGCCGCCTACGAGGCCTTCATCACAGAAGCGGAGATTCCCCATTCGATCTATGAAGTCGAAGGTGCCCGCGAGTGTGCCATCGAGTTCCGCTCCTTCTCCAAAACCGCCGGCTTCACCGGTGTGCGTTGCGGTCTGGTTATTGTTCCTGAAGAGTTGATGGGCACCACCGCTGATGGTTCTAAATACAGCTTTAACAAACTCTGGAATCGTCGTCAGACCACCAAGTTCAACGGCGTCTCCTATCCGGTGCAGAAAGCCGCGGCAGCCGTCTATTCTGATGAAGGCTGGGCACAGATCAAAGAAACCATCGACTACTACATGGAGAATGCCCGGATTATTCGCGAAGGGCTCACCGACGCCTGCATCACCTGCTTCGGTGGCGTCAACGCTCCCTACATCTGGCTGGAAACCCCAGAAGGCATGACCAGCTGGGACTTCTTCGACAAACTCCTCAACGAATGTCATGTGGTCGGCACCCCCGGCAGCGGTTTCGGCCCTTCCGGTGAAGGCTACTTCCGACTTTCGGCTTTTGGTGATCGTGCCAATGTAGAAACAGCCGTACAACGTATCAGGGTTAAATGGGGCAAGTAGTTCCCTGGAAGAAGATTAAGTTCCCATTTTGAAAGACCCATAAAACAGTAAAGCCCCGCACCAGCTAAGTGCGGGGCTTTTTTCTTGACTAATAAACTATCTTTTCAGATTCTGTTGCTCCTTGTATTGACAAAAGTGATTGTACAAGTCATATTTCTTGATTGTACTCGACCTACCCACCCACACGGGAGGGCAAAAGCTTTATAAAGTAAAAGCGGAGGCATCGCTTCCGTTTCCCAATAAACGAGGATCAATAATGACAGACCATATAGGGATGCCTCCCGCACAGGGCCTTTACGACCCCGCCAACGAACACGACAACTGTGGTGTCGGTTTCATCGCTAACATCAAAGGCCGCAAAAGCCATTCTATCGTCAAGCGTGGTATTGAAATCCTTTGCAACCTGACCCATCGTGGTGCCGTGGGGGCCGACCCTTTAGATGGTGACGGTGCGGGTTTGATGATCCAGACCCCTGATGCCTACTACCGCGAGATCTGTGATTTCGAGCTGCCAGAAACAGGGAGTTTCAGTGCCGGCATCGTGTTCCTGCCTCAAGACAAAGCTTGCCGCGAAGCGTGCATAGAGGTGTTGAATCAAGAACTGGTTCGGGTCGGCTGCAGCATCCTTGGCTGGCGTGATATCCAGACCGATGGCAACACCATCGGTCGCAACGCCCGCTCTGTAGAGCCTAAGGTCATGCAAATCTTTGTTGGGCTGGGCGACGTCGATCTGCCACGCTTCGAACTGATGCTTTACCTGGCTCGCAAGCGTGCCGAAAATACTATCCGCGACGAGAAGCTTGCCGGCGCTGAAATCTTCTACATTTGTTCTCTCTCCAGTCGCACTGTCCTTTATAAAGGCATGCTGCTCTCAGAACAGTTGAACACATTCTTTCCGGAGCTGGCCGATGAACGTCTCGTCAGCTCCATTGCCTTTGTTCATCAGCGCTACAGCACCAACACCTTCCCGACCTGGGACCTGGCCCAACCCTTTCGCTATGCGGCTCACAACGGCGAGATCAATACCCTGCGCGGCAACATCAATCGTATGCGCGCCCGAACTGCCCTGTTCGAGCATTCCGAGCTGGGAGATGCGGTCAAGGATCTGGATCCGATCATCATCGAAGGAAGCTCTGACACCGCCTGCCTCGATAATGCTCTCGAGCTACTTTTAGTTACAGGTCGGAGCCTGGCCCACTCGCTGGCGATGCTGGTCCCGGAAGCATGGGTCTCCAAGGCTCACCTGCGCAAGGAAGTAAAAGGCTTTTTTGAATATCATGCAACCATGATGGAGCCCTGGGACGGCCCCGCCAACATTGTGGCCTGCGACGGCCGACAAGTCGTTGCCATCCTCGATCGCAACGGGTTGCGCCCGGCCCGCTACTGGGTCACCAGTGACGACGAAATTATTTACGCCTCGGAAGCCGGCGTCCTGGAAATTGCCCCGGAAAAGATCCTGCGCAAAGAACGTCTGGCCCCGGGCAAGATGATCCTGATCGATATCGAAACCGGCGAATTCAAGGAAGACCATGAGCTCAAAGGCGACCTTGCGGCGGAACAACCTTATGCTACATGGGTCCGCGACAAATTAATCTCTCTTGATGATCTGCCTACTCCGGCACCCAGACGACTCCCCCGGCGCGATGAATTTAAACGAAGGCAGGAGAGCTTTGGCTATACCCTGGAAGAGATGCGTGAAATCATGGCGCCAATGGCCATCAACGGTCAGGAGCCAGTCAGCTCGATGGGCACTGACACTCCGGTTGCAGTTCTGTCAAGACAAAGCAAGCTTCTCTACTGGTACTTTTCTCAGCTCTTCGCCCAGATCACCAACCCTCCGATTGATCCCCTGCGTGAAGAAGTGGTCATGAGCCTGGTACAGTATCTGGGACCGGCGCGCAATATCCTCATACCTGGTCCGGAGCACTGTCGGATGCTCGAACTCGACCACCCGGTTATTACCAACGATGTGCTTGAGCAATTACGCCATAGCGACATTGATGGTTTCCGTGGCATCACACTGAACACTCGCTTCGACTCGGAGCAGGGCCCCGAGGCTCTTGAGCGACGCTTGCAGGAACTTTTCGTTGAAGCCGAGGAGGCGATCGATGCCGGCCGCACCATTCTGGTGCTTTCTGACCGTGGTGTCAGCGCCGAAAAGGCGCCTATCCCCGCACTTCTGGCACTTTCCGGCATCCATCACCACCTGATCCGGGTCGGCAAGCGCAGTCAATGCTCGCTCGTCGTCGAAACTGGCGAGGCTCGCGACGTCCATCATTTTGCTCTGCTGCTTGGTTATGGTGCCACAGCGATCAATCCCTACCTCGCCTTTCAAACCCTTCAGGAGATGGTCCTTCTGGGCATGCTGCCAGGCCAGGACGGCAACAAACAAGCTGACGAAGAAACTGACATCGTCTATCACTACACCAGGAACTACATCAAGGCGGTCGGCAAGGGCCTGCTCAAAGTCTTCTCCAAGATGGGAATCAGTACACTGCAGAGTTACTGCAGCGCCCAGATCTTCGAAGTTGTCGGTCTGGACCAGGGTTTCATCAGCAAATATTTTCCGGGCACCGCCAGTCGCATCGGTGGCGCCGGGCTGAATGAGATCGCAACAGAGAGCCTGATGCGCCACCGCAATGCCTACGCCGCGCAGGTGGACCCCAACCGTGGTCTGGAGCGTGGTTCGGAATACTCCTGGCGTCGAGAAGGGGAAGCCCATCTCATGAATCCGGAGGTAATCGCTATGCTGCAGCATGCTGTGCGCTCCGGAAATCGCGACGACTTCAGCAGTTATTCTGCCCTGGTCGACAATCAGAGCGAGCAACTCTGCACGCTGCGTGGTCTGTTCAAGTTCAAGAGTCAGAAGCCATCGATACCCCTTGAAGAAGTCGAGCCTATCAGTGCCATCATCAAGCGCTTCTGTACCGGTGCCATGAGCCTCGGCTCTATCTCTGAAGAGGCCCACGAAACACTGGCCATCGCCATGAATCGTCTCGGCGGCAAATCCAACACCGGAGAAGGCGGCGAAGACCCTCGCCGTTTCACCCCGGACGCCAACGGCGATTCACGCCGTAGCGCCATTAAGCAGGTGGCTTCGGGACGCTTCGGTGTCACACCCCACTACCTGGTCAACGCCGACGAACTGCAGATCAAGATCGCCCAGGGCGCCAAGCCCGGCGAGGGAGGGCAGCTGCCCGGCCACAAGGTCAGCGAGTACATCGGTGAACTGCGCTTCAGCGTCCCCGGTGTCACCCTGATTTCTCCGCCGCCGCATCACGACATCTACTCGATCGAAGATCTGGCACAATTGATTTTCGACCTCAAAAACTGCAACCCCAAAGCCGATATCACGGTCAAGCTGGTGAGTGAAGTCGGCGTCGGCACCGTTGCTGCAGGGGTCAGTAAAGGGCACGCTGAGCGCGTCATCATTGCCGGCCACGATGGTGGCACCGGCGCTTCACCAAGCTCTTCGATCAAGCATGCCGGCATCCCCTGGGAAATCGGCTTGGCAGAAACTCAGCAAACGCTGGTTCTCAACGATTTGCGCGGCCGTATTATCGTGCAGACCGATGGCCAGCTGCGCACCGGTCGCGATGTCATCATCGCGGCGCTGCTCGGCGCCGAGGAATATGCCTTCGCCACCGTAGCACTGGTAACCGTGGGTTGCATTATGATGCGCAAATGCCACCTCAACACCTGCCCGGTTGGTGTTGCCACCCAGGACAAATCTCTGCGCGCCAAGTTCACCGGCAAGCCAGAACACGTGGTCAACTATTTCACCTTCCTCGCCGAAGAGGTCCGTGAGTTGATGGCTGAATTGGGTGTGCGGACATTAGACGAACTGATCGGTCAGACGCAGTACCTGGAGATGGACGATGCGATCAAACACTGGAAGAATCAGGGCCTTGATTTCTCGCGCATTCTCACCAAACCTGATGTCGATAGCGAAGTTGCCATCCGACGCATTCAGGGACAGGAACATGGCCTGGAAAATCAACTCGACAACCAGTTGATCAAACTCGCTGCACCGGCATTGGAGCGCAAGGAGAAGGTGTCCATCGAGATGCCGATCCGCAACTCCAACCGGACCTTCGGCACCATGCTCTCAGGTCAGATTGCCATGCGCCATGGCCGCGAAGGGCTCCCCGCAGGGACCATCAACATCAAGCTGACCGGCATTGCAGGCCAGAGTTTTGGTGCCTTCCTGGCGCCAGGCATTGATCTGAAGTTGATCGGCGAAGCCAATGATTACGTCGGCAAGGGGATGGCCGGTGGACAGATCATCATCCACCCCGACCCCAAGGCCCCCTTTGTCTGGCATGAAAACTCGATCGTCGGCAACACCGTTCTCTATGGCGCCACTGGCGGCGAGGTCTTCTTCGCCGGCAAAGCTGGTGAGCGCTTCTGCGTACGTAACTCTGGTGCCACTGCAGTTGTCGAGGGCACCGGGGATCACGGCTGCGAATATATGACCGGAGGGAATCTGGTCTGTCTGGGTCGCACCGGACGAAATTTCGCTGCGGGCATGTCTGGAGGCTTTGCCTACGTTCTGGATGAAGACAACCGTTTCCGTCGCCGTTGCAACCAGGCCATGATCGATCTAGAGCAAATGGACGCTGATGACGAAGACACCCAGTGGCTACAGGACATCATCAGCAAACATCACCAACAGACTGGCTCGCCCCTTGCGGCAGAGATTCTCGCCAACTGGGACGATTATCTGCCGCGTTTCGTTCGCGTCTTCCCCCGTGAATACCGCCGGGTACTGACCGAACGGGCGACCAAGGCTCAGAAAGAGAAGGAGTCCACCCATGGGTGACCCACGCGGATTTATCAAACATGGCCGTCGCGACAAGACCCTGCAATCGGTCAATGCGCGCTTGCAACATCATGAAGAGCAATACGACTATCCCAGGGAAGAGAAGGTCAAGACCCAGGCTTCTCGCTGCATGGATTGCGGCGTTCCCTTCTGCATGACCGGCTGCCCTCTGGGCAATCTGATCCCGGAATGGAACGACCTGGTCTACCGTGGCCAGTGGCAACAGGCGCTTCAGGCCCTGCACGCCACTAACAACTTTCCGGAGTTTACCGGCCGGGTCTGTCCTGCTCCCTGCGAGACCTCATGTGTCCTCGGCATCAACGAACCCGCAGTGACGATCAAACTGCACGAGGTGTCTATCGTCGACAAGGGCTTCGAAGAGGGTTGGATTGTCCCTCAACCGCCTGCCCAACGTAGCGACAAAACCGTTGCCATCATCGGTAGCGGGCCTGCTGGTCTGGCCTGTGCCCAACAACTAAATCGCGCTGGCCACACCGTGACTGTGATTGAGAAAACAGACCGTGCTGGAGGTCTGGTGATGTATGGCATCCCTCACTACAAGTTGCGCAAGGAGAAGGTCCAGCGTCGTATCGACCTTTTGCAAGCTGAAGGAATAGAGTTCCGTTACTCCTGCGAAGTCGGTAAGGATGTAGCGTTTGATGAGATCAAGTCTGCATTCGACGCAGTCGTTATTGCCACGGGTGCCGAAGAGCCACGCGATCTCCCTGTCGACGGCCGCTCTCTGGAGGGCATTCACTTCGCGATGGAGTTTTTACCTCAGCAGAATCGCGCCAACTGGGGAGACAGTAACATTGCTGCCCTGCACCAAAAAAAGCAGACGATCAGTGCCAAAGGCAAAAAAGTCATTGTCATCGGTGGCGGTGATACCGGTTCGGACTGCATCGGCACGTCGATGCGCCAGGGAGCGGCCAGCGTCGTTAACTTCGAGCTTCTCGAACAGCCCCCGAATCAACGCGCCGCCGATAACCCCTGGCCACAGTGGTCACGCATCATGCGTGTCAGCACTTCGGTTGAAGAGATGCAAGTTATGGGTGGTGAGGTTTTTTACGAGATCATGACCACACGCTTTATCGGTAGAGGTAAAACAGTCACCGGACTCGAGACCGTCAAGGTTAAATGGGTCGATGGCAGACCAGAAAAGATCGAGGGCAGTGAGCATCTCTGGAAATGCGACCTCGTCCTCCTGGCAATGGGCTACCTCGGACCGCGCTCGGAGTTGGTCAAACAGTGTGGCTGCGAAACAGACTTGCGTTCCAACATAAAAACCGACTCCAAAACCCGCATGAGCTCGGTCGATGGCGTTTTTGCAGCCGGCGACTGTCGTCGAGGTCAGAGCCTTGTGGTTTGGGCCATCAGCGAAGGACGCGAGATCGCCCGTTGCGTTGATACCTACCTGACCGGTGCAGAGAGTTTGTTGCCCAAGGTGCGACTGGAACCCTTCGTGTATTGATCTGGTCAACAGGGTTTAATTGACGACATATTGAGAGCATCAGATCGTTAATCTGTTGCTCTTTGTTTTTTTATTGAGAACCAAAGGCAGAACCGGCGGGTCGCGTCCCGCCATACGCCTTACTTTTTTCAACGCCAAAAAAGTAAGCAAAAAGGCTGGCTCCTAGCGGAGGGCATATTCGTTCGCCAGTTTTCTGTATTTTCTACAACGAAAAGATATGACGAGCCGGCCCGTTTCAGGGGGGCCTAACAGTCGTGTTTCTAGCTGGGGTTGACGTAAGAACACTCCAGCTTCGTCCTATCACTGTAGTAGAGGTTCTCAAGGGTCTCGTCAAGAAGGGGGGATCGGTAGCATGACTTTCGGAGAAACTTTTCTGAATTGATGCTACCGTGATAGCGAGCCAGACATGCCGAGCGCAGCGCCAGGTTTTCTTTTGCTTCGTTTTCTTTGTCGCTACAAAGAAAATGAAGGTGCTGGCGGCACCCCGCTGGTTTTGATTTTGTGGGGTGAAGAGTTCGACAAAAAGAGCAACAGCTTAACAAGCTATTGAAGGCTATAGCTTAGCGACAAAAAAAACCATCAAGAGACACCGACGATGGTGTAATTTTTCCGCCCCTCCCCTTTCCCAACACAC
The DNA here is from genome assembly GCA_030005635.1 of Deltaproteobacteria bacterium IMCC39146. Classification (GTDB taxonomy): domain Bacteria; phylum Desulfobacterota; class Desulfuromonadia; order Desulfuromonadales; family BM103; genus M0040. The sequence continues at coordinate 33,440 of JARUHP010000023.1, forward strand.
ACTTCATCATCACAAAGCTTACCAAGCAGAGCTTTTCCTAAAGGCGACTCCGGAGTAATAACGATATACTCCGCGTCTCCATCAATGAGCTTCAGACCCCCGGCTTCGGGGCCAAGAAATACTTTTCTGCCGTTGCCACCCCCATCTTCCAGGCTGACCAAAGCAGTCAAACGAATGGGAGTCCCCTCGTCAAAAAACCGGAGCACCATAGCCTTGTACGTCTCCAAAGCGTGACGAATGTCCTGAGCACGATTGGCTTGTCCCTGTGCCACATAAGAGGCCTCAAGACCGGTTGTGTCATACTTGTTGTCAGGAACACACTCTTCATGAGTAGCCGCCGCGTGGGCGGTGCGAGCGGCCTCGGTCAGAATCTTAAGATCTTCTGTCAGTAGGGCTATGATCTTATTTAAAATCAGCTTTTTATTCATGGAGGAAGCTTCTCACAGACACAGGGCTGGATGCAAGACAGGTCATTATCTATCGGTGTCTCGATAATCATTTAAATAAACCGATAATCGAGAGAGCTGCTAACCATTTCAAATTACATTCTGCACTGTTTTTGGTAGATTGTAATAGTTGTTAGCTTTATGCACTACTCGCACTCACCGAACAGAGGCCAAACCATGACTGAGCTGACCGCTCTGCAAGACATTCTTGTTCTACTTTGCCTCGCTCTGCTCAACGCCTATGCCTTTAGCCTTCTGCGTCAATCACCAATCGTCGGCTACCTTACCACCGGGTTGCTCGTAGGCCCGTATGGTTTCCACCTGATTCAAGGACACCACGAAGTCGAACTGGTTGCCGAGGTCGGAATCGTCCTTCTGCTCTTCACCATAGGACTGGAGTTCTCCTACGACCGGATTCTGCGCCTTAAGAAGCTGTTGCTTTCGGCCGGCGTTACGCAAGTGGTTTTAACCGGACTAGTCGTATTTTGCATCACCCTCCTGTTTGGAGGAAGCATGGTCTCCGCCACGGTTCTCGGCATGGCAATGGCCTTGTCATCGACGGCAATTGTACTGAAATTACTCCTCGAACGCGGCGAAGTCGATGCGGCTCACGGCCGCATGGCACTCGGCATCCTGCTCTTTCAGGATCTTTGCATCATCCTCTTCATTGTTGCCCTGCCCCTTCTTGGCGACACAGGTCAAGACTTTACGATCTGGTCGCTGGTTAAAACCGGGCTGATTCTGTGCTCTCTCTACCTGTTCGTTCGTCATCTTCTTAAGCCGTTACTGCGCATCATCCTTAGCACCCGTTCTCCAGAGCTGTTTCGGCTAACGATTATCGCTGTGGTTCTGGGCACCGCCTGGGCAACAGCCCATGCAGGCCTGTCGCTTGCGCTTGGGGCCTTCCTGGCGGGGTTGGCTTTGGCAGAATCGGACTCTTCGCATCAGGTCATGGCCGACATCATTCCCTTCCGCGATGTTTTTCTGGCAGTCTTCTTCATCTCGGTCGGCATGTTGGTCGACATCCAGCTGTTCTTAACCAACTGGTGGATTGTGCTTTTGTGCGTGGTCCTTCTCAGTCTGACTAAAACCGTGACCGGAACGCTCGCAGGTCTGATGGCCAAACAGCCTTTGCGTACCTCTATGGTTGCCGGACTGATGACCTTTCAGGTCGGAGAATTCTCTTTTATCCTGCTCGAGTCAGCCCAGGAGTTGAAGCTGATTCCGATACAAACCTATCAACTTGCGCTCTCAGTTGTCGCATTAACGATGATGTTGTCACCCCTGATGTTTCGTCATGCTCATAATATCTCGGATCGTCTCTCGTCCTTGTGGAGCGGAGCAACGAATCACCCGACAACAGAAGATAACGAGCGCACGGCTAACCTCGAAGGGCATGTTGTGATCGCCGGCTACGGTGTGGCGGGCAGAAATATCGCGCGCACGTTACGCGAGATTCGCATTCCCTATATTCACATTGAGATGAATGGTGAAATAGTCCATCAGGCACGCAAATCCGGCGAGATCATCATTTATGGCGATGCCACAGCACCGGCAGTTCTGGAGGGTGCAGGAATCCACAAAGCTCGCGCCATGGTCCTTGCCATTAACGATCCTTCTGCATTGGCCCGTGCCATCCCCACCGCCCGTGAGCTGAGTCCTGATTTGTACATTCTGGCTCGCACCAATTTCGTCGCCAGCATCGAACAGCTTATTCGACTGGGTGCCAATGAAATCATTACCGATGAATTCGGGGCGGGACTGGAGATGTCTACTTTCCTACTTCGCCAGCTCGACGTCCCGGAAGGTCGCGTCCTGAAAATTCTCTCCTCCTTGCGCGAAGAACATCATCAACGCTACAAGCAATATGACAAGCCGACCAGAAACCTGACCGGCTACCTGTCTGTACTCGAGGGCGGAGAGATAGAGATTCAAGCGGTTCCGGACGACTCCCCCTGCATTGGTAGGAGCCTTGCCGAACTCAACTTTCGCGTCGTAACCGGCTGTAGCGTTATGGGAGTGATTCGTCAGGAGAGGGTCGATTACAATCCCACAGCAGAATTACGCTTGGAAGTCGGTGACACCCTTATGCTTCTGGGTGAAGAGGGGGGGATTATTAAAACTCGCGAGCTATTGCATGGGCATCCCATTTAAAAATTTGGTTATCCACCTTACTCAAGTTAGGCTTTGATTGGTTCATTACGTTTTCTCGATGTAGACAAACACGAACAAAAGAAAGACAAAATCAAAACCGACCTCAAGCAGAGCGCGGAGAGCGCAGAGAAAGACTGCTCATAAGAAAGTTTTTTCATTTATTTCTTTCCCTGCGCTCTGTGTCTTAAGAGAGCAAAGCGAACGGGCGTGAGTCAGGTCGTTTGCTTTTTCTGTTTCATGTTTTCCGATATTTTACTGGCGCGAAATAGATAACCAGAAAAAAACCTCCTTCGAAAAGAAGGTATCGTATTTTCCTGGAGCCACTCTTCTCTAGATCCTTCCCAAGCTTTCTTGTATGACCCTATAGAAATTCCTGCACAGGAGACGAAAAGCTTGTGCTAGTATCGCCTCCCTGAAAACAACCCCGAAACAAGGATCGACTCAACAATGAACTCAACAGGAACAGTCGCAATCAATCAAATGCTGGTCGAAGAGACTGGTTTGCCAATAGCACAAATCAAACAGACCGTAGCGCTGCTCGACGAGGGCGCGACCGTACCCTTTATTGCCCGCTATCGGAAAGAAGCTACGGGAGAGCTTGATGAGGTTGAGATACGTCTGGTTCAGGAGCGCCTTGAATATCACACGGCCCTGAATGAGCGTCGACAGACCATTCTTAAATCAATCGACGAGCAGGGCAAAATGACCCCTGAACTACGCCAAAAGATTGAGACAACCAGGCAGAAAACAGAACTGGAAGACCTCTACCTGCCCTTCAAACCGAAACGACGCACCAAGGCACTGATTGCCAAAGAGCGTGGACTTGAGCCCCTAGCAGAGCAATTACTGGCTGCACGAGGCCAAGGAGCTTCTGCTGAAGAACTGGCAATGCCTTTTCTCAACGCGGAACAAGAAGTATCAACAACGGAAGAGGCCTTGACCGGTGCTGGCCATATCATCGCCGAACAGTTCGCAGATGTTGCCGAGGCACGTGCGATTGTTCGCGACCTGACCTGGCAGAAAGGACAATTCTCTTCTCAACCGGCACGGGGCAAAGAAGAGACGGTCAGCAAGTTTGAGATGTATTACAATTTCAGCGAACCGCTGCAGCAGATACCATCACACCGGATGCTCGCCATGCGGCGAGGGGAAAAAGAAGATGTTTTACGTCTGCGCATCGAGGCTCCGGAAGAGGAGATTCTCGGCCGCCTCTGCGTACTTTTTGTGCCTGCTGAAAGTCGTTTTACCATGTTATTACGCGAAGTCATCGCCGATGCCTACAAACGCCTACTCACCCCTTCGATTGAAGTCGAGTTGAGATTGCGGGCAAAAAAGGCTGCCGATGACGAGGCGATTCGTGTCTTTGCGGAGAACTTGCGCAACCTGCTCTTGGCCGCTCCGGCCGGCAGCTATAAAGTCCTCGGCGTTGATCCGGGCTTGCGCACCGGCTCCAAGCTGGCGGTGGTCGATGCGACCGGTCGCTTTCTCGAGCATGTAACTATTTACCCACACACCGGAGGTGGAGCCAAAATCGAAACGGCCAGGCGTGAGCTGCTGCGCCTTATCGAGAATCACAGCATTGAAATGATTGCTATCGGCAACGGCACGGCTGGCCGCGAGATGGATCAATTCATTCGAGCCGCTCTCAAAGAGACCGATGTAAAGCTGCAGGTTGTTATGGTCAGCGAAGCCGGTGCCAGTGTCTATTCGGCATCAGAGATCGCCCGCGAAGAATTTCCGGATCTCGACCTGACCGTTCGCGGAGCCATTTCCATTGCCCGCCGCCTGCAGGACCCCTTGTCTGAGCTCGTCAAGGTCGACCCCAAAAGTATCGGTGTTGGTCAGTATCAACACGATGTCAGTCAAACCGCCTTGAAGAAGTCCCTCGATGAGGTGGTTGAGTCGTGCGTTAACTTTGTCGGTGTTGACCTGAACACCGCCAGCTGGGCGCTCTTGAGCTTTGTCTCGGGAATCAGTGAAACTCTGGCCAAGGCAATCATCAACCATCGAGATTCTGAAGGCGCTTTTATAAAAAGGAACCAACTCCTCAAGGTTCCGCGCTTTGGCAAGAAAGCCTATGAGCAGGCAGCGGGTTTCCTGCGGATCAGGAACGCCGTCCAGCCGCTCGATAACACGGCCGTCCATCCGGAACGCTACGGGCTGGTGGAGGAGATGGCCGCCGATCTCGGTGTGGCTATAGCTAAGCTGATCTCTGAACCGGCTTTACTCAACAACATCAGACTGGAAAGTTATGTCGGAGACGACATTGGGCTGCCGACGTTGAAGGACATCGTTAACGAGCTGAAAAAGCCTGGTCGTGATCCCCGGGAGAGCTTTGTTACAACGAGCTTTCGCGAAGACGTCATGGAGGTGAAGGACCTTAAAGAAGGGATGACGCTTAACGGCATCGTCACCAATGTTGCAGCCTTTGGTGCCTTTGTCGATATCGGCGTCCACCAGGATGGCCTGGTTCATGTCAGCCAGCTTGCTGACCGCTTTATTAAAGACCCGAATCAGGTGGTCAAGGTTGGCCAGCAGGTTCAGGTCAGGGTTCTATCGATTGACCTGCAGCGCAAACGGATCGGCCTGACCATGCGCAAGGGTGAGGCAGAGAAGCCTCCGCAGCAGAAAGAACGGGTCAAGCAAGCAAGGCCCGAAAAGAAAGCACCCGATCCTTCATCGTCGATGGCCGAGGCCTTGGCAAAATCAGGTTTCCGGGTCAACAATGGCAAAGGTTCCCGTTAAGAGCCTTTTAGCCGCAGGCTCCTGGAGAGGATTTCGAAGGCTAAATCGTAATCAACTTCGGGGTTGAGCGCCGGTCCTATAAGACGAATCATGGCGGCTCGTTTGAGTAACCGATCGTCGAAGCGCGCCCCCGGAGCGAGGCGCTTCAGATTCTTCTTCAGGTAGGCAAAATTGAGGTCACGGGTAAGCTGCATCGCTTCGCCAAGACCAGCGTAGTTCATCAGCGGCCGATCGAAGATAAACAGCGCACGCTCATGCGTGTAGAGCCAGAGGGATTCGTCACGCTCTTCGACCGTCACGATTTTATCTGTCTTGACTTGTTTCGTCATCGGCAACCCGCCGGCCAGTAGAGTCTTGCCAAGGCTGAACTTACGGCTCGTTTCGGTCCCCTTGGTCTGAATCTCACCAGCCTTACAGATAGCAACCAGCAACAGGTCGATCGTACCGTATTCAATCCTACAAGATTCACCATCACGCGACTCTACTTTTAGCGCCTCTTCTCCCAGCGCAAAACGATGCACGTAGCAGGCAGACTGGTTTTTACGAACCACTTCCGTATCAATCAGGAACGCCGGCAAGCCTTCTTGGGTTAAGCCGTCCACCAACGCACAGGCATGATCCTGATCAGCAAAAGTTGCAATCACAACCGGGCTACCACCGGCAAGTTTCTGACAGGCTTCGAATGCCACGGTTCCCAATTTTTCCGCGACAAACATGGCAACAGCGCCCTCTTCCATTTTCCAATCATGTAGAACAACTAGATACATTGAGTACTCCAACAAGAGAACAGAGAGCCACTGGAGTAATGATAACGTAAAGCGTTTAAATTTCTCAGTCCATTCTTTGCGTTTTTACTTTTCTGGTTATCTACTTCACACCACTAAACTGTTATCGGGTTTTCCACTTCGCTCAAGTGAGAGTCCTTCAAAGAAAACCTTCCACCACAGAGAAACGAACGGGCGTGAGGCAGGTATACTTTTTGGTATAACCCAGCGTTTGAGTACCATTAATCACTTTGCACGATATAATGGCTGTGAAGGCGTCCTTATCCAGGGAAAGCATCATGAAAAAAATCCTTCTTATCGATGACGATCGACTCTTTCTTGATCTACTTACCAATTATGTGCGAGAGCGCTTCCCTGACCTTGAGATCATAACCTGCAATGAATCTCTCCAGGGGTTGGCACAAATCGATAAGGATCTAGATTTACTCCTCCTCGACCTTGAGATGCCCAAGATGGACGGTGGCAAACTGCTCTCCTATGCCATCGAAAAAGGCCTGGATCGCAGGCGCATTATCATCCTCTCGGGACGTGACGCAGACTACCTGCACGAACGTTTCGCCATGGGCCAATGTCTTGCGGTGCTGAACAAGAATGAGGGGCGACAGAAGGTAGTGCTGGATATGATTTTTGATGCTTTACAGAAGAAAGAAAGAGAGGCTGTTGCAGAGACTCAGAAGGAGCAAGCGTAGTCAGTCTTTTTAACCCAAAAAAAGCCCACCAAGGAGTCGCTCCTTGGTGGGCTTTTTTGCTAAAAGTCAGGGTTAGTAAGCATTTCACATTTCTGCCAATTTGAGCCCCTCTATCGGCTATACAATGTAGGGGGATTTATAATAATGCCAATCTGCCTGGCTTTCATACAAGGGTTGAGTTCACAACAAAGCCCTTTGGATAATTCTGTTCACTCGTTAGTTAGATTTTGGTTTGCCATTGCTTGACAATAAACACCCCCAATATAAGATTTCGCTAATCTAGGTAAAAAATACCGCGAAACGCCAGATTTGTTGTGAGATAAGGACGGAAAATGGCGGGTCTTTAATCTACAAACACACTAACGGGAAGATCTCACATTCTTATTAGGAGACTGATTATTTTAAAAACAGAAAACGTCTGAGAGAAGAGGTTTACCATGTTCATTGAGGTAGAACTGTACGCTGGTGACCTGTCCATAGTTTCACAAGAAGGCTTGGCGAGACTTCTCGAAAACAACCTTGCGAAGCAATTCAAACGTACTTCAGGGTGGGCTGTTGTCGGTACTCATCCGGTCCGTTCAACGGTCCAGCGACTCGATGAATTTGAAGGATGTGAGCGACGTCAAATTGACAAACAAAATCGTATAATTTATTCAAGATTATGAAAGGTTAAATCAAAGTCACGATTCCTGAGCAATCCATCTGTTTTATTGAACACAATTCATGAAACACAAAAACCCTCGCCTACTAAGGACCCCACCAGCTTATTTCTGTATATTGATTTTATCATTTACGGTGACCTTGCATTTGAAAAGGTCTTTGTCAGAATAGAGGAGACAACGTCACTAAAAGGTTTGTTTCGCAAGGAGAAGAACTATGCATGCCATGGATAATGTGGGGAGAAGTACTATTGCAATGGTCCTGGCCGGAGGCAAAGGAGAACGGCTCAGTCCTTTAACTCTGCGCCGGGCCAAGCCAAGTGTTGCTTTTGGCGGAAAATACAAGATTATCGATTTCGTCCTCTCCAGCCTATTCAACTCAGGGATCAAGAAGGTCTACATTCTGACCCAGTACCGAGCCTACTCACTCAACAAGCACATCCGGGAATCCTGGGGTAAATGGACAGGTCTGGGTGAGTTCTACGTGGACATTTCCCCAGAAACCAGCAGCGAAAGCGAGGAGTGGTTTAAAGGTACGGCCGACGCGATCCTCCAATATCTCCGCTTTGTTGAATCGACCGACGCAGATTACGTCGCGGTTTTCGGTGGCGACCACATCTACAAGATGGACATCACCCAGATGATTAACTTCCACAGCAAGAACAAAGCAGACATTACCATTGCCGCCTTGGAAGTTCCGGTGGCGGAAGCCAGTCGTTTTGGTATTTTTTCCGTGGACGAAGAGTCCAGGGTCAACGATTTTGCTGAAAAGCCTGCTGTCCCGGAGCGGGTTCCGGGAAGAGAGACCTGTTACGCCTCTATGGGCAACTACATTTTTCCTACCCGAAAACTGATCGAAGTACTGCAAGAGGCGAAGAAATCACACGCGGATCTCGATTTCGGCAAACATGTTATCCCGATGATGCTGGCCAACGGCGATCGGGTTTTTGCCTACAATTTCAACGACAATGTGGTCCCAGGGATGAAGAAAGAGGAACGGGGCTATTGGCGGGATGTGGGGACTCTCGACTCCTACTATGAGGCGAACATGGATCTTATCAACGTGTCGCCGCAGTTAAACCTTTACAACTACAAGTGGCCAATCCTGACCAACCAGGGTAACCTGCCTCCAGCAAAGACCGTTTTTGATGATGACGACCGCCGTGGACAAAACATCGACTCTTATGTCTGCGCTGGATGTATCACCAGCGGAGGCACTGTCCGTCGCTCCATTATAGGACCGCGCTGCAAGATTAACAGCTTCAGTCTGGTCGAAGACTCCATCCTCTTTGAAAATGTCACAGTCGGTCGGAATGTTAAGATCCGCAAGACGATTATCGATAAGAACGTTGTGATTCCCGACGGATCGACCATCGGCTACAATCAGGAGGCCGACCGGAGTCATGGCTACACAGTAACGGAATCCGGGATTGTAGTCGTGCCACGTCAAGATAAGTAATCTTGAGCCATACAGGGTTCGTATTTGCCACGATTTATAAGAACACCGATTGACTGGCAGGTACTAGGGATATTTAGGAAGCAAGGGGAGACCATCATCTTTATGTACTCAACAACGAACAAGGGCAGCCGAATGGCTGCCCTTCTTAACGTTTATGTGACCTGCATTTAAAGCGCGCAGCTCATATCTTCGCCACAGCACATGGGTGACTTGATTTTACCGTGGCCGTTGGGGCACTTGGAAATCTGTACACTGTTGCCGTCACCCAGAACCAGAGAGTCATTTTCAAGAGGAGCGTCACATTTGGCGCAGGTCGCATTAACGCCCATTCCACACTTAGCACAGGTATAAGTTGCCATTTCAATTCTCCTTAAGGTTGTTATGATTGAGTTCGTTAGCCTCACCGGCATGTTCACAAACGATACTCTAAATTTCTACAATAGCGACAGGGGTCTGTCAAACGACTGCGGGTAGATTCAGGAATCATTCTTCAAACGAACACCATCGCCTGGAAGTTCGATCAAGCCCTCTTTGTACAAGTTGCCAACACCTTTCTTGAAAAGCTTCTTGCTCAAACCAAGCAGCTCCTGAATATCTTCAGCCGGGCTCTTATCGTGTAACGGCAGAAAGCCATCATGATCGATCAGGGCTTTCATGACTTTCCCGCGGGCATCATCTCTGTCGCTGCGGGTTCCTATATTCAGAGTACAGTCAATCTTGCCATCGGCACGAATCTGCTTGATATAGCCTTTCACCTGATCTCCGTATTTCAGTCGGCTACCAATCTCGTCGTTGTAGAGCAAACCGGCAAAGCGATGATTAACGATCACCTTGGCGCCAATCTCGGTAAACCCCCAGACGATCAGGTCAACCTCCTGGCCTTCTCCCAGAGTTTCATCGACAGCAGAGAGACCTTTTTCGACACGCGCCGTACCGATCGGCCGCCCTTCGCGATCGAGACGCACCTTGACCAGGTAACGCCCACCGGTCTTCATCTCCACCAGCTGCTCTTTAACCGGCACCAAAAGGTCCTTGAACAACCCCCAGTCCATAAAAGCGCCATGAACATTGATCTGGCTTGCGCGCAGCAAGGCATACTCACCAACCTCGGCAAAGGGCTGGCGCAGCGTAGCAACAGGATTGCCGGAAGCATCCGCATAAACAAAAACCAGGAGCGTATCACCCTTCTTGGTTTCTTCGTCAAGCTCCCGTTTTGGCAAAAGGGCTTCTTCCCTGCCGGAACGCAACCAGGCCCCTTCTTCATCTATCCTGGACACTTCAAGTTGATTCATGTGACCTAAGTCGAACATTGTGATTCTCCATTCTGTTAAGTTTTTCTGCCACTTAAGTCTATCATCAAGAGACACGACTGCATGACAAAATCATCTTCAGCTGCATTTTTAAACAGACTGACAACCCAAACAATAGGGGATATCCCTCGCCAGGTCCTGAAAAAAAAGATGACGCAAAGGAAACCATTGATTATTGCAAAAGATTCTCCTTTGCGTCTTTTCTGGTTTTCCTTGGCGTCTTCGCCTAAAGCGCCTACTTTTGGTGCGTTAAATGCTTAGTTCCCTTGATTTGGTTTGTCGGACCAATTTCAAAAAGATCTTTATGATCCTTCACACACACTGCCGCACGCTAAAACCGCCGGTGTTTCACGACCGAACGTAGAAAGACAACCATTTTCCTTTGCATCGGAACGACCCTCTGCCATAATCCCTCACCATTATCCGGGAAGAGAGTATCCATGGCATTTATTAATCTCCGCAACATCAGTCTGGCTTTCGGGGGTCCGCGTCTTTTCGTGGACGTCTCCCTGCGCATTTCCAAGGGCGAACGTATCTGTTTGCTCGGTCGCAACGGCACAGGCAAATCAACCCTGCTCAAAGTGATTTCCGGCGAGCTGCCACCTGATGATGGCGTCATCGATCGCCAACAGGGATTGCGCGTTGCACGCCTGGAGCAGGATGTACCCCGCAACCAGCAAGGGACAATTTATGAAGCCATCGCCGGGGGCCTTGGTCAGGCTGGCACGCTGCTGAACCGCTACCACCAACTCAGCCTACTCATGGAGAAGGGAGAGTCTGAACTGCACAATGAACTCTCCGACATTCAGCATGAGCTTGAGGATTGTGACGGCTGGGCTCTGCAGCAACAAATTGAACAGGTTCTCTCCCGCCTCAAGCTGGAAGCCGACCTGCCAGTGCAGGGGCTCTCGGGAGGGATGATGCGACGGGTTCTGCTCGGACGGGCCCTGGCGGCTAATCCCGACATCCTGTTACTTGATGAACCAACCAATCATCTGGACATCGAATCGATTACCTGGTTGGAAGGGTTTCTCAAACGCGAGAACCTGACTCTGGTCTTTGTCACACACGACCGGGCCTTTTTAAGGAACCTGGCAACCCGCATCGTCGAGATAGACCGTGGCCGCCTGTACGACTTCGCCTGCGATTACGACACTTTTCTGCTACGTAAGGAAGAGCACCTGCACGCAGAAAGTCAGGAGAACGCCCGCTTTGACAAGAAGCTGGCGGAAGAGGAAGTCTGGATACGCAAAGGCATCAAGGCACGACGCACCCGTAATGAAGGGCGGGTCCGCGAGTTGAAGAAGATGCGAGAAGAGCGCAGCCAACGACGCGCACGGATCGGCAACGCCAACTTCAACCTACAGGAAGCGGATCGCAGCGGAAAGCTGGTCGCTAAAGTAAAGGGGCTTTCTTTCGCCTATGGTGATTCGCCCGTTGTGAAGGACTTTTCAACGACCGTCATTCGCGGTGACCGGATCGGCATCATCGGACCCAACGGGATAGGCAAAACCACCCTGCTCAAGCTGATTTTGGGCGAGTTGCAGCCGCAACAAGGTGAAGTCAAACTCGGCACCAACTTGCAGACAATTTATTTTGATCAACTGCGGGAGCAGCTCGATCCGGAACTAACGGTACAGCAGAACCTCGCCGGTGAACAGGATACGGTGGTGGTTGGCGGCAAAGCCCGGCATGTCATCGGTTACCTGCAAGACTTTCTGTTCTCACCCGACCGCATCCGTAGTCCGGTACGCATTCTTTCCGGTGGGGAACGCAACCGGCTTCTACTCGCCCGTCTTTTCACCCGGGAAGCCAATGTCCTGATTCTTGACGAGCCCACCAATGACCTGGATCTGGAAACCCTCGACCTGCTCGAAGAGTTACTCGCGGATTTCAAAGGCACCCTGTTTCTGGTCAGTCATGACCGGGCGTTCTTAAATCGGGTGGTCACCAGCACAATTGTCTTCGAAGACAACAACCAGATAAACGAGTACGTCGGCGGCTACGATGACTGGTTGCGACAGAAGGAAGAAAACGAAGAACCGCTGCCGGTGGTTGAGGTCGCCAAGGAAAAGTCAAAAAAAACACGCGTCCGTAAACTGACGTTTAAAGAGAAGCAAGAATTTGAAGAGTTACCGGTAAAGATAGACGCGTTGGAGACTGAGATCGCTGAACTCCATGAAAAAATGGCTGACCCCGACTTTTACCGCACCGCCGGAAAGCAGGTCGCTGAAACCACGGCACGATTGGAAGAGCTCGAAGCTGAGCTTGCTGAAACCTATGCCCGTTGGGAAGGACTCGACGCCTTGAATAATTGAAGTCACAGGAGGCGGCCGGTCACAAAGTTATCTATGCCGAAACCTTTCACTTTTTGATCTTTACGTTATTCTTTAAAACAGGCAAACAGACTTATCCTCTTTATGGTGGCAAAATGAGTATTCTGATTGTTGACGATTCACTGGTTTCCCGTACCTTCATTAGCGACCTGCTCAACGAAGTCGGTTACGCAGAACTGATTCTCTGCGAATCGATTGAGGAGGCGTACAAAACCATCGGCTTCGACGACCCGGAAACAAACAACACAGACCTCGACCTGATCCTGCTCGACATCAACTTGCCCGGGAAAAGCGGCATTGAAGCCTGCCAGGAAATTTCTGATCATGAGATTTTCTGCGACATCCCGATTATTGTTATCAGTGGCGCCGACCATCTTGACGGGTTGGAAGCAGCCTTTACAGCCGGCGCGACAGACTACATCACCAAGCCTCCAAGCCATACCGAACTCCTCGCCAGGATCCGTTCAGCACTGCGTTTAAAAAAGGAGATGAATCAGCGGAAGGCTCGTGAAGAGGACCTGCTGGTTCTTAACGATCGCCTTGCCGAGATGAACCGGGAGTTGGAAAGACTTTCCACAACCGACAGTTTGACCGGCCTGGCCAATAGGCGCTCATTCAATGAATTTCTCTCCCGTGAATGGTTAAGAGAGCAGCGTGAGCAGCAACCTTTTTCCGTAATTATGATCGACATTGATCATTTCAAAAATTACAATGATCGTTACGGCCACCTGGAGGGCGATATCTGCCTGCAGAAAGTCGCATGGGCACTGCAGAGCGCCCTTTGTCGACCCGGTGATCTGCTGGCTCGCTACGGAGGGGAGGAGTTTGTCGCTATCCTGCCACATACCGAGCTACAAGGGGCTGTGGAGCTGGCGGAAAATCTGCACCAGAGGATTTGCGAACTGGAACTGGAACACGAAAATTCACCGGTATCATCAATCGTGACGGTTAGCGCCGGTATCGCCAGTGTGATCCCCAATCAAAGCATCTCACCTTCCCAGGTTGTTGCCATGGCAGACAAAGCGCTCTACGCAGCCAAGCAGGCCGGCAGGAATCAAAGTGCCATAGCAACAGTCCCCTCAAACGAAGCGCAATCACTGAATTAAGAGACCCGAAGATGCCCCTTGAACTGCCTCTATCAAAGACAAAGAAAGACCTGCGTGCGCTGCCCTGGGAGCCCGAACAAAAGCCACTCATGCTGGCACCTCTGCAGGGCCTGACCAACCGCGCGACGCGCTCTCTGTTTATAGACTGGGTTCGACCCGACGTGGTTTTCACCGAGTTCATGCGGGTCAGCAGCGTCGGCCGTAAGCATCTGTCCAAAAACGACCTGAAAGAAGCTGCCAGTACGACTGGAAGTGTGCCATTGGTCGCACAGTTGGTCGGCAATAACAGCCAGGCGCTGGTGAAGGCGGCTACACACGCAGAAGCCGCCGGTGCCGTACATATAAACCTGAATATGGGCTGTCCTTACGGGCGAACGGCCAGCGGTGCAAGCGGTGGCGCCATGCTGCAGTATCCGGAGATTCTGGCCGAGATGCTGCCGGCTTTACGCCAGGCCATCTCCGGCACCTTCTCGATCAAGTTGCGGGCGGGGTATAAGAACCCCGAGGAGATCTTTGCTCTACTGCCTATGATTACTGCCGCCGATGTCGACTTTCTGGTCATACACCCACGTACAGTCACGCAAAAGTACGCCGGAGCAGCAGACCACACGATCACGGGACGGATCGTACGCGAGACATCCATACCAGTGATTGCCAATGGAGATATCCGCACGGCTGAGCAGGGGTTGCGTATCCTTGAAGAGACCGGTGCCGCCGGGCTGATGCTCGGGCGGGGCGCGATTGCCGATCCGCTGCTCTTTGAACGCCTGCGCAAGCAAAACACCAAGGAACCGACAGAAGCCGAAACTGCTGCCATGCTGAATCGCTATCTGAAGGAACTGCTCAGACTTTACAGTGAGCTTTTCTGCGGCGAACGACAGATCCTCGACAAGGTGAAAAATGTCCTGTCTTTCATAGACACTCCGGCCTTCTCGAAACGGATCACAAAGATGAAACGGGTTCACAACCTCGCCGACCTGGCAGCCCTGATCGAGGCACTTTAAAAGATTGCGGGCCTATAACCAAAACAAAGACAAGGCAAACTCAAACTATTTGTTAACGCAGAGACGCAGAGAAGAATAGTCAGAATTAAACCATTTTTAAAAGTTTTAAGAGCTTTTCCTCTGCGCTCTTTACGACTCTGCGTTAAACCTTGTTTGGGTTATAGGACCGGAAGATTATGAACGAGATCCCCGATTTTGATCACACTGAGTTGCTTGAACTGGTGAAGGCGCGCATGCCGTTCGGCAAATACGAAGGGCGGCTGATCATCGATCTGCCGGAAGATTATCTGGTCTGGTTTGCCAGTAAAGGTTTTCCACAAGGCAAGGTGGGCAGGAGATTGCAGGCTGTCTATGAGTTTAAGCTGAACGGTCTTGACGCTCTTTTTGATCCACTTCGCTGAAGGAAGGGGACAGTCCCTAGTCAACAGCATTAAAGTCATAAAGACCAATGCCTTGAACCAGCAGGTATTTTACCGTTTCAGGTGACATATTAACAACTCTGTGTTCCCGCATCACCGCAACATCACAACGCTCTCCGCAAGCAAGCTCAATACTCTCCCGGGGGTCTTGGTACTCCACGGTAATTGAGCCTTTCAGGCAAAGCATCCGATCAGTCACCTCAGAGTGAAAGTGCCAAGCCGTCGCCTCATTGGCGTCGAGAACCATGATGCGGACCCGAACATTTTCCGTTTCAAGGATGACCTCATCGCGATCGTTCATAAGCTCTCCACGAACAAGACAAACGGGCCCAACAAAAAGGACTGCCTTCAGATCTCCGCTTGGTGGGCAGGGATGAGATCTCCGTTCGCACTCACATAGCGTACTTCACAACACAGGTCAAAGCCGATCCGTTCATGCACAACCTTGCGGATATGTGCAATCAGGCTCAAGACGTCTTCTGATGTAGCGCCCCCGAGATTGACGATAAAATTGGCGTGGTGATGAGAGACTTCAGCCTGGCCGATGCGTGCCCCTTTCAGCCCGGCGTCCTCAATCACCTTGCCTGGAGGACCGACGCTGGCATGCATCTCACTGGTGCTGAGAAAAACCGAACCACAGTTCGGCTGCTTGCGTGGGAACTTTCGACGCCGCTCGCGTAAATCTTCCAGCATCAGGCGACGGATACCCTGCGGCTCCTGTCGTTCACATTCCAGTTCCGCCTTAACCACTACGGCACCACGACCCTGCAGAGCACTCTGACGATAAGCAAAGGCACACTCGTCACGGTTGAGCTCCAACTGCTTGCCGTCCGGATCGACAACCCAGACCCGGCGCACGTTCTCAGCTATGCCTTTACGCTGGCTGCCACCGTTCATCAAGACCAAGCCCCCGAGGGTTCCGGGAATACCAATCGTGTGTTCCAGCCCCGCCAGGCCGGCGAGCATCGCCTTGCGTGCCAGGCCAGGAACCCAGGCCCCCGCTTCAGCGATAATCCTGTTACCGGCTATCTCAACACGGGACAGGCTTTCGCCGAGTTTCAGGACAATACCGCGCAGCCCGGAGTCATCAAAGAGCAAGTTCGTGCCTTGACCAATCACCATCAAGGGAATGTTGTGGAGACGGGCAAAAGAAACCGCGCGCGCAACCTGCGCAATCGTTTCAGGTTCAATCAGGAGATCGGCAGGACCACCAATCTGCCAACTGTTATGATCGGCGAGCGGGGCATCAAACAGAGTGCGGCCAACACCAGCTTCTACGAGCCGGGCAAGATGCGGAGAATGGAGAGTAGAGGTTGATCGGGAGGACATTGCTTTTCCTGTAAAAGTCTTTTGCCAACGAGGCTCTGTCAATAAATCCGGGTTACTTCTTCCTGTGAGTCAGCGATTGTTTGGTTCTGGAAAGTGGCAGCTTCGCCAGGAACACCACGTGACGAAAGCCTCCCCGCCCAGGGCGCTCGTTGCTGACAGCAAAACCAGCGGCACAAAGGCGCTTGTCGAAACCCTCGTCATAATTTTCTCCCCAGATGGAAAACAGGCCGCCGGGATTCAGGGCAGCTTTCACATTGTCAATTGCACGACTGCCATAAAGGGGGTCCTTGATCTTGTGGGTATGATAATGCGGTCCCTTGTAAAGGTCAAAGACGATGGCATCAAATTTTTCCAAGCCGCCTTTCCGGCCCGTATTGCGAACCAGGTCAGCCACGTCCCCGATCTCGACGCGAACCCTCGGATCGCCCGCAGCGCCGTTTGTCAATCCGGCCAGGGGCCCCCGACACCAATCGAGGACGACCGGATTGAGCTCGGCAACGACGACCTCTGCGGTTGCAGGCAGGGAATCGAGGACCGCTCTGAGAGTGAAGCCCATACCGAGCCCACCAACCAACACTCGGGGGGCAGCATGACTTTTTAGATGCTGGCAGCCGAGCTGGCCGAGAACGACTTCGGAACGGTTCGCCATGCTGTTCATCAACACCAGGCCACCAACGGTGATCAAAAAATCCCGCTCATCGCGCTGACGCAGCTCAAGGACACCTTCGTCCGTATCGATACTCTCTATTGTCTTCCAGGGTTTGGCCATGAAGGTTCCGTTAAAGAAAAGGTCTATAACCCAACAAAGGGAATACGTCTTTACACCAAAACAGTAAAAGCTGAAATCAAAAGCCCAACGCAAAGACGCTAAGAAAGGCCAGGAAAGACGCAAAGGGTGATCATTCTGGCTTTTTGAAATGGTTTTCTTTGCGGGCTTTCTCTACCCCTTTGCGTCTTTGCGTTAATGCGCGGCTTAAGTTGACCCTGTTTGGTCTAATGTATAAATCTATAAAAGAAAGGGGACAGGCACCTGCGGAGCCAGTCCCCTTAATCATCTATCAAACAAACAAGGTTAAACGCTTACTTCGCTTCTTTCAGATAACGGTAATAATCCGAGTCAGTGGATATCACCAACCGGCCATTTTTCTGGATCGACTTTTTATAAGATTCCAGAGTTCTCAGGAAAGTATAGAACTCTTTGTCCTGGTTATAAGCCTCAGCGTAAATCGCTGCAGCCTCAGCATCAGCACCACCGCGCACCTCGAGAACCTTACGATAGGCTTCGGAGCTGATCTCCTTGAGCTCGCGCTCCATCTGGCCGAGGATATCAGCCTTCTCGCCCTCACCTTCGGAGCGATACTGGGCGGCAACCTTCTTCCGCTCGTTGATCATACGCTCGTAAACCCGGGTACGCACCTGCTCAACATAGTTAATGCGTTTGATCTGCACATCGAGCAGTTCAATACCGTAATCAGGAGTATTGGCACGTGCCTTCTCGAGGATTCCAGCCATAATCTCCTCGCGACCGACCAGGGTCTCCTTGGCGACCACGACACCTTCGATCTCGAAGCGCTCTTCGCCGCCACCTTCTCGGACCTCGTAATCACTACCGCGGACCAATTCCACAAGCAGGCGACCGGAGACGGCATCACGAACTACGGAGTCGATGATATCATCAAGGCGACTCATGGCGCCGCGCTCGGTGGCAACCGTGGTATAGAACAGAAGTGGATCCTTGATGCGCCAGCGTGCGGTGGTATCAATCCAGATGAACCTCTTGTCCTTGGTCGGTATCTGGTTCGGATCACCATCCCATTTCAGGATGCGCTTTTCAAAGCGGGTGACCTTCTGCACAAAAGGCATCTTGAAGTGCAGACCAGGCTCGGAGACATCACCCACCGGTTTACCGAACTGGGTGACGATCGCCTGCTCTGCTTCGTTAACCACGTAGAGGCCATCCACGCCGACAAAAAGCACAGCAATGATAATGACTAAGATAATAGGTGCTTTCATTATTTGGCCCCTCCTTCCAACGCCTTACGCAAGGGCAGCAACGGCAGCGCTCCAGCATTTTGGGCGTCCATAACATAGATTTCATCCAAGCGAGGAAGGACTTCTTCAAGTGTTTCCAGGTAAATTCTGCTCCGGGTCACTGAAGGCGCCTTGCGATACTCAGTCAGCAGGGCAAGGAAACGGTTGGTCTCACCGCGAGCCTTGTTGACACGCTCAACGGCATAACCTTCTGCCTCCTGAAGTACTTTCTTGGCCTCACCACGGGCGCGGGGGACCTCTCTGTTAAACTGCTCGCGAGCCTGGAAGATCAAACTTTCACGCTGCTGCTCAGACTCGTTGACTTCGTTGTAAGCAGCTTTGACCGGATCAGGCGGAGTCACATCCTGGAACTTGACTGTGACGATGCGCACACCGATGTCATAATTATTGAGGGTTGATTGTAGATCTACCTGGATTTCATTGGCTAGCAAGGCTCGCTCGGTGGTCAAGACCTCGGTAACGTTAGCGTTGCCGATCGCCTTACGCACCATGGCCTCAGCGATATCACGGATGGTTCCGACAGGATCTTTGATACGGAAAATGAATTTGAAAGGATCAGAAACCTGAAATTGGACAATCCACTCGACGTCACTGACGTTCAGATCACCGGTCAAGGTCAACGATTCTTCTTCGAGTCCTCTCTTGGTGTAGGTAGAGCGAACGTCGGGCTTGACGGTACGAAAGCCAAACTCTTCTTTCAAAACACGCCCGGTCTGCACCAGGTAAACCCGGTCAACGCCGAGAGGCATTTTGAAATGCAGGCCCGGTTCCGCAAAACTGTGGAATTCGCCGAACCGTAGTACGACGCCAGTCTCTTCCGTGTCGACCTCGTACATACTGCTGTATCCGCCAACGAGGATCAAAAAAGCTATGATCACTATCGGCAAGAAGCCTTTTTGCTGGCCAAATTTATTTTTGAAATGGTTTTTTATCTCGATGACTTTCTTTTCAAAGTCTTCACTCGAGGGACCATTGCCCCAATCCTGCATTGTAACCTCCTGTATCTTCGGTAAAAGTTTGTCCAAACGTTGCCAGGATGAGAAAGCTCAACATCCCAGGTAAGAAAACTAGTCTAACAGATTTATAGACGGAAACAAAGTCTACAGCGATCGAAATTACGCGTCTACTGCGCTGATTCCCGCAAGGTATCCAGTCGACCAACATTCCTGCAGGTTGAAACCGCCTGTAGGACCATCGAGATCGATCATTTCACCGGCGAAAAAGAGATTATTCACCAGCTTTGAGCGCATGCTGCGCATATCGATATCTTTCAGGGAAACGCCCCCTGAGGTAATAATCGCCTTACGGAAGCCTGCGCAACTTGAGACACTCAACTCAAGCTCTTTAAAAAGCTTGAGCAAACGTTGCCTCTCCACCTTCGTCACCGAATGGCATTTCTTTTTCGGGTCGATGCCGACCAGTCGCAAGAACACCGAAATCATATCTCGCGGCAGCAGACCGGCGAGTGATTTGCCAAACTCCAGATTACTTTGCTCAGCCAGCTCTCTCTGTAAACGTTTATCGAACAGCTCCGTAGCAACCGCCGGCTTTAAATCGAGAAGAAGCTTCACCTCTCCCTTTTTGAGCTCATCGCGGATACGACTGCTCATATCGAGGATAATCGGCCCGCCGATTCCGGCGCGGGTAAAGAAGGCTTCACCGAAACGTTCATCGACCTTCTTGCCATCAACACAGAGCGAGATGCGAACATTCTTCAGGTTGAAGTTGCTGACCTCGGCAGTCCAGGCATCCTCAAGTTTCACCGGCACCAGGGCTGCTTCAGGCTTAACCACGCGATGCCCGCAAGCCTTGGCCCAGGCATAACCGTCACCCGTACAGCCGGTTTCCGAGTAAGACAGGCCGCCGGTCGCGACAATGATGTTGTCTGCCGAAAAAGCACCGGCCGTGGTCTCCAGGGCTTTAATGACATCATCTTCAATCAGTAGTTTCTTCACCGTACAGGAAGTACGCAGCTCAACTCCGGCGTCACGAGCAAAGGCGATTACGGCCTTCTGCACATCCTTCGCTTCACCTTTATCGGGGAAAATGCGTCCACCACGCTCGATTTTAAGCGGCACACCCTGCTCTTCAAAAAATGAAACAACGTCTTTAACACCGAAAGCATAGAGCGCAGTCAATAAGGCTTTACCATTACGCCCGAAGTGTTCAACGAACTTGCGCGGGTCATCTTCACTGTGCGTGACATTACAACGCCCCTTGCCGGTAATCAGGAGCTTTGCACCACAGTGTGGATTCTTCTCCAGCAAGAGCACCTTGGCACCCTTACGCGCAGCGAAACCAGCGGCAAAGAGTCCGGCCGGGCCACCGCCAACGACGATAACGTCATAATTTTTCATAAGCTGTCCATATCTTAAATATCGATGGGTAATACGATTTTATTGCTCCCAACTGCAGGCACAATAGCAGGTTTATCACATAAATTGAGAGATTAACCGCAAAGGTCACTTCTTAAGTCATGACAGGTGTGATAAATATGCTTATAATATCAATTGATAACCTTAAATCTACAAGCCCATAACTAAAGCCAAAGGTAAACCAACCTTAAACAAGTTATTAACGCAAAGACGCGAAGTCGCAGAGAGAAACTGTAAGGATGAAATCTTTTCTCTAAGGTTAAGAGATTTTCCTCTGCGTTCTCTGCGCCTGCGTTAAACTTTTTTTATTATAGAACCGTAAATCTAAACGAGGACAATGATGAGTGACGAAACCTTTGATGATCAGAAAATGAGTGAAGAGGGCGATTTTGCCGAAATGTTCGAAGCGAGCATGGTTGGCAAAACTCAACTTGAACCCGGCCAGAAGATTGATGCCACTGTTTTGCAGATCGGCAGCGAATGGCTGTTTCTCGATGTGGGCCAAAAAGGTGAAGGAGTTCTTGATCGTAAAGAGTTCCTTGACGACGAAGGCAACCTGACCGTTGCCGTGGGTGACACTGTCAGCGCCTATTTCATGTCCCGTCAAGGCGGTGAGATGCGATTCACCACCCGACTCGGCGGCGGCTCCTCCGGAACAGCGCAACTGGAAGAAGCATGGCGCAATGGGATTCCCGTAGAAGGTCGCATCGAAAAAGAGATCAAGGGCGGTTACGAGATCAAACTGCCGGGCAATGTCCGCGCTTTCTGTCCCTTCTCCCAGCTAGGCCTGCGTCGCCAAGATGAATCGGCAGACGTCATCGACACAACCCGCGCCTTCCGCATCTCACAGTTTGCCGAGCAGGGCCGAAACATCGTCGTCTCTCACCGCGTCATCCTCGAAGAGGAACGTCGTGAACAAAAAGCCGCACTGATGAAAACCCTCAAAGAGGGGATGGTCGTTTCCGGCACCATCACCAACATCCGTGATTTCGGTGCCTTTATTGATATCGGCGGCCTCGAGGGGCTGCTGCCTATCTCCGAGATTTCCTACGGCCGGGTGGAAAATATCGAAGAGGTCCTGGAAGTGGGTCAGGAGCTCGAGGTTGCCGTTAAAAGATGTGACTGGGAGAATGAGAAATTCTCGTTCAGCCTGCGTGACACCCTCGCCAACCCCTGGAGCAAGGTCGAAGCCAGTTACCCTCCGGGATCTACCCATACCGGCAAGGTATCACGGCTGGCTAAGTTCGGTGCCTTTATCACTCTGGAAGAAGGCATTGACGGTCTGATGCACATCTCACAGATAGGTGGTGAGCAGCGCATCAAGCATCCCCAGGACGTGCTGAAGCTCGGCCAGGAGATTCAAGTCATCGTTGAGAAGATCGATCTTGATGAGAAGAGGATCTCTCTGGCTTCGGTTCGCGATAAATCGGAAGAGTCGATGGAGACTTCTTACGAAGAGAAGGCTACGGGCGGAATGGGTTCTTTTGCGGACCTTTTTAAACAGGCTCAAAAGAAGAAGTGACCGATATCACGTCAACCTGAAATGCAGTAGGGGCACTTCAATATGAAGTGCCCCTACTGCATTTAACAAAGTTCAGTGTAGTATCAATTACAATAGTTACCTGGCAGACGACATCCGAAGAGCAATAGAGCGTTAATCTGTTGTTCTTTATTTGGGCATTGCAATTTAAGGATAAAAACAAAACCGTCGGGGTTGCCCGACAGCAACGTCATTTTCTTTGTAGCGACAAAGAAAACGAAGTAAAAGAAAGCTTGACGCTGCGCTGGGCATGTTTTGCTCGAGGCATTCTGGTGACAAATATTATCGGAATAAATCTTTGGTAGTCTACGCATCCCCCGTTAGCCCCGAGGCCCTTTAGGACCTCTATGATTCTGGTTCAGGTTTGTTAAAGTGTTTTTTTGTCTTTTGCTGCAAAAGACCACGACCTGGAAGGCCCTTGCCCAGGGCCGGATTCTTTATTCCTGCCATACCTTAACTGGCAAAGGAGATGCCCTCCGCAAGGAGCAAGGCCTTTTTTGTAACCTTTTTGTGGCCGCCTGGACAAAAAGTATGGCGTCTGGCGGGACGCGACCCGCCGATTCCGCTTTGATCTTAAAAATAAAGAGCAACAGATTAACGATCTGTTGCTCTCAGGCTACAGCAAGAATTAAAAAGAGCTATTTCCTCCTACACAAAAACAAAAGCCCTCATCACCTAAGTGAGTTTTTTGAAACATCGGCATGACACTTCAATCAAGTGTCCCTAGTAATGGAATCAATGAAAACCACCGAGCCCCTCGCGGGCAGCAACCAAACCACACCATCAGAAGCAGACAAAAGCTCACGCGTCGGCGTGCTCCTTGGCCTGACCGCCTACCTGATCTGGGGCTCATTCCCGGTCTTTTTCAAGGCGCTTGAAGGCGCAGCACCCCTCGAGATTGTCTGTCACCGTATCTTCTGGTCTTTGGTCTTCCTCTTTATCCTCGTCGCTTGCCGACGGCAGCTGGGACAAGTTGCAACAACTCTCAAGAACCGTCAGGTTTTGCTGACCCTTTGCGGGTCAACCCTCCTGATCGCAACCAACTGGCTGGTCTTTATCTATGCCGTCCAGCATGGCGAAGTCCTCCAATCCAGCCTGGGCTATTTCATCACGCCGCTTTTGAGTATTCTGCTCGGTTTTCTCTTTTTGCGCGAGAGGCTGAACCGCTGGCAGATGTTCAGTGTGTTGCTCGCCCTGATCGGAGTCCTGAACTTGACCTTTCACCACGGTCAGGTCCCATGGATCGCCCTAATTCTTGCCTCATCCTTCGGGCTTTACGGGCTATTGCGCAAAGTGGCACAAGTCGAAGCAATGATCGGCCTGACTGTGGAGACGCTTCTGCTCGCACCCTTTGCCTTGGCCTACATTGTTTACCTGAGCACCCAGCAGGACAGCTCATTTCTGACAGGGACCTTGCGACTTGACCTGCTGCTACCTCTTTCCGGCATCGTCACCGCCATTCCATTGCTGCTTTTTGTCGCCGCCGCACGTCGCTTGCAGTTGGCAACCATCGGCTTCCTGCAATACCTCACACCGAGCCTGCACTTTATCCTGGCCGTTGGCCTTTACAACGAGCCGTTCAGTCGTGGGCACCTGATCAGCTTTCTTTTCATCTGGACGGGACTGGCGATTTATTCCGGGAATACGCTTTGGAAGAGTCGATCGGCATGGCGGAGGAAAGAAACCTGATCCCCTAAGGTCACTATTTTCTGATCAACAGCACCGCATATTCAAGCAACTGAGTTACACCCCTCTCTACCAAGCCTTGATGCGACCAGAGAGCATCCTCTTCTGACAGAATTTCAAGCCGAAAATTTTCCGAGAACAAGGTCTTCAGATCTTTCTGTGGAACCGAAAAAGGCGGCCCTTTCGTTTCACTCTGATTGTATGAGTAACTGATCAGAAGGATCCGGCTACCAGACGACAGCAACTCTGCCATATGTGTAACGTAGCGAACACGCATCTCCGGCGGCAGGGCAACCAACGCGCCGCGATCGTAGTATGCGCTGATCCCGCTCAACTCAGTCGCAGTCAAGTCAAAGAAATCGCCGCAATAGAGCTTGTAACCTTCTGCCGCATTGGAAGGGATAACGGTCTCATCAGTCCATTGACCGAGCAGATCATTCTCATCGGAAAAAGCCTCGATAGCCGTTCGGCTTAACTCAATGCCAACGACCTTGAGACCTTCCTCGCGCAGCCAGACCAGGTCGGGGCTTTTGCCGCAAAGCGGAACAAACACACTGTCGGTTGGTTGTGTTTGCAAGAGCGGGAAAAATTGCTGCAGAAAATGGTGAGGATCGGTCATATGAAAACCGATCTCATTCTTTTGCCAACGTCTGTGCCAGAAATTCTTATCCATAAATACAAACCTTAAAAACTATCTGGTTATCTACTTCACTCCAGCAGCTATTGTCAGGGTTAATAATTCTCTTTGCCACCCGTTCGTTTCTCTCACTAGAGACACAGAGGGAACAGAGAGGACCTGATTGTTTTTTGAATTTCTCTGTGTCCTCTGTGTCTCTGTGGTGAAAGGTTTTACATCTGCGTGCATCAGGTTTTATCTGTGTTCAATTTATACTTTTGGCTTTCCTCTAACGAGTATCATGAGACAATAGAAGCTCCTTCCAGAACCAACTCAGCCACCACCAGGTAACGAACAAACTTACCAACCGATACCAGCACAACAAACCGCCAGAAGCCGGTACGCAACACACCACCAACCAGGCAAAGGGGATCCCCGATAACGGGCAGCCACGAAAAGAGCAAGGCCCAACTGCCATAACGGTTAAAATAATGTTCAGCCCGTTTCTGACTATCGGGACTGATCCGCAAAAGCCGTTGGATGAGGTAGGGCCCACCCCACAGCCCTATGGCGTAGGTCGTCAGCGCACCACAGCTGTTACCAAGGGTTGCCACCAGCACAGTGATCGTCGGATCAAAGCCATTCAGCAGCAACACACCCAACAACCACTCGCTGCCAAGCGGCACCAGCGTGGAGGCCAGAAAGCTGAGCAGAAAAAGCGCGGGGTGGCCATATTCCAATAGCCATTGTTCCAACAGGGGGATTCCTTTATACGTGCCATCTATGCCATGATGGGTTCAGATTGATCCGCATACACATTCTGACACGAGGACTTCATGCGTCGAAACATTTTCCTTATTTTCACGCTCTTTTTTTCTTTCCTGCTCTTCACCGGCTGCGACTCCGGCCCCGGCATCAAACCACTCAGCCAGGAAAGCGTGGTACTCGCTTTCGGCGACAGCCTGACTCATGGAACAGGAGTCTCCAAAGGACAAGCCTATCCAGACGTGCTCTCCAAACTACTCGGCAGACAGGTGATCAACGTCGGTATTCCCGGGGAAGTGTCGGCCGCCGGCCTTAAACGTTTGCCCTCTGTTTTAGAAGAGTATAACCCGACACTTGTCATCCTCTGTCACGGCGGCAATGATTTCCTTCGCCGGATTGACCAGACCGCCACGACCAAAAACCTTGAAGCAATGATCACCTTGATCCAATCGCGCGGCGCAGAGGTTGTTCTGGTTGGCGTACCGAAGCTAGGCCTTGGCTTGCAGGTTCCGGAACTTTATTCGCAGATTGCCGACAAGTACACAGCCCCCCTGCAAAAAGAGGTTCTTGTCGACCTGCTCGGAGATAACAGCATGAAGAGTGACGCCATTCACCCTAATGCGACCGGTTATCGGCTGATGGCTGAAGCGATTTACGACCTGATTAATAAAGCACAGAAGAAGTAGGTCCTCCGTGAGCGAAACCAGGCAACATAAATTTATTCCGTGCAATCGCGCGGAGATGATCGAGAGAGGCTGGAACGAACTCGATGTGCTCTTCATCACCGGGGACGCCTATATCGACCATCCCTCTTTCGGCACATCACTTCTCGCACGCCTGCTTGAAGATGAGGGCTTGCGCGTCGGCATTCTTGCACAGCCGGACTGGCGTAATGTGGAAGCCTTCAAAGTCATGGGGCGACCACGGCTCTTTGCGGCAATTTCGGCCGGTGCCATGGATTCCATGGTCAATCATTACACGGCCGCCAAGAAGGTGCGTAACGATGATGCCTACACTCCGGGAGGGCGTTCCGGAGCGCGACCGAATCGTGCGGTCATCGCCTATACCGCGGCAGTAAAAGGCGCATTCAAAGGCTTACCAACGGTCGTCGGAGGCATTGAGGCGAGCCTGCGTCGTCTTGCTCACTACGACTATTGGGACAACAAGGTCAGACGCTCGGTTCTGGTCGACAGCAAAGCCGACCTGCTTCTGTTCGGCATGGCTGAAATCGCTCTCGTGGCACTCGCCAAGCGCATGCTGGCAGGTGAAGAATTCGAGGCCATCACTGACCTGCGCGGCACCGCCTACCTGGCCAAAACAGCACCGGATAATGCGGTTGTTCTGCCTTCCTTTGAGGAGGTCGTTTCAAGCACCGACGCTTACAACAAAGCCTTTAAGCTGGCTTCAGACGAGAAGAACCCTTTTAGCGGAAAAGCACTCGTACAAGAACATGGCAATCGACAGCTGGTGGTCAACCCGCCTGCCTCGCCACTGGATGAAGAGCAGCTCGACCGCATCTACGCCCTGCCCTTTACCAAGCTGCCACACCCTTCCTACCAGGACGTGATTCCGGCTTACGCGCAGATTAAATTCTCCATCACCAGTCACCGCGGTTGCTGTGGCGGCTGTGCTTTCTGTGCGATCACCCATCATCAGGGCAAGACGATTCAGTCGCGCTCCGAGCAATCGGTGCAAGAAGAGCTTGAGCGCTTGAGCCTGCACCCGGACTTCCGCGGTACGGTCACAGATGTTGGTGGCCCGACTGCGAATATGTACGGCATGCGTTGCAGCAACCCGGAGGCGCAGACGGTCTGTCGTTGTGAAAGCTGTCTTTACCCGCAAATCTGCAAACATCTGGACACCCGTGATGACCGAGCCGTAGACCTGCTCCGCAGACTGCGCAAGAACCCCGCCGTCAAGCACCTCTTCGTCGCCTCGGGAATTCGTTTCGACCTGCTCAATCGGCAACCGGATTATTTTGCCGACCTGGTCAAACATCACGTTGGCGGTTTGCTCAAAGTCGCTCCGGAGTCGACCAGCCTAAAAGTCACGAAGGTCATGCGCAAACCGGGGCCGCAGGTGTTTGCACAATTCCTGCAGAAATTCCGTGAGCAGAGCCTGAAGCTAGGAAAGAAGCAGGCCGTTGTCCCCTACTTCATCAGTTCACATCCCGGCTGTACGCTCAACGATATGATCGATGTCGCTCTCTTTCTTAAAGAGCACAACTTGCGTGTCGAGCAGGTTCAGGAATTCACCCCCACCCCGGGTAGCCTGGCCACCTGTATCTATCATACCGGTCGCGACCCCTTCAGCGGTGAACTCATCCACGTGCCCCTCAACCCTAATGAACGGCGGCAACAGAAAGCCCTGCTGCTCTGGCACCTGCCCGAAAGCCGCAAGGATGTTCTGGCCGCGCTCAAACAGTGTAATCGAGAGAACTTGATTACAACCTTGCTTGGTCACCAAAAGCAGGGGACTCAACAAGCGACATCACCTGCCAGGAAACAACCGAAACGCCCCCGAAAACAATAAACCGTCAGGTGACTCGTTAGAGAGTCAGCTTCTCACCTTGGCATTTCATAGTTATCTGGCTATGATTAAAGGACCTATAACCAAAACAAAGGCAAGGCAAACTCAGGCTATTTAATTAACGAAAAGCCGCAGAGAGCAAGAGTCAGAATTGAGCCGTTTTTAAAACTTTGAAGTGTTTTCCCTCTGCGCTCTTTGCGCCTTTGCGTTAAACATTTTTTTCAATTATAGAATCGACAATTAACAGCATCCTTCAACACTGAAAGAACAAAGAGGTTCACTATGGAACGCCTGCTCGATGATATTGAAGCCAGGGTTGTTGGCTGCCTGGTCGAGAAAGACCTGGCGACCCCTGAGTACTATCCCTTGACCCTGAATGCCCTGACCAATGCCTGCAATCAGAAGTCAAACCGTGATCCGGTGATGCTGCTGGAAGAGACCGATGTGATCCGGGCCCTCGACAGTCTGCGGCTAAAACAGATGGCGCATCAGTCGGCGGAAGGCGTTCGTGCCGCCAAATATTGCCATAATCTGGAAGCAGTGTTGAATCTGGACCCTGAAGATCTGGCGATCCTTGCCGAACTGCTCTTGCGCGGACCGCAGACCGTTGGTGAACTGCGCAACCGCGCCGAACGGATGTGCACGGTAGGCGATCTCCAGGCCGTCGAAGAGTTGCTCCAGAACCTCACAGAGCGAGAAGAACCCTTAGTGATGAGCCTGCCGCGACAACCGGGACGCAAGGAGCATCGCTTTACTCACCTGTTATCCGGTATCCCGGAGATTGAGGAAACCTCGGCACTGCCCACAGAGCCGGCAAGGCTCAAGGTTGCTGCAGAGAACGATCGCATCACCAGCCTGGAAGAAGAGGTTGCTGCGCTGCGTTCCGAGCTTGATGAGGTAAGCAAGCAACTGAAAGCCTTTCAGTCGCAATTCGAATAACTCTTTTGACGAACAAACCACCATGCCCTCAATAGCCGTTCTTTACGATCCTGGGACAGACCACTGGCTGCGCTTTTCTGATCCTGTTGAAGAGATCGAAGTCCATCTACTCGAAGACGTGCTTCCTGCTTTGGAGAAGATTGAGCAACGTGTCGAGCAAGAGAGCCTTTTCGCCGCAGGTTATGTCAGCTACGAAGCCGCGCCAGCCTTTGATGATGCCCTGCAAACCCACGCCCCAAGTGACTTCCCCCTGCTGCGCTTCGGCCTTTTTGCAAAAGTTGAGCAGATAGAGCTACCCGCAGCTCCGGAAGCGGTGACGCTTCCCGTCTGGCAGGCCCTGGAAAGCACCGACACTTTCTCCCGTAAGGTCAACGAGATTCGCGAGGCAATTGCCTGTGGAGAAACCTACCAAGTCAACCTGACGTTTCCAATGAGCTGTGGCTTTAAGCAGGACTCCTGGGAGTTCTTCCTACAGCTGGTGCACGGCCAGCAAGCCGGTGGTGCCGGCTTCATGCAAAGTGAACGCTGGGCCATCTGCTCCGTCTCACCAGAGCTCTTCTTCACCAGGGATGGCAGACATCTGACCATGCGGCCGATGAAGGGCACAGCACCTAGAGGTCGAACCCTAGCAGAAGATCGTCGCCTGGCGAACGCGTTATTGGAATCGACCAAAAATCGCGCTGAGAACATCATGATCCTTGATATGGTGCGCAACGACCTTGGCCGGATGGCACCACCAGGAGAGGTAAAGACGGAAACAATTTGCGCTCTGGAAAAATATCCAACCGTCTGGCAGTTGACTTCAACGGTCACCGCTTGCAGTGAGGCCACCCTCGCGGAAACCTTTCAGGCGCTCTTTCCCTGCGCTTCGATCACCGGCGCCCCCAAAGCACAAACCATGCAGATCATCAAAGCGACGGAAGAGTACCCCCGCAACATCTACACCGGCACTTTTGGGTGGCTGGCACCAGGTCGTAAGGCGCACTTCAACGTCGCGATCCGCACTCTGTTGATCGATCGGCAACACAATGTCGCCACCTATGGCGTGGGGGCGGGTATCACCTGGGATTCTGACAGTGCCGAGGAATACAGGGAGTGTCTGGCTAAAGCAGAAGTTCTCAAACAGCCACTAAGCGACTTCGCCCTGATCGAAACCTTGCGCTGGACACCGGGAAAAGGCTACTTCGTCCTGCCTGAACACCTGGCCCGGTTGCGAGCCTCAGCAGAGTACTTTGATTTTCACTGTTCCGACAAGCAGGTTTTCAAGTATCTACACAAGCTCGCTGAAAGCTTTCCTGCAGCACCACAAAGAGTGCGACTTCTCCTGCACAAGGATGGTCTTCTGGAAAGCACATGTGTACCTCTTACAGCAGAAACAACATCATCACCATTAAGAATCTGCCTGGCAGCTGAGCCGATCAATACTGGAGATATTCGGCTCTACCACAAGACCACCCGAAGACAGCTCTATGAGCATCGCCTTTCTGAAGCGAAAGAGGCAGATGAAGTGGTCCTATGGAATGAACGAGGAGAGGTTACCGAATGCTGTACCGCGAACCTGGTGGTTAAACTGTCGGGACAATATCTAACTCCGCCAGTCAGCTCCGGCCTCCTGCCGGGAACCTATCGGGGGTACCTGTTAGCCCGGGGAATTCTGACAGAACAGACCCTGACGGCAGACGACCTGCGTAACAGTTCTCAGGTTTACCTGATTAATGCGGTTCGCAAGTGGCGACGGGCGGTCTTGTGCTCGCAATACAAAATCGGGTAGGAGGCGGGGTTGCCCCCGCCGTCCTCCCACACCACCGTACGAACGGTTCCGTATACGGCGGTTCCTGATTTGCGTCTGCATTATCAACCAACAATGCCTGACATCCTATAAGCACCCAGCCTTACCTCACGACTTCCGGTCGCCACTTCCAGCTTTTAGGCCCTCTTGCGAGGCGTCTGCTGACTTCTGTCGGCCCATCGATGTACCTTACGGTGCCTCTAGCTCAAGGCAGACCGACAGATCTCCCAGAGTAATTCACACGACCTTCCTCCCATATACCCGCCGCATTTACAGCACCACCCTCCCGGATGACTATTGGGCTTTGAAGATATTGGCCTTCTCGCCCGGATGGAACTGCCTCATATGCGATTTCTGTTCGTCGGGCCGGGATTTTGCCTGCGGCTTCCTTCAGATTCTACATCGCGGTAGACACCCTTGCCGTCCGGCTAACGGTTCCCGTCATCAGGGTCCGTAGAGGACTTTCACCTCCAAGTCACCAGTTAGACACCACATCCAACAGGATGGCGCTTTCGCGCCGTGCGCCATGCCTGGCACACCAAAAAAAAGGGCAAAATTGAAGACTCAACTTTACCTTTCTGAGAGTGTATTTTGGCAAATCTAGTGCCTGCTGAATGCTAGCATTAATGTTTTACTGGGTTATGCCGACCTAAAAGTTCCCGAATTTCAGGTTCACTGGCCTTGGGAGTGATTACCTTGAGCTGTAAATCATCCTTAATTACGTGAAACTGCTCTTGTGGAATACCGACACCAATTAAATCATCTACAGCATTTTTCAAAGAGTCTAGTGAGCCATAGCTCATGGTTACCGTTGTATTCATTGTCGATCTCCTTTCCGAAAAGGAGTCAAGTCTTCAATTTTGATATTAATTTTACAGTTTATAACCACTCTTGCTTACAGGCTATCACCACTGGAAGCCAAATCAACCGAGCCGCTTGAATAATTAGCAAATACTGCCCAGTTTGTTGTGGGAACCCTGTGTGTGTTGTTATTAGAAATCCTGATAATCGAGTAGGAGGCGGGATTACTCCCGCCGTCCTCCCACACCACCGTGCGTACGGTTCCATACACGGCGGTTCACGAAGTGTGTTGAAAACGATGGAACTGATCCATATTGAGGTAGGCTGGAAAAAGTGGACACCAATCTGTTAGCCTAAGAGGCTCATAGGAGGTGTCACTTGGAACGCATACCGAAACAGTTTTACACGGATGAATTTAGGGAGGAAGCTGTCGCTCTTGTTG
>JARUHP010000024.1 GCA_030005635.1 Deltaproteobacteria bacterium IMCC39146
ACATTAATCTCGAAATCGGTCATCGTGGTTTTCCTCTCTCGTTGGGGGTTGATGTGTCGTAACACCAATCCTACGAGATGAAGGCCACGATGGCCTCATGAATTTACAGCACTATACGGACATAACCTAAATACTCGCAACAATGAAGTCCAAGCTACACGGTTCCGGTTATACCGGAAAACCATCTGGTAGTTACCTTTCCTGCGCACATATACAACAAACTTTTCAGGATCAATCAGATAGCAGCGGTACAAGTTAAGCAGCACTATAGCCATGCAGACTGCATTCTGCGTCTTGTTACCTTCCATGCCGGCCACTAACTCACTGGCAGCTAAGACAACACGATCATCATCAGCACTCAGGTTAAACTTGATGCGGAT
Organism: Deltaproteobacteria bacterium IMCC39146; assembly: GCA_030005635.1. Classification (GTDB taxonomy): domain Bacteria; phylum Desulfobacterota; class Desulfuromonadia; order Desulfuromonadales; family BM103; genus M0040. The sequence continues at coordinate 381 of JARUHP010000024.1, forward strand.
ACTATTCTCAAGGTCTGGGGTAGGCTCATCAGGGTCTTCAAACCACTCCCAATTATCTTGATACTCTTCGGTTTCAGCCATAACAAATACCTTATTAATCAACTAAACCATGTCAATGGTTGCACAGCTAAAGATAATGCAGCACAGGGCAAATATGGAGCCGTGAAAACATGTTTTATGTTTTGATTCTATAGTGTTAAGACAGCATCGCTATAGCTACAATTACCGTAACGAGGAGAAATAGTCCTCGTGGCATATAACTAATACAGGTACTTACAGCTCATTGATGTAATCAGTATGTAAAATCACTCCAGAAACCAGAACACTTATACTACATAACAAGTATTGATTTCAGTAACTTATCAACGTATTCGGAGCTACGATACAAGGGGGTAAAACACCCTGTTTGGATACTCTTTACGGATTTCTCTCTTCAGGATATTCACAGTATAAATACAGTGATATGCAGATAACCCTTATAAATCAATAGCTTGCGTGTTTGGGCAAAGTAGAGTTGTATGTTTTTAGGGACTGATTCAGGCCCCAGTATAAAGAGTAACTTTGGATACGGGTTTTAATAGCTCGGTTAGAGAGTGTGATTTGGCTTTATAAATCACAGTCGAGAACCGAAACCAGCGTAGCTGGCCTACTTGCAGGCCATCTTACTACTGGTTACAAGGGTCTCTAGAAAGGTGGCTTTTGAAGTTGTTCTGATAGTGGTATGTAACAACCGTCATAGGCTGCCTTATATATAAGGAGTAGGGTTGCTCAGTCGGTGTGTAGCTTGAGTATCAAGCGTAACGTTCAGCGTTAGCTGACAGAGCAGGAGGACTACTTGGGGCAGGTGGTGATAGAAAGTAATAAAGCGATTACATCAAAATTACATCAAGTAAAGAAAAAGGGATTACAGCAAAAGCTGTAACCCCTTGTATCTTGTGGTGCCCAGAGACAGAATCGAACTGCCGACACGAGGATTTTCAGTCCTCTGCTCTACCGACTGAGCTATCTGGGCGGGAGAAGGATTTGTAACCAAATGCGAACTTTATGTCAAGAAAAAAGCTGTTGCTGATTCTTTACTTGCTTTCCAATGTGCTTTTTGTTACCAACAAAGACTACAAAATATCATAAAGGTGACATCGTAATGAAATCTCAAAGTTGGTTGTTTTCAGGTTTTTACTTTTGGTTTGGCAGCTTTTTTGGCTTGCCTGACCGGGGTGAAGTCTGTTGACGGTCGATTGTCGATAGAACTACTGAAACCACGGGCGGGCTCAATCGGGGCACCTGTGGTTTTTTCGTTTCGGGAAAGTAAACGATGAAGGCCGCCGGGAAAGCCCTGCCGGCCTTTATCTTTAACCGGAACTTTCCCAAAAGGGGACGAGAAAATGATTATTGTAATGCGTAAAGGGGCCAGCAAGAGCGAGCTGGCTGCCGTTGAGAGTCGTATCGCGGAGCTGGGCTACAAACCTCATGTTATTCATGGTGACACGCGCAATGTGGTCGGTGCTGTCGGTGATGAACGAGGCAAGGCCGTGCTGCAATCGATTGAGTCGATGCCGGGCGTGGAAAATGTTGTGCCGATCCTCAAGCCTTACAAGTTGGCGAGCAAAGAGGTCAAGTTGGAGAGGACTGTGGTTGAAATTTCTCCCGGTGTTGCTGTAGGTGGTGATCAACTCGTGGTCATGGCCGGCCCCTGCTCGGTAGAGAGCGAGGAGCAGATTCTTGAAACCGCCCATGCCGTCAAGGCCTCGGGCGCAACCGTCCTCCGTGGTGGTGCTTACAAGCCGCGCTCCAGTCCTTATTCTTTCCAGGGTATGGAAGAAGAGGGCCTCAAGCTTTTGGCGATGGCCCGCGAAGAGACCGGGCTGCCGGTCGTGACTGAGGTCGTTAATCCTCGCGATGTTGACCTGGTCGCAAAGTATGCTGATGTGATGCAGGTTGGCGCGCGTAACGTGCAAAACTTTGCCTTGCTGAAAATGCTTGGTAAACTCGACAAGCCGATTCTTCTCAAGCGAGGGATGTCAACGACCATCCAGGAATTCTTGATGAGCGCAGAGTACATCCTCTCCGAAGGCAACCAGAAGGTTATCCTTTGTGAGCGGGGTATTCGCACCTTTGAAACCGCAACTCGAAACACCCTGGATATCTCTGCCGTACCCGTTCTTCAGGAACAAACCCATCTGCCAATTATCATTGATCCTTCTCACGCAACGGGTCATGCTTCGCTGGTGCCGAGCATGTGTTATGCTGCGGTGGCGGCCGGTGCTGATGGCCTGATCGTCGAAGTTCATCCCCACCCTGAAGTTGCTGCGAGTGATGGACCCCAGTCTCTGCGCCCGGCGGACTTTCAGGTGATGATGACCAAACTTGCCGAGTTTGCCAAAGTTGTAGGTAAAACGTTTTAACTGAGTTTAAGCCAGGAGCAAAAAATGTTTTTAATACCCCTGAACCAGATTGAAAGTGTTGACCTTGTTATTCATGCCCTGCGTGCGGCCGGTGGCGAGGCTGATTGCACCATGTGTCCGGTGCGCAAGGTCTGCACCAAGCAATGCCTGACTGTCGCTGAGGGGATAGCACAGATGGTTGCAACCAACACTTTGCCGAACATGGATATGCTCCAGGGTACAACAAGTGTAGAACCCCAGGGCGGCCCCGAAGATCCTGACCGCGGCGGCTCCGGGACTCATCTGCGTATCGTTAAGTAACTCTGAATAATTATATTGAGGAAGAGCCGATTATGAATCTCGCTAAACTGGCCCTGCAAGTGCCGACCGTCCTTTTACCTAAAGCAGGTATTGATCTTAATCGCTGGGCAGTGATTGCCTGTGACCAATACACTTCTGAGCCGGAATACTGGCAGGCTGTCGATCAACTTGTCGCAGAGCAGCCTTCGACGCTGCGTCTGGTCTTTCCTGAAGTTTTTCTGGAAGATGAGGACGGTGAAGAAAGGATTGCTGCGATCAATGCCAGCATGGATCAATATCTGGCAGAAGGGCTGCTCACTGAGCAGGGAAAAGGCTTTATCCTTCTGGATCGCAAGACCAGTCATGTGGCGTCACGAAAAGGGTTGATCGTTGCTCTCGATCTGGAGGCCTACGATTACCGGCCAGGTTCCAAAACTCTGATCAGGGCCACCGAGGGGACCATCGTTGACCGTTTGCCACCGCGTATCCGGGTCAGGGAAAATGCCGCAGTGGAATTGCCGCATATCATGGTGCTGATTGATGATCCCGAACAGACAGTGATTGAGCCCCTGTTCGAAGCCGAACTGGAGCAAGCGTATGACTTTGAGCTGATGCAGTCAAGCGGTCACCTGCGGGGCTGGAAGGTTAATCAGCCACAGCTCCTCGAGCAAGTGGGCAAGGCGCTCGAGGCCCTGGCGGAAAAAGAACGTTTCCAGAAGCGCTATGACGTCGATGATGACGAAGTTATGCTCTATGCTATGGGTGACGGCAACCACAGCTTTGCAACGGCCAAGGCCATCTGGGAGCAGCTCAAGGCGGAGGCTTCCGATCCTTCCCAGGTCATGGATCACCCGGCGCGTTATGCATTGATCGAATTGGTAAACGTACATGACCCGGGCTTGGAGTTCGAAGCAATTCACCGGGTCGTTTTTGATGTTGATGCCGCCGATCTGATCGAACAGGCCAAGGCTTATTATCGTCAGGCGGCAACTCCTTGCAGCATTGTCTGGCATAACGATCTCGTTTCGGCAGCCACTGCCGCTGAACAATCGGGCAAGGCACACGCGATCCCCTTTGTCGCTGCCGGGCGTTTTGGCCTGCTTGAGATTGCTGATCCGAAACTGACTCTCGAGGTCGGAACATTACAGAACTTTCTCGATGATTATCTGCAGAATCACGCTTCGGGTCGTATCGATTATATCCACGGTGACGAGGCGGTCACCCGTTTTGGTAGTCAGCAAGGCAATGTCGGCTTCTATCTTCCGTCCATTTCCAAACACGATCTATTTCGCACCATCGTGCGTGATGGTGCTTTGCCTCGCAAGACCTTTTCCATGGGCGAAGCAGATGAAAAACGTTTTTACCTTGAGGCGCGCAGGATTACCCGCTGAGAGCATTGACAACCTGCCGGGAAAAGTAGTAAAAACGGCCTTCCGGTAACTTTTTGCAGCTACTGAAAACAAAGATCGCCGACCATAAATGTCCTTGTTTGGACGGTGCGGCGTTTTTTGTTTTTTCAATCAAGTATATTTTGTCAGGAGTCAATCGATGAACAAGGTCCGCACTTACAACAAGATCTCTGTTAAAGGTCTCGAAAAGTTCTCCCTCGACAAGTATGAAATTGCCAGCGAAATAGGCAGCCCCGATGCGCTGATGCTGCGTAGCCATGTGTTGCAGCCGGATGATATTGAAACGTCCGTGAAGGCCGTCGGTCGTGCCGGTGCCGGTGTTAACAATATCCCGGTTGAAAATTGCACCGAGCGCGGTATCGTCGCGTTCAATGCGCCGGGCGCCAATGCCAATGCCGTTAAGGAGCTGGCGGTTGCTGCGATGCTACTCTCCTGTCGCGATATTGTTGGTGGCATCGACTTTGTCCGCAAAGAAGGTCAGGGCAAGAGCGCTGAGGAACTGCACAAACTGGTTGAGGGCGGCAAGAAAACCTATGGTGGTACAGAACTGAAGGGCAAGACCCTTGGTGTTGTCGGGCTGGGCGCCATCGGTTCTCTGGTTGCCGAAACCGGTCTGATGCTCGGTATGAAAGTGCTCGGTTACGATCCGGCTCTTTCTGTTGCTGCCGCCTGGCGCCTGTCACGTGATGTCGAGAAGATGGAGAACATGCAATCGCTGCTCGCCAAATCGGACATCGTGACCCTGCACCTGCCGGTTCTCGAAGCGACCCGTAATCTAATTAACAAGGAGTTGATCGATAGCTTTAAGCAGGGAGCCACTCTAATCAACCTGTCCCGCGAAAAAGTCGCTGATACAGAGGCGATTCTCAATGGTCTGGAAAGTGGCCGGATTGGCCAGTACCTGACCGACTTCCCGGTTCAGGAGTTGATGGGTAACGACAAGGTTGTGCCGATCCCTCATCTTGGTGCCAGCACCGAAGAGGCGGAAGAGAATTGTGCCATCATGGTGGCCGAGCAACTGATCGATTTCCTCGAGAACGGCAATATCAAGAACTCCGTCAATTTCCCTAACATTGCCCTGGAACGAAATGGGGGCTTCCGTATCGCCTTCTCCAACCGCAATGTGCCGAAGATGCTCAATCAGGTCCTCTCCGTATTAGCGGATCGGGAGCTGAATGTGATCGACATGATCAACAAGAGCCGCGACGAAGTGGCCTACAATATTATTGACATTGATAAAGAGCCATCGGAAGACCTTGTTCAGGCGCTTGAAGCGATTGATGGCGTTATCAAAGTTCGCATCCTTTAAATAGTTTCTGTCCGGAAATCGCCCTTTTTCGCAATCTCGGTGTCAATCTACGCATTTGGTTGTGCGGCATAAAGTACTAGGCCTCCGCTCAAATACTTGATTTCCTTGACCTTGCGAAAAATTGCTGATTTCCAAATCAGAAACTCACACAGCACCTATCCGGGGGGTCCGGATGGGCACTAGTTTATCCAAACATTAAGGCAGGAGGATCTCATGTCTCAGCAAGTTTATAATTTTGGTGCCGGTCCGGCGATGTTGCCGGTTTCTGTGATGGAACGCATTCGTGAAGAATTTCTCGATTTTCAAGGCATGGGTGTCTCCGTTATCGAGGTCAGCCATCGCGCCAAGCAATTTGAAAAAGTGCTCCTGGATGCCCAGGAGAGTTTTCGCCAGTTGACCAACCTGCCGGACAACTACAAGATCCTTTTTGTCCATGGCGGCGCGCGCATGCAGTTCTCGGCTCTGCCGATGAACCTGGCCGGTCGTTCGGCGAGCAAGAAATGCCTCTATGTTGAAACAGGTAATTTTGCCAAGCTGGCCAACAAGGATGCCAAGGGTTACGGCGATATTCAGGTGATTGCCAGCAGCGCTGACACTAGCTATGATCGTCTGCCCGCAATCACTCCTGAGATGATTGATCAGGATGCCGCCTACCTGCATATCACGACCAACAATACCCTTTATGGTTCTCGCTACAGCCAGTTCCCGGATGCCGGTAACGTACCTCTGATCGCTGATCAGACCTCGGAGATTCTCTCCCGCGTGGTCGATTACAGCAAGTTCGGCTGTATCTATGCCGGCCTACAGAAAAACCTCGGGCCTTCCGGAACCGCGATCGTTGTCATCCGCGAAGATCTTCTGGGACACGCTTCTGCGGAGACGCCGGTGTTGCTTAACTATGAGCAGTGTGCCAAGGATAACTCCCTCACCAACACCGCAAACACCTTCGCCATTTACGTCACCGGTCTGGTGCTGGAGTGGTTACAGGAGCAAGGTGGAATTGCTGCGATCGAGAAGATCAATGAGCAGAAGGCCAAGACCCTTTACGACTTGATCGATGCCGGTGATTACTATCGTGGCGTCATTCAGCCTGAAGTTCGTGGCACCATGAATGTCAGCTTTAACCTGGCCAGCGAAGAGCTCGAAGCCAAGTTCCTCAAACAAGCCGGCGAGCAAGGGCTGTACGCACTCAAGGGCCACCGCAGCGTCGGTGGTATCCGTGCCTCGATCTACAACGCCATGCCGTTGGCCGGAGTTGACACACTTGCCAGCTTTATGAAGGAATTTGAGAGCAAGAACGGTTGATGACTCGGGGGCACTTTGTGTAAAAGTGCACCCTGACAATATGTGGGGGCGCTTCCTGATTAGGGAGTGCCCCCATTTTTCTTTCGGTCCTATAACCCAAACAAAGATTGTAAGTCTTAAACGCCAGGCGCGAAGGGGTAGAGAAAGCCCCAATGAAAACCACTTAAAAAATCGGGAATAGTCACACTTTGCGTCTTTCCTGGCTTTGCTTGGCGTCTTTGCGTTGATCTTTTGATTTCAACTTTTACTATTTTGGTGTTAAGAACGTATTTTCTTTGTTTGGGTTATAGATCCGTTTCCTTTTGGAGGTCGCTGTGCCTGAAGTTGATTTGCAAGGTGAGGTTGGTTGGGAGTCTTTCGATGCTCCTGCTTTGGTTGGCGAAACGCTGCGCTTTGTTTCGGGAGACCGGACCGGCAACCGTTTTCGCATGAGCTATTTTCGTGATCAAAAGCAGAACCTGGTTGCGCGCGTCTGGTTTGGGCCGGTTACAGAGGGCCCGCCCGACCACGCCCATGGCGGCAGTATCGCTGCGGTGCTTGACGAGGTTCTTGGTTTGGCAGCCTGGGCCGATGGTCACAAGGTTGTGGTCGGTAACCTGAATGTCAATTTTCGCCAGTTATTACCGATTCAGATGGTTGTGCAGGTCAATACCAAGATTATCTCAGTACAGGGACGTAAGGTTATGGTTCACGGTGAAGTTTGTAGTCTGGATGGCACAACCTATGCCACGGGTGAGTGCCTCTGCATCATATTGACCGAAGCGCAGATCGCCTCCTCGGCAAAGTCTTAACGTATACGTAAAGAGAACGTTGACAGCGGAAAATCTTCGTCTTAGAATCACCGCCTCAAAGTTGTTCCCCTCAGTATCCCGGAAGGAAAGAAGCACATGAAAGTCATCGTTACAGACGAGATATCGGAAAAAGGTCTTGAGCTCCTTGAGAATGATCCGCGAGTCCAGCTGGATGTGCGCCTTGGCCTTAAGACCTCTGAGCTGCATGGATTGATCGGCGATTATGATGCCATCATTACCCGCTCAGGGACCCAGGTGGATGCCGAACTTCTGGGCCACGCGACAAATCTGAAAATGGTTGCCCGTGCAGGGGTCGGTATCGACAATGTCGATGTGGTGGCTGCCAGTGAACGCGGCATCATTGTCGTCAACGCTCCCTTCGGCAATACCAACTCGGCGGCCGAGCATTCGATGGCGATCCTGCTCTCCATGTGCCGTAACGTGCCGGACGCCAATGCCAGCTTGAAAAGCGGCCAGTGGCAAAGAGCCCCTTTTACCGGTTACGAACTCAAACATAAAACCATGGGCATCATAGGCCTGGGTAAAGTCGGTGGACGCGTGGCTTTGCGGTCCCGTGCTTTCGAGATGGATGTGGTTGTTTATGACCCCTACATCAGTGAGAAACGGGCGGCAGACTTCGGTACCCGCCTGATCTCTCTCGATGAGCTGGTCAGTATGGCTGATGTCATCTCGGTGCACACACCTCTTAATGATGAAACACGCGATCTGATTACAGGAGAGCATTTTTCTGCAATGAAGGAAGGCGTATTGATCGTCAACTGCGCCCGGGGTGGTATTATCAACGAGTCGGCTATGTTGGCAGCTCTGGAAAGCGGCAAGGTTGCAGGTGCTGCGTTTGATGTCTGGAGTGAGGAGCCGCCCAAAAGCGATGTTCTTAAAAAGATGATTGATCATCCCCGTATGGTAGTGACGCCTCACCTGGGAGCCAACACCTTTGAGGCACAGACCAACGTTGCGATCGATGTCAGTCGCGAAATACTTAACCTTCTCGATGGCAAGCCTGTGGAAAATGCCGTGAATATTGCTCACTTCGATCCGGACCTGATGGCACAGATGCGTCCATTCATGGACTTGGCAGCGCTGTTGGGTGATTTTATCTCGCAGTTGGCCCCGGAAAATCCGGGCAAGGTGGTCTTTAACTATACCGGCAAGCTCGCAGCCCACGACTGTATGCCGATCACGGTGGCTGGCCTGGCGGCGCTTCTTAACCGTTGTACCGATCAGGAAATCAATATGGTTAACGCCAATCTGGTGGCCGAACGCCGTGGCCTGATCGTTGAGCAGAGCCGATCTACGGAATCAAATTTCTTCTCCAATCTGATCACCATGAGCCTTGAGACTCCCCAGGGTAAACGTACGATTGCCGGTACGCTCTTCGAGGGCACACCGAAGATCGTTAAGATGCGTGATTTTGACACAGACTTTACCCCCGAAGAGCATATGCTGGTCATGCATTATGACGATCGTCCAGGGTTGATCGGTAAAATCGGTACCATTCTTGGAGAAGCTAAAGTCAATATCGGCGCCATGAATCTGGGCCGTCGTATCAAGGGTGGAGAGGCTATGGTTGTCCTCTCCGTCGATTCTCCGGTTGGTGAGGAGACTCTGGCTAAATTGAGTGAAGCGATAGGCGCACGTTTTGTAAAAGCGGTTTACTTGAAGCGATAAGTTAAGTGATGCAGGGACTCCTGCAAAGACTGTTGAAAAAGGGGGGCGTGGATCATCTGATCCACGCCCCCTTTATGCTGCTAGGGTCGGAAATGAAGAGTGGATATCAGATTGTTAATCTGTTGTCCTTTAGTCTTTTTTTGAGAACTAAAAGCAGAACCGGCGGGTCGCGTCCCGCCAGACGCCATCCTTTTTGTCCAGGCGGCCACAAAAAGGATGCAAAAAAGGCCTTGCTCCTTGCGGAGGGCATCACCTTTGCCAGTTTTTATGGCTTTAAGGTATGGCAGGAATAAAGAATCCGGCCCTGGGTGAAGGCCTTCCAGGTTGCGGTCTTTTGCAGCAAAAGACAAAAGCACACCTAAGTAACATGAACCAGAGTCATAGAGGTCCTAAAGGGCCTCGGGGCTAACGGGGGATGCGTAGACTACCAAAGATTTATTCCAATAATATTTGCCCCCAGCATGCTTCGAGTAAAACATGCCCAGCACCAAGCTTTCTTTCGCTTCGTTTTCTTTGTCGCCACAAACAAAATGACATTGCTGTCGGGCAAACCCGACGATTTTGCTTTTGTCTTTGGGGTTAAAAATACTACAAAAAGAGCAACAGTTAAGTCAGAAAGAGGGGTTTGTCACTTTTCGGGATCAGTCCACGTGACTCCGCACGACTCAGAAGGGTCTCTACAGCCATGATCCCCTCGTCGCCAAGCTCCAGCGAGAAATCATTAACGTAGAGATTGATGTGCGCGTCGATTACCTCATTTTCAAGTTCCTGAGCGTGTTCTTTGATGTAGTTGCGCGGTTCTTGCGGATGAAGTCTGGCGTAATCAAGGCTGCTCCGGATAGCTTCATCGGCCATTCTGATCGTTTTTTCGCCCAGGTTTCTTCTGGCGAGAATCCCTCCCAGGGGTATCGGCAGCCCACTGTCAGTTTCCCACCATGCCCCCAAATCCAGAACCTCATGGAAGCCCGCTTGCTGATAGGTAAAGCGCGATTCGTGGATGATCACTCCGGCGTCTGCTGCGCCGCTTTGCAGTGCGTTCATGATCTGGTCGAAGGGCAGGATGAGCAGATCCTCGTAACCCGAGCCATGTAGCTGCAGCAGCAGGTTGGCCGTAGTCAGCTTGCCCGGCACGGCGATGCGTTTGCCGCGAAGAGCCTGCATGTCTGTTAATTTTGGAGCAATGACCAGTGGGCCACAACCGCGTCCAAGGGCGCCACCGCTGTGCAACAAGACGTAGCGATCACGTAAATAGCCCAGGGCGTGGTAGGAGATTTTTGTCAGGTCAAGCAGCCCGTTTCGAGCCAGCTGGTTGAGGGTTTCGACATCTTCCAGGCGCTCTTTAATCGTATGGCCAGGAATCGCAACCTTGTTGTGGGTGAGGGCGTAAAAGATATAGGTGTCATTGGGGCAGGGCGAATATCCCAGGCTTAAGCTCTTCATTACGCTTGTTGCTCCGGCCAGGACTTGAGAAGCGCGAGGATGGCGTGTTGCGCAGCAGCCATGCTGGCGGGGAGATTCCAGCGGCTGGTGTCGCGGTCTTCCACCAGGTTAGAGATACCGCGGATTTCGAGCAATGGTGTTGAAAGTTGCTGACAGGCCAGGGCGACCGCCGCTCCTTCCATGTTTTCACAGAGGCCCTTGGTACGCTGCGCGATTTCGGTTGCAGCAACAGTCGATCCTGTACAGATGGAGACGGTGACAAAGGGACCGCTGCGCAGCTTTATCTTGTTGTCTGCCGCGTGGGCCTGCAGGAGAGGTTTCGCCCAGTCGTGCAGTTCATTGTCGATTGGCCAGTTATTGTAAATTTTTTCAGGGCTACGGCGCATAGCCAGTTTTAACTCGGCCAGATCCTGGAAGCCTGTAGGGGTTGCGACGCCTTCATCGCCAAAAATTTCACCACTGGCAAGCGCGAGGTCGCCCACGGCCAGGTCTGTTCCCAGATAGGCACCGCCGCAACCGAACAACAGGAGTGATTCAGGCCGGCAGCTGCTCAACAGGCAAACGGCTGTGGCGGCCGCCGCGGCCTTACCGATGCCACTGTGTGCCAGGGTGATCTTTTTGCCTGAGATGGTGCCGGAGATCAAGTCGATACCATTAACAGATTCTTGCGCAAAATCCTGAAGCGCGGCTCTGATCAGGTTGGTTTCTTCATGCACTGCTGCGAGGAGAGCGATCATAGATTAAGGTACGAGGGACGCGGGACGCGGGCCGAGGAGTGTCGCGTTCCTCGTTCCTCGTCCCACGTCCCGGATTAAGGTTTATACCAGCCGTCACGAATCAGGTCGCGGCGAAGCTCGTGGCCGGCATTGCGGATCACACCGTTGTACCAGAAATGTTCCTCAGTGGGATTGGTGCCCGGGCCGTCCAGTCGCTTGCGATTGTCGAGGAGAATCTGGCGAAACTTTTCGTCTGGCTCTTTGAGGACTTCTAGAATGCGACTTTTCAGGGGGTCTTCGCAAGCGCAGAGAACATGATGAAGGATGTCTCGCAGCTGCAGTCCCATGCGGTATTCCCAGAGGTCGCCCTCAAAGTTTGTGCAGCATTCCTGGACAAACTCATTCCAGTCGAGCAGGAGAGCGCCAAAATCATCCTCGGCAAACTCTTCATAGTCGGGATGCTGGCTGAGAATATCCTCGATCATCTTCTGCTCTTTGCGCGAAAAGAAAAAGGACAGGCTCTCTTCAACCGGGTACATGTCGAGTTGTTCGATCAACTCACGACAAAAGTGGGCGTAATCGAGATCGCGATCGCTGAAGCCCCTTAGCTCTTCGGGAAGGTTCTCGCGCTCCAGGCAGAGGAGTGAAAGGTGGTCGTGGCCGAGTTCCGTGTGCAGTAGCAGGTCTGATCGGTGGGGAACCCTGGATTTGGCCAACTGGTTGGTGAGTCGCAGATGGTTGTCGGTGAAAAAGGTCAGGACTTTTTCCTCCGAAAAAAACATCTCCTGGCTGGAGCGATTGTTGGCCAGTCCAAAACCGACAAAGCCATCATGCATCAGGCGGTCCCAGTAAGGTGCGATGATTTCAAGGATCTCAACCGTTGGCATATAGGGCGAATAGTGAATGGTCGGTGCCGGTGGATCCGTGTCTTTGGCGTTTGGCTCAGTGGTGTAGAACTCGAGAATGAAGAACGACTCTTCAGGCATGTTTACAGCAAATTCGTCAAAGATTGTGCGTACATGGGAAGGGTCGGCCAGAACAGAAAAATGGTAGGTGTCGCTAGAGTTCTCCAGGAGGGAGAAATTATAACCTTCATGCAGGTTGCGTGACCTGAGACGTGCTTGTGGCCAGAGCTGTAGTCCTGCAGGAAAATTTGTAAAAATGTCAGACAATGAAAAACCTCTTCTGCCGGGTTGAGATCGGCACCTTTTTGATTATCTGCTTATGATGCGGCAATCATCTTTGTGAAGTCAACATTAAGTGGCGAAAGGGGGCCTTGTTGTTCTTTCTGAAGTTTAGCCTGGGCAGTGTAAACCCTTTTGTAGCGGGCGCATAAAGCGGTTATGAAAAGGTTTGAAGCCCCGCTAAATTGGCGTTTAATCTAAGTAAACTGGTTTTATCTAAAATGAATTTTCCGTTGACACGGCGTGCCATTTGGGCTATATCCATGCGGTGTATAAAACCCTATTCTATTTATAGGTAGGGTGCCTGTGCTGTTCGCTTCTAGATTAAATTAAAATTTGAAAAGCATTTTTTATAGCAACCGGCCGGCAGGCGAGGGTGTCTCCCGGCTGAAAAACTCCAGCAAGCAGAGGAATCCAAAGATGGCAAAAAAAACGATTACACCGTCACTGAAGAATCCATTTGATCCACCTGAGAAAGTTGAATTCACCATTCCTGGTGAGGTTGCCGGCGTGCGCGGTGGCTACGAAGATGTTATGCAGGAAGGTCATGACCTGATCCAGCGGCCCATCAAGTCCGTTGCTGTCGGTCAGATTGAAAAGCAACACTTCAAAAAGCGCATGACTGTCTGGGAGCGGATCAATGTTTTGACCCAGGCCAAGCCCAACATCTTGTTCCAGAACTGGGGCAAGAACCTGGATGGCGCATCGCTGGTCACCGGTATTCTCAATATCAATGGTCGTGATGTCGGTGTCTATGGTCACGATTTTACAGTTCGGGCCGGTTCCATCGACGCGACTAACGGCAACAAGCTGGCCCGCATGTTTAAAATGTGTGGTGAGAAAGGCCTGCCTTTGATCGGCATGAATGACTCCGCGGGCGCGTTTGTTCCTGCTGGTGTCGGTGGCCTGGATGGCTATGCAGAGGCGTTTACTGCCCTGCGCAAGATCAGCGGTGTGGTACCGACCGTTATGTGCATGTTTGGTTTTAACGCTGGTGGCGGCTCTTACCTGCCTCGCCAGGGTAGCTTCCTCATTCAGCCCAAGGACACCTTCTTCGGCCTGACCGGCCCTGGAGTTGTCAAATCAGTTCTCGGTGAAGACATCACCCCGGAAGAGCTTGGTGGTCCCAAGGTTCATTGTGCGTCTGGTGTTACCGACCTCACCGTGGCCGACGAAACTGCTGCACTGCGCACCGCTGTGCGCCTGGTGAGTTATCTCCCCGACAATAACTACAGTACGGCCCCTTTTCAGGAGACCAGCGATCCCCTTGATCGTAAAACCTGGGAGATTAACACTCTTTTGAAAAAGGCCTTCAACTCTCCAACCGGTTTTAATACTCCCTTTGATGTCTCAATTATCATACAGCAGATTTGTGACCATGGTGATTACTTCGAATTGCAGCCCGACCGTTCCCGTGAGGCGATCACCGCCCTGGGCCGCCTCGGTGGTAATGTGGTTGGCTTCGTTGCTAATAATAGCGCCGTTTCTTCCGGTCAGATTGACTGCGACTCGGCGGTCAAAATTGCCCGTTTTGTGCGCTTCTGTAATATCTACAACATTCCATTGATCTTCATGGAAGACACGACCGGCTTCCTGCCGGGCCGTGAGCAGGAAGCCCGCGGTATCGTTCAGGCTGGACGCTCGATGCTTGATTCCATCATCGATGTTCGCACACCGCGTATTCTGCTGATCCTACGTAACGCTTATGGTGGCGCCTACGCGTCTTACAACAACTATCCCACCGGAGCCGATCTGGTTCTGGCCCTGCCGACCACCCGTCTCGCCGTTATGGGCCCGGCCGGTAAAGAATTTGTTTACAAAGGCGAGCTGCGCAAGATCCGTGGTGCGATTAAGAAGATGGTCGCCGACGGAGTCCTGGAACGTACTAAGGCCGGAATGGACGGTACGGAAGCCAAGAAGGACGCCGAGGCCGAGGCCGCAGAATGGCTCAAGTTGCAGGAAGCTGAACTTAACCTGCGCTACGAAAAAGAATTGATGAACCCGAAAGAGGGTCTCGCCCTTGGTTCTATCTCCTCACTGGTTATGCCGACTGACCTGCGTCAGGTCCTCGGTGAGAATATGAACTTCCTGTTGCGGCATTACAAGGCTTCGTCCTGGCAGGATGTCCAACGCGAATTCCATTAATCACTGCGGATATTATTGATATTAAGCGAATCAAGGTTTCGATTTGGAGATATAAAGCAATGGCACAGAATAATAACTACACAAATAATCCACTGATCCACAGTGATCGTCGCTTGAGCCAGGCAGACTCGGAATGGGTCCGTTCTTTCTCTTGCGAAGACCTCAAGCCGTTGATCGTTTGTCGCGGCCCGATCCGTCTGGAAGCGATGACCGTCTACGAGGAAATGGGCATTAGTCACTACGGTATCCTGCTCTCGGAAAAGGATTCGATCGTTTATCCCAATGCGCTTTCCCCTGAGCTGCGTTTGCTGACCGCCAACAGCCGCGTTCACCGGGTGCCCGATTACACCGGCGCCTCCAAAGAGGAACGTGTTGAGCGTATCGGTCAGATCATCCAGATCGCCAAAGATAACGGTTACGATGCGATCTTCGCCGGCTATGGCTTTATGGCTGAGGATGATGAGTTTGTTGCTGCGATCGAGGACGCTGGTCTGAAATTTATCGGTCCTTGTGCGGCCACCCAGCGCGGCGCAGGCAAGAAAGATGAAGCCAAGCGTACCGCACTGAGTGTTGACGTATCTGTTACGCCCGGCATTGATAATGCCACTTCACGCACCCTGGTCAGCAAGCACCCGAGCCGTGAGGCGCTGTTGGCCGTGGCTAAGGCAGAAGGGCTCAACTGCGATAAAGAAATCCTCGCAGACAAGAAGCTCGAGCTTGTCGACCTGGCAGGTCACATCCTGATGGCTTCCTATGAAAAAGGGCTCGACCTCTTTTCCATTGAAGAGCTCGGAGCCCAGGTCGAAAAAGAGTGTTTCGACATGTTCAAAAACTACCCTGGTGCCCGGATCCGTCTCAAGGCGATCGGTGGCGGTGGTGGTAAAGGTCAGCGTATCCTCGGCGCTTCACTCCTGACCAAGAAAAATCCTTCTGATGCTGATATCAAGAAGGCCGCGAAGGTCGCTCCCGAGCTGGTTCGCGAGGTTCTGCTTGAGGTCAAGGCCAACGGCGTTGGCGACAATAAAAACGTTCTCGTTGAGCTGAATATCGAGCAGACTCGTCACAACGAGATCCAGTTGCTCGGTAACGGTGAGTGGGCCATTGCTCTCGGTGGTCGTGATTGCTCTTTGCAGATGCACGAGCAGAAGCTTCTCGAGATTTCTGTTACCCAGGAAGCCCTGAGCGATGAAATCAAGAAAGCCAAAAAGGCCGGTCAGAAAGCCCAAGCCCAGTCTCTCGAGAGCGATCTGAAAGTTCTCAAGCGCATGGAAGAAGAGTCGGAGCGTTTTGGTATGGCTGTCGGCCTTGATTCCGCGTCAACTTTTGAGTGCATTGTCGATGGGGCCCGCCATTATTTCATGGAAGTCAACACCCGCATCCAGGTTGAGCACAGGGTTACGGAGTTGGTTTACAACCTCAAATTCACCAACCCGAAGAACAAGAAAGAGTTTTTCGTGGTTGAATCACTGGTGGAAGCAATGGCTCTGTTGGCAAGGCATAAAGAGCGTTTGCCACGTCCTGAACGTCAGCAGCGATTTGGTGCCGGCGCCGAGGCGCGTCTCAACGCGACCGATTGCTCGCTCTCTCCAAGTGCCGGCGGTGTGATTCGTTACTGGTCGAAGCCGATTGATGGCGAGATTCGTGATGACCAGGGGATTTGCATGGTCAACCCGGATACCGGTCAGTTCATGCGCTATACGGTGGCAGGAGCCTACGATTCCAATATCGCTCTGCTGTTGACCAAAGGTGACGATCGCCTCGACAGCTACAACCATCTCTCCAAGGTTTTACGCAGCACCGTTCTGCGCGGCACTGATCTGGCGACCAACCTTCAGTTTCATTACGGTTTGGTCAACTGGTTCCTCGGCCAGAACGTTATGGCTAAACCGACTACCCGTTTCGTGGTCCCCTACCTGACCCTGGTAGGCAAGCTCAAAGAGCAAGCCAGTAAGCTGGATGTCGTGTTTGCTTTCATTGCCATGAAAAAGCATCTGGGTAAGCTTTATAGTGACAACCCTGAGATCAAGATAGCGGTTTCCGAGACTCTGGATCGTAAGGGCACCCTGTTGACCCGTCCCATGGAGCTTTTGCTGGCCGATCCTCATCTGCTCTCGGGCTGGTTGAGTCTTAATCGCAAAAACTTTAAGTTCGAAAATAGCAAACTGGTCTGGTTGCGTAATCCCCTGGTTATTCTCGAGGAAACTTACGAGTTCCTCAACATGACCTGGCGTAAGGAAGCCCCGGCTGCCGAAGTGATCTGGACACACGATCGTGACTTGCTGCAGAATGCCCTGGCTTTCTATGCTGAACTGCGCGAGAAGTTCAGTTTGGGTAAGGATGAATTCGTCAAGCTCAACGACATCCTTGGCAAGGACAAGCCGCAGGGTGGTTTCGACGCAGAGACCTGGGCAGACATCCAATCTGCACACCTTGGTTTTGAGGTCGGCAATGAGCTCTTTGGTCTGCTCTTCATGATCGCTGAGAAGACTGATTTCTATGCCTTCAAGGTTGAAGATGACCTCGAGGTGACGATCCCTGATTACCTCAATGATCCTGACCTGCAGGCAGCCATGAAGAAGATCCTGGTGCCGCCGCCTGCGACCAAGGCCGACGAGATCGTTACACCGGGCGGCGGCATGTACTATGCCCAGGAAGCGCCAGGCATGCCGATGTTCGTAAAAGAGGGTGCGCACTTTGAAAAAGGTCAGCCGCTCTTCATCCTTGAAGTTATGAAGATGTTCAACAAGGTTCCTGCACCTTTCTCCGGCACTGTAGACAAGATTCTGATTGAAGGTGGTGACGGCGTTATTGTGCAAAAGGGGCAGCCGATCTTCAAGGTCACCCCGGATGAGAAGTTTGTGGAAGTTGATCCGAAACAAGTTGAAAATGAGCGACGTGCTGCTACTTCGGAATACCTGAGCTCAATTATTTGATTAATTTTGAACAGTGGAATCCGTTGTGATTGGTTGTGAATAACTAAGCCCCGCCTTCTCTCAGGTGGGGCTTAGTTTGTTTTTGTCTGTTTGACAACTTGAGTATCCCTCTGTTTTTTCGTTCATCTTAGAGCAACAGATTAACGATCTGTTGCTACGGTCTTCATTTATAGAGACAAAGTTGACCTGTGTCAGCAGCCTGAGCCTCGCCTGCTCTCAGGCTGCTAGGTAGTCGTTTAATATAGGTAAAAGGCTTTTTACCTTTATTGAAATTAATTGACAACTGAGCCTTATATCGGTTATATCCTAAAGGTTCTAAAACATTATTCTATTTTGATTGGAAGGTCTGCCGTGGAATATAATATCGGTGCAAAAATCAAGGAACTGCGCAAGGCCCGCAAGCTGACTTTGCAGGCTGTAGCCCGTGAAACCGGCTTTTCGCCCGCGTTGATCTCGCAGATTGAGAACAACAATGTTTCTCCTCCCATTGCGACCCTCTCCAAAATAGCCCGTTTCTTTGATGTCAAAATCGGTCTTTTTTTCGAAGAAGAAGAAGTCGATTGTAAATACGAAGTGGTGCGTAAGGCTGATCGTCGGGAAGTCAGTCGGGTCATTTCCGTCGCCGGAACCGGCCACGGCTATGCCTACGAGGCCCTCTCTTTCCGTAAGCGCAACAAGAAGATGGAACCGTTTGTTGTGACTGTGTCGCAACGTCCGGAGGAAGAAACCCTTTACAATCATGATGGAGAAGAGTTTCTCCTGATCCTCAAAGGTCAGGCAGAAGTTATTCTCGATGATGAACGCATCTTCCTGGATGAAGGGGATGCCGTTTATTTCGATGCAACATTAAAGCACCGTCTGCTTTCATACGGCGGCGAAGAAACCCAGGTTCTGGCGATCGTTACTCGATAGGCAACGTCGGAGGCCGGGGGGCTGGGGATTGGGGGCTGGTTTGTGAAAGAACTCGTCCCCAATCCCTAGCCCCCAGCCCCCGCATTTAAAATACTTTTGAAAGGATAACCGTAATGAGCTGTTTCGAAAAGAAGACCAAGGCTGATTGGGAAGCCCAGGCCAAAAAGGAAAAGAAGACCGACGACCTCTCCGGTTTCAAGTGGGAAACTCCGGAAGGCATCGACGTCAAGCCTCTCTATACGGCCGAAGATGTCGAGGGCTTGAAAACAACGAATTCTATGCCCGGTTTGGCCCCTTTCACTCGAGGTCCCATGGCGACTATGTACGCCGGACGCCCCTGGACCGTTCGTCAGTATGCCGGTTTCTCAACGGCTGAAGAATCCAATGCCTTCTACAAGCGTAATCTGGCTGCTGGTCAGCAGGGCTTGTCGGTTGCTTTCGACTTGGCAACTCACCGCGGCTACGATTCCGATCATCCCCGTGTTGTCGGCGATGTTGGCAAAGCCGGTGTCGCCATCGATTCTGTCGAGGATATGAAAATCCTCTTCGGTGATATTCCTCTCGACAAGGTCTCCGTGTCGATGACCATGAACGGCGCGGTTCTGCCGATTATGGCCAACTACATTGTCGCCGCCGAAGAGCAGGGTGTTTCGCAGGAGCAGCTGGCCGGAACCATTCAGAACGATATCCTCAAAGAGTTCATGGTCCGTAACACCTATATTTACCCTCCGGCTCCCTCGATGCGCATCATCGCCGATATCATCGAATACACCAGCGAGAAAATGCCGCGCTTTAATTCCATCTCGATCTCCGGTTATCATATCCAGGAGGCCGGTGCCAACAATGCCCTGGAGCTCGCCTTCACTCTGGCCGACGGCATTGAGTACGTCAAGACTGCCATTGACAAGGGCCTTGATGTCGACTCCTTTGCCCCGCGTCTGTCTTTCTTCTTCGCCATCGGCATGAACTTCTTCATGGAAGCCGCCAAGTTGCGCGCCGCACGTTACCTGTGGTCGCACCTGATGAAGCGCTTCGAACCGAAGAATCCCAAGTCGTTGATGCTGCGCACCCATTGCCAGACTTCAGGCTGGAGCCTGACCGAGCAGGACCCCTACAACAATGTTGTGCGGACTACTCTCGAAGCTCTGGCTGCAGTGCTGGGCGGAACCCAATCGTTGCACACCAACGCACTGGACGAAGCGATCGCCCTGCCGACCGACCATTCGGCACGGATTGCCCGTAATACCCAGTTGATTATCCAGGAAGAGTCCGGTGTCACCAACGTTGTCGATCCTCTGGCCGGTTCCTATTATGTTGAGTCTCTGACCGCGTCCTTGGTTGAAGAGGCCCAGACGATTCTCGATGAAATCGAAGGTCTCGGTGGTATGACCAAGGCGATCGAGACAGGGATGCCAAAGCTGCGCATCGAAGAGTCGGCCGCCAAGAAGCAGGCTTCTATCGACAGCGGACGCGACGTCATCGTTGGCGTCAACAAGTACCAGATGGCTGAAGAGGATGAAATCGAAGTCCTCGATGTCGACAACACAGCCGTGCGCAAGTCGCAGATTGCCCGCCTGGAAAAAATGCGCGCCGATCGCGACGAAGAGGCCTGTCAGAAGGCTCTTGCCGCAATTACTGCTGCATGCGAAGATGGCAAGCAGAATCTGTTGGCTCTCAGTGTTGATGCAGCCCGTCTGCGGGCCAGCGTCGGCGAGATCTCCGACGCCATGGAGAAAGTCTATGGGCGACACAAGGCAGAAATCAACCTGGTTTCAGGAGCATATGGATCCGTGGTGGACAAGGACGAGAACTTTAAAGAATTGAAAACGCGTATCGACGCCTTTGCTGCCAAGGAGGGTCGTCGTCCGCGCATCCTGATCGCCAAGATGGGCCAGGATGGTCACGATCGCGGAGCCAAGGTGGTGGCAACCGCTTACGCAGACGCCGGTTTCGATGTGGATGTCGGCCCCCTCTTCCAGACTCCTGAAGAAGCGGCCAAAATGGCCGTGGAGAACGATGTGCACGTGGTTGGTGTCTCCAGCCTCGCGGCAGGGCACAAAACCCTCGTTCCTCAGCTTGCTGCGGAAATGAAGAAGCTTGGTGCGGAAGACATCGCTATCGTTTGCGGTGGGGTTATTCCGCGTCAGGATTACAACGAGCTGCTCGCCGCTGGCGCCGCCAGAATCTTCGGACCGGGAACGCCGATTGTTACTTCGGCCACCCAGACGCTGGATGCGATCGAAGAAAAAAAGAAATAAGTATTTAGTGTGATAAGGGAGGGCAGATGTGATTCTGCTCTCCTTTTTTTTAAAGGTATAAGCGTAACGCAAAAGACGAAAACGTATAAACGTAACGCAAAGGCGCAAAGGGGTGAGTCAAGACGCAAAGATAGGCTTTTTTTTGGTAAACCCATAAACCTGCCGTTTTGTTTCGCAGTTTTTTTTGACCTTTCCTAGCACCCCTGTCTTCAGCTTTTCCTTTGCGTCTTAAGCTTTACCCTTTGCGGCTTTGCGTTACGCTTTTGCTTATCCACCTCAATCATCAGAATGACCTATGATCAAAATCAACGAAATAGCTGCAGGTGTCCGCGCCGGCAATATCCGTTCTCTCGCCAAGGCGATCACCTTGATTGAGAGTCGTAACCTCGATCATTCCCTTGCCGCCACAACCCTGCTCGATGAATTGCTCCCCGCTACGGGCAACTCGATCCGGATCGGTATTTCCGGAGTGCCGGGAGCGGGTAAGAGTACCTTTATCGAAGCCTTCGGTATGCTTCTGCTCAGCCTTGGTCACAAGGTTGCTGTGTTAGCTGTTGACCCCTCTTCGCAACTTTCCGGCGGTAGTATCCTCGGTGACAAAACCCGTATGGAAGAACTTGCAAGGGAGGAGGGTGCGTTCATCAGACCGTCTCCGGCAGGACAAACTCTGGGTGGCGTGGCCCGCAAGACCCGCGAGACCATGCTGGTCTGTGAAGCGGCCGGATATGATGTCATCATCGTTGAAACGGTCGGTGTTGGCCAGTCCGAGATTACTGTTGCTTCCATGGTTGATTTCTTCCTCCTGCTGCAGATCCCCAATGCCGGTGATGAACTACAGGGCATCAAGCGCGGCGTCATGGAGATCGCCGACGCCATCGTCGTCAACAAGGCCGAAGGCGATAACCGTTCCCGCGCCGACCTGGCCCGTCAGCAGTACGCTAACGCCCTGCACATGCTCAAACCAAAGAGCCTCAACTGGCAGGTCCCCGCTCTCCTCTGCAGCGCCCTGCACAATGAAGGGGTAACCGAAGTCTGGAGCACCATCGAAGAGTTCGCAACCCGGATGCGCGAGAATGGTGAACTGCAAGATAAACGAAACCTGCAGGCCACCGACTGGATGTGGACGCTGCTGTTGGACGACCTGAAAGAGATGTTTTTGCGCGACAGAAACGTCGAGAGCCTGGTGGAGCAGGTACAGGAAGCCGTTGCGACGGGGGTGACGACACCGAGTGCCGCTGCGCGAAGATTGTTGGAGGCTTTTAAAAGAAATTGATTTTTTAACGCAAAGGTGCAAAGGGTGGAGCTTAAGACGCAAAGAGAAACTGATTGTTTAGCGTAAAAGCGTAACGCAAAGGCGCAAAGGGTAAAGCTTAAGACGCAAGGCAGAGCTGATTGTTTAATGCAAAAGCGTAACGCAAAGGCGCAAAGTGAAGCTTAAGACGCAAAGCAGAGCTGATTGTTTAATGCAAAAGCGTAACGCAAAGGGTAGAGCTTAAGGCGCAAAGAAAAACTGAAATTTTTTGGTATTTATTTTTTTTGGAGGGGACGATGGGTGAAAATGAGGTTAGTAAATATATTGTAGATGCCGCTATCGAGGTTCATCGTGAATTAGGTGGTCCAGGCTTGCTCGAGAATATCTATGAAGAGGCGCTTTGCCAAGAGTTAGTATCGCATGGGCTTAACGTCCAGCGTCAGTATGCTGTTGAAGTAGAGTACAAGGGGCGAGCATTGAAAAAGAGATTGGTGCTTGATCTGCTCGTTGAAGACAAGGTGGTCGTAGAAGTGAAGTCAGTGGAAACGCATAATCCACTTCACGAAGCGCAGCTTCTAACTTATTTGCGAGTATCCCATAGAAAATTAGGTCTTTTAGTCAATTTTGGTGAACGCTATGTAGCTCAAGGCGTAAGGCGGGTCGTCAATAGGTTACCCTGAACCTACTTTGCGTCTTAGCTTTTAACTTTGCGTCTTTGCGTTACGCCTCTGCGTTAATTTATCGCAGTTCAAGTACACTGTCCCAATAAGAAAGGTCATCACCATGCCCAAAAAAATCAGTCACATCGGTATCGCCGTCAAAAGCATCGAAGAGTCCACAGCTTTTTACCGGGATGTCCTCGGTATGGAGTTTGAAGGTACAGAAGTTGTCGAGGAGCAGAAGGTTAAGGTTGCCTTCTTTGTTGTTGGTGAAAGCCGCATCGAGCTTCTGGAGCCAACCGCTGACGATTCTCCGGTTGCTAAGTTTCTGGAAAAGAATGGCCCGGGAGTGCATCACGTGGCTTACGAAGTTGCAGATCTTCAAGCGCGCCTGATGCAACTCAAGGCTAAAGGTGTTAGAATGATTGATGAGACGCCGCGTACTGGGGCGCATAAAACGAAAATAGCATTTATGCACCCCAAGGCGAGTGGTGGCGTATTAACCGAGCTTTGTCAGCCCGGCGATCATTAGGCTGAGCTTGAGAGCGGCTTTGCTGTGGCGGCTGAAAGGCTTCGTTTGATCCCATATTCGGCGCGGACGGTAGTCAAAGAAAACGCTGTTTTATTTTTAAGGGTTTATTAGGCCTCTTCTAATCTTGCCGGCTAAATAAAGGCCTTTTGGTGTTTGCACTTGACAAATAAAAACAACGTTTCTATATTGCAAAAAGCTGTTCTACTGTGAGAAAGGAGAGCTGACCTTTGTGTGTTGATCATTTAAAAACGGTTAAGTGGCTGTGTGCTGTTTTCCTTCTGGTGCTTTTTTGTGTGGTTCCAACCCCAGGCTTCGCCATCGGAGCGGGTGAACCTGCTCCAGATTTTAAGCTACAGGCACTGACGGGCGAAGATGTCTCCCTCTCCGATTTCAAGGGACGTCTGGTTCTTCTCAAGTTGGCAACAACCTGGTGTCCAACCTGTAAATTGTTGTCAGCAGAAATCAAGAAGGTCGGTGATTTTCTTAAAGAACAGGATGTTGTGGTCTTGGAGGTTTTTGTCCAGGATTCCGAGAAGACTATTAAGAAGTATCTTGGCGATCATGAACCGCCCATGACGTTTTATGCCTTGCTCGATGATGGTCAGGCTTATGAAGCTTACAATGTTTACCTGATTCCGAGATTCCTGGTTATCGATAAAGATCAGGTTGTACGTTTTGACAGTTCCGGCCAAAACGTGATGGCTTACGATATTCGTGCCATGGTTCAGAAGTACAATCATTCTCCAGCGCAAGAAACTCCAGAGAAGACACAATGAAAAAGTGAAGGCTTGTTTGGTTTGGGTAGAAGTCGTGGAAAAAATGCGACAGTGTGGTTGCCTAGCAACACTATTGTTTCGGGGAACGAGTAGAAAAAGTAACACTATTTTGTCACCAAAGTTAAAAAATGCTTGGAAATGAGCGCTTCTTTGGTTATCTTGTGTGGCGTTAGCTAAATTGGCATCAATGTTGAAGTGTTACAGCGTAGTCGGGCTGTCAGCCTGGCAACAATTGTTTTTAAAAAGTCGCAACGGGTTTAGTGGTGCAATCAAAAAAAATCTACGAAAGGAGGTAAGTGAATGAAGAAGGTTTTTTCCGGAACACTTGCGGTAATGATGATCCTCTCTTTGGTAGCATGCGCTGGCACAAGTGGTGATCAGAAGATTCGCGTCAAGTGTCCGGCCTGTGGCTATGAATTTGATGCACCGACCGAGTAAAATTTAAGCAGTTTTAAAAGGCTTGGCTCACTGTGGTAGTGGGTACAAGTTGTAAACTGAGAGTAATTACATTCAGGAGGCAAAAAAGATGAAATTGTTAAAAGTTGCAGTAGTTATGGCCCTGGTCGTACTCATGGCCGCCCCGGCATTCGCCGAAATGAAGCTCAATGGTTACTACCGCCTGCAGGGCACCTTTTTCGATGATGGCACTGGAGCTGACGATAATCAGGACTTCTCTCAGCGTCTGCGCATGAAGTTGACCAACACCCTCAACGAGAACGTCAGCTTCGTTTACTACGGCGAAGTCGACGCCGACTGGGGTCAGCCTGCTAAAGGTACACACGCTCACGATACTGACGGCAACCCGGATACAGTTGATATGACCACATACACCAACGGTGGCGGTACGGTTGCTGGCGACGGCGTCAACCTCGAGACCAAGAACGTCTACCTTGCTATCAAGGGCGACAACTTCAGCACCAAGCTCGGTCTCCAGGGTATGGGCGACACTTTTGACGGCCTGATCTTCTCCGAAGACATGGCTGGCGCGACCTTTAAAACCTCTGTTGGTCCTGCTGACTTCACCCTGCTCTACTCCAAGCTCGTAGAAGGCGCCAAAGACGTTGATGATGACGCAACTCTGTACGGTGGTACTGTAAGCTTTGCTGCATCTGACATGGCTACCTTTGGTGCCAGTGTTTACTACACTGAGACAGAAGCTGCTGTCGGTTCTGACGCAGACGTCCTGTACTACGGTGTAAACGGTAGTGTTGCCGTGAGCGAAGCTCTCTCCTTCAATGCTTTCGGTTTTGTTGCTGATATGGACAACGGCGTTACTAGTGGTGACACCTACATCCTGAACGCAGACGCCCGTTACAAGTTTGATATGGGTAATGCCAAGTTCCGCGTCATGTACGCACCTGAGGAAGATCAGGCGGAAGACCAGTTTATGGACATCGCTGAAGCCGGTCTCAACGGTGAAGGCCTGATGTTCATCGGTGGCGACGCTTATGCTACCAACAACGGCAATGGCGAAGACAAGTACACAGATGCTCTCTACAGCGGTGCAGGCCTGATGCTCTACGCTCTGAGCGGTCAGCTCAACTTCGACAACGACATTTACGCTCGTTTTGCTCTTGCTTATGCTGATACCGACGACGATGATCTCGGTACTGAGGTTGGCGCAACGATCGGCAAGAAGTTCTTCGGCAATGTTGATGTCAGCGTTCGCGCTGCTCAGTTCATGGTTGGCGATGCTTATGGCCCAGATGCTAATGACATGACTAAGGTTATCGGTATGGTCAATGTTGGTTTCTAAGTTGTCCTATAGCTTAGATGGCCAGTTAGTGTAGTTGGAAAGGGCCGGGCTTAGTGCTCGGCCCTTTCTTTTTGTGATCCTTTCTAAAATTTGAATCCGGAGTGTATTTATGGTCCAGAAACGCCTGTTGAAAGTCTCTTCCCTGATCCTGGCCTGGATCTTGTTCGGCGCTGTTATGGTGCAGGCGGCCTCGATCAACGTGGATTTGGTAGCAGAGGATTTTCAGCCCGTCAAGGGGGTCTTGGTTATGCCTCTTGAAGGCCAGTGGCTGATCGATGTCGACGCGGCTGCTGGCGTGATCCCGGGAGATCTTTTTGCCGTGGTTGAGACTGGGCGACCTGTTCTGCACCCTGCGACCAATGAAATTATCGGCCATATCGAAAAGATCAAGTCGGTTTTAAAAATCACCCGGATCAAAACCGGCTACTCCTACGCTGAACTGCATAAGCAGGATGGCGAGCTCAAACCGGGCCAGGAGGTCCGCAGGTTTACCGGTCTGCCGGCCCAAATGCAGGATGCTACCGGCGATGGACGTGTGCTCTACGCCGAGTTGCAAGCGGCTTTGCCGCAGCTGGAATGGCAGGGCTACAGCGCTTTTGCTGCCGGTTCCGCGAATAATGAGACGAACGGCCTGCTGTTTCGTCTCGACCAAAAAGGTCTGACCGTGGCAGGCTATGACGGCACGCCTTTACGATTTTACCCCAGCCAGGGGCAACTTGCCGCGAACCAGCAGCTGCCGGCTGGTGTCATTTCGCGCAGCGCTTCGCTGAGCAGCGGCGCGATCGTGGCTGCGGCACCTGCGCAGACCAATCTGGCCAGCGGTGGGATCGTCAGGACCGAGGCGGCCAGCCAGGATGGTATCTGGCGCAGCCCGAATTTTCGTACTGGGGCCGTGGGTGTGACCGTTGCTGATCTGGATGGCGACGAGCAGCTGGAGGTTGCCGTTCTTACCGATTCGAGCGTGGAAGTTGTCAGGCTCAGCGAAGGCAATTATCACCAGATCGCTCATTACGATCTGCCGAATACGCTGGAGCCTCTCGGCCTGGATAGCGCCGATCTCGATGGCAACGGCAAGTCAGAGCTCTACCTCACGGCCGCCCGCAAGCATAATCTGGACTCCATGGTCCTGGAGTTGGCTGGCAAGAGCCTTACCGAAGTGGCAAAAGCCTTGCCCTACTATTTTCGCAAGACCATGCTCGACGGGGAGGGTGATATTCTGCTCGGTCAGCGCTTCGGCAACTACGAGCGCGCCTTTGTCGGGCAGGTTTTCCGGGTGCAGCGTCGAGGCGACGAGATCGAACCGGGAGCAGTCCTCTCCTTGCCGCGCAACACCACGGTTTTTAGCTTTGTATCGATCGGCAACGGCATGGTCGCCCGCATCAACCAACAGGCTTTGAGCGTCTCTGGCCCGGCCGGTGACATCTGGACGGGCGATGCCGTTAATGGTGCCAGCGAGATTTATATCGATTTCGAAGACCCCAATGCAACAAGCCCGGGTGAGGACACTATGCCTTATTTTCTGGCACCTCGCCTGGCTGACGGCGGCAACGGCGTAGTGCTGGCGACGGAGCACAAGGGCGGCCTGCTCAGCCACAAGATGCAGTCCTTCAGCCAGGGTCGCGTTGTTGCTCTGCAATGGGATGGGAACTCCATGCAGGAACTCTGGCACACGCGGCCGCAATCAGGCTACCTGGCTGATTTCAACTTTGCGGATGCAGACAACGATGGTGAGAAGGAAATCGTCGGCTTCTTTACCTTCGGGCGTGAAGGCCTGATGAGCTTGTCTTCAGGACGAAGTGCCTTGATGCTCTTTGATCTGAACTAATTTACAAGTCTTCTTGTAATGAATTAAAATGGGGACACATTACCAATGTGTCCCCATATGTATATGTGCTGTTATGGATCTTAACGCAATGGGCATGGACTATCCGACCCCGCATTTTGCCTGACCTCGATCGGTTGCTGGTGACAAGAGCAAGATTTGATGTCTGAGCACAAAGCCGGTTTGTTTGGTTACCGTTTTAGTTTTTAGTCTTTGAGTCATGTAATGGTTTTTGCAACGTCTTTGGATGGTAATTCCAAGCAAGAACTTGGGTAAGCAAGTTGCCTGGCGGACTTTGCCTACGCAGAAGCAGATAATGATGTGAGAAAGAAATAGATCCATGTTTTACTTTTAGTTGCAACAGGCCCTTAGGTTTGTCGGGAGAAAGAAACTCTTTGATGGCTTTTGAGTTGTCAAACTATGTCCTCGCAATGAGGATTACCCTAAACCGTTTTATTGAAAACCGAATCCAAATAAACGTATGAAACAAAACGGCACCCGCAAAAGGGTGCCGTTTCTCGTAAATATAACAGATAAAAAGGTTAGTTCTGTTCAGAGTAATTAAATTCCTGTCCACATGCTGGACACTTTACTTTAGCACCGGCAGCAGGTCCAGTCGCAGCACAAGCTGCGAGGAGAGAAGCCATAAACAATGCCGCGACAAGAATTGCTAGATTTTTCATAAAAACCTCCTCAGGTTGGTTAAGGGCAGATCGTTGTTTTCTGCCTGTTATTTATAAGATCTTACTGTTTAAGACTTAGTTTATATAGATTACCATTCGCTTTACAAATGTCAAATGCACATAATAATGAGGGTTTATAGAGTAATTGGAGCTGTCAAATGTGGGGAGATCGGAGATACATTGCCAATGTGTCCCCGATCTGTAGTCAGGATTTATTCGCCAATGGGAAAATACTTGCGGTAGATTTCGTGCCGTTGACGCTCTCTCTCATCAGGCGACATTTGGCGCAAATGGTGGAGTTCTTCTCGTAATTGCTGTCGTTGATCTTTCGGAAGATCTTTAAACTTGCGGTATGTCCTGCGCAGCCTGTCACGGTCTTCCGGGTCCATCTTTTGCCAGCGTTGATACTTTTTGTGCATTTTATTTCGTTCTGCCGGTGGCAGTTGACGGTAATTTTGCCAACCTTCCTTGAGACGCCCTTTCTGCTCTTCTGGTAAACTCTGGTAGATTTCATATCGATCACGCAGCATCTGTTGCTCATCAGCAGGCAGCTCCTGCCACCAATTTTGCGTGTTGCCCTTGCCTGAATTTGCTCCGTACTTTTTAGCCTCAGCAGGGCCTGCAATAAAGCTGGCCATAAGAAGCAAAGAGCAGGTCAAAAAAGCCATCTTCCTGGTGAGCATGTTAAACTCCTTCTATCTGCGCTAATAATTCAAGCTCTTGCAGAAGCTCAAGGTCTTCTAGAAAATCGATATCGGGCATGCTCTCTTCAATTTCGAAATTTGTTACCGAAGAAGGCTCTACCTGAGCCAGTTGAAGAGCCTGCTGCTGTGGTGAGTTGATAAAAGTTGTCAGAATGATCACGGCGGTTGCTACTGAGATGCTTATGGCCGGTATCAATCTGTTAGGTCTCGGTTGCTTGATCCTGTTCGCAACTTTAGCGGCCATACGAGCCCCGGCAAAATCATCTGGTTCGTATCTAAGAGCGGGCAATTGCGAAAGATCATGTGAGAGAGAATCTAACCGCTCAGCGCAGAGAGTGCAGCTGGTTAAATGCTGTTTCTGTGTGCTGTCGTCTGCAAGCTCTGCATAGTAATGCAGGATCAGCTCCCGGTCATTCAAGCAGTCTTTATGTCTCATGATAATTCCCCGTGATGATCGCTTAAATCGTTACGCAGTTGTGTTACGGCTCGATGCAGATGAGCCTTCACTGTTCCAACCTTAATCCCAAGGTGCTCCGCAATCTCTTTCAACGGCAGCCCTTCATAGTGACGTAGGGTGAATATCACCTGTTGTCGTGAAGAAAGCTTGCTGAGGCTTTTGCGTAGAGAGTGCATCGCTTCACGTGATTGCTGGTCTCTTTCCGGATTGCTCCGCTCGTCACTCGCCAATTCCACTGGATCCAGAGCCTCGTTATCCTGACGAAAGAAAAACAGCCTGCGTTTAATCCGTTCCCGGCGCAGGTAGTCGATCGCCAGTCGGGTTGTCGTCCGGTAAAGCCATGTGCTGATACGACTCTCTCCACGAAAGCCAGGTAGCGCTCGATGCAGGCGAAGAAAAGCTTCTTGTGCAAGATCTTCCGCTTCTGCATGGTTGCCAACCAATCGCCAGGCCAGACCAACAACTTTGCCGGTATGTTCCTTCACAAGCAGTTCGAACCCGGATTGATCGCCGCTAAGGATACGTTCCAGAAGACTTTGTTCTTCCACATCAGACATCGTCTGAGAGTAGCCTCTGATATTGAGTGTGTCAACGGTTGACAGTGTAGGTGTAGACACGTGAACTCCTTTAAATCCTTTGCGATTTTAGACGTAGGGAGGCGCAGTTGGTTTACAAAAAAATATTGAAGATATGAAGAGAACGCAGAGGAAGGCTTGTGGCTTTTGGGCTCTGCGCTACCTCGTTGAATCTGTTAGGGGGGGCTTGCTCCCCGCAGAACTGATGCGATGAGACAAAAACCCCTTTGTCTATTGATTCTCCCTCTGGATACAGTGGTAAGTGATTGCTTATAGCGCCTAAGTTTGTGGTGAATATTCAGCAACAATGTACAATATCCTTCACATAAATCTTGTAGAAAGTGGTTGGTGTTTTTCTGCAATCAATTGTTCTTCATTATTACAAGTACTTACGTTAGGTAGTAAGCTTGGCATAAAAAATGTAATTACATGAAATACGCTTCGAAAAGAAGACGTTTAGTTTCTGCAGGATGTTTGGTTCGGATCTCTACAACGTGATTAAGATCTTAAGAGGTTCGTTCCTTCCCTTTATGAAAAGGAGTCATACCATGTTTAAAAAAGAATTCTTAGTCAGTGTACTGGTCCTCACATTTTGTTTTGGTCTGGTTGGAACGGCGATGGCGGATAGTGTTGTTTTTGATGAGGCTCAGATAGCTGAGTTTGTAAAAGCCGAACAAGCAAATATGGCTGCAACTCAAGGGCATGCAATCCCTAGCAGTAATGTTAATGGAGAAAATACAGAGTCAAAGCGTTTGCTTTGTGTTACTTCTCCAGGTTATATAAGCAATCTAGATAGTACAACGGCAGAGCTGGATGCTAAGATGAATTGCTCTTAGTCAAGCTGGTTCTTGATAGCTAATTCAAAGTAATGGTTGGCGTTCTAACTCTTGCTTGGATAACATTAAATCACATGTACGGCTCATTCTAAATGGATGAGCCGTACTCGTTTAAATGGATCTTTCTTTGCGTCTTGCGATAAAATGTCTAGCAATTTGATTTTAGGAGCCCCCATGAAAGAATTCTCTCCAGATAAAGCCTTTTGGGATCTGACCTTTTTTTATTCATCTCCCGATGATGCTGGCTTGCAGGTAGCCCTTACTAAAGCCTCTGAGTTGGCTAAGCAGTTCAGAAAGTCATATTACGGGCGGATCAATAGCCCAGCAGGGACTCCTGCAAAGCTGACCCATGCTCTGCAACAGTATGAACGCCTGCAACTCGAAGTGCTGAAGCCTTACCTTTACGCACAATTGCTTTTTTATTCAGATAGCAGTAAGCCAGAACACACCCGACTGGTTGCGCAGGTTCGTGAAGCATGGCAGGCGATTCACGAACTGACGCTCTTTTTTGAGTTGGAGATTCTGGCTCTGGATGAAGCTGCTTATCGTGCCCTTGTGCAAAATGCTGCGGTCATCCCCTATGCCCACTATCTGAATACAGTGAGAGCTCATGCTCCTTATACGCAGAGTGAATCGGTGGAGCAGGCGCTCAAACGCAAAGATCTGTCCGGCAAAGAGGCTTTCGTTCAACTCTTTGATGAATTGACGGCTGGCTTCTCTTACCGTTACCAGTTCCCTGGCGAGGAAAAAGAGCGTGAGACAACAGGTGAGGAGCTGCTGTCGTTGATTTATCATTCTGATCGAACTGTGCGTGAAACGGCCTTTGCAACTTTTCTCGATAAGCATGCCAAAAACTCTCTGGTGTTGACGAGTTGTTTCAACAACCTTTTGCTCGATCATGGCAAAGAGGCTGAGTTAAGAGATTACCCGGACCTTATGACCCCCACGCATCTGAGCAGCGAGACTGATCCGGAGATGGTGGAGCAGATGCTTACTGTTACTGAAGAGCATTATCCGCTGGCGCAGGAATATTTTGAGCTAAAACGGCAGTTGCTTGGCCTGGATAAGCTGAAGAATACAGATCTCTATGCCCCGGTGGGCAAGGAAGCCCGTCAGTACTCTTTTTCTGAAGCACTTGACCTGGTGATTGATGCTTTTCGAGGTTTTTCACCAGAAATGGCAGAGATCGTTGAACGTCTGGTCGCCGAGGGTAAACTCGATGTCACGCCCCGCTCCGGTAAGTCCGGCGGCGCCTTCTGCATGGGCCTCTACCCAGGTGCTGATCCCTATGTGCTTCTCAATTTCACCGGCAGCTTGCGCGATGTCTCTACTCTGGCCCATGAGCTTGGGCATGCTGTTCATTATGTCCTCTCTGGGGAACAGAACTTTTTTCATTATCATGCGCCTTTGCCTCTGGCAGAGACAGCAAGTGTCTTCGGCGAGATGCTGCTGACCCGTGCGCTGCTGGAGAGTGAGCCGGACCGGCAGACCCGCATCAGTCTGCTCTGCACAAAAATCGAGGAAATTATCGCCACAACCTTCCGCCAGACAGTGTTGACCCGTTTTGAGCTGGCGGCACACACCAGGCGTGGGCAGGATCTTCTGGCCGCTGATGAGATCTGTGACCTGTGGCTCTCTGAGAATGCCAAGCTGCTCGGCGATGGCGTTGAGATGATCCCTTCGTATCGTTGGGGATGGAGCTACATCAGCCATTTTATTCATGCCCGCTTCTACTGCTATTCCTATGTGTTTGGTGAATTGCTGGTGTTGGCGCTCTATCAGAAATACCGTGCGGAAGGGGCCAGTTTTGTTCCTGAGTATATGAAGATACTGCGTGCCGGTGGTTCAGTAAGACCTGGTGCTCTGGTTGAGCCGCTGGGGATTGATCTCGCGGATCCGGATTTCTGGGCTCAGGGGTATGGTTTGGTTGGGGAGTTGATTGATGAGCTTAAAGGATTGGTGGAGCAGAAAGGGGAATCGTAACAATTCTTTTTCGGACTTAGAGCCCAAGTTAAGGTTGTAAGGTTTAACGCAAAGGCGCAAAGGGGTAGAGAAAGTCCGCAAACAAAACCACTTCAAAAAGTGAGAATAGTTACCAATTGCGACTTTCTTGGCTTTTCTTAGCGTCTTTGCGTTGGTCTTTTGATCTCAGTTTTTACTGTTTTGGTGTAAACAGGTATTCCCTTTGTTTGGGTTATAGATCCATTATCTTTCTCTGTGCCCTCTGTGACTCTGTGGTTCAAATTGTATGTTTAGTGGAACGAACTGAAAAAGGGGGCCTGAAATGAATTCAGGACCCCTTTTCCATGTCTGAATGTTTTTTTACTAGAGTAACTCTTTAACTTTAGCGACGACGTTGTCGACGGTAAAGCCGAACTTTTCCATCAGCTGCGCGATCGGGCCGCTGGCACCATAGCTCTGCATGCCGATGATCTTGCCTTTGAAACCAACGTAGCGTTCCCAGCCGAACGTCGAAGCTGCTTCAACAGCAACACGGTTCAAGCACGTCGGTGGTAGAACCTGATCGCGGTAGTCCTGAGTCTGCTTTTCAAATAGCTCCCATGAAGGCAGGGAGACAACGCGTGTGCCGATACCATCCGCTTGCAACTGTTTCTGTGCGTCCAATGCCAGAGGAACTTCTGAGCCGCTGGCGATGATGATCGTCTGCAGATCGCCCTGCTCTTTGGAGAGAACATAGCCACCTTGATGGAGGCCTTCTGCTGCACCAAACTGGGTGCGATCGAGAGTCGGCAGCCCTTGGCGGGTCAAAATCAGAGCCGTTGGCCCCTGCTGATTGGCGATTGTCGCTTTCCATGCTTCAAGGGTTTCGTTGGCATCGCCGGGGCGGATCACAGTCAGGTTGGGAACCGCTCGCAGGTTGGGCAGTTGTTCGATCGGTTGATGGGTCGGGCCGTCTTCGCCCAGGCCGATAGAATCGTGGGTCAGAACATAAATGGTCTGTAGTCCCATCATTGCTGCAAGGCGCATCGGTGGACGCATATAATCGGCGAAGATCATGAATGTGCCACCGAAGGGGATCAATCCAGGCGTGTGTGCCAGGCCGTTAAGAATGGCAGCCATGCCGTGCTCACGAACACCGAAGTGAATGTTGCGGCCAACGGTGGTCGGTGTGTAGGAATCCTCGCCCTTGAGGGTGGTGTTGTTGGAAGGGCCGAGGTCGGCTGAACCACCGAGCAGGAAGGGCAGTTTGCCTGCCAGTGCGTTCAAGGTTTTACCACTGGCCTGGCGGGTGGCCAATTTTTCTCCAGCTGCGAACTTGGGCAGGTCGTCCCAGCCTTCTGGAAGTTCCCCTGCTGCAGCTTTTTGCCACGCGGCGAGATCGGTGTTCTGAAGAAGCTCTTTGCTAAAAGCCTTCTGCCATTCAGCCTCTTGCTCGGCTCCACGCTTGATGGCTTCGCCCATGTGCTCTGTAACGTCTGCAGGGACAACGAAAGTTGCCTCGGGGTCGCGGTCGAAGAACTTCTTTGTCAGTTTCAACTCTTCAGCACCCAATGGAGCGCCGTGAGCGTCGTGAGTGTCCTGCTTGTTCGGTGCGCCGAAGCCGATGTGCGAGCGGGCGATGATCAGCGAAGGACGCGGCGAACTCTTGGCCTTGGCAATGGCCCGGTCGATATCCTGAACATTCTCACCCTCGACATGCTGAACGTGCCAGCCGTAGCTGAGATAACGGGTCGCGACTTCTTCGGTGAAGGCCAGGTCGGTGTCGCCTTCGATGGTGATCTTGTTGTCGAGGTAGAGATAAACCAGGCTACCCAGGCGCAGGTGGCCTGCCAGCGAAGCGGCCTCGGCAGCGACGCCTTCCATCAGGTCGCCATCGGAGCAGATGCCGTAGATTGTGCTTTCGAACAGGTCATTGCTGACGCGTTGCTGCAAAAAGCGTGCGCCCATGGCCATGCCGACGCCAACCGAGATACCCTGGCCGAGAGGGCCGGTGGTAGTTTCGATGCCGGGCGCGTGGCCGAATTCCGGGTGGCCGGCGGTTGGGCTATCAATCTGGCGGAAATTTTTCAGGTCGTCCAACGAGAGCTCGTAGCCTGAGAGGTGCAGCATACTGTAAAGGAGCGCCGAGGCATGGCCGCAGGAGAGGATGAATCGATCACGTCCTGCCCAATCCGGGTTTTTGGGATTGTAACGCATGTACTTTTTGAACAGCAGGTAGGCAATCGGGGCGGCTTCCATAGGGGTGCCTGGATGCCCTGATTGGGCCTGTTCAACCATGTCGGCAGAAAGCAGGCGAATTGTGTCGATGGCCCTCTGGGCCTGTTGCATGTCTAGTGTTTGTGCCATTGAAAAACTCCTCGGAAATCGGTTTTATTGAAGGGGTCACTATACTGACCCGCCGCCGGCAAGACAAGCGGAAATGCGATGAAATCTGGTGTTTATGTGACTACTTGGGGCTAAAAATGACAAAGCCGATTCGGGCTATCCAAATCGGCTTTATCTTTGCCTCGGGTTAAAACCGTTCGTTGCTCCATTGCGTTTGTTGAGGAACAAAACCAAAAAAGTCAACTGACTTATACCCTAAACAAAGGTTGTAAGGCTTTAACGCAAAGGCGCAAAGGGGTAAAGAAAGCCCGCAAAGAAAACCACTTCAAAAAGTGAGAATAGTTATTCTTAGCGTCTTACTTGGTTTTTCTTAGCGTCTTTGCGTTGATCCTTTGATTTCAGATTTTAGTGTTTTGGTGTAAAGACGTATTCCCTTTGTCTGGGTTAGAGCCCCGTAAACATTAAGGCTTGAACTGCTCATTGCTGCAGCTTCCGTCCGGACGGTTTGAGGCGACATCGAAAAAGCCGCAATGTTGAATCAACGCCTTGACCTTATCCTCCCGACTCCCATGCCAATTCTGTAAGAGTTGTTCGGCAAGGGTAACGCCACCTTCAATCAAACTATCAAGACCATCGAGGAAGTAACTCTCGCTGCGCTCCTGGCAGCGTCGTGATTGCTGACGGTCGAGACCGTCACGAGCGAGTGTCAGGCAGGTCCGTGCCAGGTCCTGCAGGGTCCCTTCTCTCCAGGGAGTCTTCAGGCCGAGCTTCCACGCCTGTTGAGAGGTTTGTGCGACCTCTGCAGAGGAGGTGGGGCGACAATGCTCCCAGGCTTTCTGGAAGGACTCTTCATCGTACATCAGGCCCTTGAGTAGCGCGGCAACGGTCAGGACCAGATGAGGTGGCAGACTGTCGGCGCAGCGGACTTCGACCTGCGGCCGCAGGCGGACTTCGGTAAAGAGCGTGGACAGGTGAAGGTCCCAATCGACCATGGTTGCCTGATGGCCTCCATAACCTGAGGCAAGGTATTCGCGGAAGTGGAATGGTCGTTGGGTCAGGTCGATGTATTGGCCATCGCGCAGAATAAAGTACATCGGCACGTCGAGAGCATAGTCGACATAATCGCTAAATCCGGCTTCGGGGTTGTCCAGAAAAGGCAAGAGACCGGTGCGGTCCGGGTCTGTGCGGGACCAGATCTCTCCCCTGGTGGTCAAAAATCCGGTCGCTTCTCCGTCCATGATCGGTGAGTTGGCAAACAGCCCGTAGATAAGTGGCGAGAGTGCCTGGGCAAGGCGCAGCTTTCTCATGCAGTCCGCTTCATCGCGGAAATCAAGATTAACCTGAAGCCCGGCGCTCTGCTTCATCATGCGTTGACCCATGTCACCGGTTTTGAGCATGTAGGGTCCCATGATGTCGTAACGGGATTTCGGTGCCCACTCAATTTTATCGAGAGGCGTGAATGGTTGAGTTCCCAAGCCGACCAGAACTAAGCCAAGTTCGTTACAGGCAGCGACGGCCTTGACGATATGCTTCGAAAAATCATTGCAGTTACAGAAGAGGTCGGCACAGAGTTGCCCTGAAAGTTCCAACTGGCTGCCGGGCTCGAGGGTTATGGAGGAATGTTCTCCCTGCAAGCCGATCAGTCTTGTTCCTTCACGGACCTCCTGCCAGTCACCACTTTTTGCCAAGGCAGAGAGCAGAGCTTCAACCCTGTGAAATTCGGCAGCTTCTCCGGTGTGGATATCAAGGACCAGTTTTTCCATCTCAGCACCGATGCCCCAGTCGGTTTCAGGGCGGGCTCCGGCGGCAAGGAAGCTGATCAGTTGATCGCGTGAAGTAAGCAGTTCGTCATGCTTGATTTTGTTCGGAATGAGCATGCATGTCCCGGAGGCTTGGATGGCAGGTGTCAGTGCTGGAGCAGCCCTAAAAAGATTAAAACTATCTGGTTGTCTACTTCACTACAGTAGTTATTGTCAGGATTAATAATTCTCTTTGCCACTCGTTCGTTTCTCTCACTAGAGTCACTGAGGGCACAGAGAACACCTGATTGTTTTTCGGATTTATAACCCAAACAAAGGTTGTAAGTATTTAACGCAAAGGCGCGAAGGGGTAGAGAAAGCCCGCAAAGAAAACCACTTCAAAAAGCGAGAATAATAACCCTTTGCGTCTTTCTTGGCGTTTCTTAGCGTCTTTGCGTTGGTCTTTTGAATTCAGCTTTTACTTTAAAGACGTATTCCCTTTGTTTGGGTTATAGGGCCGTTGTTTGTTGAATATCTCTGTGTCTCTGTGGCGAAAGGGGTTCTTTGAATGACCCTCACTCGAGCGAAGTGGATAATCAGATAAAACAATTCTTTCTGTTCAGTATAGCAAAAGGCCGGCATTTTATTGCCGGCCCTTTGCATGTTTATTTCCTTCTATTCGCTGAGCTCAGGTATTTCGTGATGTTTCTTGAGATGTTTTCGAAAATACGGGTGAAAGTCTCTTCGTCACGTTCAAGCAAGGTGATGCGAAAGCCCTGCTCCGGAGTGAAGAACGATGACAGCGGCACAACACAGATGCCGGTTGAGGCCAACAGGTAATAAACAAAGCGTTTATCCGGAGAAACTCCCGGCTGGTTGACGAGGTTTTCAACCAGTTCGCGTACCTCGGGAAGCTCTATCGGCAGAGTTTGCTTGTCGTTGAGTTGTCCCTCCTGGAAGGCAACGCTCATGTAGAAGGCACCATTGGTTCGGTTGACCTTGATCTCGGGAACCTTGTTGAGAATGTCATAAGCGATGTTGGAGAACTTCTCGTAACGTGTGATCCGTTCCTCGAGCCAGGCAGGATACTCCGGATGGCTGAGAATGGGCGGAATGGCTTTCTGCGGCAAGGTTGTTGAGCAAACTTCGACCATCTTCGAGTCGACGATGCTCTGAATGTAGCGTTGGAACATCGGGTCCTTGTCTGCATTGTAGACTTCGATCCAACCGCAACGGGATCCGGGCCAGGGCAATTCCTTGCTGATGCCTTTCATCGAAATGGCCGGGACATCGCCAATCAGGTCGGAAATCGGCTTGGTCGACTGGCCGTTGTAAACCAGGTTCTGATAAATCTCGTCGGCAATGATGAAGAGATCATACTCCTTGGCGATCGCCACCATCTCTTTAAGGATCCGCTCTGGCCAGACGGCCCCGGTCGGGTTGTCCGGGTTGATGATCAGAATACCGGAAATGGTCGGGTTGTATTTGATCGACAGGCGCAGGTCGTCAAGGTCAGGGAACCAGTTGTTGGCCGGGTCAAGGCGATAGCAGATCGGTTTTTGGCCGGCATGGGCGGCTTCACCGGAGGAATGCGTGGAGTAGGTCGGTGATGGTCCAATGACGCGGGATTCACGACGCAGCAGGCCGTAAACTTTCTGGATGGCATCACCCAGACCATTGAAGAAAATAACGTCATCTGCGGTCAACTGTGCTTTGCCGCGACGATTGGTCCTTTCGGCCAGGAACTCGCGGGTCTCAAGCACACCCTTGGTCGCACAATATCCGTAGGAGCAGTCTTTCATGGCGAGATCTGCGACGATCTTCTTCATCCACTGGGGAATGATCTCCCCTTTGGCGATCGGGTCGCCGATATTCTCCATGTTGGTTTTGATGCCGAGCGTTCTGAGCTTGTCGGCGATCTCCACGATAGCGCGGATCTCGTAGGTCAGCTCTCCGGCACCGATATGAACGATATTGTTGCGCATGAGGTTCTTCCTCCCCGTTAATCCTGAATCTGCCAGCTGTTATCTGCTTCAGGGTAAATAAAAAGGCCATGAGCGTTTGCCCATGGCCTTGATCAAGTAAGATCTGAATCAGTTTTCAAGGCAATGGACAAGTTCATGGCAAGCGGCCGCCGCTGCAGCCGCGTTATTTGCTCGCGCTGCCTTGATTGCTGCGGTGATGTTGGTTGCTTTGAACATGCGCTTCCCCGTTGCTTAATTATGAGTCTCGTCAGTTATCATGACTTATATTCTTTGTCAATGAATAGTTGCTTGTTGCCCTGTGCTTTAATCCTCTTTAACGCCCGGATCTGTGTTCTTGAAGAAAGCCTTGATGGCTTCAGTCAACTCGGCCTGAGGCTTGGTTAAAACGGGGACATTGGGCAAAGAGTGCAGGAAGAGACGGCCGTAACCACGCCTGACGACCCGGCTGTCGAGAATCAGCACCACGCCACGATCGGTGCGCTGCCGGATCAGGCGGCCAAAGCCCTGGCGAAAGCGAATCACAGCTTGTGGAACCGTGTACTCCATAAAGGGATCTCCGCCTGCTTTGGTGATGGCTTCGGCGCGTGCTTCAAGAACCGGCTCAGTCGGCACCCGGAAGGGCAGACGGGCAATGATGACTTGCTCAAGTGAGCGGCCGGGCACATCGACCCCTTCCCAGAAGGAGTCGGTGGCAAAGAGAATGCTGGTGGGGTCTTTGCTGAATTTCTGCAACAGGTTGTGCCGGGTGGTTTCTCCCTGGCGCAAGACCTGGTAGCCGCGGGCCGAAAGGATTGGGGACAGCTCGCCATGGATACGGCGTAACAGGCTGTAGGCGGTAAAGAGTACAAAGCTGCGCCCATCGGCTGCCAGCAAGGCCTGCTCAGTCAGGTCACGTACGGCCTCGGCGTAGCCGGGGCGGCCCGGTTCGGGGATATCGGTGGGGATCGCGAGCAAGGCCTGCTTTTCGAAATCGAAAGGAGATTCCAGGAGCAGTTCCGTTAGCCGGCCCGTCTCCAACTCGTTGAGGCCGACCCGGTGGCGCAGGTAGTCAAAACGGCCGGCAACAGTGAGGGTGGCGCTGGTCATGACGACGGTCTGCATGCGTTCCATCAGGGTCTGTCGTAACAGCGGTGCGACCACCAGGGGTGCGGAGCAAAGCCGGGTGATAATTCCTTCGCCTCGACCTATGCGTCCTTTGGTGATTTCAAACCAGACGCAGGTCTCCGGGGCTCTGGCGACAAAAGACTGCAGGTTGTCGGCAAGCACTTGCAGGCGCACACTGACGCCTACCAGGTCGGTGCAGAGAGAGCGACAAGCCTCCGCAGCTTCATCAGGGAGTTTGCGTAAGGCCTTGAGCAGCTCTCGCAGCGACTCACTGTACTCACTGGTACTGCGCGCCAGGCTGCGCAGTACGCCTTCGGTTCTCTTCCAGGTCGCTTTTTCGACGAAGGTTGGTACCAGTCGTTGGCGAATCTCTTCTGTTGAACGAATCTCCGTGCCGAGTTCTTTTGCCAGCTCTATCCCTGAGTGTTCCAGGTCTGCAATTGAGCGATCCAGTAAATCCTGGCGTTGGCCGATGAGTGATTCTATGCGCTCATGCAGTTCACGGTAGAGAGCATCCTGATCATCCTGCAATGATCGTCCAAGTTGTACAATCAGTCGTGGCAGTAGACCCCGCTGCGGTTTACGCGGGTGGCGTAGCCTGTTGAGTGTGCGGGCGAAGGCGAAACGGGTGACCTGGGTGCTGAAGTAGCGCGTGGCGACTTCTTCGAGGTGATGAGCTTCATCGATCACCAGTCTGGAAAAGGGTGGCAGTACAGCCATTGATGAGTAGTTGTCGGTCTGCTGGCGCAAGGAAAGGTCTGCAAGCAGCAAGGCGTGGTTGACCACCAGGATGTCGGCACGAGACGCCCTGCGTCGGGCCTGGTGAAAGAAGCAGCTGCCAAAAAAGGGGCACTGGCTGCGACTGCACTGGTCTGCTTCGCAGCAGACTTCATCCCAGAGCGTAGCGTTGGGCAAGAAGGAGAGGTCCTCGCGTGAGCCATCTCCTGTCTGTTCGGCCCATTCTCGCAGGGATGTCAGCTCACCGACGTGTTCTTCATCAAACAGGCCGGGTTCAGCCGTGGCACTTTCCAGTCGGCGTTTACAGAGATAGTTCGAGCGGCCTTTGACCAGCTCAACCCGAAAATCGAGACCCGTGGCCCGTTGCAGGAAAGGCAGATCCTTGCGGATCAGCTGCTCCTGCAGATTGATCGTGTTGGTTGAGACCACCAGTCGTTCGCGGTTGGCAAGGGTCCAGAGGATTGCCGGAACCAGGTAGGCAAGGCTTTTTCCCGTGCCGGTACCGGCTTCGACCAGGGCAATGCTGTGATTGTTGAGGGCTTCTGTGACGGCGAAGGCCATCTGCATCTGTTCGGGGCGATCTTCGAATCCCGAGAGGCTGTTGCAGACCTGTCCACCGGGGCCGAGCATATCTGCAACCTGCTTATGCTCGACGGTTGCATTCTCGGTTGGCTTGAAGGCCTCGACGACCCGGTAAAGCTTGCTGACCTGATTGTTGACGATATAGAAGCCGACCCCCATGGAGCCGAGGTTGCCGGCGATTGCCAGGTCTGGTTCCGAAGGTTCAAGGTGGCCGCTCGGGTGATTGTGGATGATCACATCTCCCGGCCGGCAGGCCTGGAGGATGGCGGGAACTGCATCACGGCTGCCGCGGGCAAGAATTTCCACATCCACGACAAGTTGGTCTGTATCGGTCTGGCCAATGCAGAAAACTTCGTTGCCGCCAGACTCAAGAATTTCCTGCCTGAGCTTTTCCTGTGATTTTGTCGAGAGAAATTTATCCATAAGTGAGAGGCATTATAGAGACGCCGGCTCATTTGTGGAAAGACTTTCTGGATATATTTTATGCTTATGGGCTCAGCGTGAATTGTAAGTAAGAAAAACGGTGAAAATTAACGCAAAACGCTAAGAAAAGCCAATAAAGACGCAAAGAGGGATTCTTTCTCCTGGAGGCTTGGTGTCTAGTGTCCCGTGCGGTTAGTTCGCCGCACAAGTTGCGTTTGATTTTGGTTCCTGGCAAGGCGCGGTGACGCTGGTCTAGCGGGCTTAAGCCGAGGCGCCGTAACGCAGTCCGTGGCCAAAAGCGCCGAAATTTGAAGGAATGAATTAACCGCACGGGGCACTAGCTTTATGCTGGTAGGCTGAATGCGTTATACGTCGACAAAGTAGTTCTCACAGGCATGGTCGATGCTGGCCCTGTGCAACTCCGGTCGTTCATCGAAGAAGCGGGCCAGGTCTGTGACGTGGGCGACCAGGTCTCTTGGGTGGCAGGCGTTGAAGGCAATGTTGTGCCGGCGATACCAGTGCTCAAGCAGATGCTCGTAGATGTCTGGTTTGAATTCAATGCGGTTCATTTCACAGACACGCTCAAAGATCTGCTTGAATTCGGCTTCTGTGGGATGCTCAATCTTTATCTTGTAGCGGATACGACGTAGGAACGCTTCATCCACCAGGGTCTTGGGTTCGAGGTTGGTAGCGAAAATAACCAGCTGGTCGAAGGGAATCTCGAACTTCATGCCGGTGTGCATCGACATGAAATCGATCTGCCTGTCGAGGTTGATGATCCAGCGGTTCAAGAGGCTTTGTGGATCCATCTGCTGACGGCCGAAGTCATCGATGATAAAGAGGCCGTTGTTG
The DNA here is from genome assembly GCA_030005635.1 of Deltaproteobacteria bacterium IMCC39146. Lineage (GTDB taxonomy): Bacteria > Desulfobacterota > Desulfuromonadia > Desulfuromonadales > BM103 > M0040. The sequence continues at coordinate 42,915 of JARUHP010000024.1, forward strand.
GCCTTCATCTGTAAGGGGGCTTCGTAGATTTTGGCGATCGAGTTGAACTCGAGGTCGAGCATACGCAAGGTCAGTTCGCCTCCAGCCATGACGATGGGACGTTGCACCCTGACCCAGCGCTGATCGATGTTGCCTGGAGCTGTTTCATCATCCGGCAGCTCTGCAACTACGACGTGGTTGACCGGATCGAAGACCGTAATAATCTGACCGCCCACGTAGAGGGCGTGAGGTACAAAAACTGTTCCCGGCAGGACCTGGCCGATGGTTTCGGCAATAGTGGTCTTGCCATTGCCGGCAGGCCCGTAGATAAACATGGGTGCACCGGAGCTGATTGCCGGGCCCAGACGGTTGACCATATGGTCGCTGATGACGATGTGGGAGAAGGCGGCTTGCACCACGGCTTCGTCGACAGTGATATTCTGGATGGACTGGTTTTCAACCATTTCCTTGTAATCTTCGAGAACAACAGGGGCCGGGCCCACATAGCGACAGATCTCCATCAACTCGCCGGCGATTCTTTTTCCGGTTGCAGTCGCAACGAAGTTAAAAGACGTCTTAACGAACTGGCTTGCACCACGCACTTCTATCAACTTCTCGCGGCGTAGCAACTCAATAGCTTCATCCAGAATATTGACTGGTAATCCGATACGTTTTGACAGGTCGCCCAGACGAAATTCACCCATGGAGACAATATGCTTCAGAGACAGGTCAGCAATAAAATTCAGGTCAAGACCCGTCTCCTCAACGGTTTCCGGGGCCGGAGGTGTGCGTTTGAAGAACGAATCAAGCTGGTCTTCGCTGATATAGCCTAAAGCAACCAGATTCTGGCCCAGACGTCCACCATGCATGCGTTGGCGGTTGGAGGCTTCATTGAGCTGCTCTTTGCTGACAATCTGTTTGTTGAGCATCTGCTGGCTCACTATTCTGCTCATTATATCCTCTCCTGTGTCGATCTACTTTTCGTCATCCAGTTCTGATTGCATACTCTTAACGAAATTCTTGGCGCGGCCCGATGGCGCGATAATTCCGTAAGCCATTGCTTCACGTAACTCTTCCTCAGATGCACCGGCCTCCTTCGCGACCGCGAAGTGCTTGGTGAGTCAGTCCGGGCAGTTGACCGCCACGGCACAAGCAACCCTGATCAATTCGCGGGTTTTAATGTCGAGGACTTCCGAGAACTCATAATCAAGGATCTGTTTGTGGATTTTCATGGTTTCTGTCTCCGGTAAAAACTTTAATACCTATATTTATAGCAGGTTACGTGAGTTATGCATCTCGTTTAGGTCACTTTGGTTGAGATCTTTACCAGGCTTGAAGAAGCGTATGTGAGGGGCTCAGTATGGGTTGCTGAAGGTTTTGTTTCTTTATCAACTTTCTGGTTGTCGTAATCATGCACAATTTATTCGTGGTGATATTCTTGTAACAGGCCTTTTCAGTTACTACATTGAGACCGCAGACTTGGGAAACGGCTCAGTCAGGCTCTTGCTTTGAGCCACAGAGGAAGCGTCGTCTCCACTTTGTTCTGCATGCTGTTTTTTTAGCGGACTTATAACCCAAACAAAGGGAATACGTCTTTACACCAAAACAGTAAGAGTTGAAATCAAAAGGCTAACGCAGACGCTAAGAAAAGCCAAGAAAGACGCAAAGGGTGGCTATTCGCTTTTTTTGAAGTGATTTTCTTTGCGGGCTTTCTCTACCCCTTTGCGTTAAATATCTTTTGTGGTTATGGAACCGTTTTTAGTAAGGAGAACTGCTCATGGATATGAACCGTATGACCCAAAAATCCCAGGAAGCCATCCAGGCCGCACAGGCTCTGGCAACCCGCTTTGGCCATGTTGAGGTGGATGGCGAGCACTTGCTGCTGGCTCTCTTTGAACAGCCTGAAGGGCTGGTCGCACGTCTTGTGCAGCGCCTCGACATTGACCCCAAAACTATTACTGAAACGCTTCGCACGGAGGTCCAAAGGTTGCCCGCAGTTTCCGGTCCCGGTGTTGAGCCCGGCAAGATTTATGTCACCCAGCGTTTCAACCAATTACTGATGAAGGCTGAGGCGGAAGCCAAGCGGCTTAAAGATGATTACGTCAGCGTTGAACATTTGCTGATGGCCTGCGTTGATGAGGGGGGCAAGACTGCCGCGGGCAAAATTCTGCAGCAATTTAACCTGACCCGGGATCGTTTGCTGCAGGTTTTGACTGCTGTGCGTGGTCATCAGAGAGTCACCAGCGCCGATCCTGAAGCGACTTACGAAGCTCTGGATAAGTACGGGGTCGACCTGGTTAAGCAGGTCCAGCAAGGCAAGCTTGATCCGGTCATCGGCCGGGACACCGAGATTCGTCGGGTGATCCGTATCCTCTCGCGCAAGACCAAGAACAACCCAGTCCTGATCGGCGAACCGGGGGTTGGCAAGACCGCAATTGTTGAGGGCTTGGCGCAACGGATCGTGCGGGGAGACGTCCCGGAGGGTTTGAAAGATAAAACGGTTTTCTCTCTGGATATGGGCTCATTGCTTGCCGGAGCCAAATACCGTGGTGAATTCGAGGAGCGGCTGAAGGCGGTCCTCAACGAAATTCGTGAGAGTGATGGCCGGATTCTACTTTTCATTGATGAACTCCATACGATCGTCGGTACGGGCAAGGCAGAAGGGGCCATTGACGCCGGCAATATGCTGAAGCCGATGTTGGCGCGGGGCGAGTTGCATTGTCTCGGTGCGACAACCCTCGATGAATACCGTCAGTATATAGAGAAGGATGCTGCCCTTGAGCGACGTTTTCAACCGGTCCTGGTTGAGCAGCCAACGGTCGAGGATACCATCAGTATTCTACGCGGTCTGAAAGAGCGCTTTGAAGTTCATCATGGCGTGCGTATCCAGGATAATTCCCTGGTTGCCGCTGCAACTTTGAGCCATCGCTACATTGCTGATCGGTTCCTGCCCGACAAAGCCATTGACCTGATTGATGAGGCCTGCGCAATGATCCGCACCGAAATCGACTCCTTGCCTGCCGAACTTGATGAGGTGTCGAGACGGGTGATGCAGTTGGAGATTGAAGAGGCTGCGTTGAAGAAGGAGAAAGACAAACCGAGCCAGTTGCGCCTGGAGCAACTGCGCAAGGAGTTGGCAGACCTGCGTCATCAATCGGATACTTACCGAGCTCAGTGGGAGACGGAAAAAGAGGAGATTAAAAAAATTCAGTCCTTGCGGGAAGAGATCGAAAAAGTCCGTCAACAGATTGCCATAGCAGAGCGCGAATATGACCTGAATCGCGCCGCAGAGCTCAAGCACGGCCAGCTGCCTGAGCTTGAACAACAACTTCAGGCGGAAGACCGCAGGCTGAATGATGCTGATGAAGGTTCGCGCCTGCTGCGCGAGGAAGTGACGGAAGATGAGATCGCCAGCATTATCGCAAACTGGACCGGTATCCCCGTCTCCCGGCTGGTTGAAGGTGAAAAGGAGAAACTGCTGAAGATTGACAAACTCTTGCACCAGCGTGTGATCGGTCAGGATGAAGCCGTACAACTGGTTGCTGACGCGGTGATCCGTGCCCGGGCAGGGATCAAGGATCCTCGCCGCCCGATCGGTTCCTTTATCTTCCTGGGTCCGACCGGGGTCGGTAAAACCGAGTTGGCCAGAACCTTGGCTGAAGCCCTCTTTGATAGTGAAGAGAACATGGTGCGCATCGACATGTCGGAATATATGGAGAAGCATGCGGTCAGTCGTCTGATCGGGGCGCCACCGGGATATGTTGGTTTCGAAGAGGGTGGTCAGCTCTCCGAGGCCGTTCGCCGTCGTCCTTACAGTGTGGTGCTTTTTGATGAGATCGAAAAAGCCCATCCCGACGTGTTTAATGTCCTGCTTCAGGTTCTCGATGACGGGCGTATCACCGATAGCCATGGCCGCACTGTCGATTTTAAAAACACGGTGATTATCATGACCTCCAACGTCGGTTCTCAGCACCTTCTCGAAGGCGTCACTGACCAAGGAGAGATCATCGAAGGGGCCCGTGCAGCGGTCATGCGTGAATTGCGCAGTGGCTTTCGCCCCGAGTTCCTCAACCGGGTTGATGAAATCATCCTCTTTAAGCCACTGACTTTGGCGGAGACAGAAAAAATTGTCGAACTGCAGGTTGAAGAGTTGCGATCTCGATTGGCTGCTCGCGGCTTGTCTCTGAATTTGACTCCGGAAGCCTGCAGCTTTGTGGCCAAGGCCGCCTACGACCCCGTGTATGGCGCGAGACCGCTGAAGCGTTATCTTCAGAGTCATCTGGAAACCAGGATCGGGCGCGCCATTATTGCTGCCGAGGTGGTTGATGGCGGAGCTATCAATGTGACCGAGGAGGCTGGAGCTCTAAGCGTTAACTTTACAGCCCCTTGAGCGGCCTGTTCTGGTTAAAAAAGACCGTGCTGCCGTATCCTGGTAATGGCACAATTTACTGAAATAGTTGGATTTTTATGTAAACCTTGTTAACATGACCGCGAGTTAGAAAAGTGAGGGGTGTCTTCTGCGTAGATGAGGTTTTATGGCTAAGCGTAAACGTTTCGGTGAAATTCTTGTTGATGCCAAAGTTGTTGATGAGCATCAACTGGAGCGTGCCCTGGAAAAGCAGAAGGGCACGGGGAGCCGCCTTGGTCATGTTCTGGAGCAGATGGGTGTCGTCACCGAGCGTGATATCGCCGCGACCTTGGCCCGTCAATTCGGCTTCAAAACCGTTGCCAATATTGCCCGTGCCAGCTTCAGTGCAGAACTTCTTGGTCTTTTCGATAGCGACACGGCCGCAAACAAGATGCTCTTCCCGCTGAAGAAGGAAGGGAAAACTCTTTTCCTGGCCATGGTCAATCCCCTCGACATGGAGGTTATCGACAACCTTTCGTTCAAGAATGGTTTGCGGGTTATTCCCTGCGTGACGACACCTTCGGAGATCCAATCAGCTGTTAATCGGCATTACCTCAAGATCGTTGAGCAGAGTTATGAGCCGGATGCCTGGTGGACAGTTCTGGTCGTTGATGATCAGGACCTGGTTCGCTCTGCTGCTGTCTCAGCTCTGAAACGGGAAGGCTATAACCTGCTCGAAGCCGCCAATGGCGCCGATGGCCTTAAAGTGACTTTGCAGGAAAAACCTCATCTGGTGATTGCCGATACGATTATGCCGCGTATGGACGGTTATGAAATGTTCCGGGCGATCCAGGCCAACCTTGAGATCAAGCATATTCCCGTAATTGCCCTCTCTTCAAAATCCACGGCAGAGGAAGAGGCCAAGTTGCTCGAGATGGGCTACTTCGATTTCATCGCCAAACCGATCAACCCGATTCGCCTGGTGGCACGTATCAGGCACGCCTTGCGGATTATTTACGGGACCAGTCCTCCTCCCCGATAACCCCCTCCTGTTCTTCGAATCAAATAAACTTAAGGCAAGCATTTTCTGCTTGCCTTTTTTGTTTAGAATTATATAATTGACCAAAGTAGTCATAATTAATGGAAAGGAATTCATCATGCGAATAGATATTCTTTGTAACCCGGAAGGCGGGAAAAGCTGTGAACTTGTCCTTGCCAATGTCCGTGAAGTTCTTAGCGAGTTGGATGTGCGTGCTGAGGTTCATCTCGTTTGTGACCGTCGCAAGCTGGTCGATAATCGTGTTTACGTTGCTCCTGCCCTGGTGATTGATGATATTGTTCGTATTGCCGGAAGGGTTCCTGAGGTCAATGAGATTAAGTCATTTATCGTTGAACGGCCTCGCTATGTTGAGCGCATGAAAGAGGTTGCCTGAAACCTCTGATATCTTACAACTATTCAACTATTAAGGGGTCCTGTTCTGCAGGGCCCCTTTCGTTCATGTTCTATAATCCAAACAAATGTTTAGCGCGGAGCAGAGAGCGCAGAGGGAAATTCTTTAAACTTTTAAACTCTTGAAAAATAGTTCAATCCTGGAAATTAATCTCTGTGTCTTCGGTTTGGCTTAAAAGCGTCTATTTCTGGTGCAGTTCTTGATCGACTATTGAACCGGCTGTAACAACCCTTCATAAACAGCAAACTCGACCAGTTCTTCCCCGGTTGCCTGCGACAAGCTGCCGGCGAAGATTTCTTTCGGGCTGAGCCCGCTGTTGCTCTCTCGCAGTAATTTCATCATCTCTTCACTCAATGACTCACAAAAAACTTCATTGTCACGCCGCATAAATAGTGCCACCGAGCCGACCGGACGAAACAGGCTGGCGAACTCGTCCAGTTGCACCTCTTCGACTTCCAGCAGGTCCAGAATCTCATAAGCAAAGGGCACCAGACGACATTTGCTGGAACGTTGCCAGGCTGTTTCCCAGAGGTTAGTCTGTGGCTCGAAGGGCTCTTCGGGCGGCAGCAGTTCTTCGCCAAGAAGCGTTTCTGCGTAATGGAAGTGATAGCAGAGCAGGTCTAGAAAAACACTGGTCAGATGACCTTGGCCGGTTCTTTCCAGCTGATTGCAGAGATAGCCCTGCAGCATGCGATAGACATCATCAGCGGCCCACTGATCGGTCAGCATCAGGTCATGGTATTCGACACCTTCTTGCTGTAAAACCCATTTGAAAAAATCTTCGAAGAGCTCACTTGGTGGAATCTGCAGGGCGTGCATGATAGCCGGGAAGAAAGCGACGGCTCGGCCGGTATTATAGAAGAGGTCGACGGCTGCAGAAAGGCGGCGACAGAGCTCCATCTCTTCGACTGTCCAGTTGTTTGATGAAATCAGCTCATAGGGAGGTTCCGGCTGAGCTTCAATACCGTAACGGTCGCGCTGTTGAGCCAGGCGGGTTCCCGGCAATATCGACAGGGGGAAAATGTGAATGTGGTTTGGTGCAAAGCTGAGTACGGTATCAAGGCTGTCGCGGAAGCCTGCGTAATTGTCCTGTGGCAGGCCATAGATAAGATCGAAGCCGTAGATGATCCCGTCTGCTGCAAGGAGGCGGACTTTCTCGGTCAGAGTGTCCAGGCCAAGGGGGCGATGCACCGCTTTTAGGACCTGCTCATGTATTGATTGCAAACCCAGCTGCACGGAACAGTTCAGCTGGCTTATCAGGGCTACGCTGCGGCGATCTATAAAGTCCGCTTTGGCTTCCAGGTGGTAGTGAATATGTGGTGCTTTTTCGATCAGGAGTTCCAGCAGGGCTATGCCGCGCTCCGGAGGGTGATTAAAGGTTGAGTCAAGAACCCAGACCTGGGTGACTCCGGCAGCGACAAAGAGAGCCAGCTCTTCTTCCAGGCGCTTTCGGTCGATAGCACGGACTCCGGCCTGGCCGCGTGCTTCGAAGCAGTAATCGCAAGAGAAAGCACAACCTCGGGCGACCTCCCAGAGAACGCCACCAGAAGCATCAGGTTTGAGGACGCCGGTGAGCCATGGCGAGGGAGCTTTGCTGAGTTCGTGCGGGCAAGACTCCGGGCCGGAAAAGATGTTGCCCTGCGACACCCAGCTAACGCCCGGCAAGGGTTGTGCGGGCAGGTCTTCTGTCAGGGCGTTAATCAGCCCTTTAAATGCGACTTCCCCTTCACCATGGACGAGGGCTGTCCAGGGGGCCGCCGCAAGCAGGCCGTTTGCATCGCCGGTTGCTTCAGGGCCGCCGGCGATCAGTCGAAGATGGGGTGCTTGCTTATGCAGCTTTTGAGCGATTTCGATGAGCCGCAAACGATTCCAGACATAAACCGGGAAGGCGACGACGTCCGGCTTTGGTTCTAAAATCATGGTGATAATTTCCTGGTCGGTCTGCTCAGGAAAAGCATCAATCAGAGTGCTGGCTTGAGATAAGGGCTCAGGCAGGGCGGAAGCCAGACAGCCGGCTGCCAGTGAAATAGCCTGTGTGGAGCGGCGAACGTGGAGGGTACAAAACACAATTTTCATAAGTATCCCGCGGTGAATTAACTTTACCGGTCAGCTTTACCTTCGTCAACCAGCGCACAGCCCAGGCATGATTAAAATCAAGAGGGGGGCGCCTGCCCGAGATTCTTGTTTGTTGTCTGAATGCCATGCCTGGAAAAGATTCCGGCCAGCTCTTCGTAGTTGTTCTTCAGGCCTTCGAGAGTCAACTGATAACTGCGTTGCATCACCTGGTTGCGCGCCGTAATCGACATGGGCCCCTGGAAGAAGAGCAGTGCTTCATCGGCCGCAGGTTCGAAGAGCAGAATATCGACATCGGGATGTTTATGGCGATAGAAATCAAGCGCCATGTTCAACTTCTCGCGGCCTTCGATTCGTTTTGCCTGTTCCCATGTAAAGAGCACGCCAAGCTCATCAATCTGTGAACATTTGCCGTAGGAGAGAGAGGGCAGGCAGGTCGTGTTCTGGTCGTTGCAGAAGGGGACCCGGGGATTGATCAGAACGATCAGTTTCGCGCCATTCTCGATGGCGATGTCAATATGGGTCACTTTGCCTGTCGAGCCATCAAGGTAAGCGCGCTGGTTAATCCGGTGTGGCTGAAAGAAAAAAGGAATGGCGCTGGATGCTGTGATGGCCTGGCAGATGTGTAAATCCTGGTGCCCAGGCTTGCCGAAGATGATCCGCTCTCCGGAATCAAGATCGTAAGCCGGGATAAAGAGCTCGCAGGAGAGTTCTTTGAAGTCGTCGCAGAGGCCTTCATCGTGAAAGGCCTTGCAAAGGTAAGATTGTAGCGGTTCCAGAGAAAAGAGTCCCGCCGGAAACTGTTCATGGATGAGATGTGGCAAATCGCTCAGACGAACTTGCCAGTTATTTTTTCGATAGTGCTTGAGGACCCGCAGAAGATTAAATGGCAAGCCTGCCAGAGAATGAATCGTTGCCCACCAGTTAACACGATAAACATCACGTCGCCGCCAGTTGAAAACCGTGCTTTCATTGCGAGCGATGGTTCTGAAAAGTCCGCCGGGATCAATGCGATTGGCGACCAGGGAGGCGATGACAGAGCCGGCGCTGATGCCGATGTAGGTGTCGAAGCGGCGAGAGGAAAAGCCCGGGTTGAAGAGACGGTCCAGCGCGGCCAGGCAGCCAATCTGGTACGCAGCGCCCATGATGCCGCCGCCGGCCAGAACCATAGCTGTTTTGCTGCGTTGTTCGTTCATGACGTTAACTCACCGTTTGGCGCGCACTTTGATCTTGGGTTTGCCCGCCTCTGTGACGACCACAAAGTCGACCGGTTTGTCCCCAAAGCGTTTTTTGATAGCTTCTTTCTGCTTGGCCAGGAAGTTGGCGACCTGCTCTCTGTTGGGGGGGCGAAGCTCACAATCCTTGTGAGCGTTTACCAACGCATCGTAGAGGTTGTCCACGGGGTTGACAGTTTTTTCTGCTGAAACCTTATCTGCTGGCGGCTTAAAGCTTTCAGAGCGAGTGATCCGTGAGGTATGACGCTCGTACCTGCCTTCGTCAATCAGGCGCTGGATGCGATCCCAGTAGCCGCAGTAACTGTTGAATCGACTGGTAATACTTTGCAGTTTGAAGCGCAGGTCAGTTTGCGGGATATAGTGCGTGATCATTTTGCGCATGCGCAAAGTGATCTGCTGCCGCGCCTGTTCGGGAGCACGTTTTTCCGTGCCGAGAAAATACTTCTCATAAGCAATTTCAAGGGTCTTTAAGTCATGCTCCAGCTGACTTAGAAGTTCGGTTATTTGCCCCCGGCTACCCATTCTTCGATTCGTCCCCCTTGTGAATTTGCCCGACCAATATACTGGAGGCCGTGCGGGAAGGTAAAGAGAAACCTTAAATCTTGCTCAAGCGGCATTTTCCTTTGAAATACTGTCGAATTCGTCTCGTCTCAGCTTGACCTTTACGAGGCATTTCGAAATAATGACGAGTTCAAATAATGGAGGGAACACATGTCAAAAAAACTCGTTGCTGTAATCCTGGCTGCAGGTCAGGGAACCCGTATGAAATCGCAACTCCCCAAGGTTCTTCATCCTGTTGCCGGCAGGTCGATGCTGAGCCATGTGGTCAAAACGGCCGGTTCCCTTGGTGCTACGCCGATAGTCCCGGTTATTGGTCATGGCGCCGAGCAGGTGAGACAGGTCCTTGCCGAAGAGCCAGTGACTTTTGCCTTGCAGGAAGAACAGTTGGGAACGGGACACGCCTTACTCTGCGCGGAAAACTCTCTGAAGGGGTTTACAGGAGACCTGCTTCTGCTCTGTGGCGATGTGCCTTTGTTGCGCGAGACCACCTTACGGGAGCTTTTGGCGCATCATCAAAAAACCGCTGCCAGTGTGACCATCTTAACGGCTCAAATGCAAGACCCCACCGGTTACGGACGCATTATCCGTGGCGAGAACGGGGTTGAGCGGATCGTTGAAGAGAAAGACGCCTCGAGTAGCGAGCGCCTGGTTGATGAGATCAACACCGGCATCTACGTCTTTCGTGCACCGGAAGCGTTTGAATTCTTGCGGGGTCTGGATAACAGCAATGCCCAGGGGGAATATTATCTAACCGATATTGTTGCTGCGGCCCGCAAATCAGGAGAGCGGATTGAAGCTCTGCTGATTGAATATGCCGCCGAAGCAATGGGTATCAATGATCGTGTGCAGTTGGCCGAAGCCGGAGTTATCTTGCGGCAAAGGATAAACGAGAGGCATCAACGGGCCGGTGTGACGCTGGTTGATCCGGCGACGACCTACATTGAGCCGGATGTGGTTATCGGCACTGATACCCTGCTTCACCCCAATGTTCATCTTCGTGGCAAGACAACCATCGGCAGCGGTTGTGAAATCGAGCCTGGCGTTGTGGTGACCGATTGCACTATTGCTGATCAGGTCCACTTGAAGCCGGGTTCTGTACTCAGTGAATCTTCCCTGGGGGACTCCTGTGCCGTGGGGCCAATGGCGCACCTGCGTCCGGGAACGGTTCTGAACGGCAATAACAAGATCGGCAACTTTGTTGAAACCAAGAAAGCCGTTTTTGGCGAGAAGTCGCAGGCCAGTCACTTAACCTACATCGGCGATGCCAGCCTTGGTAAAAATGTCAATATCGGCTGTGGCACGATTACCTGCAACTACGATGGTGTTAACAAACATCAGACGACCATCGGCGATGATGTTTTCGTTGGTAGCGACACCCAGTTTGTTGCCCCGGTCACTATCGGTCGCGGCAGCTTGATCGGCGCCGGATCGACGATTACCAAGGATGTTCCCGAGGATGCTCTTGCGATTACTCGGGCTGAGCAGAAAAACGTCGCCGGCTGGGCGATTCGGAATCGCCAAAAATTACAAAAGCAGAAAAAATAGACGTCTCTTCACATTCATCATAACGAGGTTTTTATGTGTGGCATTGTTGGTTATATCGGTCCCCAGGAAGCAACCCCCATAGTTCTGGACGGTCTGCGCAAGCTTGAATATCGTGGTTATGATTCCGCCGGAATCGCAACCCTCGACCAGGGTAAAATTAATATCTCTCGGGCCGAGGGCAAGCTGATCAACCTGGAAAAAAAGTTGCTCGAGAAGCCCCTGACCGGGCAGACCGGTATCGGTCATACTCGTTGGGCCACCCATGGGCGTCCTTCTGAGATCAATGCCCATCCTCACAATGCCGGAGGTTTTGTCGTCGTCCATAATGGCATTATCGAAAATTACCTCGATCTTAAAAACAAACTGCGTGAGCAGGGGCATAGTTTCAACTCCGATACGGATACAGAGATTATAGCCCACCTGGTTGAGCAACATTATCAGGACTGTGGAGATTTTGAAGCGGCCGTGCGTAATGCGCTCTCTGACGTTCGGGGGGCTTATGCCGTAGCGATTCTCTGTGAGCAAGAACCCGGCAAGTTGATCGCCGCCAAGCAGGGCTCACCCCTGGTGGTCGGACAAGGCCAGGGTGAATACTTTGTGGCCTCTGATATTCCGGCCATGCTCTCGCATACCCGCGAGATGATTTTTCTCGAAGATGGCGAACTGGTTGTATTTACTACCGAACAGATGGAAATTACGACCCTGGATGGGACTCCGGTTGAGAAAACCCCGAAGACCATCACCTGGAGCCCGGTGATGGCCGAAAAAGACGGCTATCGGCACTTTATGCTCAAGGAAATTTATGAGCAACCGCGGGCGATTGCCGACACCATTGCCGGGCGCATCCGTGAAGACCAAGGCGAAGTCTTCCTCGCAGGCCTCAATCTCGATGATGCCACCCTGAAGGGTCTGGAGCGCATCTATATCGTCGCTTGTGGTACTTCCTGGCATGCGGCCCTGGTCGGTAAGTTCATGATCGAAAAGCATGCCCGGATTCCCGTCGAAGTCGATATTGCCAGCGAGTTTCGTTATCGCGATCCGCTGGTTAACGAACGGACTTTGACGATCCTGATCAGCCAGAGTGGTGAAACGGCTGACACTCTGGCTGCTCTGCGTGAAGCCCATGGCAAGGCCGGCAAGGTCCTGGCTATCTGCAATGTGGTCGAGTCTTCCATTGCCCGTGAGAGTGATGGCGTCATCTATACCCACGCCGGGCCGGAAATCGGGGTCGCCTCGACCAAGGCCTTTACCACCCAGTTGATTGCTCTTTATCTCTTTACCCTCCATATCGGGCGAGTTCGTGGCCAGCTGGATAAGGACGCCTGTCGCCAGATGCTTGATGAACTGATCAGCCTGCCGGGTAAGGTCGAGCGGTGTCTGGAGTTGGATGCTGATATCGAGCAGGCCGCTCAGGGTTTGATGCACGTTCAGGATTTTCTTTACCTCGGTCGTGGTAACCAGTATCCGATTGCCCTTGAAGGGGCGCTCAAACTCAAGGAAATCTCCTACATCCATGCTGAAGGTTACCCCGCCGGTGAGATGAAGCACGGTCCTATCGCCTTGATCGATGAACAGCTGCCGGTGGTGGTGATTGCTCCGCACAATGAAACTTTTGAGAAAGTGGCCGCCAACATGGAAGAAGTGCAGGCGCGTGGTGGCCGTGTTGTAGCGATTACCGATCAGGCGGAAACCGGGCTGGCGGACAAAGCAGAAGCCGTTCTGGTCGTTCCACAGACAATCGATGATCTGATGCCGGTGTTGACCACAATCCCCCTGCAGTTGCTTTCCTATCACATCGCGGTTCTTAAGGGTACTGACGTTGACCAACCCCGTAACCTCGCTAAAAGCGTCACCGTGGAGTAGCTGTTGAACTTTAAAAGCCAATTTTTTGAGCGGTTGCGTCAGCCTCTGGGGGCACTGCAGCGTTCTTTCCGCATCAGCGAAAACACCTTTCTGATCATTCTGGCCGTTGTTATCGGCGTGCTTGGCGGTTTGGGCAACTACGCTTTCCGTAAAACCATTGAATTTGTTCACTGGGGGATTTTTGAACAGAGTGAGCATCTGTTCGGTTATTCCATGGACGAATGGAGCTGGGCGCGCCTGGCGGTGGTGCTCTGCCCGGTGGTCGGCGGGCTGCTGGTCATCCCGCTTTGGTACTGGTTCGGCAAGGACCTCAAAGGTGGCTTCTCCGCCTTCCTCGAAAAGGTCAACCTGCGTGGCGCCAAGCTCCAGTTAAGACCGATCTTTACTCGTGGTTTTGGCTCAGCAATAACCATTGGTGCTGGTGGCTCTGCAGGGCAGGAGGGGCCGATCGCCATGATTGGCGGTGCAATCGGTTCCCAATTCGGTCAACTTTTCAAGATGAGTGGTGATCGTCTCAAGGTTCTGGTTGCCTGTGGTGCTGCCGCTGGTGTAGCTGCCACCTTTAACGCGCCGATTGCCGGCGTTTTCTTTGCTCAGGAAATCGTTCTGCTCGCGTCTTTCGAACTCGCCAGCTTTACCTCGATTGTTATTGCCAGCGGTATGGCCACGGTTGTTTCCCGGGCCTTGCTTGGTAATATTCCAGAGCTCCATGCGCCGAGTTACGTCGTGGGCAGCTATTGGGAGCTACTGCTTTATGTGCTGCTTGGTTTGCTGATCGGTATTTTGGCGACTCTTTTTATCGATACGCATTTCCGGATCAAGGATCGGTTTGCCGCGTTGAAAATTCCGAAACTTGCCAAGCCGTTGCTTGGTGGGCTGTTGGTCGGCCTGATTGGTTTTGGTTTTCCCCAAGTGTTCGGTAACGGTTATGAATTCATGGAGTCGGTCCTGCTGGGCAATCAGACCTGGTACCTGTTGGCCGCTTTGGTTCTAATCAAGGCGGTTGCCACTTCGATCACACTTGGTTCCGGCATGCCCGGTGGTCTCTTTGCTCCGTGCCTCTACCTGGGCGCGGTCTCTGGGGGTGCCTTCGGTCATCTGGCCGTCAAAATTTTCCCGCAGGCTCATATTGCTCCGGGAGCTTATGCGCTGGTTGGTATGGGCGCTTTTCTTTCCGCCGCGACGCATGCGCCGATGACGTCAATCTTCTTACTGTTTGAGATTACCGACAGCTACGAAGTCATTGTGCCGATTATGTTGACCTGTGTCATCGGCACCTCAATTGCCCGGCACTTCAAAAAGGACAGCCTGGAAACGGTAGAACTCTCGCGTGCCGGGATCGATCTGGAGGCGGGCAAGGAACGTAATATCATGAAGTCTCTGCTGGTTGGCGACGTCATGGTTCGTGATGTGGAGACTATCCCGGAACATATGACGCTCGGTCAGTTTGCCCGTTTCATCGAACAGACCCATCACACCAATTTCCCGCTGGTTAATGCCCAAGGTGAACTTTCGGGGATCATCTCAGTCCAGGATTTCATGGGCGTGGTCTTCGAACACGACCTGATGGACCTGGTGGTGGTTAAGGAACTGGCGACCACTGACGTCATCACGGTTCACGCCGATGAGGACCTTGATCAGACCATGCGTAAGATCGGTTACCGCAATATCGAACAAGTGCCGGTGGTGGACCGTGTGCAACAGAGTAAACTGGTCGGCATCATTTCTCGCCGTGATATTGTCGCCGCGTACAACCGGGCTCTGATGACCCGGACCCTTGAGGACAATTAATGGATCTTCTCGCCCAACTCAATCCGATGCAACAGCTGGCGGTCAAGCATGACACCGGCCCGCTGCTGTTGCTGGCAGGGGCCGGCTCCGGCAAAACCCGTGCCCTTACGCATCGGATTGCCTGGCTGATCACGCAATACAAGGTTGCCCCCTGGCAGATCCTCGCCGTGACCTTTACCAACAAGGCCGCAGGGGAGATGAGAGAGCGTCTCGAAGAGCTACTCGGCGATATCAAGGGGCTCTGGGTCAGCACCTTTCATGCGACCTGTGTGCGGATTCTGCGTCAGGAAATCGAGGCTCTTGGTTTCAAGCGCAATTTCACAATCTACGATGATCAGGATCAGGAACGGCTGCTCAAAACCCTTCTGCAGGAACTCGGTATCGACGATAAGGCCCTCAAGCCGCGAGCGGTCGCTGCCGCCATTGACCGGGCCAAAAATCGTGGCATCTGGCCGGACCAGCTTGATGACGGTGATTACCAGGCGGAGCAGATCACTCGCATCTACGCTCTTTACCAGGAGCGCCTGAAGCAGGCCAATGCGCTCGACTTTGGTGATCTGTTGATGCAGGTGGTCCGGCTCTTCGAAGATCATCCCGAGGTGTTGGAAAAGTATCGCCAGCGTTTCCATTATATCCTCGTTGACGAGTTCCAGGACACCAACCAGGTCCAGTACCGGTTGGTGCATCTGCTCGCCTCAGGGCACGGCAATCTCTGCGTGGTCGGTGATGATGATCAGTCGATCTACCGCTGGCGTGGCGCCGAAGTCGGCAACATCCTCGGCTTTGAACGCGATTATCCAGGTTGTGAAACGATCCGCCTCGAACAGAATTACCGCTCAACCAAGACGATCCTCGATGCCGCGGATGCCGTGGTCTCCAATAACACCGGTCGCAAGATAAAGAAGCTCTGGACCGAGAATGATGTCGGAGAGGGAGTGACCCTCGAAACCCTGCCTGACGACCTCGAAGAGGGACGTTTCCTGGCCGGTGAAATCAAGCGCCTCAAGCGCAACGGCCGACACCTGCGAGACATCGCTGTCTTCTATCGTACCAACGCTCAGTCGCGGGTGATCGAGGAGTCGTTGCGCAACGAGCGGATTCCTTACGTGATGTTTGGTGGCGTGAAGTTCTACTCGCGCATGGAGATCAAGGATATTCTCGCCTACCTGAGGATTATCAGTAACCCGGCGGACTCGGTCTCGGCCCGGCGTATCATCAATGTTCCCGCGCGTGGCATCGGTGGTGTCACTGTCAACAAGATTGCTCCCTTTGAAACAGAAGCCGGAGGCTTTTTGCCGGCCTGCAAAAAGGCTTTGCAGCGCAGTGCTTTAAAAGGTGCCGCCGCAACCAAGGTCAAAGCCTTTGTTGACCTGATCGACGACTTTCAACAACGTGCCGTCGAAACTCCCTATCCGCAGCTCACCGCTGAATTGATCGAAGAGACAGGTTACGGTCCGCAGTTACGCACGGAGAAAACCGAAGAAGCGCGTAGCCGTATGGATAACCTGCAGCAACTTCTGGCGGGTATGGAAGAACACTTCGCCAAGGAAGGCACCTTGCAGGATTACCTGGAGCAGGTCGCCCTGATCACCGATCTTGATTCATATGATCAGAGTCTCGACCGGGTGACCCTGATGACCTTGCATGCGGCGAAGGGCCTTGAGTTTCCGTTGGTCTTCATGGTTGGCATGGAAGAGGACCTCTTTCCTCATAGCCGATCCGCCAATGGCCCGGAAGAGCTTGAAGAAGAACGCCGCCTCTGCTATGTCGGCATGACCCGCGCCATGGAGAAGCTTTACCTGACCCACGCCCGTCGCCGACGGATCTTTGGTGATTACCAGTTCAATCCACCCAGTCGTTTCCTCGCAGAAATCCCTGATCACTTGCTTGCTAAGCCTGCCTCGAGCGGTCTGCAGAAAACCGTCAATCATAACCTGGCCTCCCTTTTCGACCAGTCTGAACCTGATTTTTCAGAAGCAGACCCCTTTATCGATGACGATGACGTTCGTATCGTTCCTGATGCCGAAGAGGGTCTGCGTATCGGCTTGCAGGTTCGACACATCAAGTTCGGTGTCGGTGCCGTTCGTCGCATCGAGGGAGAGGGCGACAACCAGAAGGTCACGGTTTATTTCCACCGTTTTGGTCCTAAGAAACTCCTTGTCAAGTTTGCCGGACTTGAGCCCGCCTGATTTTTGTTGCTGGCAATTAAACCAAAATCTGTTAACCGTTATAAATCAAAATCTGCTTTAACGCGGAGACGCTGAGGTTCAGAGAATGTTACCTGAAAAGAGGTTCTCTGCGCCTCCGCGTCTCCGTGTTGAATCGTTACTAAAGCTATCTTCTCTGGAGGTTACTCATGTCGAAATGGTCCTTGCCCGTTCTGGTTGTCGTCACCCTGTCTTTATTGGTTTCTGTGCCTGTTTTTGGAGAGGAAATTGTCAGCACGCTGGATGATCAGCAGGAAGTGGCTGTTACCATCTACAACGAGGATTTAGCCCTGGTCCGTGATCAACGTCAAGTGGCTCTGCCAAAAGGGCCTATGGCTCTTGCGCTGCGCGAAGTCAGTGCCAGAATTCGCCCCGAAACGGCCCTGCTGCGTAGCCTGACTCATCCCGGCGGCTTGGCTATCCTGGAGCAGAACTTTGATTTTGACCTGTTGACTCCCCGTAAACTGCTGGAAAAGTATGTCGGCAAAGAAGTCCAACTGGTGCGTACCCATCCAGAAACGGGTGAAGACCGTTATGAAACGGCGCAAGTTCTCGCTGCTAATGACGGCGTGGTTCTAAAAGTTGGTGACCGGATCGAGACCGGAGTCCCAGGTCGGCTGGTTTTCCCTGATGTACCGGAGAACCTGCGTGATCGTCCGACCCTGGTGGTCGCCCTTGATAATGACAAGGCAGATTCCCAAACAATAGAGCTCAGTTACCTGACTGGAGGCCTTGGCTGGCAGGCTGACTATGTCGCCGAGTTGAATTCGGATGATACGGCGGTGGATCTGTCGGGTTGGGTGACCCTGACCAACCGTAGCGGCACGACCTATCGTAATGCGTTATTGCAATTGGTGGCAGGCGACGTCAATCGGGTGCGCGAAGAAATGCGCTTTCGTGGTGATGTGATGATGGAAGCGACCATGGCCAAGGCGGCGGCACCACAGATGAGTGAGGAGAGCCTTTTCGAATATCATCTTTACACTCTGCAGCGACCGACCACGATTCGCGATAATCAGACCAAACAGGTCTCTCTGCTCAATGCTGCTGGAGTTTCTGTAGAGAAGGAATTCCGTCTACAGGGTAATCATTCTTATTATCGTGGTCGTCAAGGCGATCTGGGACAGAAGCTTAAAATCGGGGTCTTTGTTGAATTTGACAATCGCAAGCAAGATAATTTGGGGATGCCGTTACCGAAAGGGATTGTCCGGGTTTACAAGCAGGACAAGGAAGGTCGTCCGCAGTTTGTTGGTGAGGATCGCATTGATCACACCCCGGAGAACGAAACTTTACGGCTTAAACTCGGCGATGCTTTTGATGTGACCGCAGATCGTAAGCAGACAGACTTTCGCAAGCTTGGTGGCGATGGTCGCTATAACTATCGCTTTGAGAGTGCCTACGAGATCACGTTGAAAAACGCTAAAGATGAAGATGTGACTGTTACGGTTGCCGAACCGATGCCGGGTGACTGGCGTGTTCTTGATGAGAGTCATGAGCATAGTAAGGCTTCTGCTGATACGGCACTTTGGATGATTAAGGTTCCTGCAAAAGGGGAGACGGTGCTGACTTACCGGGTTGAAGTGAAGTACTAGTTTGCTCTGAGTGTTGGGACACGAATGATGAGAAAAGGGGTGGCCTACTGGCCATCCCTTTTTAGGTTTATTCGCTTGGTTTAGGATCGTCAGCTATGGTGTTATTCCCTTGATGTTGCTTACGTTCCCTTATTAACGGAGCCCTTAGTCTGCTGTTTGTTTTTGTGATGCTTGATCGTAGATTCCCCCATGTTTTTTAACATGACATCAGCCCGGGGCAGGGTTGCTGCCCCGGGCTTTTTGCTGCTTATGATGCGTAGGTGTCTACGTTGATACTTTCCGCAGTGGCGATGACATCGCTGAGATTGTATTCCGTTGCCGAGTTCGCTATTATTTCGGGGTAGTCCCCTGCGACGCCTGCCAGCGTGATGGTTGTCGCATCGGCACCGTCCAGTCCAGGGACTTCCAATGTCAGGTCATTGCCATCGGATGTGACCTTGACACTGTTAGTAAAGGCGAGGATGTCAGCATCGTCAAAGTCATCGTCTGAGTCTGCGTCCAATAGGTCCGTGAAACTCAGTTTATCTTCGTTAACGCTGAAATCAACAATAGTGTCTTCACCTTCTCCACCCTTGGCAGTGAACACGAAAGCATCTTCACCTCCTCCGCCAAAGAGTAAGTCATTGTCTTCCCCGCCGAACAGGATGTCGTTGCCGCTTCCGCCTTCTAGGGTGTCTTCACCAGCAAAGCCAACCAAGGTCGTAGGCTGGTCAACATTCGCTGTGAGGGCCTCTCCAGCGTCTGTACCCTCTTGAATGACATGGTTGTCGGGGCTGATCATAACATTGATGGCACTATCCACCAGGACGCTGTCACCGTCGCCATCGACGACTTCGAGGTCAAAGTTCATATTGACCAGATTCCCCGGGTCGAATGTCGAGGCACCAAAACCCTGTAAGGTAAAGGGTGTCCCTGAGACATATTCGTATTCCACTGTCGTTAATCCCTTATCGGTAAAAACAACAATTGAGTCTCCATCAACAATTCCAGTTATTTCAACTGTGTCTCCTGTGAAATCTACTGTGTAGCCACCAGGCGGAGTGTCGCCATCATCAACCCTTACACCATTTATATCCACTCTGGTGATATTCTCAGGACCGTCGACAGTATCAATGTCACCAACATTGTCTGGGTTCTCTGCAAGTTCGTCACCTCTTAGGAAGTCATCGTCGAAATATGCTGTGATCGACACTGCACTGGATTGATTTACTGAGGCAAAGGTTACTTCTGCGCCATTGACAAGACGATGGTTGGCAAAGTTATGGTCATAGGCATTCGGGCCAATGTCAGTATAATCTTTTTGTATGGGAGTCCCTGTGAGGTCCTCAACAAAATCGACCCTTAAACCTTCACCAGCGCCAACGGGCAGACCACCAGGGCCAGCCCCAATCCCATTGTTGGTTGTGTTGGTTTTTGTTGCACCATCAGAAGGAGTAACAAGAACACTTGGAAGTGTGCTGTTGGGGTCTGTGTCTTCATAGTAGACAAAGTTTGTGTTGCCACCTTTGAAAGCCCAGGTCCCGGAATTTGTATTGAAGGTGCCAATTCCACCGTCGATTTGCTTTTCTAGCTCGAAGGAATAGGTCGTCCCATCATTGTTCAACTGGACGAGGAAAGCCGCGGAGTTCTGGTAGTCGCCCAACGCATTTAAAAAAGAGCTGTTTTCGAGCGTTGAACCGATCAGGAATTGTCCGTCTGCAGAGGTGTAGAGATAGACGTTTGAGGCCCCTGATCCTATTGTGTAACCGCTGTCAACTCCTTGGGTAGAGACTACAAGTTTTACGCTTCCAGCTCCGTCGGCGCCGTAGTTGTCTACAACAACTCCGTCGATATCCAGGGGGATGTTCAGTGCCGAGCTATTATTCTCGTTGACAACGTATGCTGTGTCTGGGTCGATGACGACAGGCGTGTCGTCATCGACATTGATATCGAGTGTGCCGTCGACGGTGTCGCCGTCGCCGTCGGTGACCCGGTAGGCAATGGTGAAGTCGAGGTTCTCTTCACTCTCGCCCGGAGTCGGGTGATCGAT
>JARUHP010000025.1 GCA_030005635.1 Deltaproteobacteria bacterium IMCC39146
AACATGTTTTGAAACAATATCTACTGCCTATACTATTGAGCATGAAGACTGTTTGCTGTGGATTAAAGAGCTTACTGAATACCTCTATCAATAAGAAGCCGTTTTTCTTCTCGGCAGTGGTGACTTATAAGAACGTTTTTTCCGCAAGTCGAGATATTTGATATGATTAGAGCCATGGAAGGTCTGCCCAAATATTTCATGACTTACAATGGAGGCTCTGATGGCTGATGAGGTCTTCGATTTCGAGAAACTGCACACCCGCTACAGGCCGAAGATTTACAGATACTTGTGTAGACTGGCGGGAGAAAATGAAGCTGAGGACCTCTGCCAGGAGGTGTTCGTCAAGGTCGAAAGGAATCTGACCTCTTTTCGCAATGAAGCACAGCTCTCCACATGGCTCTATCGGATCGCCACTAACAGTTTCTACGACCGATTGCGCAGCCCCTCCTTTAAGCAAAAAAGCAAAGAGTATCCAATTGGAATCGATGACAATACCCTTGAAAAGCGAGATTTTACTACTCAGCAGCAAACGCCCGGAATCGACCAGCAGGTTATCCGTGATGAAATGAATGCCTGTATTCGGGGATATATCGATCAACTCCCAGAGAATTATCGGACAGTGCTGCTGCTCAGCGAAGAAGAAGGGCTCAAGAACAGAGAGATCGCGGAGATCTTGCAGGTCAGCCTCGACAACGTCAAGATCCGTCTCCACAGGGCCAAAGCCAAGCTAAAAGTCAGCTTACAAGGCAACTGCGACTTTTATCTAGATGAACGTAGCGAAATTTCCTGTGATCGCAAACAGAAGCGTGACAGAGAATAGTGAGCTGTCACGCCTGTCATAGTTTTGTCGTGTCTCCCTTATAACAGAAAAATTCTCGCCAAGCGTATCCATTCACCTTCCACCGCCGTCTATTAAGACAGAAGGGAGGTGATATCCATGACCATAACTGAAATTGCCGAATACTGGTGGCTGCTGCCTTTGTTGCTTATGTTCTTTTGTTGCTTTTGGAAGGGCGGTTGTTGCTGCGGTTCTGGTCGCCATTATCGAGACTCTGACCAAGGCAACGATCAGTCACGTTAAACTCTACGGTAAAAAATGAAGAGATAGCCAGCCAATATTTACCAGTGCGTTTTAACCAACATTTAATGCAGTGCAAAACAACGATTAAGGAGAAAAATTATGACTGAAACGACACAACAGAATGACAAAACAAGCAAGTGCAGCGAGAGAGATGAAAAGCAGGCCTGCTGCGAACAGATGTTTACGATGATGCAAAAGTTTATGGGTGACGGAAAGGGCGGTTTTGATTGTGCTGATATGATGGAGAAAATGGGCTGCAGCACACCGCAAAAGCCATAGTAATAAATGAATCACCTCAAATGGCCACCAAGGATCATCTCCAGGTGGCCATAGTTTTGTGTATTAAAGAGCTTCCTGTGTACATCTATCAAAAAGAAGCCAGCTTTCGTCTAAGAAGTCATAATGATATAGGCATGTTACTAATAAAACTCTTCATCTCTTCCACAGAGAAACCACGCAGTGTCTGAGTGCGCACGTTGCCGAGCGAACCAACCGTCAGATTCGCAGTCATTGCAGCTTCCTCGTCGCCCTCCACGATAACCACCATGTCGTAATTACCCTGAGTATAATAAACACTCTTGACCGTACCACCCTGAGCTTCCACCAATGCCTTAAATGATTCAAAACGCGCTGGAGAATCCTTTATGTTCCGAATCCCCTGATCGGTGAAGTTTATAAGTGTAATAAACGTTGCCATAGTCTTCCTCCTTCAGTAATAGCTGCGCTCTGGTAGTTGCTATGAATCGCCACCAGTGTTCTAGGCACTCCCATGTTTGTAACTCTGCTTTTGATATCACCTCCTTCTGCATATGGCAGAAGGTCATAAATAAAAAGGCCGACTCCACCATAAGGGTTTAAATCCTTCGGCAGTTCGGCCATCTTCGTGTCGTTTTTGAGGGGGTAAAGATCCGCCACTTTCCGTCCCACTCTTGCGAGAAGGTTGGCTTTGTCGGGAAATAGTTTAGCTATGTTCTTTACGTTAGCTCTAAAAGTAAGTCTGTCAAGATATCTTGTTTCTCCTCCTAGATCGCTTCGAAGAGCTCAGATTGGCAGAAATGCAAGATTCTTACTGACCCTGACTTATAATAAAAAAAGCCCCACAGTCAGGAGGGTGACTGCGGGGCAACGGGTTCTATGGGTTTTGCTTAGGAGGTAGAACGTGAAAAACAAAATAAAATGGCCACCAAGGATCAAAGCCTGGTGGCCATCAATTTGTGGGTTAATCAGCTTCCTATATGTCTCTATTAATAAGAAGCCGTTTTTCTTCTCACAAGACGTGACTTATAGAAAAGTATTTAGGTCAGCCTGTCAACTGAGGCGTAGTCGCTTATTTGGCATAACCTTGGTGGACTGTCTTTTGGTCATCAGTGGTAGAGCAAATTAATTTGAATCCGCTGCGTTGTGTTGACCACAATGATTGCGGCAGTGGTTTTCAGAGCAGTCGTGATGATGGCCTCCATGTCCCCAATGATGATAACCGCATCCACCTATTGAAAAAACAGAAAGAATTAGCAGAGTAAAAATAGCTCCCAAAATAATATTCTTCATGAATCCTCCTGTTGACATTGAATCTATCATGGCAAGATTAATAGCTTCTTTGAACTATGTCAAACGACTAACTCTAATGGCAGTAATCAGTATTTCTTATGATGCCTGACAAATGAGAAAAGGCCACTAAGGATCGTATCCTGGTGGCCTTTGTTTTAGCTTCTAGTTTCTTAGTTAATTTGTGCCTTCCTGGATGTGCTCACCTTGCATGTGTTCACCCTGCATGTGTTCACCCTGCATGTGTTCACCCTGCATGTGTTCACCCTGCATGTGTTCACCCTGCATGTGTTCACCCTGCATGTGTTCACCCTGCATGTGTTCACCCTGCATGTGTTCATCCTGCATGTGTTCACCCTGCATGTGTTCACCCTGCATGTGTTCACCCTGCATGTGTTCACCCTGCATGTGTTCACCTTGCATGTGTTCACCTTGCATGTGTTCACCTTGCATGTGTTCACCTTGCATGTGTTCACCTTGCATGTGTTCACCTTGCATGTGTTCACCTTGCATGTGTTCACCTTGCATGTGTTCGCTGGAGGTATTGGCACCACCATGACTGCCATGTCCAGCGTCATGGCCAGCGTCATGGCCAGCGTCATGGCCAGCGTCATGGCCAGCGTCATGGCCGCTTCCACCGCTTCCACCGCTTCCACCGTCACCACCGCCACCACCGCCACCACCGCCACCACCGCCACCACCGCCACCACCGCCACCGCCACCGCCTCCGCCTCTAGCGAAAACAGATTGGTAGTGTACGGAAAAAGACGAAAGGTCGAGCGTTACAGGTGACAAAACAAAGGCCAAGACAAGGCTGACCATCAACCATCTGATTGAAAATAGCTTTTTCATTTTGAAGCTCCTATGACTACAGTGATTGTTGCTTGAAACTTACTTCCTCCTTTCTTTTAATTCTTTAGCGTAGCCCCACCCCCTCAATAAAAAACCAAGTCATACCGTTGGATAAATATCCTTCGGCAGCTCGGCCATCTTATCGTTGTTTTTGAGGAGTAAAGACCCGCCACTTTCCGTCCTTCTCTCACGAGAAGGTTGGCTTTATCGGGAAATCTTTAACCTGTACAAATAAATACTAACCCTGAAAGTAGGTCTGTCAAGGCGTCCTATTTATCCTCTCACATTGCTTTGAAGACTCCAGATTCGCAAAATTGCATCATTCTCACAACCCCTGACATATGAGAATGGCCCCTCCAAGCGGAAGGGCCATTTTTTTCATTCTATTTGGCGTTATTTGTAAAAATCAGCCACTGCCTGCAGTTTTTTCAAAAAGATTTTCTCCCCGCCCAAAAAATACATGAATCAAACTGATAAGCAAAGGAACCTGAACCGAAGTTACGATGACGGTGCCTCTGTCTGCAATGTGGCAAACCTACATCTTTTAGGTGCGGCGCGTAATTGCGAAAGTATTTATCTCTGATATTGTCCTTTTACAGGGGTTCAAGAAGAAAGCAAAAAGGCGATAGTCGAGGTGGCGGCCTTAACCATCAGGGGTAAAAGTCGATGGAAACCACAGACCACGGTGTTCGATTGGAAATTCCAGAAAAAGTAGTTGAAGAGTGGCAAAACATTGTTGACATCATGGCCACCCTTATGGAGGTTCCTGCGGCCATGATCATGAGGATTGTTGATCCTGACATAGAAGTTTTCAGATCAAGCTGCATTGCAAAAAACCTGTATCATCCTGGTGACAAAGAGCACCTTTATGGGTCAGGTTTGTACTGCGAAGAAGTTATCAAAACCCAAAAAAAACTTCTTATTCCCAACGCCCTTAAAATTGAAAAGTGGAAGAACAATCCGGACGTTAAGCTCAACATGATTTCATATATGGGGATGCCTGTTTTATTTCCGGATGGGAAACCATTTGGGACTATATGTGTTTTGGATAACAAGGAAAACCATTATTCAGATACTTATGGATCACTTCTACAAAAGTTCAGAGAAATAATTGAAGGGAACCTTGGTCTTCTCTATTTGAACCAGCAGTTGGGGGAGAGAAACAAGGAGTTGATAGATTTTATGTATGAAATCACAGAACTCAGAAGTCTCATACCAATTTGCATGTACTGCAAAGACATAAGAAATGACAAGGGGTACTGGGAAAAAGTAGACGACTATATTTCAGATCATACAGGATTGGATTTTACCCATGGCATCTGTCCAGAATGTATAAAAAAACATTACGCGGATATCTCTGGTCAAATCATACAATAGGGATCACAACTGTAAAAAAGAAGGTCAAATAATAGACTGTCCTATAAATCCTACTATTTCTAATCTGACACTTTAAATACTCAAAAATTCCTATTTCTTACAAGCCCTGCAATGTAAGAAAGGCCACCAAGGATCGAACCCTGGTGGCCAATGGTTTCCAATTTTAAAGAAAACAAAAAAAACCGGGAGAGACACATCTTGATGAGAGGTCTCTATCCCGGTTACAGCCCCTAAATCATATATCAGATACTACTGACGATCTGAGCCACATCCTGGGCTAACGGCTGACAGGAGGTGACAACTATATCCTTCCCTGCGACATTGGCCTGGAAGCGTTCCGCGTCCATATTCTTCTCGTAGGCATCGCGAAACTTTTCATTCAGTTTCAGAATCTGTGTCTGATTGAGGCCTTTTTCCTTTGCTAAAGAGACAAAGCTTTGCACCTCTCCTTCCTCAATCATGGCAACGCCGAACTTCTTTGGTGGTTTGCCGAGAAAAACGTAAGCATTGCCGTCAGCTGGAACCACTTCGAGGGTATCGGAGACCTGCTGAATCAACTCCTTCAATGGCACTTCGACTTCCTGAATCTGTTTTGCGACAGGGCTACTTGGATCAAGGTCCGGATGCTTCGGTTTTCTTCTGAATAAACCCATCGATTCCTCCTTTCTTAATTAACGGGGCTGCACTTTGCCTACAAACCTAACAAGGAGGCTAAGCTTTTTCAAGCTCAGGTAGTCAAAAATTCAGATAAGCAACATTACTATTTATCCTGTTGCATTGATTTGTGTGGGAAGATTTGGCCGAAATGCCGAATTACTACAAACCCTGACTTATAACAAAAAAAGCCCCACAGTCAGGAGGGTGACTGCGGGGCAACGGGTTCTATGGGTTTTTCTAGGAGGTAGAAGATGAAGAAGTATCTTCTGTGATTAATATCTTACTGATTTTGTCAGATATGTCAACAGGTAAATGAAAATAAAAAAGGGCACCAAGGATTGATCCCTGGTGGCCATAGTTTTGTGTAGTAAAGACCTTACTGAATACCCCTATCAATAAGAGGCCGGTTTTCTTCTCGTAAGTCGTGACTTTCAATAAAGCGTACAAATTAACCAGCAATAAGAAGGCGACAACTTAGAGGGTTGTCGCCATCCTCAACCTTCCTGTTGTCTACCAGCTTATAGTCATCCCGCCGCCCCCACCTGTTTCACCAGAGGTTGAAGTAATACTGGCTTTGAACATGATGTTGTCATTGACGTGATGAAACAAACCTGCTGCAAGAGCACTGCTGCCGCTGTAGTGACCGATACCGAGTGACAAAGAGGTATCACCCTGGGCGCGGTGGTTGGGCGAGAGCTGGGCAATGGCCATCGACAGTGCGCCGACCTTGTCCATGCGGTCATCGAGATCGTCGATGCGATTGTCCAAGCGTCCGATATCCACACTTGATGAGGTAGCAAATTGCTGCATTTGCTGCACGGTCACTGCGTCATTGGCGTTGACGCCGTCGGCGACGTTTGTGATGCGGCGTTGGTTAGTTGTCGAGCCAACGGAGACCGTGTTCGCTTCGGTGGCTGCCGAATCCTGTCCAACCGCAACGCTGCCGGTGGCTCCGGTTGAGACCGAGGCATTTTGACCCACTGCGGTACTACCCACCGCATTGACCGTCGCATCGGCACCTATTGCGACACTGTTCTCAGTTGCGATCAAGGTGTTGGAACCGATGGCGGTACTTCCATCAGCCGTGACGGTCGCCATGTAGCCAATGGCGGTATCGCGGGTACGTGCCGAGGCACCGTCTCCAACGGCGGTGCTGCCGATTCCTGTGGCACTGGCACCGATGGGTAATCCGTTGGCGGTCCAGCTCAAACCCCGGTTATGGTCTTGAATTTCGATGATGCTCTCCGTGTTAACGCTAATATTATTCTGCAAAGTTGTATCAGCGGCGGAACGTGCAATAACCTCCGCAACGATGTCAGCGGAGTTCGTTGCAATGGCACCCGTGTTGGTGGCGATGGCACCCTCGACACCGGTGACGCGCGTGGTAAGAGTAGTCAGTTTGTTATTGGTAGTGGTTAATTGTCCAAAGGTAGCGACGTCAGTGGCGGCCAATCCGTCGGTGACATTGACTATACGACGGGTAGTAGTAGTGTTAGCGTTGCCCATAGAAACAGTGTTGGCTTGATCAGCTACCGACCCTTGCCCCAGAGCAACACTGTTGACCCCAGATGCAATACTGTAAGTACCAAGGGCAACACCGTTGTCACCAGATGCGAGGCTGAAAGTCCCTAGGGCTGCACTGTATGCCCCAGAGGCATTACTGGTGGTGCCAAGGGCGACACTGCCAGTATTCGTGGCCCGACTGTCAGTGCCGGTGGCTGTGCTGTTGGTGCCGGTGGCCCGACTGGACTTACCCGTCGCGGCGCTATTCGCGCCAGTGGCCCAACTATCCTGGCCAGTAGCGGTGCTGAACAATCCGCTGGCAAGACTATAATGGCCAGTCGCGGTGCTCATTTCACCAATGGCTCGGCTGTATGAACCGGTTGCCGTAGCGTAATCGCTGCTGGCTTGACTGACGGCTCCGGTGGCCGTACCATAATAGCCTGAGGCCAGACTGCTCTTGCCAGTTGCAGAGCTATAGTCATTGGTGGCCTGACTGCCGTCGCCGGTGGCTGTGCTATAGTAGCCGCTAGCAATACTATTAGTGCCGGTGGCGGTGGTACTAGCATCCGTTGCCTGGCTGTTAACACCGGTGGCTGTACTGGCACCTCCGGTAGCCTGGCTGTTCACTCCGTTAGCGGTACTGTTATCTCCGGTAGCCTGGCTAATCATGCCGGTAGCAGTGCTATTTATGCCGGTAGCCTGACTGTTCTGGCCGGTGGCGGTGCTCAAGAATCCACTGGCGAGACTCAAATTACCGGTCGCGGTGCTATTCTCGCCAGTGGCCTGGCTGTATGAACCGGTGGCCGTGCTATAAAAGTCGTCAGCCAGACTGAAGGATCCGGTGGCCGTGGCATGATAACCAGTAGCATAACTGGATACGCCAGTAGCCGTGTTGTGCCGATCAGTAGCCTGGCTGTCGTACCCAATAGCCGTACTAGAGAAGCCAGTGGCCTGGCTTCTTGAGCCAACAGCTGTAGCCAAATAGCCGATTCCGAAGGTCGTTGCATTCGATCCCAGAGCAGTATTGTCGACGCTTAATCCGCCGAATCCATCATCGGCCCCTGTTCCAAGCTCCAGTCCCCAAACCGTCGGAGTACTGAAGCTGACGGCAAGAACAAGAACGATGGCGAGGACTCTAAAATGGCGGCTCACGCGGCTGAGGGTGACTGGTGATTGGGGTAAGGTTTTTACTTGTGACATGATTTCCTCCTAATAGTTACGTAACGTCGGCAACGGTAGACACCATACTGATATATAGAACCCTGGCAGGGGTCGCTTGTGACATGGCAAAGAAAACCAACCACAGGAACAACAGAAGATATAATCCAGAAGAGAAAACCGCTTAAGCCCCGACAAAAAACAAAAAGCGCCTCTCTTCCATCAGCAGAAGAAAAGCGCTAAGATCTTGTGTCTTGGATCTTTGGGCTTTTAAAACTCTCTTCGGCGGTTGGGCTGTCTCGTCTTTGAGACCCCTGACTCTGCGCCCTCAGGTCGCCCTGAGTTTGCTCTTATCGGAGATTAAAACTACAGACAATCTACTGCTTTGTAGACTTTGGGTCAAGAATTATAACAGCATTCTAAAATCACATTTTCATGTTTAACCGACGAAAATAGAAGATTTACTGTGATTCTTAATATTTAAGAACGATTTCCACACAGGCAGCGAGGATGATGCTCCTAGTGAATATTTACTGTTTATCCTCTTGCATTGTTAGGAGTGCATGAAATTGACTAAAACTCGAAATTACTGAAAACCCTGATAAATAAAAAAAGGCCACCAAAAATCAACCCTGGTGGCTATTGTTTTGTCTTCCTAAATGTCTCTATTAATAAGAAGCAGGTTTTCTTCTCATAAGTCGTGACTTATGAGAAAAAAAGAGTGTCTCGGAAGTCCTAAGGTAGCATAGGAATTGCTGCTGGAATAACTGCCGAGACATTGTATGCACCAAGGTGTGAAAGCCGTTTCACGACAAGTGTTTGTAGGTTGGAGAATTTTCCGCCAAGGTGTCAGTCGCTTGGTACTGACACTCCCTATTTCATGTTTCAGGAGTGTGATATTTGCTATGTCCAGTGATTGCATTGACCCAAGATAAAGGATTTGCTCTTTCTTGAGTGAAATTTTGTATAATTGAAATTGTAACTGAATGTGTTTTTTCTTGTTTTGAGGAACGCAATGTTAAAAAAAACTGAAAACTATTGGGATGTTCTAAGCTCGACTGATTTTGTCTTCGAGGAGAATTGTTGGCAAACCTGTGAATCGGTTTGTTGTGAGCCCGTTGTACCAGGTGGGGTTTTAAGGTTTCCGCAAACGTGGGTTTTTTATATGTTCGAGGAATTCAAATACTTCGAGAAAAAAGAACAAATACCTTTGAATAAATCAAAACATAAAGAATTGAGTGTTGAGTTGGGAAATGGTGTGAGAGTTGGAGGCCTATGCAATCAATGCAACCACCAAGGCCGTTGCAAGGACAAAATGACCTTGCCTTTGTTTTGTAAATTATGTCCTTTTTTGCCTGTGATGGATATTGACGGGAAATTTCATGACATCGAATTGTTGAATTTAATTGATTTAACAGTTGAACAGATGAACTTTGCCCCACGCTGCTCGATTGTAGGTCAAAAGGAGAAATACCTAAATATGTGGAAAAACTCTCCAGGTCTTTTAAGGTTACTCTCTTATCCATATACCTTATTCCACCTGTTGGCGGCAAAGATAACCCTTGATAACTATAAAAAAACCTTACTAAACAACCCCAAAATCCTGAAAAGTAGTAGCGCTGCCTTCTGGAGTTCTTGGGAATTAGAACTTATCACTGGCCGACTCTTTGACAAAGAACAGCTAAGAATAGACATTTCAAAACTTTGTGACGAATTTACAGAAGAACATGGGAGATTCCCTTCATTTGACAGCTTTTAGTTTTTGAGCTTTGATAATGTCCTTATTGGTGAAAAGAGTAACCGATATGATTAGTGCTTTGAGTTCTCATAAACCCTGATATTTAAAAATGGATTTGTGGGAGATATAGCATTCCAGCAGTGAGGAAGGGATATTTACTGAAATTCCTCTCGCATTGTTTTGACGGTAAGAAATCGCGTGTTTGAGGTATTTACTAAAAACCCTGACAAATAATAAAAGGCCACCCGGAGTTGATCCAGGTGGGCAACTTCATATATTGCCGCCTCTGAAAAGGGGCGGCTTTTTTATGGGTATGTTCGCGTGCATTCATGACGTTCCTGAATCACTGGCTAGTTATGTGCTCCCTAATTTTTTGGACTTCACCATAAATCAGATAAATAAAAACCGGCATCAGCGCCGTTAACACACCCATAAGAACAACTGCCACAAGGATTATTGTACCTACAAGTCCGTCAAACCCAAACATGATTACTCCTCCTTAGTGTTGTTGACTGGCGATATTAAAGAAAGTCAATAATAGCACCTGTTTGTTGTTGGTGGTCAACAATAAAAACAAACCCCACATTCAGCCTAAGCTCAATGTGGGGTTCTCTTCAGCGGATTTGTAGGAGCTTTGATAAATGAATGGACACCTATCTGGACACCTATAGGCCTGGGTAACAAAAAAGGACTTACAGCTAAGTGCCGTAAGTCCTTGATTTTGTTTGGTGGAGCTAAGCGGGATCGAACCGCTGACCTCTTGAATGCCATTCAAGCGCTCTCCCAGCTGAGCTATAGCCCCGAACAGGTGCAGATTTATAACAGAGCGCTATCAGGGTGTCAACTGCTTTTTTACTCAGATTGCTGGAGCTTGTCTTGCTGTGCAATCGGTCAGTTGCTTTTGAATTCACTGTCGCTGCCCGAGGTGCTGCGGAAGAGGGTGAGCAGCATCTTGAAACGTTTCACGGCCTTGACTTCGTGGGAGATGCCACCGGGCATTAGAACGATCTCTCCTGCAGAGACGCTGACCGGGTTGCCGCCGATGATGATTTCGGCCTCGCCATCGAGGACCTGTACGAAAGCATGGAACGGGACGGTGTGCTCGGAGAGAGCCTGGCCGGCATCAAAACTGAAAACTGTGAGGGTTCCGGTGTCGTGCTGCAGCAGGGTGCGGCTGACAACTGCGCCGTCCTGATAGGGTGTCATTTCGCCCAAGGCGTATGCCTTGGCAGGATCTACATGAATTTGAGCAGGTTTGGTAGACATAGCGTTCCTCCAATCTTG
Source organism: Deltaproteobacteria bacterium IMCC39146 (assembly GCA_030005635.1). Classification (GTDB taxonomy): domain Bacteria; phylum Desulfobacterota; class Desulfuromonadia; order Desulfuromonadales; family BM103; genus M0040. The sequence goes on from JARUHP010000025.1 coordinate 11,196, forward strand.
TTTAGATGTTGGAGTTAGCTTAACGCACTTCCATGCATTTGACATTGACCGGTGTCAAGGTTTTGGAAAAGCGTCTGCGTCTTCTTGTGTTTCGTTGAGTTCTTGCCAGAGTTGCTCGATGTCGCGAATCAGGCCGAGGTGCTCGGCGTTGTTAATTGCGAAATAGAGCGAACCGAAGGTGTTTTTCTCGTCATCGAGTTTTACGTAAATCAGGGCGGCATGATACAGCAGTAAAGCTTTTTGGTCAGCATCCCGCACTTTCTCAAGGGCTTTATTCAAAAGTTCGATGGCTTCATTATATTGGCTGGCCTGGTAGTAAAGGAAGGCCGCCAGATCTAGTTTTTCAATGCTCCTCGCGGGGAGACGTGTAAGGAGCTCTTCTGCCTCATCAAGTTTGAACAGGTGGTTGGCGTCGACCAGGGCCAGCCGGTGCATGAGCTCTAGCTGATCAGGATCCTCTTCCGGCACCATCTTGAGGCCTCGCTCGTAGGTACTGTGAGCTTCCTTATCCTCGTCGATGCGCTCAAGGACCTCGGCGCGGCGCAGGTAGTGACTGCCGATGGTCGGTTCTTTTCTGATAACGACGGCATATTCTGCAGCTGCCGCCGCATAGGCTTTGGCTACGATCAGTTGCTCGGCACGGCTGATCACAACCTCGACCGGTCGGTCGTCTCTCTTAACGGATAAAGCTGTACAGCCACCTAGAAGAAGGGTGACGGTACAGCTGATCGCGATCATGAACCTGGTCATGTTAATTATCTTCGGCACTACAAACCTTTCGAGGGGGCACTGCTGTGCTTACAGGGTGATGCCAGTCAGTTTGAAGAGCGCTTCCTGGTACTTCTCCGAGGTCTTGTTAATAATATCCTCAGGGAGAGGTGGGGGTGGCGCCTGTTTGTTCCAGTTGAGGGTTTCCAGGTAATCACGGACGAACTGCTTGTCGAAGCTTTGCTGGGGACCACCTGGCTTGTATAGCTCCTGAGGCCAGAAACGTGAAGAATCCGGTGACATCGCTTCATCGATCCAGATCAGGCTGCCGTCGGGCATGGTGCCGAATTCAATCTTGGTGTCAGCAATAATGATACCCTTTTCACGGGCAAAGTCTCGTGCACGACTGTAAATTTCAAGGGTTTTGTCACGAACCTGTTCGGCGATCTCTTGACCGCAGAGCTTGATGGTCTCTTCAAAAGAGATGTTCTCATCGTGCTCGCCGAGCTCCGCCTTGGTCGAAGGCGTGAAGATCGGTTTTTCCAGTTGTTCGCTTTCGAGGAGGCCCTCTGGTAAAGCGATGCCGCAGATGCTGCCGTTTTTCTGATAATCTTTCCACCCCGATCCGGAAACATAGCCGCGAACAATACATTCAACCAGGAGCGGCTCGGCTTTCTTGACCAGCATGCTACGACCTTCGAGTTGGTCGCGGTAGATGTGGGTTTCTGCCGGGTAGTCACTTACATCGGTAGCAACAATGTGGTTTGGAACAATGTCGGACATCTGGTTGAACCAGAAGATGGAAAATTTGTTGAGAACTTGCCCTTTCTTCGGGATGCCTTCATTCATGATGACATCAAACGCGGAAAGACGATCGGATGTGACGATCAGAAGATGCTCGCCAAGATCGTAGATGTCACGGACTTTACCGCGATTGACCATCTTCAGGGTGGGCATGTTGCTTTCGAGGATAATAGCACTCACGGTTATTTCTCCTTGTTGATCAGATCTTGTATGCGTGGTGCGATAACGATCGTTGCCGCACTGCGGAGCTCTTTGAGTCGATTCGCTACCGCCTCGTTCTGCTTGCGGCTGAGAATTGTTTTCTGCAGTTCTGCGCGTTTGGCTTCGTCGAGCAATGCCAAGTCAGCAGCGATCCGTTCCTTGACCTCGACAACAACAAAGCGTTTCTGAATCTCGAAGAATTGATCGATCGCAGTCTCTCCCTCTTTAACCTCGAAAGCCGCAGTTGAAAGTTCTTCCGATGTGCCAAGGCGTGGCACAAAGGGACTGTATGTGCGAGTGAATTCTCCGGTCTCTTCGACCGTGTACTTACCTCTCTTTGCAAGCTTCGCAAGAGAGCCACCATCAGCCAGGTTGGCAACCATTTCTTCAGCGGTCGCTTTTGCAAGTTTGACTGCTTCCGTGGCCTGATAAGCTGCGGTGACCAGATCTTTGACCTCGTCCAGTTCAGGAATGTGACTGGCTACGCGTTCCTTGAGGGCAAAGAGGATGATGCCGTTATCTGTAGCCACCGGTTTGGCCAGCGTGTTCTCTTCAAGAAGATGGGCGGCGTTGATGATCTCGGCGTTGCTTCCTATGCCGTCTATGTAGCCGTCGCGGGCGAAGAGACCTGATTCTTTCAGGCCCAGCTCGTTGGTCGTGGCCGCAGATTCTAGATCACCCGTTTTGCGATTGATATTGTAGGCGTCCATCGCCTTTTCGAAAGCCAGTTGTTTGGCTTTTTCCTGACGCAGACCTGTTTTGACTTCGTCCATAGACTCTTCGAGAGAACGCACACCCGGTTCGGTGTACTCTTCCACCTTGATGATGTGGTAGCCGAAGGTTGTCTCAACCACTTCGCTGATGTCCCCCGGTTTCATGTTGAAGGCTGCTTGCTCGAAAGGCTTGACCATGGAACCGCGGGTGAAGTAGCCGAGGTTGCCACCCTTTACGGCGCTTGCCGCGTCATCGGAGTTCACTCTGGCGAGTTCGGCGAAATCTTTCCCGGACTTGGCCTCTTCAAGCAGCTTTTCAGCAAAAGCCTTCTTCTCTTCGCGGACAGCTTCATCCGTACCTTCATCAACCTTGATCAGGATATGCGAGGCCTTGATCTTTTCGAGGATCTCGAACTGGTCGAGGTGGCGACGATGATACTTTTCGAGCTCGTTCTCGTCGAATGTCACTTCATTAATATAACGCTCTGGAACGAATTGCAGGTAACGCAAGGACACCATTTCCGGAGTGCGAAAAACTTCCTGCTGCTCTGCAAAATAGGTGGCGAGGGCTTCATCAGTCACCTTAACCTTTTTCTCAAAGGACGCCGGCGTCAGGCTGACATAGTTAAGGTTAACTTTTTCGTTGTTGTTGCGAAACTCTTCATCGATCTCTTCATCGGTGACCGTAATGCCAGCTTGCAGTTGCTCACGAACCTTGGTGGTTATCAGCTCGCTGCGTTGCATCGCTTCGAACTGCTCGCTGTTCAAACGCTGGTAGGCGAGGACCTGTAGATATCGATCCTTGTTGAAAACGCCATTCTCCTGAAATGCCGGGATGTTGGCGATGGCGTCGACCAACTCTTTGCCGCTGATCTCAATTTGTTGAAGCTCTGCTTCGTCCTGCAGCAGTGCCTGGTCTATCAGGCTGTCGAGAGCTTTCTCGGCGAGCTTCAGTTGCTTTTCGAGGGCCGGTGTAAACTGGTCCTGGTAGATGTTCTGATAGACCTGGTAGAGGTTGCTGTAGGTGGTCTGGAAATCATTGTACGCTATGGCCTTGCCATTGACGACTGCTGCTTCAGCGCTCTGGTCTTCACCTGCAGGACCTCCGGGCGTGGAGAGCATGGCGTAGCCGATGACGAAGCTGAGGATGATGATGGCAAAGGCGATCTTGATGATGATTGATTTCTGTTTGTTACGCACAAAATCGAGCATGAGTTGAATGTTCTCCTCGAGTGGAAATTTATGTCATTTGGCCAATGATCGTGCCATCCATTTTTATCGTGTAACTTGGATAGAGCGAAGGCCTCCAAAGCAATAGGGCCGAATGTTAGACAATCGTCTGTGTAAATGCAACAGTTTTTACTCTCACGTGAATCGAGGGCTTGAAGGCTTTTAGCTTGTCCTAAGTTGCCGAAATCAAATGTTATTGAGTGTTCTTTCTGCGTTGGGATGAGGCTTGTCGATATTTTTGACGGGCGAGGGCGCATTAACCTTCGCATTTTTTTCTCGTATGTTGCCATAAGAAGGTGGTTTATCTCTTGAAAAGCCAGGGGGCTTTTGCTAGTGTTAGCAACATTTTCCTGCTTTAGCTGACTCACTGATCTCCTGAAAGGAGTTGCCACACATTATGATCAACGTGTTTGATGCAATTTTAGGTATGTTCTCCAACGATCTGGCGATCGACCTTGGCACTGCTAACACTCTCGTTTACCTCAAAGGTAAAGGGGTGGTTGTTAGCGAACCTTCGGTCGTCGCTGTGCAAAAAGATTCGGTCGGGCAGAGGAAAGTTCTGGCTGTTGGCACTGACGCGAAGAATATGCTCGGTCGTACTCCCGGCAGTATCGTTGCCATTCGCCCTATGAAAGACGGCGTCATCGCTGATTTTGACATCACCGAAGAGATGCTGCGCTACTTCATTCGTAAAATCCATAACCGCAAAGCGCTGGTTCGACCCCGCATCGTGATTTGTGTCCCCTCCGGGATCACTCAGGTTGAAAAACGTGCGGTCAAGGAATCTGCTGAGTCGGCCGGTGCCCGCGAGGTTTACCTGATCGAAGAGCCTATGGCTGCTGCGATTGGTGCTGGCCTGCCGATTACTGAAGCTTCTGGCAACATGATCGTCGATATCGGCGGTGGAACCACCGAGGTGGCCGTTATCTCCCTTGCCGGCATTGTTTATGCGAAAAGTGTTCGGGTGGGTGGCGACAAGATGGACGAAGCCCTGACCCAGCATCTCAAGCGCAAGTACAATCTGTTGATCGGCGAGCGCACCTCGGAACAAATTAAGATCACGATTGGAAGCGCCTACCCGGATGGCCCTTACTCGCCGGCAGAGGGCAAGGTCGATACCATGGAGGTCAAAGGTCGTGACCTGGTAAGCGGAATTCCTAAGACTCTGGAAATTGGGGCTCAGGAAATTCGTGAGGCGCTCTCCGAACCGATTAATGCAATCGTTGAAGCCGTAAGAATTTCATTGGAAAGAACTCCACCGGAGCTTGCTGCCGATATCGTTGACAAGGGTATCGTCCTGGCCGGTGGCGGAGCCTTGTTGCGTAACCTTGACCAGCTGTTGCGTGAAGAGACCGGGTTGCCTGTCGTGATTGCTGAAGACCCTCTCTCCTGTGTTGTGCTGGGGTCGGGGAAGGTTCTGGATGAGCTGGATCTGCTCAAGCAGGTCACCGTGGCCTCTTAATCGTCCTCGGGCAAGGCGGGCACTTCTTTGTCCGGTAACCGCTATGATTTTGCAGCATTTAAAAGAGGGCATTTCGCCCTCTTTTTTCGTGGAATTGAAGCATGTGGGAATGGTGGCAAAAAAATAGACCTTTGCTTCTCGGAGGCTTGCTGCTTCTGGTTGCCCTGCTCTGGTATTCGGTCAGTCTGCGCCAGCAGGGGGAGACGAATTTTCTCGAGAGCGTGGTGTTGCGTTTGACTGGTCCGGTACAGGTCGGTTTTGACAATATGATTCTTGGGGTCGCCAATACCTGGGAACATTACCTTTACCTGGTCGATACGGCAGAGGAGAATCAAACGCTGACCGAAGAGAATCGTACTTTGCGCGCGGTTTTGACACAGAGTGACGAAGTTCGTCTGGAGAACAAACGCCTGAGACTTTTGCTCGACTTCAAAAAGACTCAGGACATTGACACGCTGCCTGCCCGCGTGATTGCCGAAGACGCGTCCAGCTGGTTTCGGACCGTTATGATCGACAAAGGTCAGGATCATGGCGTAAACGAAGGCATGCCGGTGGTTGTCGCCGAAGGGGTCGTCGGCCGTGTTGTGCGTAGCAGTCCACGTTTCTCACGGGTTCTCCTGGTGACCGATGCGTCCTCGGCCGTTGCCAGCCTGTTGCAGCATAACCGTGCACGCGGTGTCTGCCGTGGACAGGGTGAGCAACTGGTCTTTGATTTTGTGCTGCGTCAGGAAGAGGTCAAGGTTGGTGACCGGGTCGTCACCAGCGGTATGGGTGGAGTTTTCCCCAAAGGCCTGGTGGTTGGTAACGTCGGCAGCGTGGAAAGACAGGAGTTCGGACTCTTTCAAGCGATAGAGGTCATCCCTGCAGTCGATTTCTCTCACCTTGAAGAGGTCCTGGTCCTGCTGCGGGGGCCGCAATGAACCGTACCCTGATTTATTTTGCCCTGGCGGGGATCGCTATTGTCCTGCAGACTGTACTCCTGCCTCTGGTTATTACCGGAAATTACAAGCCTGACCTTCTGCTGATCCTTGTGGTTTACCTTGGTCTGCATGAAGGGCCATGGAGAGGCGGTTCCCTGGTTTATCTCATGGGATGGTTTTACGACGGTGTCGCCGGTGCTTTCCCTGGCCTGCATGGTTTTGTGCTGCTCGGGATTTTTCTTGCGGTGCGTGGGATTGTCACCCGGGTTAATACAGAAAGTTCGCCACTCCTGCTGCTTCTGGTTCTCGCCGGAACGATTCTTGACGCGGTTCTCACAGCCTTTGCCCTCGATTTTTTCAGTCACGCCGTACGGATCTGGCTGCAAATGGCCTGGCATCTGCCGGTGCAGCTATTGCTGAATTTTATTGCTGCTCTTTTCCTGTTGCGAATCACTGTTTGGTCGCAACGGACCTTCATGCCGCGTAAAGATCTGCCCGGCCTTCGCAAGCTTGATAGCCGTTATGAGTCTTAACCCGTCTCCCGAAGAAACTCCCGGAATGCGCCGCCGGTTTGTCGTCTCCTCCATAATTATTGCCGGAGTTTTCTTTGTCCTTGCGCTTCGCCTGTGGTTTTTGCAGGTCCTCGGCGTTGAACATTATCGTGATCTTTCTGAGCGCAATCGCATCCGCTACGTAGCGATCGAGGCACCACGAGGTGCTGTGTTTGACCGTCACGGCGCCTTACTGGTTGATAACAGGCCGGCGTTTACCGTTTCTGCTCTGCGCCAGGAGGTTGGTGATCGGGAAAACCTCTTCTTAACTCTCTCTGAGCTACTCGATGTTGATGAGGAAAAGCTTGCAGAGCGCTGGAAAGAGGGGCAACGCTTACCTCGCTATCGACCTCTGCCGTTGCTTGAGGATATCGGCCGTGAGGCGATGGAAAAGGTTCAGGAGAACTCTGTTGACCTGCCCGGCATCCTGGTTGAGGTCAAGCCGTTTCGTGCCTACCCGCACGGTGAGTTGGCTGCTCACTTGACTGGCTATCTTGGCGAGGTGACTGAAGAAGAGCTGGGTAAGTCAGACTTCAAGGGTTATCGCTCTGGTGAAATGGTTGGTAAGACAGCCCTTGAGAGGATGTTTGAAGATCGTTTGCGTGGCACTGCTGGCCAGAAACGCATCGAAGTCAATGTTAAGGGGCGTGAGCTTCGCCAGGTCACTACGCGCAGCCCGCTGCCCGGGGAGAGCCTTTACCTGACGATCGATACGAACTTGCAAAAAGCAGCAGAAGAGGCTCTTGGCGATCAGGCCGGCGCCGTGGTCGCTGTGGATGTTAATAACGGTGAAGTCCTGGCTTTCGTCAGCCGTCCGACCTTTGATCCTGCCTGGTTTGCCCGCGGAATCAACAGCGACGAGTGGCGTGAATTGATCGACAACCCCAGGCGACCAATGACCAACAAGGCGTTACGCGGCCAGTACCCTCCGGGTTCTACCTTCAAAATGATTGTCGCGCTGGCTGCTCTTGAGGCCGGCACCGTGACTCCTTCCACCACATTTACCTGCAACGGTAGTTTTCAATTCAACAAGAGCTTCGAATATCGCTGCTGGAAGAAAAGAGGCCATGGTAAGGTTGATCTGCATAAAGCCATCAAGGAAAGTTGTGATGTCTGGTTTTACCGTGTCGGCCTGGAGGCCGGGATCGACAGAATCTCCAGCGCGGCAACCCGGATGGGATTGGGACAGAAGACGGGATTTCCCTTCGGGGCTGAACGCTCCGGGCTGATTCCGACCAGAGCGTGGAAGAAGAAACGTTTTGGTACCAGCTGGTATGACGGTGAAACGGTCATCTCGGCGATTGGTCAGGGCTTTGTTTTGACGACTCCTCTACAGCTGGCTACCATGACTGCAGCCATCGCCAACGGCGGTACGGTTTGGAGACCACAGATCGTACAGAAGATTGTCGATCTTGAAGGTACGACCGAATGGATGCTTAAACCTGAAAAACTGAGTGAAACGGTCTGGCCGAAAGCTGCGATCGCAGCGGTGCAGAATGCCATGGAATCTGTCGTCAACGATGTTGGTGGCACGGCCTGGCGCAGTCGCCTGGAAAAAGTCAGGTTCTCAGGCAAAACCGGCACGGCCCAGGTTATTCGTCGCCAAGATGACGATGAAGAAGAGCTGGAAGACGAAGAGATCCCTTACAAGTACCGGGATCATGCCCTCTTCGTTTCCTATGCGCCGGCAAAGAATCCGCAAATTGCCATTGCGGTTGTTGTCGAGCATGGTAGTCACGGCTCAAGTGCGGCCGCGCCTGTGGCTAAAGCCATGTATGACGCCTACTTTAAGGATGTGAGTGATAACGAAGAACCCGAAAAGGTTGTCTTCTGGGATTGAGCCATGTTTGACAGACGTTTGATCACAAACTTTAACTGGACATATGTTTTGCTGATTCTGCTGATTGCAGCCATCGGCATCGCCAATATGTACAGTTCCACATCATCCTGGACCACCGCGGCTCAACCGGTTTATGTCAAGCAGTTCTACTGGTTGGGGCTGGGGTTGGTGATTATTGGCCTCGTTTGCCTCCTCGATTACCGCCACCTTGAGTATTTAAGCTTTCCACTCTACGGTGGCAACCTGCTGTTGTTGATACTGGTTCTGGCTGTCGGTAAAACCAGTATGGGAGCGACGCGATGGATCAGCCTGGCCGGTTTCAACGTGCAGCCCAGCGAGATTATGAAGATCGTCATCATCATCGCTCTGGCGCGATTTTTCAGTGAGAAGGAGCATCTGCGCGGCTTCAATTTGAAGGAGTTGATCGCTCCGGGATTGCTGCTTGCGGTTCCTGCACTATTAATTATGAAACAACCCGATCTGGGCACCGCCCTGCTGGTGTTGTGTATCGGCGGCACCATGGCTCTGTTTGCAGGTATTCAGCGCAATGCCGTTGTCTTTCTGGGTGTGACTGGCTGCGCTGCTGCGGGAGGCGGTTGGTTCCTCTTACACAATTATCAGAAACAACGCATTATGACCTTTCTCAACCCGGAGCGAGATCCTCTTGGTGCCGGCTATCACATTATCCAGTCCAAAATTGCTGTGGGCAGCGGTGGTATCGACGGACTGGGCTTCATGAAGGGAACCCAGTCGCAGCTCTCTTTCCTTCCTGAGCGGCATACCGACTTTGCTTTCTCTGTCTTTGCTGAAGAATGGGGACTAATCGGTTGTCTCCTGCTATTGTCGCTCTATTGTCTGATCGTTATCTGGGGTCTGCATATTGCCTTACGTTCCAACGATCGTTTCGGCATGTATCTCGCCATCGGTGTTTCGGCCATGCTCTTCTGGCACATTGTCGTTAATCTCGGCATGGTGATCGGTCTGCTGCCGGTCGTCGGTGTGCCCTTGCCGCTCTTCTCCTATGGCGGAACCAGTATGGTGACGACCATGACCGGGGTCGGTTTGCTGATGAATGTGAGTATGCGCCGATTTATGTTTTAACCTTGGGTAAAGGGAGAAAGGTTCATGGTAAAAGGTCTTTTGCTTTACCCTTAACCCAGCACCCTTCACCCGACCTGCTATACTTCTCCTATGAACCTCCATCCCGCAAAATTCTGGGAAACGCTTGACGAGGGCAGGGTCCGCTGCAACCTCTGTCGTTTTCACTGCGTAATTGCCGCTGGTCGACGGGGGCGTTGCGGTGTACGGGAAAACCGCGCAGGCGAGCTCTTCACCCTGGTTTACGGTCAGACTATCGCTGAAAACGTTGACCCGATCGAGAAGAAACCCCTCTACCATTTTCACCCGGGCTCAAACAGCCTCTCGCTCGCCACTGTCGGCTGTAATTTCCGTTGCCTGCATTGTCAGAACTACCAGATTTCCCAGTGGCCTCATGAAAGTTCCGGTCTCCCCGGCACGCAAACCTCTCCGCAGGAGGTTGTGCGACGTGCTTTAGAGAGTGGGGCCGCGAGTATCTCCTACACCTACACTGAACCAACCATCTTCTACGAATATGCCTATGATAGTGCAGTCCTGGCCAAGGCTGCTGGAGTCAAGAATGTCTTTGTTACCAACGGTTATACGACAACCGCAGCCCTGGAGGCCATCGCTCCGTATCTCGATGCTGCCAACGTCGATTTGAAAGGCTTTTCGAACAAGGCTTATAAGGAGGTCACAGGTGCGTCTCTTAAAGGCGTCCTCGAGTGTCTGCGTGATTACCGTCGACACGGCATCTGGCTGGAAGTGACCACCCTGGTAATACCGGGGCATAACGACAGTGAAGATGAGTTGAAACAGATCGCCAGTTTTGTTGCAGATGAACTCGGTCGAGACGTCCCCTGGCACATCTCAGCCTTTTATCCCACTTACAAGATGCTCGATCGTCCGGCGACGCCGGTAGCCACTCTATACCTAGCGCGTGATCTTGGTCGGCGAGCTGGTTTGAAGTATGTCTATCTGGGCAATGTCAACGACCCCGGTGCCAGCGATACGATTTGCCCTGCTTGCGGGAAAACGGTGATTCGTCGGCAACGTCTGCAGTTTGTTGACACGGATCTGACCGGTAATCGATGTAACTTCTGTGGCTATGAGATTCCCGGTGTGGCGCTGGCTGGAAACAAATAGTTCATCGATAGGATGAAGATAGGTTGGTTGTGAGAAGAATGTGAGTAGCGGTGTGATATAGCTTAACAACAATCAGACTCTCCTATAAGAGCAAACCTGCAGCAATGCATTGACGCAAAGCAACGAGGCCACCGAAGTTTAGGTCGTGGTGGATGGTCGTGCTACCGAAGAGAGTGTCATAAAGCAGAGATTATGGAGCCCTTTTTCGGTTTTTCGAAGAAGGCGTTTTTTTGAGAAGAAAAGGAGGCAGCAGATGAAATTTTTAGTTGTTTTGACTGCCATACTTGGAGGCTTTGGTTTCGTGGCTCACCAATTCTCTTTTTGGTCTGTCATTGGAGTTTTTTATATGACTGCAATGGCTCTGGTTGTGCTTGTTGCCTTTGCTCGTCGGTCGCCTGATAAAAACTTGAAAAAAGCTAAAGCGGCTGGCTCACAAAGTTGATGTGTGCCCCGTCTTTTCCTTTCGGCAAAATCTCCGTGTAGTTTACATTCCTGTGTCATATGATACTTCTATTGGCTTGTGAAATTCAAAACCACCTATGCTTGGTCTCTATTCCGTTGCATTCCCGCCATTTCATCGCTAACATCCCATCACGATGACAACAGACTTTCTCGAATACATAATGGAAGATGCTCAGGAAATTGAGCGTCTTGAACTGAAAACGGATCCTCATGCGGTGCTCAAGCAAGCGCAGTGGGCTGGCCTTATTCCCGGCATGCGTGTCGCCGACATTGGTTGCGGACCCGGTTTGACCTCGCATATCCTGTATGATGCCGTGCAGCCGGCAGGCAAGGTGGTTGGTGTCGATTTCTCTGTGGACCGGATCGAGCATGCGAAAAACCGTTACCAGCAAGAGGGCTTGGTTTTTCAACAAGAGGATTTTTTCGGAGATCTGACCGCGCTGGGGCTCTTCGATTTCGTCTGGGCACGTTTTGTCCTGGAGTTCCACCGCAGTCGAGCTACTGAACTGGTTGCAAACCTTAATCGTTTGGTTAAACCTGGCGGTGTTTTGTGTTTGGTTGACCTGGACTACAACTGCCTGAGCCACGACGGCTTGCCTGAGCGGGTGAATGCAACGATTCAGGATGTAGTTAAGGGGTTGGAAGAAAAAGCTGATTTTGATCCCTACGCCGGGAGACGTCTCTATGGGCACCTCTTTGATCTGGAATATCAGGAGATTCGACTCGACATGTCGAGCCACCACCTGATTTATGGAGAGCTCACTGAGGTTGAGCGTTACAACTGGGAGCGCAAGGTTCTGGTTGCTGCGCGACGCTCAGGATGTGATTTCTCACTTTATGGTGGCGATTTTGATGCGTTTTCTGAAGAATTTACGACATCATTTAAAAGCTCACGCCGATTTACCTATACGCCGTTGATCTGCTGTTGCGGTAAGAAGCGGTAAGTTTCTATCGTGCGTTTTTAAATAATGAGAGGGCCTGAAGCAGATTCTGCTTCAGGCCCTTTTTGGTTTGTCTGTTGCTGTAAAGCTCTGATGGTCCGACAGGCTGCTAGTGCCGCGTCAACGACAAACCATTTCATCATTGAGACGGAACTAGTGGGTCAGTCCGCCTTCTACCTGGGCTATGTAATTGTACAAGGCTTCTGCAGCCGGTTGCTCAACCTCAGTAAAGTGGACGCCGTTACCTGTGGGGAAGTCCGGTTTGGCTTTTTTGCAGTTGTTGTTGGTCCAGACCACCTTTGCCAAGGCTTCGATCGGTGGTGCATCGACTCCCGGTAAGCTGAAGTGCAGCTTGATAATGGTCCCTTCCTGAACGGGCTCTGGTACGCTGACGAACATTCCGTCGGTGCTGAGATCTTCCGAGAGACCGTTGGTTGCATGACTGTTGGCGCGCAATGAAACGTTGGTTCTGCAAGGCACGCGCTTTGGTCGGTTGATGTCACAGCTTGTGAAGGGGCCCCGCTGTTTCTTGTGGTAACGGATAAAGGCTTCGACGATTTGGGAGTCAAAGCGGGTGCCGCTGTGCTGGCGCAGCAGTTGGTAGGCAATTTCCGTGGGCATCGGGTCACGGTAATGACGCTTGGAAGTAATGGCTTCGAAGAAATCAGCAACGGAGATGATCAATGCTCCGAGGGGTATATCATCCCCCTTGAGACCCCAGGGGTAGCCGGTGCCGTCGATGTTCTCATGATGAGCCGCTGCAATCGAAGGGATGTTGTGGTAGATCCCGTCAAAGTTGATCCCCTCAAGGATATCCTTGGTCTTATTCGTGTGAGTCTTGACGATGTCGTATTCTTCTTCCGTCAACTGTCCTTCTTTTTTGAGGATCGCATCTGGAACGCCGATCTTGCCATAATCGTGCAGCAGGGAGGCGACCCGTATCCTTTCTGTCTCTTCTTCGCTGATGTTCAGAGTGTTGCAGATGCCCACGGAGTACTCTGTGACTTTTTTGCTGTGCCCTGCAGTGAGCGGGTCCCGGGCGTCAATGGTGGCGGCGAGGACTTCGAGGGTCGAGTGGAATTGACGCTCCTTGGTTTGCAGCAGGTCTGCGTTTCGAATGCTGATCCCCAGCATCGGTGCGATGCCCATCAGCAGGCTGACATCACTTTGCTGCAGCGGTCTTTTAGATTTGAGGTTGTCGACGGCCAGCAGCCCGATCGACTTGCCTTCGCAGATAATCGGGCAACAGATAAAGGAGTGGGCCCCCAACTTTTCAATCAGCGACAGGCTGCGTGACGAGAGCTTGCCGTGCAGGTCCCGGACGTCATCAATCAAAAAGGGCCTTTGTTCATGGAAGGCAACCACGAAGACCCCTCGTGAACTCGGCTTGTTAAGGTGGAAGGCGATGCTGTTGAGCATGCGCAACTGTTCACTGTTATAGCCGAAGCCGGTACGGAAGAGCAATTGATCGCGATCCTTGTTGGCGAGCATGATCATGCCGCGGTCGAAGTCGAGCCGTTTCTTGAGGACCTGAATGACGTTGGCGAGAATCTCGTCGACTTCGGTCGGGGCACTGATCGCCTGGCCGATTTCGTTGTTCATCAGGGAGTTGCTGTAATTGATGTTCATCTGTTCGATCAGCTTTTCACTTGAGTCGAACAAGTTGTCGAGGCTGCGGCGCAGTTCACTGTTCTCCTTGGTGCGTGCCGTGTAGGAGAGGGCTGCGATTGTGGCCAGTGAGGCTGGTAGCAGGGTCTGTGCCGTTAATGCTGGGTTCCAAAAGGCCGCGGCACCACAGGCGCCGGCCAGGGTAAATGCGGAGATGTCACGGGTTTTGCTCCAGAGGTCGGCTGCCGAGCGCTTCCAACTGATCACGTAACGGCAATGCGGATCGCCGTCGAAGAGGCACTCGGGATGTTCGATGATTGGCATCTTGTCGTTGAACATCATGCAAATGGCTTCGAAGAAGCCCATGCGGTTTTCGCATTGGAAAACCTTTTCAGAAATCCCGGGGTAGGGCGTGACCACGACTTCAACGCTATTGTCGCTAATGCGTTTGGATTGATATTGAGCGGAGCGGGTGAACTTGCTGGCAGCGTTGCGAATCAGGCCGAAGGCGTGTGCCGGGCCGACCAGGCCAAGAATATATTGGCGCATGGCGCCTATGGCTTGCGGTGAAGCAGAATAACGGCCAGCATCGCGGGCGACTTGAGGGTTCCCTGTAACTTCGACGGCTTTTGCATAAAAACGGTCGATCTGCGCCTGCGTGAACCAGTGGGATTGATCCGCGATCTCATAGCTTTGCATGCCCGCATATTCCAATGCTATGGAGGTATCGATGTCCGGGTGCTTTTTTTTCAACAGTTTGATGTACGTATCGATGATACGGCTGTTGTAAAGCAGGTCCTTGGATAGTTTCGGCGTCATGATTTCGATTCTTCCTTGCTTCTGTTTATGCGCTTGAAATAATTGCCACAGAACTCGAAATAGGGATCAAGGTGCGCACAGTTGAGAACCCAGAGATTGTATTGCTTCTCAATATCGATTGACTGACTGGACGCGTAGTCCGGCGGGTAGGTTAAGACCGGCACTTCGTCATGCGGATACTTGGCGGCAAGCATGGAGATCGCCGTAAAAAAAGCCTCGCGGGGCAAAGCTTTGTTGTCGAGAACGATGACTGTGATGGCGTTGGTCAGGTTCGAGAGGTTCAGCCCTATCTCCGTACGCAGGATCATGAAAAGCGCAATGGTTGTGCCCTCTTTCTGCAGGGCGAATAAAGACTGCTCTCGCTGGAAGCCGGCCTTCTCGTAACTCTTTTGCAGCAAAGCATCCTGCTGGCTCTCAATTTGGAGGTCCATCCCCTGCAGCATCAGTCCCCCGGATTTGTTCTGGTAAAAGGCCTCCAGATCGAGTAGGTCTTCTTCTTTTGCCGGCGTCAGTTGCCAGGCCCCTCCATCACGCCACTTGAGATCATATTCCTTGCGATAGTGGAAGTAGTCGAAGGTGTCAACAGAGCAGCTGGAAGGATCGTCGTAATGTTTGGCGACTCCACCGAAGATGCGCTGCGGAAACCTGTTCTCAGGTCGGAAGAAGCACATGACGTAATCCATGTGTGCCGAATAGAGCGCCTGGGCTTCGTTGACCGCTTCGCCAACCAGTTGCAGCGTTTCCATGCCTGCTTTGCGCGAATGGGTGCGGTCGGCTGCGTGATGGTGGATCAGCCATGAGTTGTTGAATTGGCGGAGCATCGCCATGTGGCCGACGATCCTGCTGTTCTCCTGGTAAATGAAGTGGCGGGCTATCTCCGGAGCAGAATCGTAGAGTTTGCTGTAAGTCTCCTTGAACTCCTCCCTGTAGTCCTTCAATGACAGGTATTTCTGCGGGTAGATAAAACCGCTGGAGAAAAAGAACTCCCAGAGCTGGTCAAGGTCGATCTTCGGACAGACCCCTTTGCTGCGGTCGTCGGCGCGGTGCAACAGTGACATGAGGCGCGTATGGTCGGAGACTTCCATGTCAAGGATGGCCAGGCCACAGCGTAAGGGCGCGTCTTCGTCGGAATCGTCGAGGCTCTGGCAGTAGACAACTTGTGCCTGGCAGGCCAGACTGAACGAGTCTGCAAGCCGCAACTCGAGTTTTTCCAGCAGCATCCCCGGCAAGAGCTGTGCTTCCTGGGGTGCTTCTGCCACAGCCATGCCGGCACCTGAGAGATCCGTTACGTCGAGACGAATCAGGTTCTTTGTCAGTGGATGTGTAAAAACAGCTTCCGGGGCCGGGCGAAGAGCCAGACGGCGATTGCGATGTTTTTTAGCCGGAAAGCGACTTTGCTGGGTAAGAGAGGGTTCCACCACGACCGTGTGCTGGTCACGTTTGCCGTGACTGCGCAAAAGCAGGCCAGGAGTTGAAAGCAATGTCTGCCCTGATTGGGTGAAGATAACAGTGAGCGGTTCTCCCTGTTTCAACCACTGAAAGGTTTGAGGTGGCTTCGCCTGCAGCTCCAGTCGAAAAGCGGCCGCGCTAAAGTCTTCCAGGGTGCCGGAGAAGCTGGCTCCGTTTTGTATGACGTTGACGGCTATGTCAGAGCAGAAATGTCTTCTGATCCGACGGGAGGTCAGTTGGTGGCAGACTTCCGGAAGTTGGCAGGTTAAACCCTTTTCGATCAGATTGGCTTTTCCCAGAGCCACTTGCAGAATATGGTGGCCGTGGGGAACTTCCAGATGGCGCAGCTCAAAATCTCCACGCTCGACGCCTTGAGGCAGCGTAGCCTCCCAGAGACAAGTGAAGTTTTCGTCGATACAAGGTTCTGGGATGGCCTGCAGTCGCAGGCTGCGACCATTTTGTCGGTGAATAAGCAGAACCGTTAAGGCTTCTGATTGAAAGTGCAGGAAGTTAAGCCGGTTGATCAGCGTTTCTAGACTGATTTTTCGTGCGGATTGGTTGATTGGAGTGACAGGTGCTTCATGTGCATCGTCCGAATGTCGATGCGTTTTTATCGTTTTTCGGGTGGTGCGTTTCAGGTCAGTGCTTTGCACAGATGTTCCTGGCCGAAGTCCGTGTGGGCAGATCCTACCTTCTGCCAATTGAAACTATCCCATACGTTGGGTCCGATTGTTTGTGTAATTGTACTTTAGTTGTATTAAATTATGCACAATTATAGTTAAATTAAAATAATTGTCAAGAAGTTATGTTCAAATATATCCCTTATTTGGGGCTGGGATATGGGAGCAGAAGGGTGAAGGGGCGATCTTGTCAAGCCCTCAGTTACTAGCCCCCGCCTTTCTCGTCTTCGTTCTGTTTTGCTCTCTGTGAGGTCCACCAGTCGAGTCGCTCCCGGATCGTTTTCTCGTAACCCGATTCTTTCGGCCGGTAGTAACTTGTGTCACCAAGAGCTTCGGGGAGATGTTCCTGGGAGACAACGCTGTTTTCGCGATTGTGCGCATATTGATAATCTTTGCCGTAGCCAAGCTCTTTCATGAGGCCCGTCGGGGCATTACGCAAGTGGTGTGGGACTGGCAGAGCGCCGCTTTGGCGGACTTCTTTCTGCGCCTCGCCGATGGCGACATAGGCTGCGTTACTCTTGGGAGTTGTGGCCAGGTAGGTGACGGCTTGAGCCAGCGGGATGCGGCCTTCCGGCATGCCTATGAAGTGAACGGCCTGCTGCGCAGATACAGCGATTTGCAGTGCGCGGGGGTCGGCATTGCCAACGTCTTCTGCGGCAAAAATGACCATCCGTCGCGCGATGAAGAGCGGATCTTCGCCAGCTTCAATCATGCGGGCCAGCCAGTAAATGGCGCCATCCGGGTCTGATCCACGCATGCTTTTTATGAACGCGGAGATTACGTTGTAGTGTTCTTCGGCGCCCTTGTCGTAGAGGAGTGGCGCTTTTTGCATGGCGGCTGCCGCATCGCTCTGCAGGATGATTTTCCCGGTGGCTGTGGCCGCTGCCACTTCCAGGCTGTTCAGCGCGGAACGTGCGTCGCCATGAGATTGTTCGGCGATGAAGGTGATCGCTCCGTCATCAATGGTCAGTTGTTGCTCGCCAAGCCCTTCTTGGCAGGAGAGGGCGCGCTTGAGGAGTTTTGCGATATCATCTGCCGCCAGGGGTTCGAGAACAAACACTTTGGACCGGGAGAGCAGTGCGGAATTAACCTCGAAGGACGGATTCTCTGTTGTTGCACCGATCAGGGTGATGTCGCCATTCTCCACCCAGGGTAAGAGCGCATCCTGTTGAGCTTTATTGAAACGGTGGATTTCATCGATAAAGAGCAGGGTTCGCCGCCCGTAGTAGTTTCTCTCCTGCTGGGCCTTGGCGACGACTTCACGAATGTCTTTGACGCCCTGCAGGACGGCCGAGAAGGCAACGAAATAACTGCGGGTGGTTTGAGCGATGACTCTGGCCAGGGTCGTTTTGCCGGTACCCGGCGGCCCCCAGAAGATAGCAGAGGTGAGCTGGTCCTGCTCGATCAGGCGTCGCAAGATGCCCTCTTCGCCGAGCAGGTGCTGCTGGCCAACCATCTCGTCGATGCGCTGCGGTCGCAGGCGCTCGGCCAATGGTGCCGGAGCTTTTCCGGATGTTCCTGAGGAAAAAAGATCCATCGTTGCCATGTGAAATTTAGGGTTGGATTGGTCCGAAAACGCAAAGATTGGACCTTATCACAAAGGCTCTGTATGGACAAGAGAGAGATGGCGTAAGTCACTGATAGGCATAGACTTTGACGGTTTGTTGTGATAGTGTTCGCTCACTCGGAGGGATCGTTCTATGAAGCGCATCGGAATTTTTGCCAAACGTCACAATAAAGACGCAGTCACTCTCGCAGACGAGGTGGTGGCCTGGCTGGTTGACCGTCAGATTGAAGTCTTTGTCGATGAAGCTCTGGCCAAAGCCATGCCTGATATGCACGGCTACCCTGGGCAGGCTATCCCGCCCCTGGTTGACATGGTTGTTGTCCTCGGCGGCGATGGCACTCTGCTCTCGGTTGCACGCCTGGTCGGTGATCTGCGTACCCCTATTCTGGGAGTGAACCTCGGTAGCCTTGGCTTTATGACAGAAATTACCCGCCCTGAACTTTTCCCGATGTTGGAGCAGGTCCTCGCGGGTAACTTCACTGTCTCCGAACGTATGCGGCTGTTGGCTGTTATCCGTCGCAAGGGAGAAGAGGTTGCACGTTACCGGGTTCTTAATGATGTTGTTATCAACAAGGGGGCCCTGGCCAGAATTATCGATATGGAAGCCTGGGTTGATGATGATTACCTGACGACCTTCAAGGCTGATGGCCTGATTGTTTCGACACCGACCGGATCAACCGGTTATAACCTGGCCGCTGGCGGCCCAATTATCTATCCCGGTAATCATTGCCATGTTATCTCGCCGATCTGTCCGCACACGCTGACGAACCGGCCCATTGTGGTCTCGGATGAAGCAACGATCCGGATTGCGGTTAAGTCGCTTGAACAGGATGTTGTTCTTACCGCCGATGGACAGGAGGGGATGCCTCTTGAGTGCGGCGATGTGGTTGAATTGCGCAAGTCAAATCATTCCACTCTGCTCATAAAAAGCCCGAGTAAAGATTATTTCCAGGTGCTGCGTACCAAGCTGCATTGGGGCGAGAGATAATGAAAAGCGAGTGGCGTGTGGCGAGAAAAGGCCAAACCTTTTGCTGCACATACTTGCACCTTGGGCATCACCCACAACTTTTGTCGCTATGATGTTTTATTCGCGCCACTCACTACGCGCTACGCGCCACTGATCCTATGCTCATCAATCTGACCATCACTAACTTTGCCATTATTGACCGGCTTGAAGTCCAGTTCGACGAAGGCTTCAACGTGCTCACCGGTGAAACCGGCGCAGGTAAATCAATCATCCTCGACGCGTTTGGTCTGTTGCTGGGAGACCGGGCTCGTCCGGACCTCGTTCGTGCCGGCGCCAGCGAAGCGACTGTAGAAGCGCTTTTTGATCTGACCGGACGTGATGATATCCTGCAAGCCTTTACAGCCGCTGGCTTCGCTGTCGACAATGAACTCGTTTTGAGACGCATCGTGCAAAGCGGAGGCCGAAGCCGTGCGTATGTTAACGGCAACCTGGTGACGCTTGCACAATTGCAACCTTTGAGCGAACTTCTGGTGACTGTCTGTGGGCAGCATGAACATCAATCTTTACTGCAACGAAATGTTCATCTGACAGTTCTTGATCGATTTGGCAACCTTGACGAGCATTTGCGCCTCTATCGCGAGTCTTACGGGCTGATGCAGAAAATTGTCCAGCAGCTTGAGTGTCTCGAGGTTGCCGAGCGTGATCGTCAACAACGACTCGATTTTCTGCGACATCAAGCCGATGAAATTAATTCTGTACAGTTGCTTCCCGGTGAGGAAGAAGAGCTCCTCGCTGAGCGACTGCTGTTGCAGAGTGCCGAGCGCCTCGCAGGGGTGACTCGTGGTGGCTACGAAGCTCTTTACGAGGGCCATGGCGCTGTATGTGAAGTTTTAGGTGTTCTGGTGTCTGAATTGAAATCGGTCGGTGAGGTTGACCCGGAGTTGGCAGAGCTGGCAGAGACCGTTCAACGTGGCCTTTTTGAATTGGAGGACGTTTCACTCCGACTACGTTCTTACCTGGGTCGGATTGCTTTTGAGCCGAACCGCCTGGAAGTCATTGAGGAGCGTCTTGCGATCTTGACCCGCCTGAAGCGCAAGTATGCGCCGAGCGTAGTAGAGATTCTGGTTCTGCTTGAAGCCTTTGAGCAGGAAATTACCGAACTGGAAAATGCGCAAGAGACCCGGGATAACCTCTCCGAAGAGCTCATAGCTAGCGCTGCAGAGAGTAGGGCTCTGGGTGAATCCCTCTCTGCTGTACGCAAGCAGGCAGCTCAAGCGCTAGAGGAGGGTCTTCTCGAGGAGCTGGCCGCTTTAGCTATGCCGGGAGCGTCTTTTGGAGTGGCTTTCACTGAACTGGATAGTCCTGGGCCGGACGGCCACGAGCGGATTGAATTTATGGTCAGTTCGAACCCGGGAGAGCCCCTGATGCCGTTGGCCAAGGTCGCTTCCGGTGGCGAGCTCTCCAGGATGATGCTGGCTCTTAAGCGACTTGCGCCGGAAGCGGATAGCGTGCCAACGGTCATCTTTGACGAAGTGGACGCCGGTATCGGTGGGGCTGCGGCCACTGCGGTCGGGCGCAAGTTACAAGTCGTGAGTCGGACCTCACAAATTCTTTGTGTGACACATTTGCCGCAGGTGGCAGCCTTTGCCGACCACCACCATCGCGTTGTTAAACGTGAACTTGACGGTCGCACTCTGACTGCGGTGGAGCACCTCGGCAATGGCGAGAGGGTGCAGGAGATGGCCAGGATGCTTGGTGGGGCTACGGTCACAGAACAGACCTTGCTGCACGCGAAAGAGCTGGTTTCTACGTCGTCGGCTTCCTGAGAAATTTAACTCAGCAATTATTGCCAGGAATACTCATGATTAGAAAAGCGATTCTTCAGGATGCCCGTCAAATTCACCAACTGTTGATGGTTTACGTCAAGGATGGTCTGGTTCTCTCGCGTTCACTGATGGACATTTTTGAGTCGATCAGAGATTTTTATGTCTTTGTCGAAGATGACCGGGTTGTAGGTGTTGCTGCTCTGAATATCTGTTGGGAAGATCTTGCTGAGGTCCGCTCGCTGGTTGTCCATGAAGATGTTGCCGGACGAAGAATTGGCAGTCATCTGGTTGAAGCCTGTCTTTCGGAGGCTCGTCAGCTTGGCATTGGCAGAGTTTTTGCTTTAACTTACCAGCAGAGCTTCTTCGAAAGGCTTGGTTTTGAAGTGATTGAGAAATCAGAGCTGCCGCAAAAGATCTGGAGTGATTGCATCAAGTGTGTGAAGTTTCCGGACTGTGATGAAATTGCACTGAGTATCTCTCTTTAGATGGAGTTTTTTTCTCTCCGTGTGTTGGTTAAGTAAACTTTATCATACCGTCTGTTGTGTCTTTAATCTTGACAGTGGGCTTGACAATCCTTTATTGTTTGACGTTAGACTTCAGTAAAAACAAGTTGTTCAGGAGGTTTAAGGATTTGCCAGCAAAACGTTTTACCGTAATGATTATACCGGAAGGATCCCATCAGGTTCGTCGCTTTGCGGTGCGGAGCTCTGTTGTAAGGGCGGTTCTGGCTTTAACTGTTGTCCTGGCTTTGGGGCTTACCGGCCTGATTGCAGATTATGTAATGACCAACCTGGATCGTAATGAGCTCCATCGCCTGCAGGTTGTAAACCTGTCCCAGCGCGAAGAGCTGAACCGTCTGGTGGTTAAGCTCGAAGACCTGCGCCAGGAGATGGTGGTTTTGGCACAAAATGATGCCAAAGTCCGTGTCATGGCGAAACTTTCGGCTCCTAAAGGTGACAGCATCGCCGGCGTCGGTGGTCCTGCCCGCGAAGACGATGTCAATCGGGAGTTCAGTGAAATCCAGCTTCGCATTGACGAAGTGCGGCGCCAGATTGATCTGCGTCGTGAAAGCCAGGAAGAGATTCAGGGCATTCTTAATGACCAGCGTTCACTGCTTGCTGCCAAGCCTCAGGGTTGGCCTGTCAAAGGTTGGTTGACCTCAAGTTTTGGCTTGCGTCGAGACCCTTTCAATGGCAGGCGCAAAATGCACGAAGGGCTTGATATCGCGTCGCGGATGGGAAGCCCGGTGATTGCAACGGCTGATGGTATTGTCAGCAGCGTCAGAACCGAGTCTGGTTACGGCAAAATGGTGACTCTTGATCACGGCTATGGTTACCGAACTCTTTACACGCACAATTCAAAATTTCACGTCAAGGTAGGTCAGCGGGTCAGACGGGGTGACCGTATTGCGTCTGTGGGTAATACTGGTCGCTCGACAGGTTCCCATGTTCACTATGAAATACGTCTTAACGGTGTTCCTGTTAATCCGAACAAATACCTCTAAGTAGGCTTCAAATAACAAAAAAGCCCGGCATCGACGGGCTTTTTTGTGTTTGGTTGTCTGATGATAATTGTTGATAGTTCGACTTCTTTTCTTTGCTAACTTTTTCTCGTTGCGATCTTGATTATTGCTGCATTAGCCCTAACTTGCTTTCCCCTGAGATTTAAGTGTATTCGACTAGTTGACTAATCGCTGTACTCCGCTAATCTGTAAATAATTTTAAATTATTGATCTGTCTTTAGATCAAGCGGCTGAAGTGGACACTCTAAAACGTATAAGGAGAATTACAATGAAACAGGTTTCCAGGGTTTTTTTAACGGTCACATCTTTGGCTTTGACTCTTTGCTTGGTATCACCTTTTGAGGTTGGTGCAGAAATGATCAAGAAAGTTGATAACTTTGTTGTTTTTATGGATCAGTCTGGATCCATGACTTCGCGTTATGGGAGACCAATTGATATAAAGTTTGAACAGGCTGTTGACGCTGTCAATCGTCTCGATCAAGCAGTTCCTGAGTTGGGCTATACCAGCTCTGTTGCCCTCTTTGCACCTTACAAAACAGTGAGTGTTCCTGTTGCCTACAAAACTGGTTCAATCGGTTCTTCTGCTGCAGGGGTAAAACCTGCGTTTAATCAGTTGACGACAATGGGCGATGGATTGACTGCCATTGGTCCCAATGTGGCTGCTTTGACCGGCAAGACGGCCCTGATCATGTTTACTGATGGTGCCTGGAATGCCGGTGTTGATCCTGTCGCTTCTGCCAAGAACCTTTATAGCCAGAACTCGGATCTGTGTATTCATGTCGTAAACTACGCTGATACACCTGAAGGACAACAGACCATCGATGCTATCAAGGCTCTTTCCGGTTGTTCAGTTGTTGTAGACGCTAAGTCTCTTGAGTCCGAAGCGGCAATGGCTCAATTTGCCAAGGATGTTCTCTACGAAGAGCGTCAGCCTGCTCCTAAGCCTGCTCCTAAGGTCGCTCCGGCTCCAAAGCCTGCTCCTGCACCGGTTGCCAAGGAAGTCATTACCTTCAACCTTTTGTTTGATTTTGACAAAGCAAACATTAAAGATGAAATGATTACTGTTCTCGAGGAAGTCAAGATGATCCTGAAGGATGACAGGGGCACTGACTTCGTTCTCTCCGGTCATACTGACTCGTCAGGCCCTGAAGCCTACAACCAGGGTCTGTCGGAAAGACGCGCCGCTTCAGTTAAAAAATGGCTCACTGATAATGGCGTTGCCGCTTCACGCTTAGAGGCAGTTGGCTTTGGCGAGACTCGTGCCAAGTACAACAATGACACCAGGGACGGTCGCAAACTCAACCGTCGTGTCGAGCTACAATCAAAGTAAGACTTTTCAAGATGAATTAAGAGCGTGACCAGAACCGGTCGGGTGCTTGCAGCTCCCGACCGGTTTTATTTGTATCTCACCCCTTTTCTTGTCCTGCCTGCAGGGGGGAGATATACTTTGTATCACGGTATGATTTGACGTAAATTGTTATAAGAAGTAGATGAGCTCTGTTAGGGGGTAGGTGCTTTTTACAGGTGAATTACTTTCTTCTCTGTGAAATCAGAGGGTTAACCCAACGTAAAGACTTTCTGGTACGATCGTTGCTCAGTAGATGAGTAACAAGAAACAGGAATTCCTTAGTTGGAGGTGCCTTATGAAAAGTCTGGTTCAAGTCTTAACTGTAACGATCATTGTTTTTCTCTTTGCCGTGCCGGCGGTGTCAAGTGGTGCGGTCACCAGTAGTCCGCCTGCTGATAAAGAGCTTATGGTCAGGCTCGCAGAATTCGAGACCTTTGCCAGATCAAAAGTACGGCAACTGAATCAAAACCATAAAAATTCCCAATCTCACATGAAGATTACTCAGCAAAAAGATGGCACCTATCGTGCCCGTTTCCATAAAATTGACGATTCAACCATGAAGGTCAAGGTGCGGCGCTCACAGTCTAATTCTGCTCCTTACGTTGGTATAATTAGCTATAGGGAGCAAATTTTTGAGTCCTCTGCCAGTGCACCGGAAGGGTTTGAAAATGATATGTTTGCGGTTGTAGAAATTATACCTAACAGGCATATCTTTAGTTTTCGCAAGGGAGTTTGGAACTAAGATGTTAGTGGCGTCTAAATAGATGCCGATCCTTGAAAGGTAACGGCGCAATTCCTAGTCTGCGGACTCGGGGTTGTGCCGTTTTTTTGTTCTTGTCTGCACAGTGGCTGAATGTTTAAAAGCTATATTGATCTGCCCCTTTAGCTCTTGTGAGCACACTCTCTGCTGTGTTAAAATCCGCAATTCTGAACGGAACGCCAATCGGCGTTTTTGCGCATATTACGTCTACATGGAGCTATACATGATTGGAAGTATTCTGAAAAAGATTGTTGGCAGTAAGAACGATCGTGAGCTTAAAAAGCTTCAGCAGCAGGTTGAGGATATTAACGCACTTGAGCCGTCCATACAGGCACTTACAGATACTGAGTTGAAAGCCAAGACCGTTGAGTTTCGTTCGCGCCTGGAGAATGGCGAGACTCTTGATGATCTCCTGGCTGAGGCTTTCGCCGTGGTACGAGAGGCCGCTGTGCGTGTGTTGGGTATGCGGCACTTTGATGTACAGTTGATCGGCGGTATGGTTCTACATTCCGGTAAGATTGCAGAGATGAAGACTGGTGAGGGGAAGACCCTGATGGCGACCTTGCCCGTTTATCTTAACGCTCTGGCTGGAAAGGGTGTGCATGTTATTACGGTGAATGATTACCTTGCCAAGCGTGATGCCGCCTGGATGGGCATTGTCTATAATTTCCTGGGCCTTGAGGTCGACTGTGTTGTCCATGGCTTGAATGATGAACAGCGAAAGGCCGCTTATAGGGCAGATATCACCTACGGCACAAATAATGAGTTCGGCTTCGACTATCTTCGCGACAATATGAAGTTCGCTCTTGAGGATTATGTCCAACGCGATCTCTACTACACCATTGTCGACGAAGTTGATTCGATTCTGATTGATGAAGCCAGAACACCTTTGATTATCTCCGGGCCGAGTAATGTAACCAGTGAACTTTATTATAAAGCTGACAAGGTTATCCCGCGACTGAAAAAGGGCGAGATGATCGAAGACCGGGAAGGAACCATCGGTCGAACTTTTAAAAGTTATACTGGTGACTACACGGTTGATGAAAAATCCAAGTCGGCGACGCTTACAGAAGAGGGCGTTTTGCATCTCGAGAAATTATTGGGTGTTGATAACCTCTACGAGCCTGGCAACATGGCGATTCTTCACCACGTCAACCAGGCTCTGAGGGCCCACGCCATCTTTAAGCGTGATGTTGATTACGTGGTCAATGACGGCGAGGTGGTCATCGTTGACGAGTTCACCGGACGTCTGATGCCAGGTCGGCGCTGGAGTGATGGCCAGCACCAGGCGATTGAAGCAAAAGAGGGCCTGAAAATCGAGAAAGAAAATCAGACTCTGGCAACAATCACTTTCCAGAACTATTTCCGTATGTACGAAAAGCTGGCCGGCATGACCGGTACAGCAGATACCGAAGCGGCTGAATTCAATGAAATTTATGGTCTTGAAGTTGTCGTCATGCCGACTAACAAGCCGATGATTCGCATCGATCAGGCTGATGTGATCTACAAAACCGGCAAGGAAAAATTTAACGCAGTTATTGAAGATATTGTCGGCCGGCATGAAACCGGACAACCGGTTCTGGTCGGCACCATCACCATTGAAGACTCGGAGATCCTCTCTGAGCTCCTGAAGAAACGCGGTATTAAGCATAACGTGTTGAATGCTAAACAACACGAACGGGAAGCTGAAATAGTCGCTCAGGCGGGTCGCAAGGGGGCGCTTACAATCGCAACCAACATGGCCGGGCGTGGTACCGATATTGTCCTGGGCGGAAATCCTGAGATGATGGCCAAGCGTGAGGCTGAGGCTGCCGCAGAACCTGAGCAGGCGTTTGATCAGGCCATGGAAAAGTACAAAGCTCTCTGTGCGGCCGAGAAGCAAGAAGTTCTTGAATCCGGCGGTCTGTATATCCTTGGTACCGAACGGCATGAATCGCGTCGTATCGATAACCAGCTGCGTGGTCGTTCCGGTCGTCAGGGTGATCCGGGTGAGAGCCGTTTTTACATGAGCCTCGAAGACGATTTATTGCGTATCTTTGGCTCTCATCGCGTCTCTTTCGTTATGGAAAAGCTCAAGGTGCCAGAAAACGAGGCGATTGAGCATGGTATGATTTCCAAGGCGATTGAAGGGGCGCAGAAGAAGGTTGAAGCGCACAATTTTGAAATTCGTAAACATCTTATTGATTATGACGATGTCATGAATCGTCAACGCGAAGTCATCTATCGCCAACGTAAGGAAGTCCTTGCAGGTGAGAATGTGCGCGTAACGATTGATTCGATTCTTGATGAGATGGTTGAGGATATTGTCGCGTCTTTCTGCCCGGATAAAACTCCTGCCACAGAATGGAACTGGGAGAGTCTGACGACCGATTTTATTAATCAGTTCAACTTTTCCCCCGTGCTTCCGGAAGCCGAAAAAGAGCTTAAACCGGAAACACTTGAAGACAGCTTTAAAGAGCAGGTGACCGCTCGCCTGGCAGAGCGAGAGGAAGCGTTTACTTCACCGGTTCTGGAACACTTGATGAAAGTTCTGCTGTTACAGACCATCGACGCGAAATGGAAAGACCACCTGCTGTCGATCGATCATCTCAAAGAAGGCATCGGCATGCGCGCTTATGCGCAGAAGAACCCGAAGGAAGAATACAAGCGTGAGGCTTACGCGCTCTTTATGGATATGATGGGTCGGATTCGTCAGGAGGTTGCGCAGAAACTTTTCAGGGTGCAACTGGCGCGTGAGGAGGAGGTCGCTGAGATGGAAGCGGAGCAGCGTCGTGAGAGACTCGCTCTTGCCCGTCAGGGCGGCCCGAAGCCAGAGATTCAGGCTCCATCCAAACGTGCTGTTGATAAGGTCGGTCGCAACGATGACTGTCCTTGCGGTAGCGGTAAAAAATATAAGAAATGCTGTGGGCAATAGTTTCTTGGCCCTTGTTCTTTTGAAAGTTTAATCGTTCAAACTGTTATTTTATGCTTGGGAGAGACGGCATGGTCTTTGGGTCTGACGGAGAAACCTGCTGTAGACTTCTGCTTCTGGAGGCAACCCCCGGGAGCCTTGCGGAGGCTTGTCTCGCCTGGCCTTCCGCAGAGGTGTTTACCCGCGCTTTGAGTGAAACATATGGTGTCGCTGACCAGATCTCCCGGGAAAAAATCCAGATTATTTTCAGCGATCTATCAGGGGCGAGTTGTTCAGCCCTTAATGTCTTATCGCAAATCCGTCGTGTCCACCCGCAAATTCCATTGGTCATCATTCTTCCTGAAGAAGATTTTTCTTTAGGCCTGTCTGCGTTCCGTATGGGTGCTGATGATGTTCTCGTACATCCTCTTGACAAAGATGCCCTGCTTGCCTGCATAGAAAATTTACAGGGCCGGGAGCAGGCGGAAGCTCAGTTTGCACGGACTCAGCAGGAAGCCAAACGTTCCCTTGATGACCTGATCCTCCTCAAGGCAATTGGTGAAACAACGAGCAGCACAGAAGATTTGCAGAAACTGCTCGACCGTGTTGTTGACCTGATTCAGAGCGATCTCGATGTGGAGATTGTCTCCCTGATGCTTGTCGATGAAGAGAACGTTCTGACGATCCGCTCAGCATGTGGATTGCCGGATGATGTGCGTCAAAAGGTCACGATTGCTCCGGGGGAAGGTGTTTCTGGTTATGTCCTGTTGCATGGTGAGGCGGTCCTGATTGATGATTTATCCACAGACGGACGTTTCCCCCCTCGTGACGGCGTTGTCCGTTATCGAACCGGATCGCTTCTGTCAGTTCCGATACAGTATCAACAACGTATTGTAGGTGTGCTGAATGTTAACAACAAACGCAACAGGGAAGCTTTTACCGGTATCGATCAGGAGTTGTTGCAGACCATTGCTCATCAGGCCGCCCTGGCGATCGAAAACATGAAGCTGGTTGGGCATTTACAGGCAAAAAATGCCGAACTCGAGCAAGCCCATGTGAGCCTCATGAAATTACATCAGGATCGAACCCGCTTCGTTTGTAATCTGTCACATGAGTTAAAAACGCCGTTGACTTCGGTGCTTGGTTTCTCGGATTTGCTGCTTAACTTTTTTGACCAGATTGAGACGCCCAAATTGCGAGAATATATCGCCAGTATCTATTCGGAAGGGAAACACCTGGAGCATCTTCTGGCAGGGATGTTGCGGTTGTTTTCTCTCGATTCGGGAAGTGAAAACTGGGATTGGCAGGTTGTCTCACTTCCTGAAGCTCTCAGTCGGGTGCTTGAAAACCATGATATCAGAATCCGGGAAATGAACCTCGACCTGCACGTGGATTTTCCTGAAGACCTCCTGCCGGTCTGGGCCGATCAGGATAAGCTGGAACTGTTATTTGATGGTCTTGTTGATAATGCCGTCAAATTCAACCGTCAAGGCGGGCATCTTTCTGTTACGGCAGGAAATCTGACCTTGCATGGTGAGCCGGCTCTTTATCTCCAGATTAGCAATCAGGGGAAAACAGTCCCAAGAGAGAGTGCAGAAGATATCTTCCAGGAATATTCTCAGCTCGGAGAACTTGATGCCGGCAAACCCAGTGGCGTCGGTGTCGGTCTTGCGACATGCCGGGCTATTTTGCGTCAGATGCAAGGTGAAATTTTTCTTGAACCTAAAGATGAGGAAGGGACTTCAATCGGTCTTCTTTTGCCAACCAGAATGGAGTTGAACAATGACTGAATCTAGATTTGCAGTTCCGAAGGGATTCAAGGCGGCGGCTTACAGTTCGGGAATCAAAAAGTCCGGGAAATTGGACCTTGCCCTGATTTGTGCTGACAAGCCGGTCGAATGTGCCGGTGTTTTTACAACCAATAAAGTTGTTGCGGCACCTGTCAGAATTACCGAGTCCCGGATGCGCCAGGGGCTTTGCCAGGCCATCCTGGTCAATAGCGGTAACGCTAACGCCTGCACCGGAAGTCAGGGACTTCAGGATGCACGTCGTTGTGGTGACCTGGTTGCGGAAGCCCTTGATATTGCACCGGAGTTGATTGCGGTCTCTTCAACGGGAGTGATCGGCGTGCCGTTACCGATGCACTGTTTTGAGGAACATGTGCCGAGTTTGTGCAGAATGTTGAGTCACGACCAGTTTGACGGTGTGGCAAAGGCGATGATGACGACCGACGCTTTTCCGAAGATGTGTGGCCGAACAATCAACATCGATGGGCAGGACGTTCGTTTGCTGGGACTCGCCAAAGGTGCGGGTATGATCCACCCTGACATGGCCACCATGCTCGCTTTCGTTGTGACTGATGCTGTTCTGGCCGACGGGTTGCTGGATGAGGCGTTACGGCAGTCAGTTAACGCTTCATTTAACCGGATTACTGTTGATCGGGATACTTCTACGAACGACATGGTCCTGCTGCTCGCCAGTGGTGACGCCAAAAATCCGGAGATTAGTGAGAGTTCTGCTGCTCTCGGCCAATTCTGTGGTGCATTGAATGAGATTATGCTTGAGCTGGCGAAGATGATCGTCCGCGACGGCGAAGGTGCGACCAAGTTGGTACGTATCCAGATTAATGGTGCCGCAAATGATGTCGATGCTCTGCTTGCTGCACGCTCGGTTGCCACCTCACAGTTGGTCAAAACTGCTTTCTTTGGAGAGGATGCCAACTGGGGGAGGATTATTGCTGCCGTTGGTTACTCTGGCGCTGACGTGGACCCGGACAAGGTGAACATCTCGTTTGACGATGTCTCCATGGTTAGCAACGGCCTTGGTCTTGACTCCGCGCAAGAAGCTAGGGCGAGTGAAGTTCTGAAGAAGCCCGAGTTTACAGTGACGGTTGACCTCGCCCTGGGTGAAGGAAGCTCCTACTACTATACGTCTGACCTCACTTATGACTACATTAAGATCAACGCGGACTACCGTACCTGATAAGTTGCAGCGGTAAACTTTTTAGTCGCTTCCGAAGTCGATTAATGAACTCTCCAGCGAAACATATAGACCACACATTGTTGAAGTCCGACGCAACCCGTGCGGATATTGCCGGCCTTTGTGAAGAGGCTGTCGAACACGGCTTCGCATCGGTCTGTGTTCCGCCTTGTTTTGTACCTCAGTCGAGCCAACTGTTGTACGGGTCAGGGGTCGCTGTCTGTACGGTGGTCGGGTTTCCGCTCGGTTACCAGACTACTGAAAGCAAGGTTTTTGAAGCCCGCCAGGCTGTTTCTGCAGGAGCTTCTGAGGTCGATATGGTCATCAACCTTGGTTCTGTGCGAAGCGCAGATTTTAACGCTGTTGGCGATGACATCCGCCGAGTGGTTGCCGCTGCCGAGAACGCTGTTGTTAAGGTGATTATCGAATGTTGTCTCCTCAATAACGCTGAAAAGCGCAAGCTGGTTGATATCGTTGCTGAAAATGGCGCCGGTTATGTCAAGACATCGACCGGGTTTGCTGCCTCTGGCGCGACCCTTGAGGATGTCAAGCTGCTTGCAGAGTGCAGCGCAGGCAGGATTCAGGTCAAGGCTGCCGGAGGTGTTCGAGATTGGGCCAGTTGCCGTGATATGATTGCGGCGGGTGCTGAACGGGTCGGAACGAGCGCTGGTGTTGTCATCATGCGCGAATGGCAGGAAGAGGCCGGGTTATAATGTCGATCGCTGGGAAACGTGCTGTCTGGATTGTGCTTGACGGTGTTGGCCTCGACGCCCTGCCTGATGCGAAGCTCTATGGCGATGAAGAGGCGGCAACCTTACCCCACGTCGCGATGGCCTGCGGCGGTTTGAATTTACCAAACCTTCAACAGCTCGGTTTAGGCTCGCTGGCAGAAATTACAGGTGTTCCGCCTTTAGCCGCTCCCTGTGGAGCTTACGGTCGGCTCGCTGAACGTTCTGCCGGCAAAGACAGCATTGTTGGACACTGGGAGCTTGCCGGCGTCGTCGTAGATAAGCCTTTTGCAACTTATCCTCAAGGCTTCCCAGATGAGCTCGTAGATGCATTTGCGGCAATCAGTGGTATGCAACCCCTTGGCAATGTGTCCGCGGGCGGTATCTCTATCCTCAAGGAATACGGCGCTGAACATCTCAGGACCGGCCGTCCGATTCTTTACACCAGCGTTGATTCCGTTTTTCAGATCGCTGCTCACGAAGATGTTTTGCCGCCACATCAATTATACCAGCTCTGTATGAAGGCTCGTCGGCTTGCTGATGAATACGATGTCGCTCGTGTTATCGCCAGACCTTTCGAGGGCAGCGAAGAAAAAGGTTTCCGTCGCACTCCGCGACGTAAGGACTTTGCAAAACCGCCCCCGCAGAAAACCCTCCTCGAGCAATTGTCTGAGCAAAACATTACTGTCTCTACAGTTGGTAAGATAGATGATTTGTTTGCCGGGCGCGGTATCTCAACGAGTGTCGCGACACTTGACAATACCGATGGCATGAGTAAAACCCTGACAGCTTTGGCGTCACTCGACGAAGGCTTGCTGGTCGTCAACCTGATTGACTTCGACATGTGTTACGGGCATCGCAAGGACGCTGCTGGTTTTGGTCGAGCTCTTGAGGAATTTGATGCCTGGTTGCCAGAGCTCTATGCGCAACTGCGCGATGACGATCTCTTGGTCATCTGCGCGGACCATGGCTGTGATCCAACGACTGAAGGTTCCGATCATACGCGAGAGTATGTGCCGCTGTTGGTTTGGTCAAAATCAATGGCTAAGGGAGTCGCTTTGGGAGACCGACCGTCCTTCGCTGATGCGGGCGCGACGCTGGCGGAGTATTTTGATGCTGGAACTATTGCGGCGGGTGAAAGTTTTCTCGACCTTCTGGGCTTGCCTGCCTGAGTCAGTCCTGTAGTTGTCCTGCGGTAAAATTACCGACACCATTGTTGCTGGCTGAGACCTCTCTGAGGAAGTGCTCCCTGATGTAAATCTGTAACTGCTGCGCGTGTTCTTCCGGGATGTCATCGAAACCGACACCAAAGCCCTGAAAGAAATTGTTCTCGGTTTCTGGCTGAACAGTGTAAAGAACCGACGCCCTGACTTCAACCTCTTGGCATTGGCCAAATAACGGGAAGACCACCGTGATTCGGTCCCCTTTGGTCAACCTTGAAGTGGCTTTGAAAAAGAGGCCTTGCATGCTGAGGCTGAGGACATCCGCGAGGATGAAATCTTCATCCCCTGCGCTGTACATTCCCGGCAGTTTGAGGCGGAGTCGAAGGTTCTGCCTCGGATGATTTTCTACCTGCCGCTGGATAAAGGCAAACAAGTCGAAAAGTTCAAACGGGACAGCGACGATTGAGTTCGGGGTTATCTCGGATCTTTCTGCGCCATCCTGCTTAAGGGCTATCGTTGGTAGCTCTCCAGCTTTGATACTTTTGGTTGTCTTTTCATCAAGCGCCAAGTCTTTAGCGGCGAAAAAAGCTTCGCCCATGATCAGAAGACATGGGTTGCTCTCCTTGATGAAGGGCATGACCTGATCAGCTTTGCTGGTAGATAAGACACGGTAGCCCCAGTGCTTGAGTATCGGCTCAAGGGTTGCCAACAGTTCGGGGCGATTATCTGCAACGAGAATGTTCTTCATTTATACTCAGCGAATTAATAGGTTAAACACCGGTTTTAGGCGGCATCATAGTTTTAACAGCTCGATTCCATTGAGATGCTGATTAACTTAACGTATTCGTCATTTTGAGCAAAGCAGAAAATTCTCTATTGTTATTTCTACACAGGAAGTTGCTGAAAGGGTCGAAGCCTTACAGAACAGGCTGGTGGGGGCTTCGAATTCTTTACTCGGTGAGAAAAGCTTTAAGGGGCTTAGGGAGTGTTTGAATGCTTAGCGGTCTCATAATGCTGGGGGCACAAGATCCCAATCCATGTGCCCCCAGAAAACTTCAGCTTTTTTCTTCCCTTTCTCCTTGATTCTTTCTGCCCTGGCTTTGGCGAGGTTCTCGCCGAGGCCGCGGTCTATTGCCATCTGACGCCGCTTTTCCGAGTATCTTTTAGCCGCGAGAGACTGTGATCGTGGAATCTCAAACTGCTTGCGATACTCCGCCGCCGTCATGTCATGAGACGTCTTAAGGTGGCGTGCGAGAGTTTTCATGCCTTTGCCGCAGATCATGCAATAGCTTTTGTCCTTGCCAAAAGCTTTTTTTCGGGTCACCGCCGGACCTGACTCCTCTTCAACGGCCTCAGTAATCGCTGCACCTTTTTCCAGACTGTTAAGAGCGTTGTAAATATCATTCAACTCAGAAACAAGTTCTTCTTTTGTCATGTTCGTTGTTGATGCATGGGCTGCTACGATATCAGCCGCCATTTCTAAGATTATTGCCATCATGCCCTCCACTGTTGCGTTAGGCTTTTCCTCTATTGTTTATTTTCTTAATGTTTTTTTAGTAATACCGCCTTTATTTGTATAATCAAGAAGAAAAAGGTAAATCTTTGTACCAATTGTGATTAAGTTAGACCAATATGATGTAGTCTGTTTGTGTAGTCAGTGTTCCGCTTGTCAGTAAATCTATCCTTTCAGTGGACACTTAAAATGAAAGACGGAGGAATATGATTGTCAGGGAAGTTATTGAAGCGACCGAAACCAATGTTCTCTGCGAATCTGCCTGCCACAGTCATTGTTCAAAAGGTCGACAATTGCCTGAAGGTCAGTGCCCGGTCAGAACTGTCTTTCAGGTTGATAGAGATCGCATTCTGTATTGTAAAGCTTTCCGTCGCCTGAAGTATAAGACGCAAGTTTTTCTCTCTCCGGAAGGGGACCACTACCGAACCCGATTGACTCATACCCTTGAAGTCAGCCAGATCGCCAGGACTATGGCTAGAGCCTTGCGCCTGAACGAAGACCTCACCGAAGCGATTGCCCTGGGTCATGACCTCGGCCATACGCCCTTCGGTCATGCCGGTGAGCGCGTTCTTGCTGAACTCCTGCCTGGAGGTTTTCATCATGTCAATCAGAGCTTGAGAGTCGTAGAGAAACTGGAGAAGAATGGAGCGGGTCTCAACCTTACCAGGGAAGTTGTTGACGGAATCCTTAAGCATTCCAAGGGGCGCGGTGCTTTACTTGGCCGTCGACCTGAAGATCTTCCCGTTACACTCGAGGGTCAGTTGGTGCGACTTTCCGATGTGATCGCTTATGTTAACCACGATCTTGATGATGCGATCCGTGGTGGCTTGATTCGCCATGAGGACGTCCCTCAGGATTTACGGGAGACTCTCGGCGAGAACAGTTCGCAACGGTTGAACACAATGGTCACCGACCTGATCGAAACAACGATGAATGGCAACTATGACGTTGTGCAGCTGTCTGTTCCGATAGCGGAGCAGGTGTCTGCTATGCGTGATTGGTTACATGCGAATGTTTACATGGCTGGCGCCGTAGAGGACGAATTTAGAAAAGCGAGTCGATTACTGCGCGAACTGTTTGTTTATTTTATGGAAAAACCGGGGAAATTGATCGATTATGGTGGCCGCTGTGAAGAGGGCGAGACGGACGAAATTGCGGTCGCAGATTTTCTGGCCGGGATGACGGATCGATACGCCATGAACCTTTATCAGAAGCTGTTTTTTCCGCAACCCTGGAAAGCTGTCTAGTGGGGTGGTGCCAAAAGCAGGCAGGGTTGCCGCGAGGCTTGACACCTGAGAAGTCAATATGTTAGTTTTTCAGCGCCTTTACAGCTATTTGACAGTTCTGAAAAACGGAAAAGTTATGGTTGATGCCGGTTGCTAATTTGCTGGCAATCCGTGGCAAAGGTGAGGATGCATTGACTGCAGTGGAGCCATTTGACTCATCCATGCAGGCCGGATTTATTGTTTGCCGTGAGATGGACTGTCTCAGTCTATACCCTGACGACACTTTTGAACTCCCTGAGACTGATTCTGATGTTGAGAGTCAGTTACTGGTTTTTACGGGTGCGGATTGTATCTACCAGAGACAGCTAGTGCCTCTTCTGAAGGAACGCATACCCGAGACTGAAGAAGAATTTTCTGGTCCTTTGCCTGCTTTTGTTCTTGAAGGCAAGGCAGAGTTTGGCCTGATAGGTGTATCCGCGGATAGAATCATCAGAATAACAAAAAATGAAGAAGTTGATTCCAAGGCTGTATCCGGACTCGACTCTCATCAAGAAACGTGTCAAATCAACAATTGTGAATATCGTTTTCTGGATCTGAACTGTGTTGTCGAGGGTTCGGATTTTACGCTTTGTGGACTGAAGGTCTCAAGGAGGTTGGCATGAGCAAGAAACTGCTGTTGGCCGACGACAGTATAACAATTCAAAAGGTCATCCAGATTACTTTTGCGCATGAGGACTATGAGCTTACTATCACCGATAATGGTGATGCCGCACTGGCTAAAGCTCAGGAGCTCAAGCCAGATTTGATTATGAGCGACGTCTACATGCCGGGGAAGAATGGTTATGAACTAACCACGGCGATCAAACAGGACCCTGCTCTTCAGCATATCCCTGTTTTGCTCCTGGCTGGCTCGTTTGAGCCGTTTGACGAGGAAAAGGCTCGCAGCTGCAAAGCAGATGCCTGGATTGAAAAACCTTTTGAGTCACAAAGCCTGATTGATAAGGTCGCTGAGTTGCTCAGCGCCGCTCAAGAACCTGCTGCTGCTCCTGCTCCCGTAGTTGAAGCAGCTCCTGTGGCTGAACCGGAGCTTGTTGTAGCTCCAGCCCCCGCCGTCGAACCAGAACCTGTTGCGTTTGAGGACTTTGCCATAGAAGAAGATCCTCTTGCTGCTTTTGATGAAGTCGCTCCCGCCGAACCGGTCGTGAGTGCTGCGTCCGAGGATCCTTTTGGAGATATCTCTTTCGATGAAGAGGTGCCTGCCGTAGAGCCCGAGCCTGCTGTTGCGGATGGCTGGAGTGATGCTGCCACCGAAACGGAACCGGCACCCGTTGCCGTAGAAGCTTTTGTTGCAGATGATCCGGTTGCAGCCGTCGAAGATGATTTTTCTTTCGCCGAAGAAGAGCCTCTGTCGGTTACAGAGTTTGACGAAGTAGAGGCGCTTCCGACTGCAGACTTTGGCGAAGTGGAAGAGTTGCCGACTGTCACTGCAGACCTCGATGCTTTTGATATGGACGAGGGCGAGATCATGTCTCTGGGGGATGATGATATCCTTGGCGAGGAAGATCTCGAGCCGGCGATGCCAGAGCAGACTCTTGCGGCCTGGTCGCGTGAAGATACGGCTGAAGATGTTTTTGCCGAGCCTGTTTCTGAAGTCACTGCAATTGAAGAAGATGTTTTTGCAGTAGAGGAACTGATCGCAGAAACCCCTGATGTGAGTGCGACTCCAGCTGTGGAAGAAGTCGACGTCTTTGTTGATGAGCCTGTTGCTGTCGCTGCTCCGGTTTTTGAAGCGCCTGTGGTGGAGCCTGCCCCAGTCGAAGAAGCTGCTGGGCCTTACATCGAGGAAGCTGCTCCTGTTGCTGCCGCATTCTCTGCTGTGGATGTAGAAGAGAAAGCTTCTGCGATGGGTGAAGACGAAGTCGAACAGATTATCGAAAAGGTTGTTACCAGGGTCGTGGAAAAGCTGGCCGGATCAATTCTGGAGCGGGTTGCCTGGGAAGTTGTCCCTGACCTTGCCGAAAACCTGATCCGTGAAGAGATACGCAAGATCAAGGATGCTGCCGCCTGACTGTAACTGGTAGGCAATAGATTGACGTGTGAAATGGGGATTTTAGCAATCCCCATTTCCTTTTGTCGGCTCCAGAGAAAAACGCCGAAATCCCCATGTTGGAAGGATGCGACACTGATGGAAGAGAGATTGAGCAAAGGCTACGAGCCGCATGATGTTGAACGCAAGTGGTACAAAAAGTGGGAAGATGATGGCCGCTTTTGTGCTGATGAGAAATCTGCAAAGCCCCATTACTCAATCGTAATCCCGCCGCCGAACGTGACCGGTGTGCTGCACATGGGGCACGCGCTTAATAATACCATTCAGGATATTCTGGCTCGCTGGAAGCGCATGAGTGGCTACGAGGTCCTCTGGATGCCGGGCACCGATCATGCCGGTATCGCAACCCAGAATGTGGTTGAGAGACAGCTCGCTGCCGAAGGGCTTGATCGTCATGCGATCGGACGCGAAGAGTTCATCGATCGGGTCTGGAAGTGGCGTGAAGAGTCTGGAGGCCAGATCATTGAGCAGTTGAAACGTTTGGGAGCTTCCTGTGATTGGGGACGTGAGCGTTTTACAATGGACGAAGGCCTCTCCACGTCTGTGCGTGAAGTCTTTGTTCGGCTGTATGAAGATGACCTTATCTACCGGGCCAACCGTCTGATTAACTGGTGCCCCCGTTGTCACACTGCCTTGTCCGATCTGGAAGTAGAGCACGAAGACAAGAAGGGTCATCTCTGGCATTTGCGATACCCGGTGCTTGGTACAGACCGTCATCTGGTGGTCGCAACGACCCGTCCGGAGACGATGCTCGGCGATACTGCTGTTGCAGTGCATCCGGAAGATGAGCGTTACCAAGACTTGATCGGCAAGAAAGTTCTTCTGCCGCTGGTGAACCGTGAGATTCCTATTGTTGCCGATGATTATGTGGATAAGGGTTTTGGCAGCGGTGCGGTAAAGATTACCCCGGCTCACGATTTCAACGACTTCGAGCTCGGCAAGCGTCATGACCTGGAGAAGATCAACATTCTCGATGAGTCGGGTGTTATTAATGAAAATGGTGGTCCTTACCAAGGGCAGGAACGCTACGAGGCGCGTGCCAACGTAGTCGCCGATCTGGAAAACCTGGATCTGCTCGACAAGGTTGAAGATTATTCCAACTCTGTTGGTGAATGTTACCGCTGTAAAACCGTGATAGAGCCTTACCTCTCGTTACAGTGGTACGTCAAGGTCGGTCCGCTGGCTGAGGAAGCAATCAAAGCTGTACAGCAGGGCGATACCCGGATTATTCCACAGCAATGGGAGAAAACCTATTTCGAGTGGATGTTCAACCTGCAGGATTGGTGTATCAGTCGCCAGATCTGGTGGGGTCACCGTATCCCGGTCTGGTACTGTAATGCCTGCGAAGGCTTGACCGTTACCCGCGAAGATGCGACGGCCTGTACTCATTGCGGCAGTACCGATATCCGTCAGGATACAGATGTTCTGGATACCTGGTTCTCTTCTGCCCTCTGGCCTTTCTCGACCATGGGTTGGCCGGAGCAGACCGAGACGCTCAAAAAGTTTTATCCGACCTCCTGCCTGGTTACTGGTTTTGATATCCTGTTCTTCTGGGTTGCTCGCATGATGATGATGGGCCACAAGTTTATGGATCAGGTCCCCTTCAAGGATGTTTATATCCACGCCTTGGTGCGTGATGCCCAGGGTCAGAAGATGAGCAAGAGTAAGGGCAACGTTATCGATCCCTTGCATATTGTTGATGAGTATGGTGCCGATGCCTTCCGCTTCACCCTGACCTCGTTTGCGGCTATGGGGCGTGACGTCAAACTCTCCACCGATCGTATCGGTGGTTATCGCAACTTCTGTAACAAACTCTGGAATGCCAGTCGCTTTACCTTGATGAACCTGGAAGGCTTTGGTCCCTCCGGCATTGACCTGAACGCCCATGAACTTTCTGATGCTGACCGTTGGATCCTGACGCGACTGGAAGAGGCGAGTCGTCAGACCAACAGTGCGCTTGATGAATACAAGTTCAATGAAGCTGCCAGCACACTCTACGCATTTACCTGGCACAACTTCTGTGACTGGTACATCGAGATGGCCAAGGATGATCTCTACGGTGATGATCCTGAAGCCAAGTTACGCGTGCAGAGCGTTCTCTTTACGGTTCTTGAGCAACTGTTGCGTCTGTTACATCCAATCATGCCGTTTATCACCGAAGAGATCTGGCAGGTGCTACCCGGGCAGCGTCCCTGCGAATCGATCATGCAGGCCGACTACCCTGATGGTCGCGGTTTGCCGACCGATAGTGTTGGCGCCGAGCGCATGGAATTGGTTATGGAGGTTATCCGTGCCATCCGTAACATCCGTGGCGAGATGGACGTGCCTCCCGGCAAGCAGGTCACTGCACTGCTCGACTGCAAGTCAGAAGAGGCATGCAAAATCCTTGAGGAAGGCGCCTCGGCCATCCGCGTTCTCGGCAAGGTTGGGGAGCTGACCATTGGACAGAACCTTGATCGGCCTGAGCAGTCAGCGACCCAGGTTGCTGGAGAGGTTGAAATCTCACTTCCTTTAGCTGGGCTGGTGGATATTGCCGAAGAAGAGAAACGACTAC
This sequence comes from Deltaproteobacteria bacterium IMCC39146, assembly GCA_030005635.1. GTDB lineage: Bacteria > Desulfobacterota > Desulfuromonadia > Desulfuromonadales > BM103 > M0040. The sequence continues at coordinate 50,957 of JARUHP010000025.1, forward strand.
AGAAAGAGATCGCTAAAGTGCAAAAAGATGTTGACCTCTTTACCAAGAAGCTTGCCAATGAAAAGTTCGTTGCTAATGCTCCCGCTCATGTCCTGGAGAAGGATCGCGGTAAATTGAAGGATGCTGAGGAGAAGATTGGCGTACTTCAGGAGAGTCTGGGAAAGATTCAGGCTTTGAAGTAGGCTTTTTAGAGAGAAGGTTTTTTAGGGCAACGGGTTCTTATATCTGTTGCCCTGTTTTTTTGACACCTGGGAGCTTTAGAAATATCAAAACAAAGCCGGCGGGTGACATCCCTCCAGCTTTGTAATGCTAAAAGCAAATAAGCCAACAGAACTAAAATCTGTTGGCCACGACTTCGAAGATATCTTAATGCCCAGCCCCAGCCCCCAGCTAATACCCTAACTCAATATCCTCAAGAATCTTAGCCAAGTGCGCACGAATCTCTGTGCTGCTGTCCATGCGGCGAATCTCCGTGTATCGCTTGCAGGCGGTCTCCAGTGAAACCCCTTTGAGAAAGGCTTTGGTGCGTGGAATGAAAGGTGCGGGCATGGAAAATTCACGTAGCCCCATACCGATCAGAAGCAAAAGGGTCAGCGGATCGTTTGCCATCTCACCACAGAGGCTGACGCCTTTTCCCATAGACAAAGCTGTGTCGGTGACTTCATGGAGAACTTGTAAAATGGCAGGATGGAGCGGGTCATAATACTTGCTGACCAGTGGGTTGTTGCGATCGGTCGCCAGCAGGTATTGAACAAGATCATTGGTGCCGAGGGCAAAGAAGTCTACTTTGTTGGCAAGCCGAGGGACAAGAATTACGGCTGCAGGAACTTCGATCATGACGCCGACAGGAACATTGTCGGAAAACTCAATACCTTCTTTCGTCAGGTTGGCCCGGGCTTCCTCGACCACTTCAAGGCATGCAATCGTTTCGTCCATACTCGAAATCATCGGGAATAGCAGTTTGACCTGGCCGTGGCACCCGGCCATAAGAATCGCTTCGATCTGGGTTTGGAAAATGTCCCGGTTGTCGAGAGAGACACGAACCGAGCGCCAGCCCATGAAGGGGTTGTCCTCCTTGGGTGGGCTGAAGTAGGGGAGGCCTTTGTCTCCCCCGATATCCAGAGTCCGGATGGTGACCGTCTCGCCGGCAAAGGCTTTGACCACGCGGCTGTAAAGCTCGTACTGATCCTCTCTGCTAGGAAAGTCACCGCGGGCCATGTAGGGGAATTCTGTGCGATAGAGACCGACACCCTCGGCACCGAAGCGCTTGGCAACATTAATGTCGCTGATCAAGCCGATGTTGGCGCGCAGGGTAATGCGCTGTCCGTCAGCAGTCATTGCCGGTTCGTCACGATACTGTTCAAGTCGGCAGAGCTCACGGGTCTGGTCAACTTGAAGCCGCTGGTACTCGTCTTTAATCGTCTCGAGGGGGTTGATGTAAATCCGGCCGGTATTGGCATCGACGATCAGGCTGTCTTCGGGGGCAATGTTCTTGAGGGCACCACGTACCGCGACAATGGCGGGGATCCCCATTGATTTCGCCATGATTATGGCGTGAGCGTTCTTCTCTCCGACTTCGGTGATGATGGCGAGGATCTGCTCGTTGTCGAGAGTGGCCATGTCGGAAGGCAGGATTTGCCTGGCAACCAGAATGCTCGGGTGCTTCAGGTGTAAAACCTGACCAGTGCCTTCTCCGATCAGATTAGCAAGAATGCGTCGACCGATATCTTCCATGTCAGCTGCGCGTTCACGGAGATACGGGTCTTCCATATTGTGGAAGACCTCGATGTAGTCAGCAACAGTTTTTTCAAGAGCATATGCGGCGCTGTGTCCGTTTGATATCTGCTTTTGAAGCTTCCTGATAAAACTGCGATCTTCGAGAATCATCAGATGTGTATGGAAGATCGCTGCGTCGTTTTCACTGAGCCGCTCAGCGACGCGTTTTTCCAGGAAGATGGTCTGGATGCAGGTCTTCTCAAGGGCGCTTTCGAGTTTTTTTAACTCGTTTGCAATGTCGATCTGCTCCTCGTGCAGGATGTCGGCAAAGCCGAGACGTTCCTCGAGGATCGCCGCCGGACCGATTGCAACGCCAGGGTAGGCGACAACACCAGAAAGCGTATTCTGGTGGGAGTCTTCTGCTGCTTGCTCAACGTCCGTGATGGTCTGTTGCGCCATGGCGAGTGCTTCACTGACGCGCTGGCTTTCTTCCTGGTGCTGGCGGATTGAGTCAAGCAAGCGGGCGTTGACGACAATAGAGGTAATCTGGAAAGCGATTGTCGAGAGTGCGCTTATTTCTTCTTTGCTGAACTGCCGTGAGGTTTTGGTCTGTAAAACGATAACTCCGAGAGGGTTGTTGCGATCGAAAAGTGGGATGCCAAGAAATGAGTGAAATTTCTCTTCACCAGTTTCTTTGAAGTAACGATAGCTGGGGTGATCTTGAGGTTCTTCTATGGCTATTGCATGGCGCTTTTGAGCGGCCATGCCGGTCAGGCCTTCGCCAATTCGCAGGGTAACTTTACCGACAGCTTTGCGTGAAAGACCTTTCGATGCCTGCAAGCGCAGGGTTTCATTGTCTTCGTCAAGGAGGTAGATCGAACAGACGTCTGTATGCATGCGTCGCGCAACGAGATTGACAATGTTCCGTAGGGTCTCGTCGAGGTCATGCGACTGCAGGATCAGCGCGCTGATGTCCTCCAGGGTGGTGACACCTATTTTTGATTTTGCTGTGCGTGGCATTTGTTATCTGTGTTAGAGGAGTGGTGTAGCATTATGATAGCTGACGATCGATCTTTTGGCGAACTAAAAAGTCAAGAAGAGCTCTGGTTGTCTCTCAAAGGGGAACGGCTCCTTCTCTTTTTGAGATATAAGGTGGGTCGGCCTTGATAGATAAAAAAAACGCCGCCCGGGGGAGAGAGGTCCCGTGGCGGCGTAAACAAGGGAACAGGAATCCTTTTAAGGATGGAAACTGATGTCCCTAGACAGTTGTTTGTTATGATCAGCAACTACTATGCCAACAATCTATGATTCTTGACGAATATTGTAAAGTACCGTTTCTAACGGCTTTGCTGGGTCTAGTTAAAATATCGTAAGGCTGTGCCATGTGGAAGCATTGTGCCGAATGTGGCACAGACGTTTTACTCCTGTGGGGAAAACGCCACAATACTGCTCCATTTCGCTGTGCCGAAAATGGCACAGTTGAATTTTTAAATATGACAAATTTTGTCTTAGAAGGTTCTCATTTTTATGATGACTTGAAGTCGGACCCGTTGAGTCCATTGCGGCTGAGCATCCTGTAGAAGGTTCTTCGTGGGATTCCGGCAAGGCGGGCTGCGGCCGAGGTGTTGCCATCTGTTTCGCGCAAGTATCGCGTCAAAAGGTTTCTTTCAACCTGGTTTACATGCTTTTGACGCTGGCTACGCAGGCTGTCCTGGCTGGTCTCGTCAGGCGACTGAAAGACCAGCTCTCCAAAAATCACAGGCAGGTTCTCAAGCCTGATGACCTCATCGTGAGTCAGAACTGCTGCCCGCTCGATAATGTTTTGCAGCTCACGGATATTGCCCGGCCAATGGTACTGACTCATGGCGTAAATTGCACGGTCTTCGATGCCGACCAATGTTTTGTTGACGCGTGTGCTGGCCTTGGCAATAAAGGTTTGTAGCAGTTCGTCGAGAGAGTCGAGGCGGTTACGTAACGGTGGCATGGTAATGGTGAAGACGTTCAGTCGATAGAAGAGGTCTTCACGGAACCAGCCTTCAGCGACACCCTGCTCAAGGTTTCGATTCGTTGCAGCAATCAGACGAACGTCGACCTTGGCTGCGGTATTGCTACCAACTGGCCTGATCTCGCCGATGTCGAGTACGCGCAGGAGTTCCGCCTGAAGTTTAGGGGTGATGTCGCCGACCTCATCCAGGAAGATGGTGCCGCCATCCGCTGATTCAAAAAGACCTCTTTTTTCAGCAATTGCGCCCGTAAATGCGCCTTTTTTGTGGCCGAAAAGTTCGCTTTCCAAGAGGCTGTCTGTCAGGGTCGTACAGTTAACAGTCACCAGGGGTTTGTCGGCTCGCTTGCTCTGGGCATGTATGGCGCGTGCGGTGAGCTCTTTCCCTGTTCCACTTTCACCACGAATCAAAACTGTCGTCGGTGTCGGGCCGACCTGGTGAATCAGCTTGATAACCTCTCTGGTTCGCTGGTCGTTGCCGACAATCATTGTGTCGCCGAATTCCTGATTGAGGGCGTGTTTAGCGAGCTCGTACTTCTGAGTGAGCTTGATGTGGTCCGCTTCGAGACGTTTAATCGAGTAGGGGAGACACATGTTCCCCTCGGCGAGTTCGCGATAAACGGCTACTGCATGCTCGCGGCATGTTGAGTAACCGCAGGCGCCGCAATTCAGCTCGTCCTTGGTGTCATACTTGTCGGTTGACTGAAGGATATGACGTAAGCGTTCACTGCTTGGGGTTTTTTGTCGTTCATGTTTATTGGAGAAAGTCCTGGAAAAATCAGGCAAGGGTATGTCCGCCAGATAGACCGATTTGGTTTTGTAGTACAGGTTTTTGTTGAGGTGTTGATCGATAATAAGGTTCCGCTTGGAGAATGTTGTCAGGCGGTTGTTCTTGCCGGGACCGCCAATGCAGCCGCCGTTGCAGAAGCGGATATCGACAACCCTGGGCGAGATCCTGCTGGCAGCAAGATCCTTGATCACCTCCATGGTGTTCTCTTCACCTTCGGTCTCAACATAGTCCTTGTTGGTGACTTCACTTGAGATGTCGAATGATTTGAACGGTCCACCGGAAATGGCAAAGAGATGGCCTCGTTTGGGTTCGATTCCATCGAGGGCCATCTCGCCAAGACGTTTCAGGTTGAGATTGCGCCCCTGAAGCATTTGGCTGAGTTCCTGGTAGGAGATGACACAGTCGATAGCGCCTTGGCACTCTTCGGCTGTAATCTCGAACTTACCCGCGATACAGGAGCTGATGTAGACGATGGGGGTCTCTTTGGTCGTGCGGCTTTTGATAAAACGTCCGATTGCTACCATTGGCGAAACAATGCCAATCAGGTTCTTCAAAAGTTGCGGGTAGTGACGTTCGATCAGGTCAACGATTGTCGGGCAGTGTGTGGTTATCAGGGGAAAGCCGGGGTTCTTCTCGACCTTGCTACGGTAACTGTCACGCAGCAGATCGATGCCGGCAGCGCCCTCATGGACTTCGGAAAAGCCAAGTCGGCGCAGACCTGTAACCAGTTGGCCTGTGTTGACGTCGTTGAAGAATGCCGGGTGCGAACAGCCAAGGATGGCGATCGGTTTATTCTCGCCTTCCAGGAGTTTTCTGCACTCCCCGATATGGTCGGCGATGACTTTGGCTTTCTGCGAGCAGATTTTCACGCAGTTGCCGCAACCTATGCAGCGATCGCTGATGACTTCGGCGTAGTTCTGGTCGACGCGGATCGCTTTAACCGGGCAATTGCGGACGCAGGCGTAGCATTTGCGACAGTTTTCCTTGACGGTTATGATCGGATCCATAATGCTCCTTAGTCTGACGAATCGGTACAGGATTGTGCCACTTTTGGCACGATTGTGTCAACCAGAAGGGCGGATGCTGAAGGTTGGATGCTGGATGCTGGATGCTGGATGCTGGATGCTGGATGCTGGATGCTGGATGCTGGATGCTGGAGGCTGGAGGCTGGATGCTGGAGGCTGGAGGCTGGAGGCTCGGTAGGGGGTATGGCATCCAAAATCTTATAACTTGCCTTTCCATTATGTTATCTTGCACCTGCATTGAATCTGATTAGGGAGCTCAGTATGAAAATAATTGATTTACGTAGTGATACGGTGACCAAGCCAACCGAGACCATGCGGCAGGCTATGCTCAATGCCGAAGTTGGCGACGACGTCTACGGTGAGGATCCGACGGTCAACCGGCTGCAGGAGCTGGCTGCGGAGATTTCTGGCAAGGAAGCTGGCCTGTTTGTGCCAACGGGGACCCAGAGTAATTTACTGGCGATCCTCTCGCACTGTCAGCGTGGTGAAGAATTTATTGCCGGCCAGCAGGCCCATTGCTATCGTTACGAAGGTGGCGGTGCGGCGGTGTTTGGCGGAGTGCAGCCTCAGCCCATTGATTTCGAGGTGGATGGCAGGCTTGATCTGCATAAGATCGCTAAGATGATCAAACCCGATGATAGCCACTTTGCCATCACGCGCTTGCTCTGTTTGGAGAATACCCAGTCAGGTAAGGTGCTGCCACTTGATTATCAAGCTGAAGCGTCTATTTTTGCCCGTGAAAAGGGTTTAAAGCTGCACCTTGATGGTGCACGTGTCTTCAATGCCGCCGTTAAGCAGAAGGTACCTATCTCTGAGATTACCCGTCATTACGATTCTGTCTCCTTCTGCCTCTCGAAGGGGCTCGGTACGCCTGTTGGTTCAGTACTGGTTGGATCGTATGAACTGATTGAACGAGCGCACCGTTGGCGCAAGATGGCCGGTGGCGGAATGCGTCAGGCCGGGATTCTGGCAGCTGCGGGCATTTATGCCCTGAAGCACCATGTTGTACGCCTTGCTGAAGATCATCAGAACGCCAGGGCTCTTGCCGAGGGACTCTCGGCGATTGAGGAGTTGGATGTTGAGCTGGAGACAGTTGAAACCAACATGGTTTTCGTGACGTCTGATCTTGAGAAGCAGCCTCGGCTTATCGAGGCTTTGAAGGAACGAGGCATTTTGGTTGGCGGGTACGGGCAACTGCGACTGGTGACGCATCATGATATTAATGCTGAAGACGTGCCTGTTGTTGTCGATGCTTTTGAAAAGGCCGTCGCAAACCTATACACCAGGTAAGGACGAGAATAAATTACAGGAATGAAGGGGATGAAGGGGATAGGGCAACGATCTTAGAATTATAAGAACATCCCCTTTATCCCTGATATGGCTGACAGTTGTCAACAGACGAAATGCTCCGTGCCCAACTGGTTTTCAGCGGTTTTTTAAACGGGTTAATTCCAGAACACTGTCAGGAAGCGGAACCTCTTTGCGACGGTTGATC